>NVXU02000021.1 GCA_002734065.2 Fluviicola sp.
AATAGGATGGGATGGAACTTATGGAGGTAAACTCATGCAAGATGGAACTTACACTTGGAAAATTGAGTTCAAGCAGACCCGAGATGATAAACGAATCATGAAAGTTGGGCATGTGAATATTATTCGATAGAATCAAGTGATATATTTAATAGAAATAAAAATCAATGTAACTATTTAATCACTTCTTCGTTAAAATTTATATGAAAAAATCATTACTAAAGCATCTTCAAAGTACTCTAACAAGCCTGCTTTTAATTATTACAATAACAACAACTGCATTCTCCCAAAAACAAAAATCATTTGTTGGTATGTTGGAGTATAAAATAACCGCAAGAGATACTTCCATGAAAGAAATGTTACCGGATTACCCCATGGTTATTTACAGTAATGATACCATTACAAGAACTGAAAACATTACCAAACAATTGGGTCAGCAAGTTGTCATTCATCACATGCTGTTAAATAAATCCTATTTATTATTAAAGACGGCGCATGGAAAATTTGCAATCAAAACTGACTTAAACGAGAATAAACCAAAATCCGACACCACAAAATCAAACTACACTTTCAAAAAGAAGTTTTTTAAGACTAAAATCCTGGGAATGAAAGCAAAAAGAATGTTGGTCAGTCATCCTTCATTTGAAGAGCCCATTGAGTTTCTTTACTTAAAGAAAACAGCGAATAAATACAACAAAGTATTTGATGAAATACCAGGTTTACTTGTGAAGTATAGCATCCCAACTGCAGATGGTATTTTGGATTATGAATTGGTGAAAATCAGCAAATACACCCCCGAAAAGGACATGTTTGGCATTCCTTCTGACTTTAAGAAAGTCACTTTTGATGAATTTATTGAAGTGATGACTTCTCCTGATAATCAAAAAATGCTTTCTCCAGAAGAAATGAACTAACAAATCGTTGTTTATAGTTCGCTCCTTTACTTATCAATTAACCTACATTACTTACTATATTCGTGAGATATAGCAAAGTCAATGACTACAGAAAATAAATTTACAACCAAGGATTCTCAAGATAAGAAAACAAAGAAGAAAGGCACTAAAGCAAATTCTTCTAAAAAAACGAAGAAGCAATCACCGCTTTCTTTAATCAGAGACCGATTCAATAAGAAGAAGGTTAAATCAAGTATTGGCGTTAGTTTAATACTCCTTTCTTTCTTTTTAGTGATGGCTAATTTTTCTTATTTACTCACTTGGGCAGAAGATCAAAGCCGCGTTATTGATAAAGGACTTTTCGCTTTTATTTTCGACGGAACAGAAGAACCTGTTGCCAACTGGATGGGGAAATTTGGCGCGTGGACTTCTCACTTACTGATTTATCGTTGGTTTGGTTTGGCTTCCTTTATAATTCCTTTCGCATTCTTTATTCTCGGTTTCAAAGCCTTGTTCAACGTTGCTATTCTCCCTGTCAAAAAAACACTGGCTGCTTCCCTCCTATCTTTGGTTTGGATCAGTCTATTTTTGGGAATGTTTTCCAAAAATGTAAATTTCATCGGAGGTTCTTTCGGATTTCAGAGCAATGAATGGCTAAATATTGCTGTGGGCAAAATTGGTGCAGTGATTTTAATCGTTGCGCTTGGTTATTTATTCTCCGTCGTATTGCTGAATGTAAAATTCAAAAGATTGCTCTCCATTTTTGGAATAGGCAAATCTTCAACCGAAGAATCTGACACTTTATCCGAGGTTGAAGTTGCTTCTGATTTAGACGTAGAGAATAAACTGAATCCAGAACTCACAACGGAAGATTTAATTGCAAAAACAGTTGATTTCAGTAAAGATGAAAATGCACTCACTGAAAACGAAGAGGATATTAAAAATGCCATTGAACTTGTAGAACACAAAGAAGAAGAAGAAGAAGAAGAAGAAGACCTTGCTCAAGAATTGGATGTTGTCGTTTCGGATGTAGTCGTTGATTCTGATGACAGTGAGTTCTCCATAGAAGTTGCCAAAGAATCTGAAGAAGACAAATCCCTTTCTGAAGAAGAAGTGGATAGTAAGCGACAAGAATACGGTGATTATGACCCCACATTGGACTTGTCCAGCTATGTTTTGCCTTCCATTGAGCTGTTGAAGGATTATGGCGTTAGCAAAGGCTCTGTAACGAAGGAAGAATTAGAAGACAACAAGAACAAAATTGTCACAACGCTTCTAAATTATAAGATAGAAATTGCCAAAATAAAAGCAACCGTTGGGCCGACTGTCACTTTGTATGAGATTGTTCCTGCGCCTGGTGTCAGAATTTCTAAAATCAAGAATTTGGAAGACGATATTGCGTTAAGTCTTGCAGCACTTGGAATTAGAATCATCGCTCCTATTCCAGGAAAAGGAACGATTGGAATTGAGGTTCCAAATAGCAAACCCGAAATGGTCAGCATGCGTTCTTTGATTGCTTCCAAGAAATTTCAAGAATCTGATGCAGAATTGCCAATCGTGATGGGAAAAACTATCACCAACGAGACATTCACCTTCGATTTAGCCAAAATGCCTCACTTATTGGTTGCAGGAGCTACAGGTCAAGGTAAATCCGTTGGTTTGAATGCAATTTTAGTTTCTCTTCTGTACAAAAAGCATCCTTCGCAAGTTAAATTTGTCTTGGTTGATCCTAAAAAAGTAGAATTGACACTTTACAACAGAATTGAGCGCCATTTCTTAGCTAAGTTACCCGATTCTGAAGAAGCAATAATCACTGACACCAGCAAGGTTGTCAATACGCTTAATTCTCTCTGTATAGAAATGGATCAGCGTTATGAATTATTAAAAATAGCGCAGGTCAGAAACATTGTAGAGTACAACGCTAAATTTATTGCAAGAAAACTCAACCCCGAAAATGGACATCGCTATTTACCCTACATAGTTGTATTAATTGATGAGTTTGCCGATTTAATAATGACTGCCGGAAAAGAAATTGAGCAACCTATAGCGAGAATAGCACAACTCGCAAGAGCCATCGGAATTCACTTAATTGTTGCCACGCAAAGACCTTCTGTGAATGTTATTACAGGTATGATTAAAGCTAATTTTCCAGCAAGAATTGCGTTTAGAGTTCTCTCGAAAATAGATTCAAGAACAATTCTTGACGCTTCTGGAGCAGATCAGTTAATTGGTCGTGGTGACATGCTCGTTAGCACAGGACAAGAGGTTATTAGACTTCAATGTGGCTTCGTTGACACACCAGAAGTTGATGATATTTGTGCTTTCATTGGAGATCAAAGAGGCTACCCAGAAGCATTACTTCTACCCGAATATGAAGGAGAATCGGCAGAAGGTGGCGGCGATATGGACGATGAAGATTTAGATAAATTATTTGCAGACGCAGCAAGAATAGTTGTGATGCACCAACAAGGTTCGGCAAGTCTTCTACAAAGAAAACTAAAGCTGGGTTATAACAGAGCTGGAAGAATCATTGACCAGCTGGAAGGTCACGGAATCATTGGTGGTTTCAGAGGTAGCAAAGCCCGAGAGGTATTGTATTCTGATGAAGGAACACTAGATGCTTATTTAGCGAGTAAAGGGATTCTTTGACGTAGATTCTTGTGAGAGTGTTGAGTGTTGAGTGTTGAGTGTTGAGTGTTGAGTGTTGAGTGTTGAGTGTTGAGTGTTGAGTGTTGAGTGTTGAGTGAATAACAGTCCCACAACTTCTCACTCATCACTCAAATACTACTTCTTCGTATTAATATTAAAACCCAAACCAGCCGAGAACATAAATTCATCAGCTCGCCCATTGATTCTATCCAAAGCTCTAATTGTTGTATTATAGTAGGTTGCTTCAAGGAAAAAATGAAAGAATTTATACACGTAATAAGTGACACCAGCCTTCAATGCGAATGACGGTTCAAAGTGATTTCTTGCAACACCTGTGCTTACAAATTCTTCGTTTAATTGACTAAAAGAAACACTTGGCAAAAAACCGATGTAACTGTCAAAATTTTTCACATTCTTATGGTATTGAATTCCAAAAGATGTTCTTATACTACTTTTAAAGAAAGGAGATAATTCCCCATTATCGGCACCCAGTAAATAGTGTGTTTCACCTCTAATACTCAAGTTATCACCGATATAACCTTCTAAAAACCCAGTTAAATAATAATTTGTCGTTGAGTTATTCAACATTGCTGACGGAGAAAAAGTTAAACTCGATCTCAACAAACCGGGTCTAACATAAACTTCCTGTTGCGCCATTCCATTCAATGAAATTAGACACATAACTGTCATCATTCTTACCATAAGTCTGCAATTTTATAGTTAATACCTATTTGAAATAACACATGTCCCTCAACACCAGCACCTTTATGTTTTTCAAAAATAACAGCGTTATTCACTATGTCAGAATGAACGTTTGTGCCCAAGTGCATCATGTATTGAGTAGCAAAAGTCAAATCCATTCTCTCCGATAGATTAAGATGGAAACCTCCGCCCATCTGCACGGCCGAACTTCCACGGGAAATATTATTTGAAAGGTTTGTGTTGTCAGTCAATACAGTCTTATCGAAACAATGACCGGCCACAAGGAATGGTCTAAATAGAGAATTTGACTTTTTAGTAAGATAGTACATGACGCTCCAACCGATGTGATAATCTTTTCGAGAAGTTAATGCATTTTCAGTACCTGTGATGTAATCCAAATACCAACTGGTGTTTATTCTATCAGATAATTGAATTAAAAATTGGCCTCCTACTCCCATTCCTTCACTCCCTGAATTTCCACCATCAAATGCACTAACGGTAGTTCTTACACCTAACGAAAACAATCCACCTTGTGTATTTTTTATTTCCAAAGGTTGGCTATACCCAGCAAAAGGCAATAATAAAATAATAAAAATTGCTTTTCTCATAATTCTAACTTATTGGTTATGGGGATAACGTTAAAATAGATTAATTTATTATGCGTACATAGTTTTTTGTTCGAAAATTAAAAAGTTATCACCTACTTTAGGCATCAATCTTCAAATCTCAGAATCTCCAAATAATAAATCAGTCCGAAAACTTATCGATAACCTCTTGTGTAACTCCAGTACTAGAAAAACCACCATCGTGGAATAAGTTCTGCATGGTAACATAACGTGTTAAGTCAGAAAACATAGCGATGCAATAATCAGCGCAAGCAACAGCATCTGCATTTCCTAATGGAGACATTTTATCGGAGTAGCTGATGAATTCATTAAATCCTTTTACGCCGCTCCCAGCAGTTGTCATCGTTGGTGATTGCGAGATTGTATTCACTCTTACTTTCTTTGCTATTCCGTAATGATAGCCAAAACTTCTTGCGATAGATTCTAAGTAAGACTTGTTATCTGCCATGTCGTTGTAATCAGGAAAAGTTCTTTGCGCCGCGATGTAAGTCAGTGCCAGTATGGAACCCCAATCATTCATTGCGTCTTGTTTCATTGCTGTTTGCATCACTTTATGAAAAGACAATGCCGAAACATCCAAGCCTTTTTGAGTGAAATCATACTTCTGGTCTGTGTAGTGACGACCTTTACGAACGTTGATAGACATTCCGATAGAATGAAGAATAAAATCAATCTTTCCGCCAAGTATCTCCATTGATTGAGAAATTAAATTCTCGATGTCTTCAACACTTGTAGCATCTGCAGGAATAATTTGACTTCCTGTTTTTTCAGCAAGTTTATTTATTTCTCCCATTCGCATTGCGATAGGCGCATTTGTTAGAACGAAAGTTGCTCCTTCTTCGTGTGCACGTTCTGCTACTTTCCAAGCGATAGATTGCTCATTTAAAGCACCAAATATAATTCCTCTCTTTCCTTTCAGAATGTTTGTCGACATAATTATCTTATTTATAGATACAAAAGTAAAATTATTCGTGTAAAAAGCACCATGACTTCAACAAATTGATATTTGATACAAGTTTCTCAAAATAATGCACGTGATAGGTTTAAAAAACATTTACCTTTAATGTATGAAAAAATAGATCTTAAATTTGACTTATTTATGGACGAGCAAACATCGAATTTAAAAAAATCCAGAAATCAATCAGAAAATTTTATCTGCCTCCCTAGTTCTGACTACCCAAGAATAGTCATTATCGGTGGTGGTTTTGCTGGTTTATCACTGGCTCGTACCTTAAGAAAAAAGAAGGTTCAAGTTGTATTATTAGACAAGAATAACTACCATCAATTTCAACCTTTGTTGTATCAAGTGGCAACAAGCGGTTTAGAACCCGATAGCATTGCATTTCCCTACCGAAAACAGCTCTGGAAGTACAAAAATGTTCATTTTAGATTAACAGAAGTGGAGGAAATAAGCCCAGAACATAAGACAATAAAAACGGACAAAGGCTCTCTGACTTATGACTATCTCGTTTTGGCAACTGGAACAAAAACGAATTTCTTTGGGAACAAAGAAATGGAGAAAAACAGCCTCGGTTTGAAAGAAATTAGAGATTCTCTCAATATTCGACATAGAATGTTGCTCAATCTAGAACAAGCGGCAATCACTTGCAATGACAAAGATAGAGACGCATTGACCAACTTTGTAATTGTCGGTGGAGGACCTGCTGGAGTCGAAATGGCAGGAGCATTGGCAGAATTTTGCAAATACGTTCTCCCGAAAGATTACAAAGAATATCCTTCATCGATCATGAAGATTTATCTGCTAGAGGGTTCTGGTAAATTAATTTCCGGAATGTCTGAGACAGCATCTACAAAAGCGCTGAATTATTTAAAGAAAATGAATGTTAAGGTCATGCTGAACACACGGGTTACCGCTTATGATGGGAGAAACGTCGTTATTCAGGATAATGAGGACATCATTGCCAACAATTTAATATGGACAGCGGGTGTAACGGGACAATTGCCGGAAGGTATCTCTAAAGAGCATCTAGTTGGCGGAAATCGGTTAAAAACCAATCAATTTTTGCAGATTGAAGGACTTGAAAATGTTTTTGCCATGGGAGATATCGCAGCTGTAATAACAGAGGACACACCTCGAGGGCATTCTCAAGTTGCACAACCCGCAATACAACAAGGTAAATTTTTGGCGAAAACAATCCTACTGATGATTGACAAGAAACCATTGGTTAAAGGCTTTAAATACAAAGACAAAGGCTCCTTAGCAACCATTGGTAAGCGAAAAGCAGTTGCAGATTTAGGAAAATTCAAATTCGGAGGATACTTTGCTTGGTTAATTTGGTCTTTTGTGCATTTAATGTCCATCAGTGGATTTAGAAATAAAGTTCTAGTAGGTCTTAATTGGGCGATGAGCTATTTTAGCTACGACAAGAGCAATCGTTTAATTATTGATAAAAATATTAAGACAGATGAAAGGAATGGACATGCAGCAAATGAATGATTCTCAACCAGAGGATCAAAAACTATCACTTTTAGGCTCTATTTCTCTCGGCACGGGAGTAATGATTGGAGCAGGTATTTTTGTCCTGATGGGGCAAATTGCAGAACTGGTTGGCGACCTCTTCCCTATCGCGTTTATTGCCGGAGCAATCGTCGTTGGCTTCAGTTCCTATTCTTACGTGAAATTTTCTAACTCTTACCCTTCCTCTGGTGGTGTAGCGAAATTCTTAACAAAATCGTATGGTCCAGGGACGGCAACAGGTACTTTTTCTTTGCTAATGTACGTATCCATGGTGATTGCAGAAAGCTTGGTTGCAGGAACATTTGGCGCCTATACTTTGCGACTTTTCCCTGAAGAATACGCCGGATACGCATCCATTTTAGGTGTGTTATTAATTGCAATCGCTTACATTATCAATATTTCGGGGAATAAGGTCATTGAAGCAACGGCAACTTTCACAGCAATAATAAAAGTAGCAGGAATTGCCATATTAGCCATCGCAGGACTTGCTATATCTGGCTTTCCGACCACAGTTGGAAACTATGTCGCTGAGAATGGACAATCATTCTCCAAAGAATTTGCATTTGTTGCAGCATTGGCACTCTCGATTCTTGCTTTTAAAGGATTTACAACCATTACCAACCAAGGAGGCGATGTTAAAGATCCTCACAAAAACGTTGGAAGGTCCATCATTATTTCAATTCTAATCTGCACTGTTATTTATGTAACATTGGCGCTGTCCGTTGCTGGAGGATTGAGTATTCCAGAAATAATAACAGCCAAAGATTATGCCTTGGCAGAAGCTGCACGACCAGCTTTTGGAGAATGGGGAACAATCATGACAATCGTCTTAGCTATGATTGCCACTATCTCAGGAGTGATTGCAAGTGTTTATTCTGCCTCAAGAATGCTCAATATGCTGAGTATGATGAAGCAAGTACCGGATTTGAACAGAGCCAAGAAAATTAAAAACCCAGCACTCATTTTTACCGTAGTATTGGCTATTTCACTGACTATTCTCTTCGATTTAACAAGAATTGCATCTATTGGCGCTATATTCTATCTTATTATGGACATTGCGATCCATTGGGGACTTATTCGTTACCTCAGAAAGAAGGTGAAATTCAATCCTATTATTCCTTCGATTGCAATTTTGTTGGACATCGTTATCCTCAGTGCGTTTATTTACATCAAATACCTCAGCGATCCTTTTGTGTTAATCGTTGCTGCAATTGGTCTTGTGTTAATAGTGCTAAGTCAACGGCTGTTCATGTATTCACATACAGATAAGGACGGAAATATGGACATGGGAACGGATGGAATGTAGTTAACACATTAAATCGTTTATTTCTCCAAAACGACGTTCGCCAACTGAATTAAATGACCGGACTTGTGCATTCCGACAGCCTTTTTAATCAGCTTGCCTTCTGCATCTATCATCAACAATGTTGGGTAAGCATTGATTTTATACATCTTAGAAATTTCTCTTCCATCAGGATTTTTCTCCATTTCTATCTTTAGATTGATGAAACTCTTGTTGTATAAATCCCCCACCTTCTTATTCTTAAAAGAAGTTGCCGCCATTTTTCTGCACGGTCCACACCAATCCGTATAACAATCTATGAAGATTATTTTTCCCGATTCTTTGGCCATTACTTTAGCCTCCGCAAGCGTTGCGTGTTCAAATTTTATCCCTTCTTCTTCGTCTGAAGATATAGATGTCATTATAAAAACAGATAGCAATGCAATGACTAAAAACCCTAATTTATACTTCATATTCTTCTCTTTATGTTATTTGAACGCTAAACTAATGATTTTCTTACAAGAAAATTCTCAAAAAAAACATTATTCTAATCATCCTAAGTGTTACCTTTAGGGTCTATTAAGAAATAGCGTGTGCAGAATTGACGTAGTTATTTTGTGCAATAATGAGGCGAAAAACACAGGCATATCAATAGATAAGGCGAGTATTTTCAACGAAATTAGCGTGCAAAAAAACAAGTCAAAATGTATAGGTTATTTCTTAATAGACCCTAAGTTCAAAATTCATTCCAAAGAAGAATGCAAATAACTTTTCTTACAGAAAATCTGAAATTGAAAAATGAAGTTCGCTCTTTTGTTTTAGAATGGGAGAATGAATTACCGTACATTGAAACAAGGACTTCAGGTTCAACAGGCGAAGCAAAAACCATTCGTATTGAGAAAAAATACATGCTTGCATCTGCAAAAATGACAGGAGATTTTCTCCAGTTAGAGAAGGATATGAACTGCCTTCTTTGCCTTTCTCCCGAAACAATTGGAGGTAAAATGATGATTGTTAGAACCATCGTTTTAGAGATGAATTTATTGGTTGCTGACCTCAGCTCCACCCCACTTTTAGGCATCGAAAATGAAATTCACTTCGCAGCAATGGTCCCTCTGCAAGTATCGTCATCATTAACTCACAGCGCCGAGCAAGTGAAAAAAATTGGAAAATTAATCATTGGCGGAGGTGTTGTCTCTGAAGAATTAATGAGAGCCATTGAGAATTTTCCACGCTCCGTTTATCAAACTTTTGGAATGACGGAAACCATTTCTCATGTTGCCATGCGTAAACTGTCAGCGGGTGAAAAAAAATACACGGCATTGCCCTCTGTCTCTTTCTCTGAAAAGAAGGGCGAATTAATCATTGATGCGCCTCAATTAGGCGTAGAAAAATTGGCCACTAACGACATCGTAGAGTTGATTGATGCGACTTCATTCCACTGGGTCGGACGCAGTGATTTTATCATAAATAGTGCTGGAATTAAGCATTCTCCGGAGAAAATAGAGCAAGAAATCAGTGTTTTTTTAAAGAATAACTATTTCATTGTAGGATTACCTGACAACTTTTTGGGAGAAAAAATCGTTTTATGCATTGAAGGCGATTCTGTAGAATTAAAAACCTCAACTTTCAGTTCTATTCTCACGAAATATCAAATTCCGAAAGAAATTTATCATTTTGAGCAATTTTTAAGAACCCCGAGTGGAAAAATTAACCGAATTGAGACTTTAAAAACAATTTCAGATGCCAAGAAGCAAATACTATAGAATTCTTGGACTGTCGGCTAGTGCTTCTCCGCAAGAAGTGAAAAAACAATACCGAAAATTGGTAATGCAATATCACCCAGACAGGAATTCGAGTGCTAACGCCGAGGAAAAATTCATTCAACTATCCGAAGCCTACGACATCATAATCAACAATAAATTGCCTGCCGGTATTCAACCTAATTCTCCAGAGGCAATC
Organism: Fluviicola sp.; assembly: GCA_002734065.2. Taxonomy (GTDB): domain Bacteria; phylum Bacteroidota; class Bacteroidia; order Flavobacteriales_D; family Crocinitomicaceae; genus UBA4466. The sequence goes on from NVXU02000021.1 coordinate 10,591, forward strand.
AAAAAAGACAGGGCTGAGCGCATGAAAGTGGCTCGACAGCGCTTCAAGGATCAAGAAATGCGTGAAAGGTTAGAAAATGAGCGCTATTTCCAGTTTTTAACATCTGGAAGAAAATGGAAGACCCTAAAAATATTAACAGTTGCCGGTTGTATTCTTACTGCAATGTTATTGTTAGATATTGTTCTACCTAAACACTATGAACAAGACGAAATCACTGAGTATAGATTACAAATAGGCAATGCTCCTGGGGGAAAGTTATTGAGTCTTGCCAAAACACGTAAAGGCAACTATTATTGGATTGGAAACATGACTTCTTCCCTGTTTTCTAAAACTCGATTAATAAGCATTGAAAAAAGTTGGTTCTTTCACAGCCCTGTGCAAATTATTACACGCGATAAAATTCAACCTGAATATTTCAGCACTCATTTCACCTTTTACAGTGTTACTTGGTTGCTTGTTGTCTTCTTCCTGGCCCCATTATTTACAGTACTCTATAAAAGAAAGACAATTGGTTTTACCTTTATTTTTCATTTCTGCTATTACACAGTAAGTGCTTTAATGCTAATATTTTTGATAACGAATAACCGCTGGGCGCATATACTCACCTTCGGATTTATCTGATAAAGTCTAGGGATTCAGCTAAAAACGCTTCATTGCTCTGTCCATGTCGCGCTTATCGTCTTTATCTTTCAAATCTTGACGTTTATCGTGCAGTTTTTTCCCTTGCGCAGTTGCAATTTCCAATTTTGCCCAACCTTTTTCTGAGATAAACATTTTTAAAGGAACGATGGTGTTACCTTTCACTTTCAAAAATTTCTCAATCTTATTAATTTCTTTCTTGCTAAGCAACAATTTCCTGTCCGATCTAGGCTTGTGGTTGTAAAAAGAACCATTCTCATAAGCCGTTATGTGCATATTTCTTATCCACACTTCACCGTGGTCAAAAACGCAATAGGCTTCCAAAATAGAAGCTTTGTTATTGCGAATACTTTTAATTTCAGTCCCAGTCAACACAATACCAGCAACGAATCTATCGATTAGATGGTACTCGAATCGTGCTTTTTTATTCTTTATGTTGATTTGATTCTTCACTTTTTAATATTGTAGTATGCAAAAGTAATGTTTCTATTCTGAAATCGAGAAAGAATTATAGATACCTTTGCTGAGTGAGAATTCCCTCGAAACATATTGAGAATGCCGTAGATCAAATTGCATCCTTACCAGGTATCGGCAGAAGAACAGCTTTGCGTTTGGTTTTGCAACTACTTAATAGAACAGAAAGTGAAATTCAACAATTTTCCGAAGCGTTTATTTCGATGAAAGAGTACGTTAAAAAATGTACAACTTGTGGAAACGTCTCTGATTTTGAAGTTTGTGCTATTTGCAAGGACAGCAATCGTGACAGAAGCATTGTTTGTGTTGTAGAAGACATTCGTGATGTTTTGGCGATAGAATCAACGCAATCATTCCGTGGAATCTACCATGTTCTCAACGGAATTATCTCGCCAATGGACGGTGTAGGTCCTTCTGATTTGAACATTACTAACCTAATCACGCGTGTTCAAACAGAAGATATTTCAGAAGTAATTTTTGCTCTTAGCGCAACGATGGAAGGCGACACAACAAATTTTTATTTGTATAAAAAACTGAAAGATTTTGACGTTACTTTCTCTACCTTATCAAGAGGTGTTGCCATTGGTTCAGAGTTGCAATATGCAGATGAAATAACCTTGAGTCGTTCCATTCTGAACAGGCAGCCATTTGAGTTGTAAACAGCGCACTGTTCGTTTCATTTTCTTGGCATATTCAGAATACACTTAAGTTTTCTGTATGTTTGCTCCACATTAATTAACCAAAAAACAAACAAATATGTTAAAAGAATTCAAAGCGTTTATAATGACGGGCAATGTTGTTGATTTGGCCATCGCCGTTATTCTCGCAGGAGCAGTAGGAACCGTTGTCAAAGGTTTCGTTAGTATGATTATGATGCCACTGATTGGTCTATTTACAGGAGGTGCAAGCTTTTCGGACAAAGTTTTAGAGCTTTCTCCTGCTGTTGCAGAAGTTGTCGCGGAGAATGGTGACATTATAACAAAAGCAGTTCCTGCTAACGTAATGCAATACGGTGCTTGGATAGATACCATAATCAATTTAATCATTGTTGGTTTTGTCTTGTTTTTAATTGTAAAAGCATACAACAAAGCGAAGAAAAAGAAAGAGGAAGCTCCTGCAGCACCTCCTGCTCCATCTAAGGAAGAGGTTCTTTTGGGAGAAATCAGAGATTTATTGAAGAAATAGGTCAAATTAAGCAACTTTTGGTGCCTGTTCAGCTATTTGGACAGGCATTTTTCGTTTTCCCGCTGTTTTCGGTACATTTTTTGCTACCTTTGTAGTAGTTCTTTGGGGTCGTACTGGATTTGACAGCGATAGCAGTCGTTTGGTGCAAGCATGTCGAGCAATGTGGTGAGGCTCGTAAATCTTTAGTCACAAACTATAATTGACAATACGTCTTTTAGACTTGCTGCCTAATTTGTTAAACAAATTAAGCTTCATCGCGTGGAAGTATAGTACACCGACGAGTTCCTTCTCCTTTGCTTCTGTCTGTTAAGCGAGGAACTAGAAGGACCATTCATTACAGAATAGAACTAGTGATTCTTCTAAGTTAGTTCGAGATTGAGAAGATAAGTGTAACTATTTGGGTGTCTTTGTCCGAGGTTACATCGAAAATCGAATCATAGAATAAGCATGTAGAAAGCTAAATTATTCGTCGTTTGGACGAGGGTTCGAAACCCTCCGACTCCACT
>NVXU02000022.1 GCA_002734065.2 Fluviicola sp.
AAGAAGCGTTGTGATTCCAGGTTCTTACACCAAAAAATTTCCTGCGGGAGAATTTCAAGTGCCCTGTGCATTGATTATCGGTCAAAGAAAAGCATCGACTGATTTGAAGACTTCGCTGAATGAGGCGTTGAGGGAGAATGATGTGGCAGTGTAGATTAGAGCGTTCGAGTGTTAGAGCTTTGGAGCATTGGATTATTCGACCGTTTCACTTTTTGACTATTCGACAATCTATGGGGATAAAATCATAATAATATCAACTTCAACCAGTGATTATCATGAAAATCTGCTTTCTGAAGCAGAGCGTTCGAGTTTTGGAGTTTTGGAGCATTGGAACATTAAATCATTGAAACATTGCTTCCAAAACCACAGTGTCCCCTTCCCTAACCTCTCCTTCTTTGAGAATCTTACATTTCACTCCTCCACGCCAGTTGGGCAAGAGAGCATTGGTCAACCCTGCGACTTGCTCGTCCATTCTGCCGCAAGGATTTAATTCTCCCATGATTTCGAGTTGAACATCTCCAATAACTAAAATTTTACCTTTCGTATTCTCAAGTTCGATATTCTCAATGAGTAAATTGGCTCGTCGGGTTGTCCAAGGAGCATCTGAATTAATTTCTTGGCAAGCAATTCGCCAATCTTCTATAGTAAGAACAGTGACCTGTCTGTTTCCTTTTATTAATCCTCTGGAATCATTGCCAACTCCTTTTTCAAACGTAATGTTTGCTTTAGAATGTGTATCCATTGGTGCTCTTTTTCTCTTTCGAGTTGCTATTCCTAAAACTTTGCCCATAATTCAAATATAAGTTATTTTAATGTGATTTCCATTATCTTTACAATATGCTAGGATTTCCTATACAATATAATGAACCTTTATTTCGTCCTCCGAGCGAAGGAAGGTCATTAATTATTCAAATTACACTTGGCTGTTCATGGAACAAATGCTCGTTCTGCGAAATGTATACCTCAAAACAGTTTACTGCAAGAAAACAAGAAGATATTTTTGCGGATATCGATGCTTTTAAATTACATTCGAATTCCATCCAGAAAGTATTTTTGGCAGATGGCGATCCTTTGGTGTTGTCAAATAAGCGCTTAATCCCGATTCTTAAGAAACTAAATGAAACTTTCCCGAAATTACGTAGAATCTCTACCTACGCCTCGCCTTCTAATTTGATGAGAAAATCGATAGATGAATTAAAAGAGCTTAAAGAGAATGGGTTGGTATTATTGTATGTTGGAATTGAATCAGGTGATTCTGAGGTGTTAGAGGCAATACAAAAAGGTGAAACTTACCAAACTACAGTTGACGGTTTAAATAAATCCAAAGCTGCTGGAATGGATGCTTCAGTTATGATTATTAATGGAGTTGGAGGGAAATTATTAACAGAACAACATGCCATAAACTCTGCAAAAGTACTGAACGCAACTCAACCTAAATTTGCATCGACGCTTGTTCTTACTGCTCACAAAGGATTGGATCATTATAAAAACAGATATTTGGGTGAGTTTATTGAGTTAGAAGAATCTGAATTATTTGAAGAAATGCATCTTTTTCTTTCACACTTGGAGTTAGAAGAAACAATATTTAGAAGTGATCACGCTTCCAACAGTCTAGTTCTTAAAGGAATTATTGGCAGAGATAAAAGTAGTATGCTTGCTCAAATAGAAAAGGCAATACAAGAAGGTGCTGGCAATAGGAAGCGACAGTACCATGGGTGTTAGAAGGTTGAAATGAATTCCTAGAAAAGGTAAAATGGCTAAGCAAAAGAATACTGTAAATAAGAAAAAGCACACCAAATTGCTCAATCAGAAAAAAACAAGAAAGCAATCTGCGAAAGAATCCAATCGACTAAAGATAAAGGAAATGAATCGGAAAATTAACGAATTCAAGAAAGAGGATTAATCATACTCATACCCCTTCAATTCATCCTCATTAACAGCCAAACCAAGCCCCAAAACGATTCTGTTAACAAAATTAAAGTAGGAAATAACCAAGGTTGCATCCAGAATTGCTCGGTCAGACAGTCCTAATTTCTTAAGAGATTCAACCGACTTTTTATTACCGTGGTTAGGATTAATCGTTAATTCTTTAGCAAAAGCACAAAGTTGAGCATCCGTTTCAGAAAGTTCAAGTTCTAAGTAATTCTCTTTCAACTGATTTGTTTTGGCATCGTCTTTCCAGTAGTGATTGACCGCTTCTGCATGATGCATTTGACAATACTCGCAATCATTGGCTTTGGAAACCACAACCGCCATCATTTCTCTTTGAACACGCTTTAACGGTGATTTCCCAAACATAATCGTCATGTATAAGTCCATGTGATTGACAATGCTCTTAGGATTTAAACTCTGAATCGTATGAACGTCTGCCAATTTACCTCTCGTTTTCACGAGGTTGTCGTAAATGTCTTTTAAATCGTCTGTTGCATTTTCATGCTCTATTACCTCAATGTATGCCATATTTACTAATTTTTAGTTGCAAAGGAGATTTTAAGATGTTGAGATTGAAAGACTTTAGATCGCTGCGCTGAAAGACAAAAGACTTTAAGATTTTAAGACTGATGCTCATAATAGGTGCTCTTCAAATTTCCGAATCTCCAAACCTCCAAACCTCCAAATCTCCAAATCTCCAAATCTCCGCACTCCGCACTCATCCCTCAACAAGCTACTACCCTCTCTTCTGCTTCTTATGATAGGTCTTATCCCCTCTCGTCTGTGATTTTTTGTATTTTTTCTGAATGTCTCGTTTGTAAGAACCTCCTTGGTTTGTTTTTTGATTTTTTTCTTTCTTTTCATGGAAAGCTTCTCCTCCAGAGGTCGTTTGCAGTGTGTTTCTATTCTGACTGCTTGCTCCCATCGAATCATCGGGCATTTCTTCTGGAGCTAATTCTTTCGAGACTTCAACCTCTGCTGGAAAATCGATTGCAGGAATTTTATAATCCATTAATTCTTCAATGGCCAACTTGTCGTCTTGTTCTTTTTCTGTAAAGAATAAAATAGAGTTACCTGGTTGCTCCGCACGTCCGGTTCTTCCGATTCTATGCATGTAATTCTCTGGGAAATTAGGAACATCAAAGTTAATGACATGGGTGATTTTTTCTAAATCTAAACCTCTCGCCATGACGTCTGTTGCCACAAGAATTCTGTTGATGTCATCGTCAAATTCTTCAATAGAACGAATTCTATAATTCTGTGATTTGTTAGAATGAATCACACTCACATCATCTACAAATACAGTTGACAAAGACTCAAAAATTCTATCTGCACTCTTCTTATTAGATGCGAAAACGAGAACTTTCCGAAATTCTTCTTGATTGCTCAGTAAGTGTTTCAACAAGTTAATCTTGGTGTAGAAATTTTCTACTTCGTAGCAAGATTGCGAGATATTATCCAACGGAGTTCCACTGACAGCAATCGAAATTTTAGTAGGATTAATGAAAGATTCATCAATTAATTGTGCCACATCGTCTGTCATGGTTGCAGAAAACATAATGTTCTGCCTACGTTCTGGCATTAACTCAAAAATATTGGTGATTTGTCTTCTAAAACCAAGGTCAAGCATTACATCTACTTCATCAATGACTAATTTCTTAATTGATTTCAGTTGCAATGAATTCGCAAGAACCAAATCATACAAACGTCCGGGTGTTGCAACAATAATATCTGTTCCTTGCAAAACTTTCTGTGCTTGCGTGTTGATATTTGTTCCTCCGTAAACTCCGAGAACTCTTATGGACATGTATTCCGCAAACTCATTTGTTCTCTCAACAACCTGCAGTACCAATTCTCTTGTAGGAACCAAAACAAGTACTCGTGGATTGGTTTGCTTAGAAAATTTTAAATCACGAAGAATAGGCAGCATGTACGCCAAGGTTTTACCTGTTCCCGTTTGTGCAATTCCAACAATGTCTTTCCCAGAGAGAATGATATTGAATGCTTGCTCTTGTATAGGAGTTGGTGTTTCAAAACCCAGTTCATCAATCGCATTTCGCAGTTGTTTTGAAAGGTTCAAATCTTGGAATGATGCCATTTTATTGTTTTGAGCAAAAATAGTTAAATTAATTGCATCAATTAGTACATACTAAGGTTTGACGACAGAATATTGCAATTCAAAGTCGGTCATAGGAATATTTTTAGCTTTATTCTTCATTAAGCTCAATTTATCTATTAATTTTATTGACATAAACGAATCGTATGACGTGTGCACATTGCTGTGGAGCAGAATCCATTTTTGACAAAAAAGAAGCGAAAAAGAACTTAAAATCTTACCGCAAAAAAGGTCCAAATAAGACGACGAAAATTTTGATAAATGCGCTTGTGAAAGAGAATGTAAAGAATTTATCACTGCTTGACATTGGAGGAGGAATTGGAGTAATTCAACATGAATTGTTAAAAAAAGGTGCTTCAAAAACGACTGATATCGATGCTTCTGCTGCCTACATCGATGTGGTAAAAGAGATAATGAACAACAATAAGACTGAAGATAAAATGAATTTCATTCATGGAGATTTTGTTGATGTCAGCGAGTCGATAGAGGCACACGATATAGTCACCTTGGAAAGAGTTGTTTGTTGTTACCCAGATGCAAAGGCACTTATCAATGAGTCAACTTCCAAGGCTAAGAAATATTATGCATTTGTTTATCCAATGGATACATTTTTGTCAAGAATGCTGAATAAACTATTGCGTTTTTACCTTTTTCTCAAAAGAAATCCGTTTAGAACATTTATTCATTCTGAAAAAATGATGAATGAGTTGATTCTAAGCAAAAATTTCGAAAATATTTTTCATGGAAAGGCATTTCCTTGGAGAATTAGTGTTTATAGGAGAATTGACGGATAAAAAATACTCCCCATCCGTCAATTCTCGCAATTCATTTACTAAACCTTGTAAAATAAACATTCTAAAACCAAAACTTATAAGTAACATCTGGGAAAAAACCTCGTTGATAGGTTGCTCCTAACTGGTTCGTTGCTGCATTGTATCCATACAGAAAAATGTTCTTTTGATTGGTCACATTCTGTAAGTCAATGGAGAACAAGTGAGACACTTTTTTCTGATCCATTCTGAAAGTAATTTTAAAATCTGTTCTAAAATAAGCTGGATTTTGCTCAGAATAAGCTCTAGAATCAATATAAACAGCTGAACCAATTTGCTGTGATGCTACTAAATCAATAGGCGTGTACCTTCTGCCACCAGCATACGTTACTTTTATATCAAAGCCTAAGGTTACTTTCTTAGCAATCTTAAATTCTTTTCCTCCTAAAGCGTTGAAAACGTAGTTAGTATTAAAAGCTGTATTTCTCCAAACCTTATCTGCTCCTTGGTACCTAGATTCAAAAACCGATGCGGTTACAAGCATGTAAAAACCTTTGGAATAGAATTTTTCCAAGGTCAATTCACCACCATAATTCATCCCAAGACCTTTGTTTGTTAATCCTGTTCTAGCAACCAAATTGAAGTCGGCTCCTTGATTCAATTCTGAAAATGAACTTGAGAACGTATCAATTGGTGCGTTGTAGATGTATTGGTAGTAAACCTCTGACTTCAAGTGCATCCCTTTGCCTAAGTCTAAATCATGACCAATAACAGAATGTATGGCACGTGTAAAATCTAAATTGATATTGGGCGTTGTACTTTGACCATCAACTATTTCTTCAAAAAAGTAAGCTGGCACTCGCTGCATTTGGCTGTGCATACTTGCTCCAAGACTTAAGGTTTGCTTCTCTGACATTTTATATTTCAGTCCAAGTCTAGGTTCTAAACTATTCGACCCATTCATGAGCAAGTGCTGAGAATGCAAGCCTGCATTAAGTGTTAACAGATTGGTGAAACGGTGCTGCCACATAATATATGACTGAACCAAACTCGCTCCTCCTTGAAAGTCAGTAGTTTTATTGTAGCCATTGCCCACCTTAACAGAATCTACGATGTCAAACATAAAATAATCATAAATTGCGCCCACGGTTACTGTATTCTTCGCGTTTACTTTATGATTTATTTTGTAATTGGCCGAATATTTGGTTTGGTTATTTGCTTCAGCAAAATATCTCAAATAATTATTATTTTGCAAGGTGTCAATTGTTATACCACTGTTCTGTGTACTTGCAGAAATGACCAGTTTTGACAAAGTGTTTTTATTGAAAAAATAGCGATGAGACACGCCAACAATCCCTGTACTTGAACTTACATCTGATTTTGTGTTTGGCAAAAAGAAGAGGTTACCTGTCTCAGTTGAATCTGTTATTGAAGAAATAGAACTGATTCCACCAATAGCAAAAATTGAAAAACGTCCCGCTTTTTTAGTAGGGAAGTCTAACTTCAAGGTCAAATCTTGATATTCGGGAATAGCAAAACCCGTACCCAAGTCGATTCCTAATGCACTAATAACACCCAATGTGGAGTATCTGTAATTAAGAACATACGATGCTCTTTTTCCTTTTACAAAAGGACCTTCTGCTCCGAATTCAAATCCATTGAATCCAACTTGTGCGATGTATTCTCTCTTGGAATGATTTCCATTTCTTAATTGCAAATCAAAAACACCTGATAGAGCATTTCCATAATCCGCACTCCAGGCACTGGTCATGAAGTCAGAATTGGCAAGGTTATTAATATTCAACATACTTACAGGACCGCCTGTAGTACCTAAAGATGAAAAATGATTGGGACTTGGGATATCAATCCCTTCCATTCTCCAAAGAACACCAGAAGGCGAGTTCCCTCTAATCACAATGTCATTTCTTGCGTCATTAGCACCACTTACACCGGCAAAATTTTGCGCCATTCTTGCAGGATCTTGCAACGAGCCAGCATATTTTGCAACATCATCTATTGAAATTGAACGCGTGCTGACAGTGGCCATTTTATTAACGATTTCGCCATTCTCATTACCCCCTTTCACAACAACCTCTTCCAAGTCGGTAATCCGCTCTTCTAAAATTACTTTTACATCTAACTCCTTCCCTGCAATAACCATTAGGTTTGGTAAAGTAAGGTCTTCATAGCCAGAATACGAGATCGTTATCATTTGCCTTCCTAACGGAAGATTCTCTAAACGGAATTCTCCATAAATATCCGTCAATGTTCTAATTATAGTGTCACTTGACGCAAAGACAACCTTTGCTCCAGGTATAGTTGCTTGCGATTGCTTGTCTATTACAACCCCTTTAATTGTTTGAGAAAAACTGCTATGCGCAAGAATTAGTATTGTTAGTAAAATGATTTGTTTCATATTCTTTTTTTGAGCAAATCTATATTGGACAATGCAAAGTTTCAGCCAATATTGATGCAATTGGTATGAAATGACACTGTTTTGTTCTGAGTTGGCGGTTATTTTTTAATCTTCTCATTAAATTCTTTGAACTTAGCTCTAGAGACAGGTACATTTATATCCAGCCCATCAAAAAATAGTTGATAATTCCTAGCATCCCCTTTTGTGAATTTAATGTTGTGCAAATTTACGATATAAGAACGATGCGTCTTAAAAACAAACTCGAACTTATTTAATTTATCTTCTAAAAATGAGAGAGATGCCCGGTAAACGTTCTTTTCTACGGAAGATTCGTTGCTTGTGTAAATTTCAACGTAATTGCCTTCAGACTTAATGAACAACAACTTATTTAGGTTGAAATGAATAGGTTCATTCTTATTCTCAGATGAAAAAGACATTTCGTGGTTATCTTCTTTATCATGTGAAATCACTTTACTCAGTAGCTGATTATGCTCTTGTGTTTGTAGTAAATTCTGTTTTAATCTAACTGTATAATCAACCCAAGTAAGAAAAAATGTTGGAAGCAAGCCTAGAATAATAACTTTTATGAATAAATGAGTGATGAAGTCAAAGGAAAAAAATGTTTTTGGGTTTATTGAAATTAATAATATGAAAATATAGTTGAGCAAGGTAATTGTAAACAGGAGTAATGAGATTATAAAAAACTGCCTAGAAATCGTCCAATTTTCTTTCTTGCTTTCAGAATAAAAATAGTTGGTTACAACTCCAAAAACAAGGTGAATGCTTATAGAAGTTATGACACCATAACTAACTGCACGAATTAATATTGATAGAGGCAATACTTGAGTAGGAACACTGTCTATAACAGGAAGGAAATAGAAAATAAGTGTTATGAAAAGGCCAATTAGACCTGATGCAAGAGCAACCTTCTTAATTGAGAAGAGAAAAGGGTATGGTCTTCCTAAAAAATTAAACATGATGCTTTTTACTTTTCTGGTTAATTAATAATATTCAAACGTTGAACATGAAAAATGGTATAAACGCAAAAAAAAGCCACCATTTGGTAGCTTTTCAGTAGTAATACCCTTAAAACGTTTAAGAATCACTCTCTTCGTTTTTTTCTTCGATTTCTTCCTTGTTTTCTTCCTCATCTTCTTTTTCCTCTGCCTCTCTTGCTGCTTTTTCAGCTTCTTCTCTCGCTTTTTTCTCTTCGAGATTTACTATTTTAACTTGAACAGCATTCATTCCCTTCATTCCTCGTTCTAATTCGAAATTCACGAGGTCATTTTCTTTGATTTCTTCAAGCAGTCCATTTACGTGAACAAAGTACTTTTCTTCCGTATCCGTTTCTTTAATGAATCCATATCCTTTAGAGTCATTGAAAAATACAACTCGTCCTTCTCTCGCAGCTGATGGTGGAAGATCCGTTCTTTTAGGAATTCCAATCTCAATATTCTCTGCTTTAATTTCTTTTTTCTTAACGTTCTCATCTGGTGGAGTGTCAGAAATAACGCCAAACTCATCTACATAAGCCATCATGTTATCCAAGCCTCCTCCTTCAGAGCTTGCTTTACGCTCTTCTCTTTTGAGTGCTTTATCCTTACGTTTTTTTAAACGCTTCTTTTCTTTCTCCTTCTTACTAAATGTTTCTTGCGATCTCGCCATTAATCTTCAATTATAATAAAGTACTGATAAATAGTATTTTACAATGTTTTTCGTGTATTTGTACTGTTTCCAATTGTAACAACATTGGGACTAAATAATGGTTACACTTGAATAACCGGAAGCAAAGATACGATAATTCTAAGAAAATATTTCGATATTAATCTAATATTTCTTTCACTCTACCGACCTGCCCATCTTCTAACATCACTTTTATACCGTGAGGATGAAACGATGATTTCGTGAGAATTCTTTTTACTACTCCTTCAGTTAGAATCCCTGTTCGTTGGTCTTTCTTCAGAACAATGGCTACTAAGTCACCTATTTGAATGTCTCTTAAATTTTGTCCGCTCATTCTATTGTATAAAAAAACTCCTTCCTATTCAATGAATAAGAAGGAGTTTTAGTAATATAATTTGATTATGCCTCTTCAGCAGGAGCTTCTTCAGTAGAAGCCTTGTCAGCACAACATGCTTTTTCACAACCTTCTTCACAAGCCATTTTCTCTTCAGCTGTACATCCATCAGCACAAGCGTCAGAACATTCATGTGCAGCCATGTCAGCAGTACAACCTTCACCACAATTAGCAGCACAATCTTTCATACAAGCTTCCTTGTCTTCTGATTCGCAACTAGCAGAACATTTATGCTCGCCCATCTTACATGAAGCCATATCTTTACCTTCACATTTTTTCTTGCATTCCTCGTCACCTTCCTTGCACTCAGTCTTCGCCGTTTCATCACCTTCAACGTCAACTGTTTCGTTAGAAGAACAAGAGAATAAGAACATAGCAATAGCAATCGGAGCAATAAATTTAAATACTTTCATTTTTGTTTGTTTTTAATAGTTAAGCGACTAAATTAATCAAAGAATTTGAATTTCACGGGTTTTGTTGAATAAAAAGTAAGGACTTTTGGTTAATTGACTGGATTTCCTTAAAACAACCATTTCTGATTTAAAAACCCAATTAATTTTGTTGAAATCACATTGAAATACCTTTTGGTGCGGTATCCACTGACCCAAGTTATCCCAGAAATGGCATTTGTGAGAAATATTTCATCCGCAACCAATAAATTTTGGGGTAAAATATTGCACTCATAAACTTTTATGCCATTTTTAATTGCCAAATTAATGATTTGCATGCGCATTGTACCTGCCAAGCATCCCTCTTCAAGTCCTGGTGTGTATAGAACACCGTTGCTAACCACGAACAAATTTGCGCTTGAACTTTCTAAAATGCCACCTGTTTCATTGGTGATTAGATAGTCGCCCAAGCCTTTTTCTCTCGCAGAAATGGCCGCCATAATGTAAATAAGGCAACTTTTGGTCTTAAAATTAGAAAGAGAGTTCTTTTGTTTCTTTAATTCCGTAAAAATGTCGATTTCAATGCCTTTTTGGTTCAATTCAAAACGGCTAATCTCAGTTGGGTAAACTTCGATGAAAAATTCAACCTCATTCGATTCTGGGTAAAATGTACCGCCTGAAGAACGATCCAATGACACTCTGCATCTGCCGCCATCGTTAATCTGTGATTTCTCAATAAGTGTAATGATGCGTGACTTGAAAAAATCAACGTCATAAAAACTTGGAGGTCGCATTTTTAGCTTCTTGGCTCCTTCCAACATCCTTGAAACGTGATTCTCAATGTTTATCGGTTGACCTTTAATTATGCGAATACTTTCAAAAACACCGTCACCATATAGATAGGAACGATTGCCCGTTTTAATGGTCATCCCTCCATTTTCTAATATTTCATCGTTGTTATTTACGTACAGCATTTTCTAAAATATAAAATCTAAGAATTGTTTTCCTTTATCAATATTAACAATTAAAATGTAAATAATACCAAAAACAGCTCCTCCAATGTGTGCATCGTGTGCAATTCCTGTTCCTCCCTTCTTGTCTGCATAGAATTCATACAACAAATAAAGCGGACCAAAAATGTATGCAGGAATGCCTATAGGTATGAACATTAAATTCAATTTCATTCCTGGGTTCCAGATTATCGTTGCGAAAATAACCGCAGAAACGGCCCCGGAAGCTCCCAAAGACCTGTAGTTTGGATTGTCCTGATTCCTCATGTAAGGGAGGATTGTGGCAAAAAGACCGCCTAGAACATAGAGGGCTAAAAAGTGAAACTGCCCAATGAGCGACCCATAATTGGGAATGAGTCCATCAACTTTAGGCATGTCTGAAAAAATAAGATATCCGTTTAATAAAACATCACCCAAAAAGTACAGCGAAATCATATTGAACAACAAATGACCGTAATCTGCATGAATTAGTACATGACTTAGGATTCTGACATAGTTCTTATTCTGCTTAACATCATAAGGTATATACATCATTTTATGCATCCTCTCATTATTATTAAACGCCATGAAGGAAACCCCTACTGTAACAAGAATAATAATTAGTAAAATATTTATATCCATAAAAAATCGTATATTGTTCTAGAATCCTTGCTAATGTAAGAATTTCATTAACATTATTCATGAAAACGTTAAAATTAATCTCGCTATTGCTACTACTATTCTCTTGCACAGCGGAAGAAGAGGTAATTGTTATAGTACCCTTTGAAGAACAAGAAATATCTGTAAATGAGAAGATTGAATTGGCAATCAATGAAGTTTACCTTGCTAAAAACGGCTTCAATGACAGTACAATTAATTTTTTAAGAAATTTTTATGCGTCCAGAGATTATTCTCCAAAATGGATCAATGACTCTATGCTAACCACGACTGGACAAGACTTGGTTAATGTTTTACCCAAATCTTATTCTTACGGCATTCCCCAAGGTCGATTTAATTGGGTAGAAACCAAGAACTACATTCAAGATGAAATTAATTTAACATTGGTATTGGCACAGGTTATTCACGACCTCAATGAAGGAATCATTGATTACGATAGCATTGAGAAAAAGCCGAATCAATTTATTTCTCCAGATGTTCTAAATGCCATAGAATTTTCTTCAGAGACGGATATCAGAATGCAACTCCTGAATTTTGGACCGCAAGATTCAACTTCTGTTGCACTCGGTCAAGGTTTGCTTAATTTGGTGGATAATTATCCTCTTGACACCACTACTTATTCGATAGAATCAATCAAATACGATTCTTTACTCGCCGTAGAAAGCACAAAAATCGCATTGATTTCTAAAGGATATCTTTCTGATACAATCACTGACAGCACCATAATTATTGAAGCGTTGCAATCTTTTCAAGTCGACAATGGACTAAAACCAGACGGTGTTATTGGTAAATACACTTCTATGGCGCTGAATGAAAGCACTTATCATAAGGTCGAGCGGATTTTGTTGGCAATGGATAAGATTAGAAGCCGGAAAGAGCGACCTGAAAAGTACATATATATCAATATTCCTGAATATAAGTTGCGTTTTTACATCAATGACAGCCTGAAAAGCGAACACAATATCGTGGTTGGAAAATTAGAGAATGAAACACCAGAATTGACTTCAAAATTGCGTAAATTGGTCATTTATCCTTATTGGAATGTGCCTTATTCTATTTCGAGTAAAGAAATTCTCCCGCATTTGAAAAGAAACCCCGAATATTTAGCAAAACACAATTACGTCCTCTTAAAGAAAGACGAAGAGGTCGATCCGTTTTCTGTTGATTGGAGCAAAGTTCGAGAAAATTCATTCTATTATAAGGTGCGTCAAGAACCCGGTCCTCGAAATAGTCTTGGCATCATTAAATTTGATTTTTACAACAAACACAGTGTCTATTTTCATGACACACCTTCAAAATCATTATTTGGCGTTGATGTCAGAGCATATTCTCACGGTTGCATGCGAACGCAAAACCCAGTTGATCTTGCCAGAGCTATCCTTGAAAGAGATGAATACCGAAATAAATTCAATGAAATGACTTTGGATTCTTTAGACACTCTTTTTGCTCGTGGAGAAAATTATGAGCTTAAATTAATGAAGTCTATCCCTATTTTTATAGAATATCAAAGCGTTGTAAGAAAAGGTGATAAGATGCAAATGTACATCGATATTTACGGCAGAGATGAAGAGTATTTGGAGTTGATGAGGGAGGAGTGAGGAGTGTGGAGTAACTCATAACTCATAACTCATAACTCAAAATAACTATCTTTACAAAAAAAACTCATTTCATGACACATTTAATTGCTCCTTCTGTTTTATCCTGTGATTTTGCGAATATTCAACGAGATGTTGAAATGATCAATAATTCTACAGCCGATTGGTTTCATATTGATGTTATGGATGGAGTTTTTGTTCCCAATATTTCCTTTGGGTTTCCAGTGATTAAGGCCATTAATAAGCACGCTAAGAAAACCTTGGATGTGCACTTAATGATTGTCAATCCTGATCAATATGTAGAAGAATTTGCAAAATCAGGTGCAGATGTTTTAACAGTCCACTACGAAGCCTGTCCTCACTTGCACAGAACCATTCAATTGATTCATTCTTTTGGAATGAAAGCGGGAGTTGCTCTCAACCCTCATACAAACGTCAGTGTTTTAGAGAATATCATAGCCGACTTAGACATGGTGCTAATAATGTCTGTTAACCCCGGTTTCGGTGGTCAAAAATTCATTGAAAATGCTGTTGAAAAAGTAAAGCAAACAAAAGAATTGATTGCCAAATCAGGTTCTAAAGCAATCATCGAGGTAGATGGTGGCGTGAACTTAGAAACTGGAAAAAGATTAATTGATGCAGGAGCAAATGTTTTGGTGGCAGGAAGCTTTGTTTTTAATTCTGAAAATCCTACAGAAACGATAAAAAAACTCAAAGAGATGTAATTCTCGACGAAATTGGCCTTAAATTTGGTTATTAGTAACAAATTGAACGAATTAGCGTTATATTATATATGAAATTGCTTTTTTCCTTCGTGTTCGTTGTAGGTTTTGGAGTTATGTCCTCTGCGCAAGCTGTTGACTTATCCCAGGATGAAGATTCTTTGGTTATTCTTCTGGAGAATTTAAGAACAGCGAAAAGTAATGCAGATAGAAAAGAAGCGAATAAACACTTCAAAGCGAAATTGAGCACAGTTCTTCAAAAAGAAGAAGCACTCACCTACCCTTTTTCAAGGTTAACAACCGTTGGTGTTATAGATAGTCCTGATAAAGAAATGAGAATCGTTAACTGGAATGTAGAGCAAGAAGATTTTAGTCATACCTACCATTGCTTCGTTCTGCACGTTGACAAACGAAGAAAAAAATACAATGTAGTGGAGTTGAAAGACAATACTTTCGGTATGCCTTCACAACCAACTGAGGTTCTTACTTCTGACCAATGGTATGGAGCGTTGTATTACAAAATAATACCTGTCAAGAAGGGAAATAAGACTTTATACACTGTCCTCGGCTGGGATCACAACTCAAGTATGAGCCAAATGAAACTCATTGACGTTATTTACTTCACAGGAAAGACAGTGAAGTTGGGCAGTTCTATTTTTGTTGAGAAAGGCGTAACAAAAAAGCGTATCTTCTTCGAACATTCTAAGAAAACGGGCATGTCATTAAAATATGAAGACAATAGAAAACGCATCATTTTCGACCATCTTTCTCCAGAATCTCCTTCTATGAAGAAATTTCGCTCATTTTATGTTCCTGATTTATCCTACGATGCTTTTGTTTTGGATGGATACAAGTGGATATTGAAGGAAGATGTAATTGGCGTTAATAAGAATCGCGAACCAAAAGAAACGACTGTTCTTGTACAAGACCTTAACTCGGGTAAGGTGGAAGAGAGAACCATTAAAAATGAATGGTTGAACCCATCCTCAGAAAGTAGTACTCACGTTGCGGTCACCCCTGAGAGTGAAGCAGAAAAAGAAACGAAGAAAAAGAAAGATGAATTTCCAGAGGTTGATAAGAAAGACAAGCGGGATCCATCTAACGTTTCATTCTACAATGATATCAATAAGAAGAAAAAACGCAGAAAAAAGAGGCGGAAATAAGGACTAAACTTTCATTCTGCTCTGATAAATCCTCACGCTAACGAACGCAATGCTAATTTGCTCCCATTATTTTCTTTAAAATAAATTCTTTTCGATATATTTGATAAAATTAACACTATGAGCAAAAATCTTTACATCGTCCCTTATGACTTTTCTGGAGTAGCCGATAAGGCATTGCAATACGCATTACATATAGGCAAACATGTCGATACAGAGATAAGAATAGTTCATTTGGCAAAAGACAAAGCCAAAGGAATGGTGAAAGTAAAATTGTTAAATGACGTAAAAAATAAGCTTACGATTCCTGCTGGAGTTGAAGTTACAACCTTGGTTAGAGTAGGTGATATCTTTACAGATATTGGCAAAATAGCAAAAAAAGAGCATGCTCAGTTAATTGTAATGGGAACTCATGGTTCTAAAGGTATGCAATGGTTGTTTGGAAGTTACGCAATGAAAATTCTACAGAGTGCAGATTGCCCTTTTTTAATTGTTCAAAAGAACACGGAAATAGAGGAGATTTCTGGACTAGTAGTTGCCATTGACCAGACAAAAGAAAGTATGCAAATTGTTAGCACTGCTGGTGACATGTCCAACATTATGAAGTGTAAGGTCAATGTGATTGCAGAAAAGCAAACCGATCAAATTTTGAACACTAGAATTCAAAACAGGGTTGGAATTATCAAAAAAGAATACGAAGAGCGTGGAATTGATGCAAACATTGAGTTTGTAGCTAAAAATGGCAAATACAACCGTAAAGTCATTAAGTATGCTAAACAAAATGACATCGGATTGATTGCAATTGCCTTCCATTCCGAGAGTTTATTCCCAGTATTTGATACCTTTGCCCAGAAAATTATTACAAATAAGCCTGCGATACCCGTTTTGATTGTCAATTCTAAACTTGCATCGGCCCTTTATTTCTAAAGAAAATGAAAATCGGAGAATTTAATGAGTTAACCTTACTGAGGTTCACTTCTGTTGGTGCATACCTCGAAGACGAGCAAGAGAATGACGTCCTCCTTCCCAATAAATACCTTACCAATGAAATGGAATTGGACGACAAAATCAATGTCTTCATTTACCGAGATTCTGAGGATAGAGTTGTCGCAACGACCGAAATTCCTAAAATTGAAATGAATGGTTTTGCTTACCTAAAAGTAACAGCAGTAAATCATTTTGGAGCATTTGCAGATTGGGGATTGGAAAAAGAATTGATGATTCCCTTCAAGGAGCAATACTTAAAGTTAGAAGAAGGTAACTATTACTTAATGCACCTTGGCTTGGATGAAAAAACGGATAGAGTTTATGGCTCCACCAAAGTCAATCGTTATTTGCAAGAATGCACCGAAGATTTTGACGAAGAAGCAGAGGTTGAATTGATGGTCTGCGAACGCACTGACCTAGGCACGAAAGTGATTGTTAACGGAAAGTACAGCGGACTGGTTTTTAAGAATGATGTTAGCAAACGCTTGCGAAGAGGTCAAAAAATCATTGGTTATGTCGTGAAAGTGAGAGAAGATGGCAAAATAGACATCCGCTTGGACAAATCAGGTGGAGAAAAAATTCTTTCTTCTGCAGATAAATTACTGGAAATTCTACGTGCTGATGGCGAAATTCTGCTTACAGACAAAAGTGACCCAGATTTAGTCAGAGAAGTCGTTGGAATGAGCAAAAAAACCTTTAAACAAGCTATTGGTAAACTTTACAGAGAGCGAGTTATTAGTTTGGATGAAGGGAAGATTACGTTTTTGAAGTGAGAAGATTACTCCTGTTAGAATTATGAATTATGATGCCCTTTGGGTGATAGGATTATGAGTTATGAAGCATACGATAATTCATAATCCTAACAAGAGACAACTTCATAATCCTAACAGGAGTAATCTTCTTAAAAATAAAACATCTCCTTAAAACGAATCGCTTGTCTTCTTGAGATCTCAACTTTATCGCCGCTCTTTAACTCGACTTGCAATCCTCCATTGAACCAATTATCAACTTTCTCTATCCAAGCAAGATTGATAATGAATTTACGGTTGGCTCTGAAGAAAAAATCCCCATCCAATCGGTCTTCAAAACTATTTAAGGAACGAAGAATCAATGGACGACTTTTTCCAAAGTGGACTTTGACATAATTCCCGTCTGATTCTAACATTCTGACCTCTTCCAGTTGAACGAAATAGCATTTCTCTCCATCTTTGATGAAAATGCGGTCTTTTGCCGTTAATTTTCTATCCTTGCGAGAAATTATCGAAGAATCAGATTCAAAATCGCTTTCTTCTCGTGTTTTTAACTTCTCAATGGCTTCGTTGAGTCTTTCTGGATCAATCGGTTTCAAAACGTAGTCCAAAGCGTTAACCTCAAATGCTTTCAGTGCGAATTCATCATACGCCGTTACAAAAATAACGTGGGGAATATTCTCTAATTTTTTTAACATCTCAAACCCTGTCATTCCGGGCATAGAAATATCCAAGAATATTAAGTCCGGTTGCAGTTCCTTTATCTTTGCGATGCCCTCTTCCCCATTCTTTGCTTCGTCTATGATGTTTATTTCTGAATAATCAGAAAGCATTGAACTAAGCTCTTGGCGAGCCAATCGTTCATCGTCGATAATTAATGTTTTGAATTCTTTCATTTCTTAAATTTCATTTTTGAAATCACATTGCCGTCCTCCTCATTGAGCGTAAATATAGCATTCTCTCCGTATTGCAAAAGCAGTCGCTTTTTAATGTTTTTTATGCCAACACCAAGGTCTGTAACCCCGCTCAGTGAACCTGAATTAGTAACCGATATGGTGACTTCTTTTTCATCCTCACTCACAGAGACTTTGACAGTTCCTCCATCTTTTAGGTTAGAAATACCGTGTTTTATGGCGTTTTCGACCATCATTTGTAAGGTAAATGGCGGAACTTGAAAATTTTCTAGACCTGGAGTCAACACCCACTCTACTCTCAACCTTTCTTCAAACCTGACTTTTTCTAATTCTAAGTAATTCTTTGCCAATTGCATCTCTTCTTCCAAAGAAACTTGATGTTGACGTCCTAAAATAAGAGATTGACGCAATAAATTGGACAAAGTCGTAATCGAAACCTTTGCTTTGTCAGGTTCTAAGTCAATCAGCGCTCGAATACTGTTCAGAGAATTGAACAAAAAGTGAGGATTTAACTGAGAACGCAAATTCTTCAATTCACTTTCTCTGTTGCTTGCTTTTAACTCCAAATTAGAGACTTCTTGCCTTCTCGACTGCTGAAAAAAGTGAAAAGTGAAGTAAATCGCGTTCCAAAATAATACGAGAATGAGAGCAGAAAATATATTGACAATGATGTTAGAAACGGAGAATGAATTTGCTTGTTCTTCTCCGATTCCCGAGAGAAAATCCGTCAGCATGTCAATACTTGATATAAAAATAGAGCAAGCCAAAGACGCCAAAATTAGTCGAGGCAAGAGTTTGGGTAATCTCAACGAAAGCCAACCTAACTTAATAAAAACAATTCGTTGAATATGCGTCGCAAGAATCCCTGTCACTATCAAAACCAAGATGTTTGTCAAGAATATGCGGTCAATTCTATCGGGATTATCGGTATAAACAGACAACAGAACCAATCCAGAATAAGATAGCCATCCTAAAAGTTGCGCCAGCCAATAAAATCGTTTTGTATTCATAATAACTTCTCAAAACTAATCTAATCTGCGTTTCTTTCCAACAAAAAAGGATAATTGGATAGATTATTGTGATAGACGATTAATATAGCTGAGCAATCAAATCCACAAGCAATCTTCGCAAAGATAGAGCAAGTATAAGAGCGACATAGGAGCGTGTCTATCAGAGAGCGAAGCCGAACGTTTCAAAAGGACGTAGTCCGTATCTAACAAAGAGCGAAGCGAATGAGTCTAAAGGCTATTAACGTATTTTTTAACATCTTTGCAACGTGAAAAACTGTTTATTCTTGCTTCTTTTAGCACCGCAACTCCTATTCTCTCAGAACTATTTTGAGAAACACTTTGGTGCGTCTATTGGTTTGGCAATGAATCTCGGTTCACATCAATCGAGTTTTGGTTTAACGGTAAACGCCTACTGGACGGACTATTTTGTGCAAATTAACGCCAATTCATCGGTGAATTATCATTTTTACGACCTTGGAGAAAGAAAGAAATTTTGGGAGATGCGAAATGCTGCAGGTTTGCTACTGATGGGCGGAAAAAAAGAGAAACGCATCGACTTTCAGCTAGACGGACTGAATCATCAAACGCCGTACAACTATGCTGTAGGTTTCAATTACATCCTCTACAAAGATCAAGTTGGGACTACGCAACGGTCTGGTGGATTTGCAGCACATCTTAAAGATTTAGCCATTTATCATGAAAACGATGTCTTTGGAGGATTGGCTAAAGATCGTTTTAGAACAGGGCAATTTCATTTTTCTTACCGTTACGAAGATTACAAATTCGGAATAGGACTTAAAATGTGGACGGGAGAAACCCGCGGTGCCGTTACTGTGGATTCAACCTTTGGAAAATCTCGTGGAGGATATAAAGTTTTGGAGGATTTGCCCTACGGAAAAACAAGTCATGGCATCCTCTATGGCTCGTTCGTTGCTAATTTGCCTTATGAACAGAATGCTTTTATGAGAATAGGAATTGACAGTGAACAGATAAGACATGCCTTCCAAAACAGGTTGATTCACGACTTACTTTTCTTACCAAAAAAAGTAAAGCATCATTCTCCGCACTACCCGAGATTAGATGAGGATGGAAAAGCAGTTTTTAAGAAAGAAGACGCTAAGCCCGATCGTTATTATTTTCAGTTTGGAATGAGTGAGGGGTGGTTTAATTAGAGGCGTTCGTTCCTCACTGTTTGACCGCTAACGCTATTTGAAGCGCTCGTGCATCTCGACTCCGCTCGAT
Source organism: Fluviicola sp. (assembly GCA_002734065.2). Classification (GTDB taxonomy): domain Bacteria; phylum Bacteroidota; class Bacteroidia; order Flavobacteriales_D; family Crocinitomicaceae; genus UBA4466. The sequence continues at coordinate 19,747 of NVXU02000022.1, forward strand.
GACCACTCGCTGTTTGATTTTTCGACTTAATTTTTAATTCTTAATTTTTCATTTCTCTCATTCTTCCACAAAAACCTTCCCATGATACATTCGTTTTGAGCTTCTAACAAGGTAATAGTAAATACCAGAAGTGAGATTTTCAACGTTTAGACTGGGAGAATTTTCTACGCGCCGTACTTTTTCTCCAAGAATACTAAACAAGGTAAACTCACTGATGGCTTCGTCTGTTTTGACCTTCAAAAGTTTGTCTTTTTGGTAAACAACTAGCTTATTTAGGTCCGTCAGTTCGTTTGTGCTGAGCACATAACTTGCTTTCCACGTTTCTTTCAACCTTGTTGTAAGTGTAACGCCAGTTGTGAAATAAAAGGCATCTTGCGAGCAAAAAGGCATCCCTCCTTTCCTTGCGAAAGAAGTTAAATCTGCCAACTGTGTGACATTCTGCGCTGGTAATTCTATTCTCTCGAAAGTATTCAGTAACTGACCTGAAGTGGAGACGCCTCCGTAAACAAAAACGGTGTCGCCAATTTGAGAATACACAGGATAACTTCTGTCTGCAAGAGAAATACTTGCATTCACACTCCACGTATCTGTTGTGAAATTGTATTCGTAGAATTGCGAATTATAGGTGTTCGTGGAATCAATTCCAAGACCTACAAAGCCTGTTGTAGAACTTGCAAATGCCATTCCTCTCCACATTCCAGCGTTGGGAAGATTGCTTTTTTGCAACCACGTATTGTTGGCAAAATCATAGGCCCAAACTTCGTTTTTGTTGAGTCCACTTGCTGTTTTTCCACCGATGATGAACCATTGATCATTGAGAATAAAGTTGGAAGAACCACCCCTGCCTGAATCTGGCAATGCTGCTAATTCTATCCATGAATTCAGTACGGGGTCGTATTGCCAAAGATCGTTGAGCGAACCGCTGCTATTGCTCCCTCCGAACAAATAACCTTTGTCGTTGTATCCTGCTGCCGTTGCGTATTGCCTTTCTTCATTAAAGGGCAAACCTGCACTTGCAGTCCAGGAATCCGTTGTGAAATCAAAGGCGTAAAAATCACGGGTTGCACTAAAGCCAACATCCAATCCTGTACCGCAGTAGGCCTTATTGCCAATGACAAAAGATACACCATCGTCTCGTTCAGAAGAAGGATAGTCAGAAAGTTGCAGCCAATTTTGCGCAGAAATAGGGATTTGAATGAGTAAAAAGAGGGTTAGAAGTCGTTTCATATTGAATTAAACTCAAAAGAATTAAATTTATTGAACAATTGTCGAAAAAAAAATTCACTTTTTTCGTTCAACCTGCAACTAAACTTATAACTTTGCCCCCCGAAGTTACTTTGTAAATAAATATGTCAAATTCTACAAAATATATTTTCGTAACAGGAGGGGTTACTTCTTCGTTAGGAAAAGGAATCATTTCGGCGTCTCTTGCCAAGCTGTTGCAAGCGCGTGGCTATTCTACGACCATACAAAAATTAGATCCCTACATCAATATTGATCCAGGAACACTGAATCCTTATGAGCATGGAGAATGTTTTGTCACAGACGATGGCGCAGAAACAGATTTAGACCTCGGACATTACGAACGTTTTCTCAATGTGCCAACATCGCAAGCAAACAACGTTACGACGGGTAGAATCTACCAATCAGTCATTGACAAAGAACGTAGGGGTGAATTTTTAGGAAAAACTGTGCAGGTTATTCCACACATTACAGACGAAATTAAAGAGAGAATTCAAATTCTTGGAAATAAAGGAACTTACGACATCGTTATTACAGAAATTGGTGGTACCGTTGGAGATATAGAGTCACTGCCCTACGTGGAGGCTGTGCGGCAAATGAAATGGGAACTTGAAAACGATTGCATCGTGATTCACTTGACATTGGTCCCCTATTTGGCTGCTGCTGGAGAATTGAAAACGAAGCCAACGCAACATTCTGTGAAGCAACTTTTAGAACTGGGTGTTCAACCTGATGTTCTTTGCTGTAGAACGGAGCATGAGCTGGATTTAAACCTTCGTAGAAAGATTGCAAAGTTCTGTAACGTCAATATGAATGCGGTAATCGAAGCACGCGATGCCGAAACAATTTACGATGTTCCTTTACTAATGCAAAGCGAAGAATTGGATAAAATTGTCTTGGAGAAGTTGAATTTACCAACCAAATCTACGCCAGAATTATCTCAATGGAAAGAATTTTTAACACGCTTGAAGAATCCGAAATCCGAAACAACGATTGGATTGGTCGGTAAATACGTGGAGTTGAAGGATGCTTATAAATCAATCAGTGAGTCATTGATTCACGCAGGTGCTGCAAACAATGTTAAAGTCAATGTTCGTTGGATTCATTCTGACAAAATTACCGCAGACAACCTTTCTTCAGAAATGGAAGGCTTGGACGGAATAATTGTTGCCCCAGGCTTTGGATCACGCGGAATTTCTGGAAAAATTGAAACTGTTCGCTTTGCAAGAGAAAATAAGGTTCCATTCTTAGGCATTTGCCTCGGAATGCAGTGTGCCGTGATAGAATTCGGTAGAAATGTTCTCGGAATGACAGAAGCGCACACCACTGAAATCATCGATGACTGCAAATATCCAGTGATTGATATGATGCAAGAGCAGAAAGAAATTTCTAACCTTGGAGGAACTATGCGTTTAGGAGCTTACAAGTGTCAATTGACACCAGGCTCTAACGTTTCTAAGGCTTACAATACGGATTTGATTTCTGAGCGACATAGACATCGTTATGAATTCAACGATAAATATTTAGCACAATACGAAGAAAACGGAATGAAAGCAACGGGGAAAAATCCAGAAACAGGATTGGTAGAGGTTATTGAGATACCTGACCATCCATGGTTTGTCGGAGCGCAATTCCACCCAGAATATAAAAGTACAGTTGCCAACCCGCATCCGCTTTTTGTAGCATTTGTGAAAGCAGCAATGAATAAAAATAATTAAGCAATACACTAGAATGGATAAGAATACCATCATCGGACTCGTAGTAATTGGATTAATACTGTCCGTATTTACCATCTTTAACAAGCCTTCTGAAGAAGAAATTAAAGAACGTCAAGCGAAGATTGAGCAAGAACAACGGAACATGGCAGCTGCAGATTCTTTGCAAAATATAGAGCAAGGAATAGAGAGCAAGAGTACGGAGCAAGACGCAGTACAAAGTGTAACACAAGACACGAATGAGGTTAATTCTAATTTAAGTAATACTACTCAAAATAGTGTAAAAGAAGAAGTTAAAGGAAAATTAATTCGAATAGAAAATGAAAAATTAATCATTGATTTTGACACAAAAGGCGGGCAAATAGCGGCAGTAAGATTAAAAGAATTTGAAAGCTACCACAATTACGCAAAGAATGATGGCATCATAGAGCCTTTGGTTTTCTTCAAGAAAGGAGACGCAACAAACGGTATTGAATTTCCTTACAATGGTGGTGTTCTGAACACGGCAAATGAGTTGTTTTCTGTAAAATCACAGAACCAAGACAGAATCGTTTTTGAACTAAAAAAAGAGGGAAACCAAGTCATTGAGTTTGTTTACCAGTTCAAAAAAGACGCTTACGACATTGATTACACCGTCAACATGCGCGGATTCTCGGGTGCAGTAACTCCACAGAACGTAATGTTTAACTGGAATGCTTCTTTGAGAAAGACAGAACGCTTGTTCAGTGAGCAAAGACGAGTTTCTACGGTTTGCTTTAAGTATCAAGAAGAAGGTTTCTCTTGGTTGAGCGAAATGGGAACCAAAGAAGAAATTGCCGAAGACAAATTGGATTGGGTAAGTTTCAAGCAAAGCTATTTCTCTTCATTCATCAATCCAGAGAATGGCTTTGCAAAGCAAGGTTCAAAACTAAACGTAGTGCAATACGAAAAAGGAGATGCCAAAGAATGGAGTCACTTAAAAGATTTTAAAGCATTGGTTAACTTAAACATTGGCAATGTTGATAACGGTTCTGTAACTATGAATTGGTTCTTCGGACCGAATGATTACAAAACATTAACCTCTTACGATGATGATTACGATGATGTCTTGAATTACGGTTGGGGCTTGTTTCGTTGGATTAACCTTTATGCTGTTCAACCTGTTTTCAATTTACTAAAATCAACAGGAATGGGAATGGGAATTGCTATTCTTTTACTAACCTTGATTATCAAGTTTGCGTTAATGCCTGTTCAGTGGAAAATGTACGTTTCTTCTGCTAAAATGAGAATTATTAAGCCTCAAGTTGATGAATTGAACGAAAAATACCCAGAAAAGTCTGACGCACTAAAAAAACAACAGGAAATGATGGCCTTGTACCGAGAGTCTGGTGCCAGTCCATTGGCAGGTTGTCTCCCGATGCTGATTCAGATGCCGATATTACTTGCGGTATTCCGATTTTTCCCTTCTACATTTGATTTACGTCAACGATCATTCTTATGGGCAGAAGATTTATCTTCTTACGATTCTATCTACGATTTAGGCTTCAATATTTGGCCCTATGGAGATCACGTTTCCTTGTTTACTTTATTAATGGCAGGTACTACGTTTATCTATCAGATGTTAAACAGTAGCAACATGCAAACGCCTCAACAACCGGGAATGCCGAACATGAAAATTATCATGTACTTCTTCCCTTTTATGATGATTTTCTTCTTCAATAACTATTCTTCTGGTTTAAGTTATTACTATTTCATTTCTACCTTGGTTTCAATCTTAATCATGGTATTAATCAAAAAATTCTTTGTTGATGAGGACAAGTTGAAATTGAAAATGGCCAACAGAAAAGCGGCAGCACAAGCAAATCCTAAGAAAAAGAAAGGAAAGTCTAAGTTTCAAGAACGTTTGGAATTGATGCAGAAAAAGCAACAAGAGCAAATGAAGAATAAGAAGAAGTAAGTTTGGAGTATTGGAGCTTTGGAGTGTTAGAGTTTTAGATTATTGGAGGTTCTTTTCAAACTCCTCACTGGTTACCGAGCGTCAGTCGAGGTGCACTCATCACTATAACACGCATCTACTCCCCCTACTTCCGACTAAAAACGTTGTACTTAATAATGCTAAAGATTGCTCTAAAACCATCTTTCCAACCAATTTTCTTGCCTTCTTCGTAGGTTCTTCCGTAGTAAGAAATTCCAACTTCGTAAATTCTAACTTTAGGAACGCGAGAAAGTTTTGCCGTTATTTCAGGTTCAAAACCAAAACGTTGTTCTTTCAGATTGAGTGATTTTGCAATGTCTGAACGAATCATCTTATAACACGTTTCCATATCCGTCAGATTAAGGTTGGTGAATATGTTGGAAAGCTTTGTTAAGAATTTGTTGCCAATAGAATGCCAAAAGAAGAGAATTCTATGCGGGCGTCCACCAATAAAGCGAGAACCGTAAACAACATCTGCATCATCCTCTAAAATAGGCTTGAGTAGATCATTAAATTCTTCAGGGTCGTATTCTAAATCAGCATCTTGAATGACTAAAAACTCTCCAGATGCTATCTCTATCCCTTTATGTAATGCAGCTCCCTTGCCTTTGTTCTTTTCTTGGTTAAACAGTTGAATTTTCATTTCAGGATTCTCCGAAATGTATTTCTCAATCACTTTATCGGTGCCGTCTGTAGAGAAGTCATTCACGATGATTACTTCTTTCTCAATGTCATTCACCAATTGAAGTGCCTTGATTTTATTCAAGATAAAATGAATGGTTGGAGCTTCATTATACGCCGGAATGATGATAGATAATTTTTTGAGTTCTTTTTTCATTGCGCGTAAAGATACTTTTTTGATTTAAACAGAATAACGAAAAATTAGAAATATATTTCATTTCAAACAAAAATAGGATGCTTTAGACTTAAAGGAGAATAAAATGACAAACGGTCACACTTCTCTGCGCAGAATTTTGTAATATTGAAACACTTTTGAAAAAATGAAAACTTATTTTTTACTCATACTCCTGTTTTTTTCTTTGCAAAGCTCTGCACACGAGTACTACTTTGCCTTTGCAGAGGTGCAGTACATTGACTCCACTCAAAAAATGGAGGTTACACTAAGTGTTTCTACGCACGATTTAGAGGCTGTACTCAAAAAAAAAGGAGTCCTCGACAGTGATTTAGAGTCAATGAGCAACAATGTGACATCAACTATTGCCTTAGAAAAGGAATTGTTGGAACATTTTAAAATTTCTTCTAGCGAAAATTGCCAACTGTCTCTTGTTGGTTCAAAAACACTGCTTACAGGTGTAACCAACTTCTATTTTGAATCAGAACCCTTTGCTGTAGAAAATGAACTCACTTTCTTTTTTGATTTACTTATGGGAACCTATCCCGAACAGCAAAATAAAATCACACTCTACATGAGAGGAAGCTCTTATACCCAACCATTTCTACAAAACATTCGAACTCAAATCATTAAACTAGAAAACAAATGAATTTTAAACTTTTATTAGCAATCGCTCTGCCTGTTGTCTCTTTTTCTCAAGAGAATAAATTTGCGCAGTTAGACCAACTTCTGCCTACTCCTAATGAGTACAGAAATGCGGCAGGAGCTCCCGGACATAGTTATTATCAGCAAAAAGCAGACTATAAAGTCAAGGTTGAACTGAACGATGCAGAACAAAAAATAACAGGAGAAGAAACGATTACTTACACCAATAACTCTCCAGATGCCCTCTCCTACTTATGGATTCAGTTAGACCAAAACGTTCGAGCAAAGAATTCTGACAGCAAATTGATTTCTATCGATAGAATGGAAGATTTTAAAAGCTTGGATGCCATTCAACGAAAAATGTTTGATTTTGACGGTGGTTTTAAAATTCAATCTGTGACCAGTACTTCTGGAAGAGATTTGAAATATGCGATTAACAAAACAATGTTGCGCATTGATTTAGACAAGCCATTAACTTCCAATTCTTCTATTTCTTTCTCTATAAAATGGTGGTTCAACATCAATGATAGAAGCAAAGTTGGCGGCCGTGGTGGTTATGAATATTTTGAAGAGGAAGACAATTATTTATACACCATAGCTCAATGGTTTCCGAGGATGTGTGTCTATAATGACGTGGAAGGTTGGCAAAACAAGCAATTTTTAGGACGTGGAGAATTCACCCTGCCTTTTGGTGATTACGATGTCTCTATTACCGTTCCTTCTGACCATATTGTTGGTTCAACGGGAGTGTTGCAAAATGCAAATAATGTTTTGACAAGTGAGCAAAGAAACCGATTAAAGAAAGCCGCTAATTCTGACAGTCCTGTTCTTATCGTCACACAAGAAGAAGCAGAAAAAGCAGAGAAAAAGAAAGAAAAAGGATTAAAAACGTGGAATTTCAAAGCGAAGAATGTTAGAGATTTTGCTTTTGTATCTTCTCGCAAGTTCATGTGGGATGCGCAAGGCGTAAAAATTGGCGATAAGAATGTAATGGCAATGTCTTACTATCCAAAGGAAGGAAATCCACTTTGGGAAAGATATTCAACGAAGTTGGTGGTTCATACTTTGAAGGTTTATTCTAAATACACGGTTGATTATCCTTATCCGGTGGCTATTTCTGTTCATTCTGACAGAATTGGCATGGAATACCCAATGATTTGCTTCAATGGAGGTCGTCCAAATGCGGATGGAACGTATTCTATCAGAACAAAATACGGAATGTGGGGAGTGATTATTCACGAGGTTGGTCACAACTTCTTCCCAATGATTATCAATTCTGACGAACGCCAATGGACATGGATGGACGAAGGCTTGAATACCTTTGTGCAATACTTGACCGAGCAAGAATGGGAACGAGGATATCCTTCTCGAAGAGGTCCTGCTTACCTAATCACGGATTACATGAGAGGAAATAAGGACTACATCTCCCCTATTATGACCAATTCAGAATCGATCTGGCAATTTGGTAATAATTCTTACGGAAAACCTGCAACTGCCTTGAACATTCTCCGAGAGACGATAATGGGACGTGAATTGTTCGATTATGCGTTTAAAGTCTATTGCGAAAGATGGAAGTTCAAGCATCCTACTCCTGCTGATTTTTTCAGAACGATGGAAGATGCATCGGCTGTTGATTTAGACTGGTTTTGGAGAGCTTGGTTCTACACTACCGACCATGTTGACATTAGTTTAGACGCAGTTAATTGGTTTGAAATCAATTCAGAAAATCCTGTTGCAGAATTAGCAAAAGACAAAAGGAAAGATAACAACAAGCAAGAATTTATTGGCGACATTAGAAATAGAGAATCAATCAAAGAAACTGTGAATGAAAGAGACAGCAATATTGATGACCATTATGCGAAGAAAGACAAATTCAAAGCTACGGAAGAGGAAATTGAAGCTTACGAAGCACTAAAAACGAAGTTGAGCGAAGAAGATTTGGCATTGCTCAATTCTGGTAAACAATTCTACGAGTTAGAGTTATCCAACAAAGGCGGAATTCCAATGCCAGTGATTCTTAAATTCACTTTTGAAGACGGAAGCAATGAAGTGATTCACATTCCTGCAGAAATTTGGAGAAGACAAGAAAAAAATATTTCCAAAGTCTTTATTTTCGACCAAAAAGTGAGTTCTGTTTTACTGGATCCTTTCTTGGAAACGGCAGATACGGATGTGAATAACAACAGCTGGCCACATGAGCAAGCACCGACTAAATTTGAATTGTTCAAGAGCGAACAACAGTTTCATCATTAAAATGGGTCAATTATAAGTGAAATCTAAGAGGATATTAGAATTAGATGCGTTAAGAGGACTTGCCGCCTTAATGGTCGTCTTTTTTCACTATACAATGGGAAGAAGTCAAGCTGATTATGGCTTCAAACTCGGGACCACAGGTGTTGATTTATTTTTTATCATCAGTGGCTTTGTCATCTTCATGAGCTTGTCTAAAATAGAGAATGGTAGACAATTCGTTATCAATAGATTAAGTAGGTTATTCCCTACTTATTGGGCGATAGTGACATTTTCTTACTTGCTTTTCAATTTTTTCAATGAATACCGTTTCACAGACATCGGATTCAATGAGTATCTTGCTAATTTAACCATGTTTCAGTTTTATTTTGGTGTTTCTGACATCGATGGTCCGTATTGGACAATGATTCTCGAAATGTTGTTTTACATAGTGATGCTCATCTTTTTTGGCTTGAAAATAATGAAGCGATTGCATCTTTTTGGCATTCTGTTTACCATTTCAATAGCATTGATGGTCTTTTTCCAAGAAGACAATGCATGGATACATTCATTCTTTCTTTATTTTCAGCTTGCTCAATTTTTCCCTTTATTTTTTACCGGAATTTTGTTCTATCATCTATACACAGAGAATAAGAAATGCATAAAAACGCATCTTTCTATTGCCTTGTGCTTGTTGGTTCAAGTCTATATCTTCTACAATGCTGGCAGATCTGCGGGATATATTTCTCAGTACGAATACGCACTAATGCTATCCTGTTATTTCGGTCTTTTCTTTTTGTTCATACACGGAAAGCTAAAGTTCATGATTCATCCTGTGACTCTTTTTTTGGGAGAAATTTCATTTGCACTTTATTTAATTCATCAAATGATTTCCATTCATTTCATCATCCCAACACTTATGAATGATTACGGTTTTAATTTCTGGACGGCTTCTTTACTTGTTGCACTGCCAACCGTTATTATCTTGGCTTATCTCGTCACTCGTTTTGTAGAAAAGCCTCTGGGGAAATTCATGAAACGAAAGTTGACACTCTTCTTATTAGGCAACAAACGAACGAGCACTTTTTATTCAATACGGTTCTCGATGGTGATTTTTGTACTCTTTTTAGGCGTTTATTTGTACAATTCGCATTTCAAACCTTATAAATTTGTTGAAAAACGTTGGGAAGTGAGAAGTGCATCCGAATTTAACAAAAGAAAAACGGATGCTATTTTTTATTCTTCGCTAAGCCTTGAAGATTCATTGATTTCTAAAGAATGGGAGAATATTAACTTGATAAAAGACAGTAACTCACTAACAAATATTATCACCTACACTGATCCCAATGAGATCTATGGGCTAACCTATAAATCGCAAGAATTAACAGAATTAACAGAAGATTTCACTACTCTATTCTTCCATTCTAAGTTGCTGAAACAATCTAATGAAGAATTTTTAATCGTGATAAGTATAAGAGAACAAAACGATTTTTTATTGACCTACGAATTCACATCCTTGTCGAAATTATTGTCCAATGAGAATAACTGGGAGGATGTTTATCTTTCCATTGATTTGCCAAAAGTAGTGAACGACGAATATGAATTTGTCTTGTTTGTTGAAAACTCTAAAGGGGCAAGAATAATGATGGATGATACTGAATTTTTGTTAGTCAGCTCTAAAACTCCAACGCTCTAATTCTCCAACACTCCAATGCTCCAATAAACTATCTATCGTACAAAAACATATAATGCTCAAACTTATCCTTGATAAACGTAATTAAATCCATTTCGGATGCTGTTTTTAAGAAAGTTTCGTCCATGTTTAGGAAGGCGACAAAATCTTCAAACTCTTCTTCGGATAATTCTATGATTTCGTAAGCCACATAAGTTCTTAGTAATTCTTGCACAATGCGATTTTGGTTGTCTTGATGTTCCCATTTCGCAACCTGACGCTTAGATTTCTCTACTTTGGAAAATGCTTGATACAACGCAGTAATAGGACTTCGCATCATTTCAATTCCAGTGACCATTCTGGTTTCTCTCATCGCCAATGCTGATCGTTCTTCTTTAATTTGCTCCAGTGACTTTATCGGTCGAACAATAACTTCGGCAACATCTTGCGTCTTTCCTTCAACATAATAAGTGGATTTATGCTGACAATTGCTATCCGCTACCGCTACAAAATTAATCATCGGATACCCTTTACACGATAAAGAAATAGAATCACCGGGCGCAGCATAAACAGAGAAGGCGCCGTTCGGTTGACCAAAAACTCCCCTTCCAGTTGTTCTGTTAATCACCATTAGATTATAGAACGCCTGTGGACGCAAAGTGTCAGCAACTTTTCCAAGTACCAGCACACGCGGACATTCTTGGGCGTTTAAGCTACCAAAAGTGGAAAATAATACAAGAAAAAGTAAAATCACCTTCATTTGACCACTAAATTACAAAAATAGTACCGTTTTTGAATAATTGTAGGCTTAACGTTTGTTAAAATAAAGACCGCTGCGCTTTTAGACTGTTCGCTTCGCTCTCGGTTAGATATGGAAGCAAGCTTCCTTTAGACACGCTCCTTCGTCGCTCTTAGACTTGATTCTTGGTAAAAGATTAGTTGTCTCTTTGATTTTTAACCCTTCCAAAAATGAACAATCGAAGTCACAAGTAATCTTCTCGAAGATAAGCCAAGTCTAAGAGCGACGAAGGAGCGTGTCTAACAGTGAGCGAAGCGAATGTTTCTAAAAGCGAAGCGGTCTAAGAATGAATTCGCTTGCGAATGAATGTGTCTAACCGAGAGCGAAGCGAACAGTCTAAAGCGCAGCGGTCTCTAAAAAAACACTACTTTTGCACCATGAAACGAGTGGTCGTAGGATTATCAGGCGGAGTTGACTCCAGTGTTACAGCGTTATTGCTTAAAGAGCAAGGTTACGAGGTGATTGGTATGTTCATGCGCAACTGGCACGATGAAAGCGTTACTCTTTCGGATGATTGCCCGTGGATTGATGATTCTAACGACGCACTTCTCATTGCACAACAGCTCGACATCCCTTTTCAGGTTATTGATTTGAGCAAAGAATACAAAGAACGCATCGTTGATTATATGTTCGATGAATACAAAAACGGTCGAACTCCCAATCCTGATGTGCTCTGCAACCGAGAAATAAAGTTTGATGTTTTTCTAAAAGCAGCACTTGAACTCAATGCAGATTACGTGGCAACAGGGCATTATTGCAGAAAAATTGAACACGAAGACGGTTCTTTCGGCTTGCTCGCAGGCTTGGATAAAAACAAAGATCAATCTTACTTTTTGTGCCAATTGAACCAAGAACAATTGAGCAAAGCACTCTTCCCTATTGGAGAATTGCAGAAAGACGAAGTGCGAAAAATTGCTTTAGAGAATGATTTAGTCACTGCCGAGAAAAAAGATTCGCAAGGACTCTGCTTTGTCGGGAAAATTAGTCTTCCAACCTTCTTGCAGCAGAAACTTTCTCCGATAAAAGGCGATATTGTTGAAATACCTGACGATTTGGAGCAATTTAACGTCTATAATGCCATAGAACCCGTTGAAAAGAACGTTGTAGAATTGGCAAAACCCTTTTCTTATTCTCCCGAAATGGGCGAAGTTGTTGCATCACACCAAGGCGCGCACTACTACACCATAGGGCAACGCAGAGGTTTGCACATCGGAGGACGCCCTTTTCCAAGCTTCGTAATTGGACTCGACATCGCATCAAATACAGTCTATTCTGGAATGACAGATTTACATCCTGGATTGAATAGGTATGCGCTAAAAATAAACTTAGAAGACGTGCATTTTGTCTCCAGTAAATTCTCGCTCAACAACATTGATGGGCTTGAAGCAGATATAAGAATTCGCTACCGACAAGCTTACCAAAAAGGAATTTTGCATCTAAAAAGTGATGGACTTTATGTTCTGTTTAAAGAAAAACAACGAGGAATAACACCTGGGCAGTTCGCTGCGTTTTATGTAGAAGGAGAGTTAGTCGCTTCTGGAGTTATTTGTTGAGAAAAGTAATCGTTTTCTTTGTTTAGAAGAATGAAATTGGTATTTTTAAGGAGAAAGTTATCGCTAAATGAAGGGAACTATAATATTGATATTGGTTTACATCGCTTTCGGGTGTAAGAGTGACGTTAGCGATACAAATCCTCAAGATGATGTTGACGCAATAGAATTCGAGCAAAATGACTCATCATCTTATGAAAATCTAGATGTGATTGAGCCTTCTGCAGAATTTATACAATTTGTCAAAGAAATTGGATTAAACAGATGGATTCACGATACTTCAAGAGTTAACAAAGTCCAATTATATGGATTGAAAGGAATTGAGATTCATTTTTTTGATGATTACCCGTTCTACAGTATTCCTTATAATGAAACACAAGTACACATTGCTTTAAGAAACAACCACACTCCTGAACAAAAAGTAGCCAATGAAATCTTATCAAAAACAAAGCAAATTTGGGGGTACTTTTATCGAGACTCGACAGCATCAAATTTTATCTCTGATGGAGTGATTGAGCAATGGTGTTACGACGATTCGACTTCTTCTCAATTAGCTTATGACCACCTAAAACGAAATGGTGGCATCGTTTACTTTAACACGATGCCTTTCTTTTACAGAAAGAACAATAATGTTTTTATCTTTCACACACGTGCTATGGCTTTTAGTTATGACCAAAAAAATATTTATGAGCAATTTGTTGCTAGACTGGAAAATTAGAGAGCTTACCATTAATTAATATACTTCATGCAAGAAAACAATTCTCAAATCATCATTTATCAAACCGAAAGTGGGGAGACAAAATTAGATGTTCGTTTTCAGGACGAAACGGTTTGGCTAACGCAAAAATTAATGGCTGAGTTGTTTCAAACAACTCCTCAAAACATAACCATTCACCTAAAAAACATATTTGACGAGGGAGAATTGGAAGAAAAAGCAACTTGTAAGGATTTCTTACAAGTTCAAGTTGAAGGTAAAAGAGAAGTAAAGCGAGAACGCCAATTTTACAACCTAGATGCCATTATTTCTGTTGGTTATCGCATAAAATCAAATGTCGCCACCAAGTTTAGACAATGGGCAACGGGTCAATTGAGAGAATACATCGTAAAGGGTTTTGTGTTAGATGATGAACGCTTAAAAAACCCAGATTTACCTTTTGATTACTTTGAAGAACTGGAAAAGAGAATACAAGATATTCGAACTTCCGAAAAACGTTTCTATCGAAAAATAACAGACATTTATGCAACAAGCGTAGATTATGATCCAACTAAAGAAATCAGTATTGACTTCTTTAAAACGGTACAAAATAAATTGCACTGGGCAATCACTGGACAAACTGCCGCAGAAATAATTTCCCAACGAGCCGATAATTCTAAAAAGAATATGGGACTAACTGCTTGGAGAGGTTCTATTATTAGGAAAACAGATGTTACAATAGCAAAAAACTACTTAAATGAAGAAGAACTGTCTGCATTGAACAACTTGGTTGAACAGTATCTAATTTTTGCTCAAGGACAAGCCCAACGAAGAGTTTCAATGTATATGAGCACTTGGATTGAAAAATTAAACGGTTTCTTGACCTTAAATGATCGAGAAATATTAAACAATGCAGGAAGCATCTCTCATGAAACAGGAAAAGAAAACGCAGAGATAGAATACACAAAATTCAAAACGAGCAAGCAAAAGATAATCAGAGATGGAGATTTTGAAAAAGTAATTCAGAAAATAGAAGATAAAAAACGAAGGTAATGATTGTGCAGAAAGCCATAATTTGATTGGTTTTGGGGTTATTTGTTAAATAAGCTATCGTTTTCTTTGTTGGGAGGAGTGGAATTTGTATTTTATGGAGAAGTGAATTAGTAAACTAAAAACGGACAATGCTATTTAGGCATTAACACAATGTCGGGTGTAAAATGATATTAAGAGTATGAAGTATTTTGCAAAAGGAATAAAGGATCTAACTGAAAAAAAATGTTATCGATCTGGGCATTTCCAGAAAGAATTTATCAAAAGAAACATTCCTGGTAAATGGGGTGGAAGAAGTGGTATTCAAAACATATACAACTTAATTAGTGGAAAAGTAAAACCAAAAGATCCCGCTGTTTATATTATCCTGTCTCAGATGCTTGATTATCCTCTTGAAGGTATCCTTTTGCGTTTTTCAGAATGTGATGTCCGCTTGGTTAGTCGACCCAAAAGCTACTTAGACGATAATTAAATTTCTATTATGATAGAATTATCTTTATACATAGACATTGAAGGATTTGCAAAGAAATTTGAAACTGGAGCAAAAAAATCTTTTATTGATTTGACTAATGATTTATTTAAGCTCGGAAAAAATAATTTTAATCACCTCTCAATAGTTCAATTCGGAGGAGATGGGTTCTTAATCAAAGAAGTACTTACCTACACCAATAATCTAAATAGATTTATTGACATCGCATCTGCACTACTACAATCAATATGTCTTAGGGGAGGAATTGGTAGAGTTCAAATTTCATCAGGACATTTGGCTGACATTTCAGGACTATACTCCGAAGAGTTAAGAAATGCTATTTCGCGAGATAAACAAAATATATTACACGAAAGTAATAATGTTATGCTCATTAATAGCGTTATTGGAACTTCAATCATTAACTGTTTTAAACTCAAAGGCCCATCAGGTCCTTTACTTTTAATTGACAATTTGTTAATTACTGATGAAGAAAAGCACAATTACATACATTACAACATGAACGGAATTAATGTATATGGTGTGAATTGGTTAAATAGAAAGAATGAAAACATATCAAATATGTTGGGCACGTTGGGAATTGATAATGTTACATTATTAGATAAGTTCCGAGCTTACTTAAATGAAAACGATTTGCATGAGACTTGGGAGGAAGAAGCTAAAAAACTAATACACCTAACATGCTCCATGTAAAATGGCAAAGAATAACGCTGAATAAAAATTGCCTCATTGCTATCCACCCACAAAAAAAGCCATCCTACAAAGAATGACTTTCAAAATTTCTTACCTTAACTCCCCTCTAATTCAACGAGAAAAATAAAGTTTTGCTCTCTGATTGAGGTTGTTGTTCACCGTTTTTCACCATGTCCATTAGTTTGGCCACTTGAAATATAGAAAGGCTACTATTTTCGCCCATTACTTTATGTTGCGATAATTTGAATTTCGCTCTTTTGACAGTATTGTTAATCATATCTATATTAATTAATTGCATTTCGTATTCTGTTTCCTACAAAGCCTTTACGGGATGTTTTTTCAAAATGTTACAAAAACCGTGACAAAAATTGCTTTTGCAAGTAGATCAGCCCTAAAATCTCCCTTACTACTTAGACGTAATAGACTGTAAATCATTACAATTGAACAACTCCATACTCTAAACAAGACATTTTGGTAACAAACTTAACATACTGTCCGAAGCGGAACTAGATTTCTATAAGCGCATTAACAAAAAAGTGGAAACTACTTTTTAATCAAAGGATAAATCAAATCTTCTAAACCGTTGATTTTAATCTCCAACATTAATTCCAATTGGCGGCCGTGCTTCCCAGCTGGAAAACCCTTATTTCTCATCCACAACAAATACGGTTCGGGCACATTCACCAAGAAACGACCCTTGTATTTGCCGTAATACATCTTCGCGTTGGCTAATTCTACCAGTTCATGTTCTTTAGAAGCCATGCCTACTCTATTTTACGGGAATTGCCTGCAACGTATCCAAGAAATAAGCCCAGTATTTTTGCACAGAAGAAATTTGACATTTTTCATCCGGAGAATGAGCTGCCCTGATGTTTGGTCCAAAAGAAATCATGTCAACTCCCGGAAGATGCTTGGAGAGAATTCCACATTCCAACCCTGCGTGACAAGCTTTCACTTGAGGTTCTTCGTTGAAATTCTTTTTGTACAAATCTTTCATTATCACCAAGATTTCAGAATCAGAATTGGGCTGCCATCCCGGGTATTCTCCTGTTTGAATAACATTCGCACCCATTAAATCAAAAGGACTACGAACTGTGTTGGCAACATCGTCTCGGGTAGATTCTACACTCGATCTTTGCAAAGATTGCGTAATAAACTTGCCGTCAGCAACGATAACACGCGCCAAACTAGATGAAGATTCAACCAATCCTTCAATGTCAGGGCTCATTCTGAAAACACCGTTATGAGTAGCGTAGAGCGTTTGAATGATTTTAGTTCTTTCCAAGGAAGTTGTCATTTTCATTTCAGAAAGAACCGTTTTGTTGAGTGAAATTTCGAGTTTCACTTCAATCAACTTGAATTCACTCTTAATTTCTGCAACAATCACAGGGAATGTTTCTTCCAATTCGTCAAGACCTTCGTTTTCTACAGCAATAATTACTGTTGCCTCACGAGGAATCGCATTTCTCAACGAACCTCCATCAAAGGAAACTAACTGAAAATCAACAGAATGAGAAAGAAAGTGATACAACACTCGATTGGCAATTTTATTCGCATTGCCCCTGCCCTTATCGATATCCATTCCAGAATGACCGCCTGTAAGACCTTTGATTTTGAGTTCAAAAAGATGGTAATTCTCTTCAACATTCACTTGATCGTAATTGTAAGCGGTGTTGGTGTCAATTCCTCCAGCGCAACCGATAGAAAGCTCGTCATCATCCTCTGTATCGAGATTTAGAAGTATCTCACCAGAAAAGTTAGACGCGTCTAACTTTATTGCTCCTGTCATTCCAGTCTCTTCGTCTATGGTGAACATTGCTTCTATCGCAGGATGCGCAATTGTGTCCGATTCTAGCACCGCCATAATCGTTGCCACGCCAATTCCATTGTCTGCACCCAAGGTTGTGCCATTAGCACGCACCCAATCTCCATCCACAATCATTTCAATTCCTTGCGTAGCAAAATCAAAGTCGGTATCGTTGTTTTTCTGATGCACCATGTCTAAATGCGACTGCAGAATAATTGTTTTTCTATCCTCCATCCCCGCAGAAGCTGGCTTTTTGATGATCACATTGCCAATTGCATCATTGATTGTCTCCAATCCTAAATTCTTGCCAAAATCCAGCATAAACTGAATGACTTGCTCTTCTTTCTTTGATCCTCTAGGAACTGCGTTTAGATCCGCAAACTTGTTCCATAATTGTTTTGGTTCTAAGTTTCTTATCATTTTTTTTTTAGGAGTTAAGAATGTTAGGAGTTAAGAAGTCAAGAAGGATTAACTCACCACTAACAGTCATTTATAAATAATCTTTTTGTTGCACGCAGATTATGCTGATTTCCGCAGATCGACCCTAACTCAACAATCAACTTCATCACTCCACACTGGTTGCCGAGCGTCAGCCGAGGTACACTCATCACTCCTCACTCCTCACTCCACACTCTAACACCTATCAACTTCCTTCTCTAAACTGCACTATCCTCTCAATATACAACTGTTCTACTTTCGCTCTTGCCCACGGTGTTTTCCGTAAGAATGTCAAACTGCTCTTTAACGTTGGGTTGTTCTTAAAACAATTGATGTTTACCAAGTACCCCATGTTCTCCCAACCTAATTCTGCCTCTAATTCTGAGACAATCGTTTTTAGGTTGACGCCGTGTAAAGGATCGTTTGAAATTCCAGACATTACTTAATTAATTTCTTGTATCTAATTCTCTTTGGCCCACTATCGCCCAATCGTTTCTTTCTATTTTCTTCGTACTCAGAATAAGATCCCTCGAACCAATAAACTTCAGAATCTCCTTCAAAAGCCAGAATGTGTGTACAAATTCGATCTAAGAACCATCTATCGTGAGAAATAACAACGGCGCAACCTGCAAAATTCTGAATTCCTTCTTCCAAAGCTCTCAATGTATTGACATCAATGTCATTGGTCGGTTCATCTAATAGCAGAACATTTGCTTCCGTTTTTAGCGTCATTGCGAGATGCAAGCGATTTCTTTCTCCACCAGACAAAACACCAACCTTCTTATTTTGGTCAGAACCGTTAAAGTTAAATTTTGACAAATAAGCACGCGCATTGATTTTCTGCGTACCAATTTCTACATATTCCAAACCGTTTGAAACAACCTCAAAAACGGTCTTTTCGTCACTGATTTCGGCATGCGTTTGATCTACATAACCTATCTTAACGGTGTCTCCCACCTTAAATTCTCCGCTGTCAGGTTGCAATTCATCCATAATCATTTTGAAGATGGTTGTTTTACCTGCACCATTCGGCCCAACGATTCCAACGATTCCAGCAGGCGGCAACTTGAAGTTCAAGTCATTGTACAACAATTTATCGCCAAAAGCTTTTGCGACATGCTCCGCATCAATCACATTCGACCCTAAGCGAGGACCGTTTGGAATTGGCATTTCTAATAGATCATCTTTTGCCTTAACGTCTTGCGCAAGCATCTTGTCATAGTTGGCGATACGCGCTTTATTCTTCGCATGTCGTCCTTTCGGGTTCATTCTCACCCATTCCAGCTCTCTTGCCAACATTTTTTGGCGTTTTGATTCAGTTTTTTCCTCTTTTTTCAATTTATTCCCTTTCTGCTCCAACCAAGAAGAATAATTTCCTTTCCATGGAATACCTTCGCCTCTATCCAATTCAAGAATCCAGCCGGCAACATTGTCCAAGAAGTACCTATCGTGAGTTACAGCAATGACGGTACCTTTGTACTGTTGCAAATGTTGTTCTAACCATTCTATTGATTCAGCATCCAAGTGATTGGTGGGCTCATCGAGCAAAAGAATATCAGGATTTTTCAGCAGCAAACGACACAAAGCAACCCTTCTTCTTTCACCACCAGAAAGTGTTCCTATCAATTGGTCTTCGGGTGCGCAACGCAAAGCATCCATTGCTCTGTCTAATTTCGTGTCCAATTCCCAAGCATCTTGCGAATCAATAATATCTTGCACTTCCCCTTGGCGTTGAATGAGTTTATCCATAGCATCTGCATCATTGAGAATTGCCTCATCCATGAAAGAATTGTTGATTTGCTCAAATTCTGCGAGAATATCTACTGTTTCTTGCACTCCTTCCATCACGATTTCCTTCACCGTTTTAGACTCGTCTAACTCTGGTTCTTGAGAAAGATAGCCAACAGAATAACCTTCTGAGAATACAACTTCGCCTTTGTAGGCTTCGTCTAAACCTGCAATAATTTTCATCACGGTTGACTTTCCCGAGCCATTGAGACCAATGATTCCGATTTTTGCTCCGTAAAAAAAGGAGAGGTATATATTTTTAATTATTTGCTTCCCTGCCGGCGTATCTTTGGAGACACCGACCATTGAGAATATGATTTTTTTATCGTCTGACATGTTAACTTTTTTGGTAGAATTTCAAAGTTAATAAAAGAGATGAGAATTGTAGGGAATAAAATTTTAAACCTTTTACGAACTGGTTTTTTCTTTTCGAAATAACTGAATCAAATTATCTAAAAGAAACATGTAGAAGATAATCCAAACTCCGAGCACACCAATTACTAGGCGATCACCTTGATAGAATGAAATACCCGTAGTGAAGATGTAGTAATAAAAAAGAGCCGACATGCCAATTAATACGATCATTTTAACATGCTTCTTTCCCTTCAATAAATAAAAGAATACGACTACGAAGATGAGAATAAATAAGGCATGAAGGATAAAATAAACTTTATTCATCGCCTTCATGATCTCGTTGTAAAATTCATTTTGATTCTTGTCAGACGTCTTCAAGTAGTTTGCCTCAGATCGAATATTTGACATTATATTATCTGAAAATAGCAACGCATACGTTGAAAAATTATCAAAGAAAAAAGATTTAATCTCGCTATTTGTTTCTTGGTTAGCCATTGTTAGCGCTTCCTTATGCTCTAAACCCTTAATTTCTTCCAAACCTTGTGCATATACATAGCTCTTAAAAGTCTTAGCCCCTATTTGCGAAACTGTGACTTCATCATATTTGAGTTTCATCACTGAGACTTGAGTAATTACCGGAGAAATAATCAGAATCAACAAGAATAATTTTTTAGGGTTATTAATGTATTTTTTTAAGTAAAATAGAGGAAGTAATACAACTAGCACAAAAATGAATGGATAGAAAAAAGAAGGTTTAATAATGGTTAAAACGGAGAGAAATAATAAAGTAGAATGAAGAAAAAACAATTCTCTTCTCTGTTTAATATTTTTACAGCAAGTGTAAGAAAGTAAAACCAATAAGAACACTGTCGTTAGTTCAGTAAGCCCGTGGAAAGTCATGGATATCAGCGATAGATTGATTACGAAAATCAGCCCCCCCACATAAGCAAGTACAACTTTCGATGTTAATTCAAATATAGACTTGAAAATATACACTGAAGACAGTACCCATAGAGCAACATGATAAAACCAGACAGCATAGACTCCTCCAATCTTGAGTAAAAATGTAAGTATCAAAGGAAAGCCTATAGGTCGAATGGAATAATAACCAGAATCCGTTCCGCCAACAATTGCCTCTCCTAAAAGCTTGTAAGAATTCGCATCGACTGAATAAAACATAGTCGCATCATCTATCGATATTGAGAGAAGATTATAAAACAGAAAATACAATCCTAGGGATAGTATTGTGACGATAAATATATGTGGGTACTTTTTAAGAAGAGAAACCATAAATATTAAAACGAAGGAGATTTTTCCTTGCGAAGGTAAAGAACAAAAAAGAGAAACTACTCAAAAGCACTTCCATTCATCAATTTGACAATGAAATTAGCAACAATCAAACTCACTGTCAGAATAAAAAGAATGACAATAACCCTACTTCCATGCTTAAACTTAAAAATAAGATGCAACAAAAGAAAAATAATGGTTAGCAAAAAAGGAATGGTCGCAGGAAACATCTGAATGCTTTCTCCTACTTGCCCATTCATCAATAAATCAAATGATCTTTGCGCACCGCAAGTTGGACAATCTTCACCGAGTTCTTCTTTCCAACTACATTGATACATTCCTTATCTAATAAGGACGCTTGAAAAAATAAACAGAATGATGACAAAATAAAGGAACATCAAACCTGACAAAATCGTACCTATGATAGCACAAATAAAACCTGCCTGTGCATTCTTGTAAGAAGCAGCATAATGATTCGTGTCGGTTTTATACAGTTTCTTGTCTTTACTATGGAGTACAATGGCAATTATTCCGCAAATTAACCCTGGCACACCATACAAGATACAACCAACTATTGAAATGATACCCAACACCAATGTTGCGGTCGCGTTTGGGAGTTTTCCATTTCCCGAACCTGAATAACCTGATTGATTATCTTTTACTCCTGGGTCTAATAAATCGTCTAATTCGCTCATGTTTTTAATTTTTATGAAAGTACAAATAAAAAAAATGCCACATTCAGAATGCGGCATTTTTTTATTAAAATGTTATTTTAATCTTAGTTTACTAAGTGTTTTTTGTTTGCGTTGTACATCAATACGAATGCTAAATTGATAATAATACCAATCACTACTCCCATCCATAATCCAGCTGAAACCATAGAGTCTGCTGCCGCAAATCCAGCATCGTTATATCCTTCAAATCCTTCAAGTCCTTCAAGTGAGCTAGAAATAGAGCTCATTGCTGATTTAAAAGTTAAAGCAGATACAATTGCTCCTAAGATTGAAATCATAGCACCTACAACATACATCATAAATCCTTGTTTTTTCAATCCCCACATTTGAATAGCTCCATACAGGCATAACGCCGCAGCAACTAACCCCATAACTTGAACAAGCATTGTTCCTTCTGTTGTGAACATTGCGAGAGCAGAACTACCTATAAGTCCCATTAATCCACCTAATATTCCTAATCCTGAACCGATAAAAGTTAAAATACATAAGACCGTTAAAAATGTTGGTCTTTGACCGCTTTCGGCATTTCCATCTAGTGTTTCCATAATAATTTGTTTTTTTAAGTTAATAGTTAATTTTGGCACAATATATAGAAATGATTCCTTCAATCACAAACTTTGTTAATAAGTTTAGGGGTGTTTTATGAACATTCATCTATTAATAAGTAGTGTTAAGCTTATTTTTAATATTATTCATACCTTTACTGTTATGAGAATAGCACTGGTTTTACTAACAATCATACTTTCATTTTCTTTCTGTAAGAAGAAAGGGAAAGCTGATTTCACGGTTACTGGAAAAATCACAAATGCTACTTATGGCATTCCGCTAAGCGGAGCAAGTATCAAAATCTATGAAAAAAGCCCTAGTTCAAGTCAAGAAATTCTTGTAGGAACAACTACAACAGACTCAGGAGGCAATTATTCATTTACTTTTCCAAGAAACAAGGTGCAGTCATATAGAGTCAACGGAGTAAAAGCAAATTATTTCACATTCGATGAAACAATTAACTTTTCTGATCTTTCTATTGATTCTGATAACATTAGAAATTACAGTACAACAGCAAAATCATGGGTTAAATTAAGTTTTGTAAATACACTCCCTTCTGCTGTGACGGATGAAATTAGATTTAGTCGCTCAGCCGGGAAATCTAATTGTGCAGAATGCTGTACATCTGGAGAAATTAGCATTTTTGGTATTGCCGATACGAGTATTTACTGCATCAATGATGGTAACACTAATTACACTTACAATTACAATGTTGTCGGAACCTCTAATGTCGGTCAGCAAAGTGTTGTGACAGTTGCTTTTGATACTACGGAAATTCTGTTGAATTATTAGAACTAGATTAGAAGGGTAATTTTCACGCAGATTTGAAATGATTTCTGCAGATTTTTAAAACCATTCACTACCGTCACTCTGCGTTTTACGCTTAATAATGAACCTCTAAGTTACTCATCATCTAAAACAGCTCTCAATTTCTGACGCAGCTGTCTCACGTATGTTTCAATAAGGTATTTGTAGTAATTAGGAGTGCTTTTCGTGATGCATTTGGTGTAATGCTTCATTCTATGCTCAATATGCGCACCCAAAACGCCCATTAATTCAAGGCCATGAAAGTAGTCTTCTGAAGCGTCACGGATAACCTCAAAGTGATTCTCTAAAGATAACTCAACAGCCTCTTTTCCTTTTCTTCCGCTATCAATGCACTCATAATAAATGTCTTTGATGTTGAAATTTTCCAGTTTTTCCAACTCCATTATATCTTTGGCTCCTCTCGGAAATTCAAACTTAATCTCAAACTCAATGTCTTCTACTTCGCTCAATCTTGCTTCCAAAAATCTGTCTGGAAACTTAAACGCATCTTGCCAGTTGATGTAATCTTGCCAAATTCCGAATCGACGAACGTTATTTCCTAAATCAATTAATTTGAATTGATCTTTGTTTGGCAATTTTCTCGATCCACGGCCAATCATCTGATGATATAGTGTCAACGAGCGAGTTGCTCTATTGAGAATGATCGTTCTCACAGTCGGCTCATCAAAACCAGTTGTTAATATCCCAACCGAAGTCAAAATCGCATCTTCTGTTTTCTTAAACCAAGAAAGAACGTCTTTTCTGTCTTTATCGCTGAAAGTTGAATCTAAATGACGAATTTGATATCCTCTTTTCTTAAAAGTCTCTTCAACACGAATGGAAGTTTCAATTCCAGAATTAAAAATCAACGTTTTTTGCCCGATTGCAACCTCTTCATACGCAAAAAGTAATTTTTCTTGCATAAAATGATTGCCATAGACAACATCTGAACTGCTTACCGTAAAATCTCCATTAGAACCAATCTTTAATCCGTGAAGATTAACATCATAGGTATAAGACTCTGCATTCGCAAGGTAACCACTCTCTATCAAAGAGGAAATACTTTCTCCAACTAACAACTTGTTATAGTTATCATTCAGTGGCAGTGCTTTGTTGCTACTCAAAGGCGTTGCTGTAACTCCTAAAATATTTGCATTTCCGTAAAACTGGAAAATCTTTCTAAAACTATTGTAATGCGCTTCATCAACGATGACCAAACCAATGTTCGTAATGAAATTCTCATCGTCATTTAGTCGATTATTCAAGGTCTCTACCATTGCAATAAAACAACTGTATTCATCCTGGTTCGGAATGTCCTTAACCTCGCTGTTGATTACCTTGTTATTCACCTCGATTGCAGACAATTGCTTGGAGGTTTGAACAGAAAGCTCAATTCTATGCGTTAGAATTAACACTTTCATCCCTGTTCTCTCAATGTACCTCTTTGCAATTTCAGAGAAAATAACTGTCTTCCCTCCCCCTGTCGGAAGTTGAAATAATAAATTAAAATCCTTATCATTCGTTGATAATTCTCCAAGAATATCATTGATTGTTTTTTCCTGAAAAGGATATAAAATTTTAGCTTCGTAAAGTTCTTTATCTATCATATATGTCTGCGAAAAAGCAGCAACAAAATTACGCTTCTTTTAGTGAAAATCAAAGCAGCAACACATCTATTTTGCTTTTAAAAGAATAATGAAGTTTACGAAGCGAGATTTTAAACAATAATCATCACTTTAAATAACTGAAAGTCAAAGCTATGAGTAGAATCATTGATATTATTTATCGGAGAATAAAATCTTTCTATTAATAATAAATCGATTCATACTAATAAACAATTATTTTTGTCCTATAAACATAGAAAACAAAATTGTTATGAGTGATATAGAAAAAGTAAAATGCTTGATTATAGGTTCAGGTCCTGCAGGCTACACAGCGGCTATTTATGCGGCAAGAGCAGACATGAGTCCTGTACTTTACCAAGGAATGCAACCTGGAGGACAATTGACAACAACAAATGAGGTTGAAAATTTCCCTGGTTATCCAGATGGAGTTACTGGACCTGAAATGATGATTCAACTGGAAGCACAAGCAAAAAGATTTGAAACAGACATTCGTTTTGGATTCATTACCAAGGTTGATTTCTCAGGAGAAATACACAAATGTTGGGCAGATGACGGAAAAGAAATTCATGCAGAGACTGTTATTATTTCTACAGGTGCCACAGCAAAATATTTAGGATTGGAGTCTGAGCAGAAATATTTAGCAATGGGTGGAGGTGTTTCAGCTTGCGCTGTTTGCGATGGTTTTTTCTACAGAGGACAAGAAACAGTAATTGTTGGTGCAGGAGATTCTGCCTGTGAAGAAGCACATTACCTTTCTAAATTATGTACTAAAGTAACTATGCTCGTTAGACGTGATGAATTTAGAGCATCAAAAATAATGGCAGAACGTGTAAAAAACACCAAAAACATTACGATTATGTTCAATACGGAAACAGAAGAAGTTTTAGGAGATGGACAAGGTGTTACTGGTGCGAGAGTGAAGAATAATAAGACAGGAGAAGAGACCATCGTACCATGTACTGGTTTTTTCGTTGCAATTGGGCACAAACCGAATACAGACATTTTTAAGGACTTTATTAACCTCGATGAAACAGGTTATATTAAATACGAAGAACCTGGAACTTCTTTAACCAATGTCAAAGGCGTGTTTGTTGCAGGTGATGCAGCAGACAAAAGATATCGTCAAGCGGTAACTGCAGCTGGTACTGGTTGTATGGCGGCGCTTGATGCGGAAAGATATTTGGCTGCTAAAGAATAAGAGACACCCTTTCTGGCTTTAGACTGCTGTGCTTTTAGAAACGTTCGCTGCGCTCTCTGTTAGACACGCCTTCGGCTCTTAGACTTGGTTCATCTTCAAGAAGATTATCCAAGTCTAAGAGCCGAAGGCGTGTCTAAAGGAAGCTTGCTTCCGTATCAAAAGCTCGCAAGAGCGTATCTAACAGCTCGAAGCGCGTATCTTATTTCACCTTCTTCTCCAGCATCGGAACAAAACTAAAAACACCTAGTTCTTCCATTGTTGTTTCTGTCTCAGATATTTTTGTGATTTTCTGCATTTGCTGTTCTGCTCCTTCGCCGACAGGAATAATCATTACTCCACCAATTTTTAACTGTTGCACTAATTCAACAGGTACAAACGGAGCTCCACAAGTGATAATTACCTTGTCAAACGGAGCAAAATTTGGTAATCCTTTAAAACCATCTCCGAAAGATAAACGAGCGTTGAGTTTCAATTTTTGCAGAATGGTTTTCGCTTTGAGGTGCAATTCTCTATGTCGTTCTATACTAAATACTTTCACGCCTAATTTTGCCAAAATACAGGTTTGAAAACCGGACCCTGTTCCAATTTCAAGCACCTTCTCCCCTCTTTTTAATTCTAGCAGTTGCGTCTGAAAAGCAACCGTATAAGGATGACTAATTGTTTGTCCTGAACCAATTTGAAACGGCATGTTAGAATAAGCTTGCTCTACAAAGGAAGAATCTAAAAAAAAATGACGCGGAACTGCATCAAAAGCAGCCAGCACTTTTTCATCATGAATTCCTTTTTCTCGAAGTTCATTTATCAACCTCTTTCTCATACCTTTATACCGAAACGAATCTTGCATACAGGCAAAGGTAGTTAAAGATTTGGAGATTCAGAGATTTGAAGATTGGGAGATTGATGCCCATAGTAGGGTTTATTGAATCTCTGAATCTCCAAATCTTTATTATCTTTGGGCAACAATTATCAAGAGAATTAAATGACAATTTCAGCAAAAGAATTAGCATTCAATAAAAACGACGATGCAATGCGTCTTAAAATTTCTGAACTCGAAAGGAAGTTAGACAAAATATACCTTGGTGGAGGAAAGAAACGCATCGAGAAGCATCATTCCAAAGGAAAACTAACAGCAAGAGAACGTATTGATTTATTGTTAGACGTGGATTCTGAGCGAATAGAAATTGGTGCATTTGCAGGTTATAAAATGTACGAAGAACACGGAGGATGTCCTGCTGGCGGAGTTGTTATAATGATTGGCTACGTCTCTGGAAAGCAATGCATCGTGGTTGCAAATGACGCAACAGTTAAGGCTGGAGCATGGTTTCCAATTACAGGTAAGAAAAACTTGCGTGCACAGGAAATCGCTATGGAGAATAGGCTGCCGATTATCTATTTAGTTGATTCTGCGGGTGTTTTTCTTCCTATGCAGGATGAAATTTTTCCAGATAAAGAACATTTCGGAAGAATTTTTCGCAACAATGCTGTCATGAGTTCTCAAGGAATTGTGCAAATCGCTGCAGTCATGGGGTCTTGCGTTGCTGGAGGAGCATATCTTCCAATTATGTCTGATGAATCATTGATTGTCAACAAGACAGGAACGATATTCTTAGCAGGTTCTTACTTGGTAAAAGCAGCCATCGGAGAAAGTATTGACAATGAGACTTTGGGCGGCGCAACAACGCATACTGAAATTTCTGGTGTTTGCGATTATAACACGGAGAATGATCAAGATTGCCTTGAAACTATTCGCGATTTAATGGATAAAATCGGTCATTCGGAGAATGCTGGTTTTGACAAAAAAGAAGCGTTACTACCTCAACGAGAATTAAAGGATGTCTATGGAATTCTCCCCGAAAACAGAGCAAAACCTTATAATGTAAGAGAAATTATTAAATGCTTGGTGGATGATTCCAAATTCACGGAGTACAAAACGAATTATGGAAAATCAATTGTGTGCACTTATGCAAGAATTGATGGTTGGAGCGTTGGAATAGTTGCCAATCAAAGAGAAATTGTAAAGAATGCCAAAGGTGAAATGCAATTCGGAGGAGTCATCTATTCTGATTCTGCCGATAAAGCGGCACGTTTCATTATGAATTGCAACCAAAAAAATATTCCACTTGTTTTCTTACAAGATGTAACCGGCTTTATGGTTGGTTCAAAAAGCGAACACGGAGGAATCATCAAAGACGGAGCAAAGTTGGTCAGTGCAATGGCGAATTCTGTCGTTCCTAAATTTACCATTGTCACTGGGAACTCATACGGTGCAGGAAACTACGCCATGTGCGGAAAAGCTTATGACCCTCGATTAATTGTTGGTTGGCCGACTGCAGAAATCGCAGTTATGGGAGGTTCTGCTGCTGCAAAAGTACTCGTGCAAATTGAAATTGCATCACTCAAAAAGCGCGGTGAAGAAATCACTCCCGAAAGAGAGAAAGAATTATTTGACAAAATCAAGAACCGATACGACGAGCAAACTTCCCCTTATTACGCAGCAAGCAGGTTGTGGATAGATGCGATAATCGACCCAGCGGACACCCGAAAAATTATCTCCATGGGAATTGAAATGGCGAATCGAAAGAAAGCCGAAAAACCATACAACGTCGGCGTTATTCAGACTTAAAAATCATTAAAACTAGAAAATATGCACTTAGAATGGCAAATTAAACATTACTCAGAATTAACACTCAACGAGTTTCACGACATCATCGCATTAAGAATCAATGTGTTTGTTGTAGAGCAGGACTGTCCTTACCCAGAGCTAGATGGCAAAGATAAAAAATGCTACCATGTCATCTGTCGTGACGGTAAAGGAAACATTGTGGCAACGGCAAGAATTGTCCCTCCAGGAATTTCTTACGATGCCTCCCCCTCTATCGGTCGTGTTGTTATCGATGAGTCTATTAGAAAGCAAGGAATTGGTCATGAATTGATGAACAAATGTGTTGATTATTCTATCATAGAATTCGGTAACAGTACCATCACTATTTCTGCACAAAAACACCTTGAAAAATATTACGGAGAGCATAGTTTCACTTCTACTGGGAAAGAATATTTAGAAGATGGTATTCCACATGTAGAAATGGTCTTTACTCCGAAGGACTAGATGGTTTAGTGTGGAGTGATGAGTGTGGAGTGATGAGTGTGGAGTGATGAGTGTGGAGTGATGAGTGTGGAGTGTGGAGTGTGGAGTGTGGAGTGTGGAAATAAAACAAATTCTTTCTAAGAGGACGTGGACATTGAGCAAGAAAAAGCACCGCTTTTGAAGTTACGAAATGACAGTCCGTTTCTAATAAATCTAAAAGCAAAGCGTTTCTAATAAAAAAATATGAAAAAAATAATTCTCCCAATAGCCCTCATTTTTGCAGTTACAAGTTGCGATACAGCAAAAAATGTAACCGAAGAAATTGCGGAAACAAACGCAGAAGTCATTGAAGGTTCTAATTATAGAAATCAGACCATTGACATTGATTTCATGAACGATAGCGTTCGTCCACAACATGATTTCTTTGAGTTTGCCAACGGAACTTGGTTGCAAAACAATCCTGTGCCTCCGTCAGAATCTCGTTGGGGAAGTTTTAATGAATTGGATGTAGCTAATAAGAAGAAATTGACAATTTTACTCGAAGAAGCATCAAAGTTGAGCACTGGAAAAGGTTCAACTAATCAAATTTTGGGAGATTATTACCAATCCTTCTTAAACATGGAGCTTCGTAATAAATACGGTACATTTGAAATTGAAGATGAACTTTTGAGAATTGACAACATGATTTCTAAAAGTGATTTGGCAAGTACAATTGCTGAACAACATCTACTAGGTATCGGTTCTCTATTTAGCTTTGGCGTAGGGCAGAATCTCAAAGATGTTGATAATCACATCGCTTATTTTGGGCAAGGAGGAATTGGACTTCCTAATAAAGACTATTATTCTTCAGATGACAAAGAAGAAATCAAGGCAAAATATCTTTTACACATCATTGCGATATTCAAATTGGCAGGAAACAGCTCTGAAGTTGCTGAGAAAATGGCAAAAGCAGCGCTACATTTTGAAGAAGAACTAGCGTCTGTCATGATGACACCTTCAGAATTGAGAATTCCAGAGAACACTTACAATAAATTCTCATCCAAACAATTTTTTAAGGGTGCAGGACTATTTAACATGGAGCACTACCTTTCTCACCTTGAAATTGAAACTTTTGACTCGCTCGTTGTCAGCCAACCTAAATTTTTGGTGAAAATTGCGAAAATGGTTCGAGGAACGGATTTAGACGACTGGAAAAGTTACTTAAAATGGTCTGTTTTAAATCGTTATGCTGGGCATTTGGACGAGAAGTTTGTTAAACAGAATTTTGAATTCTACGGCAAGGTTCTGAAAGGTAAATCTGAAATGAAACCAATCAACGCAAGAGCAATTGATGAGATAACGCACCAAGAATTTGGAGAATTACTCGGGAAAGCATTCGTTGGAAGACATTATTCGGATGTTGCTGCGCAGAAAGTAAATACGATGGTTGACAACCTTCTTTATGTTTTTAAAGAGCGAATAAATAAATTAGGATGGATGTCAGGCGACACCAAGAAACAAGCCTTGATAAAGCTAGGTGCCATTGGAAGAAAATTGGGTTATCCAGATGTTTGGGAAGATTTTAGTGGATTGAATTTTGTTGCGGACAATTACCTTCGCAACATCAATGAAGCAGCCTTGTATGCAAGCAAGAAAAACCTTGCAAAGCTTTACAAGCCAGTAAATAAAGATGAATGGGGAATGCCTGCGCATATGATTAATGCATATTATCATCCTCTTTTGAACGAAATTGCTTTTCCAGCAGGGATAATGCAAGCACCATTCTTCAGTGAGAATTTCGAAGATGCCGTAAATTATGGAAGAATAGGAATGGTTATCGGGCATGAATTCACGCACGGTTTTGACGACATGGGATCCAAGTTTGCGGCTGATGGTTCTTTCACTAATTGGTGGTCAACAGATGACAGAACCGCTTTTGAAGAACGAACGGGGAAATTAGGAGCAACTTTTGAAGGTTTTTGTCCCGTTGAAGGACATTGTGTTAATTCTAGTTTGACAATGGGTGAAAATATCGCAGACCTCGGAGGGTTGACCATGGCTTACTATGCTTACACCAGAACGGATGAGTTCAAAGCAGGGATTTCTCGCAAAGGATACACACCCGCTCAACGGTTTTTCTTAGCGTATGCGCAGTTGTGGAAAATCAACTATACCGAAGAAGAATTGAAGAATAGAATTGCCAATGACCCTCATTCTCCAGGAATGTATCGAGTGAATGGACCTTTGATGAACTGCCCCGAATTTTTTAAAGCGTTTGATGTAAAAGAAGGCGATGCAATGAGAAATGAAAGTAGTAAAGTAGCGAAGATATGGTAGGTGGAGTGTTGGAGTGTTGGAGTGTTGGAGTGTTGGAGCTTTGGATGATTAGACATATTAAAAAAAGACCCGATGATATTCACCGGGTCTTTTTTTTAATTCAGATTAAACACCAATCGTTTATTCTTCTTTGTTTTTTGAACTTCTAAGCTTTTACTATAGTTGAGTATTGCTTGAAGTGTTAATTTGTTGGGTACAAGTTTAAACTCTTTGTTGGGAGCAATGTTATCAATGTATTCTTTAGACATAGGCAACCTGTTTTATATGTTAGTTATATTTATAACGAGTTGTTTTGGAGAATATTATGTAAGAAGTGATTTTTTGTTAAAAAGACATTAATCACTAATGCTCCAATGCTCCAACAATCTAAAGCTCCAACTTAATACGCTCCACTATGCCTACGAATAAACCATTCTACGCCAAGCAATATTACCACGATAAAAAACAACCATTTCCAATCAATTAAATCATCGAAGGCTGATTCTTCGTAAGTGATACTAACCAGGTCTTTTCGCTGATCCAAATCCCTTAATAATTTAGAGAGATTTTTCAATTCGTAGAACTCTCCATTGGTTTTACTGGCTATTTGTTGCAATAGGTTATGGTTCGCAGAAGAACTCACAGCCTCCTTTGAAACATCATCTACAACTACGATTCCGCTCTTTGCAAAGGTTTTACTACCGAACATTGTCGATGCTCTCCATTCATATTTACCTTCTTTTAATTTGCCTAACGAGAGAATGTAATCTTTGCTACTCTTTGCAAATTCATAGTTGATTTTTATGCCATCTGCATCGGTCAGAATTAGAGAAATTGAAGGTTCTGTGATTCTCTCGAAAGAAGAGTTGTAGAATTCAGCATTAATAACCACTTCATCATTCGTTGTGAAACGATTTGGTAAATTAATTCTCAACGGATCGGCATTCTTCTTAACCGTCAAATATTGCACTGTTTTTTGAATCAGCTCATTGAAATTTCGAGTGTTTTTGTTCTGAGAATAATCAAACAACCTCCAGCGCCAAAGTCCTTCTCCAACAAAAACGCCGTACTTTGAACGACTATTCTTTGCAAAATAAAGAATGGGATCCTCCTTTTTGACCGCACCTATCTTCTGATGAATCAGTACGTTACCAGAGTTGGATTTAATCTTGCCAAATTTCACATTCAAAGGAGGCCACTTATTAATACTCATTTTTAGACCTTCTGAAATCTCAAATAACTGAAAATTAGAACTGATGCTTCCTTGCACTTCGTCTGAACGATTTCCTGCAGGATATGCAAGACCAATCTTCAACTGATTGACGACAGATTTTTGAGTTTTCGAGGTCACAAAGTGTAAAACTGAAATATTTGTGCTTTTTATTTCTCCCATCAATTGCGCACTGATAGAGTTTGGATTGTGCAATAATAACAAGGCGTAATCTTTCAAAGAACCGCTCCAATCACTAATTAATTTAGCTTCTACTTCTACATTCTCATCTTTTTCTAATTCTTGTCGAATGGCAGATAAATCAGGATGTGGAGCATCGGCTAGGATGAGAATTTTATTGCGAGAATCAATGACTTCGACATAGAACCGTCGGACATTGTTCGTGTAGGATGATTCATTTTCAAGGTCTTGTATTTTGACCAAATACTCAACAAATCCAATTTGATTCGCTTCCATTTCGAAAGAAACATGCGAAAAATCTAAATAACCATCCTTGTATTCAATTTTTTCTTCTTTGATTTTCTTGCCATTTCTCCAAATAGAAACAAGACTGCTCGAAGTCCCCATTTTGTGAGCTTCAATGTCAATTTCTACTGGGAAACTGTTCTTAAAGAAGGCAATATTATTCACCGAAACATTTCGAATGAATTGATCTCTTTTCACAACCGTATCCCCCACTCCAATGCTAAAAACGGGCGTTAAACTGATTTTTTCTGCCGTATAAATGGGATTCATTCCAGAAGTAAAATTACCATCACTGAAGAAGGCAATGCCACCGATGTTTTTATTGTAATAGAGGTTGTAGATGTAATCAAAACCCTTTTCTAAATTGGATTCTTCATCAGAAAATGTTGGAGAATCAGCAGAAACCTCACTTCCAACAATAAATTCTTGAAAATCGAATTGATCTTTGTATTTCTCCTTCAATTCTTTATGAAAATCCGTGATTCTACCCTGAACTCGATTACTGT
This sequence comes from Fluviicola sp., assembly GCA_002734065.2. GTDB lineage: Bacteria > Bacteroidota > Bacteroidia > Flavobacteriales_D > Crocinitomicaceae > UBA4466. Next base: position 53,496 of record NVXU02000022.1, read on the forward strand.
CCTTATAATTAAGCATCGAAGAAGAATTGTCAATCAATGAAATAAATACAGGTTTCTCTGTTTTATAATCTTTGTGTTCAATAATTAATCCCAACAAAAAAATGAGCAATAAAAAGATACTGGAGGTTCGCAAAGCAACAAGAATTCCTTTTTTCAATTTAGAAAGCTCTTGTACTTGCTTCTGATTTCGATAGAATAAATAGGACAACGCAAGCGAAACTAACGCTATTGGAACAATCCACCATAAAGATATGTCTGAGAATACTTGCAATCGATTACGAAAATAGTAAACTCATTGGAAATTGACGTAGGCAATTGTTAGAATTATGAATTGCGACGTTGATTGGTGTTAGAAGTGGGTTCGTATTAGATTATGAATTATGACGTAGGATGGTGTTAGGATTATGGATTATGACGTAAGTGCCTGTTAGAATTATGAAGTATGGATTATGACGTTGAAAAACGATAGCACGTATCAACTTCATAATCCTAACACAACATGGGCATCATAATTCTAACAAGCATCTACTTCTTCGCTTTCACTTCAAAATTACGCATTGTATAAGATACACCTAATCCTAAAACAGACTTAAATTGCGTTCTTGGACCAACATTTCCGTTGATGTCTCTGATATCGATGTCGTCATCATAAATTAACGTCCAGTTGAGAGATGCAGAAAACCAGCTGTTGATTTTGAATGTGAATAATACGTCAGCATTCACATCAATATTCTCTGGGTTATTCATGTAATTGGAGAATAATTCCAACTTCGTTTTCATATTTATATTCTTTGCTAAATCTCTGTTGTATTTCATTTTAAAATAAGCACCAAACTCACCTCTAAATCTTTTTCCAGCAGTGATTACGTTTCCCAGTCCGTCAACTTCTGCTTTTTCTACACCAAACGCACCAGCATCAGCGAGAGAATGAATTTGAACAAAAGTCATTTTTGTAGCCAAGGGAGAAATGAATACCGAGAAGTTATCATTTGGAGAATATTCTGCACCTATTGCCAAGGTTGCATAACCCGGTGCCATTGCTCCAGAAACTCTCACAGAATCATTCGGAAAAGCAAAACCATCCAAAAATTGCGTTCTGAACGAACCTAGAATAGAATAATACCATTTATTCTTCATTTTTAAGCCGTAATTGGTAGAAAAATCAATTTTATCATCTGTTTTTTGAAGTTGTTTCGGTGCACCTATTCCGATGTATTGAATTCCACCCAAAGCTAAGTCAAGGCTATTGTCCCATTTAGTTGTGCCTTTTTTATAGTTAGCAGAACCGGAAATATACCCAAGAAGGGAAATATTATTTCTACCACCGGCATTCCAATTCACAAAAGAAGATTGCGTTCCATTCAGTCCGTAAATCCCTTGCAATTTCCAATTAGGGTCTTTTGCTATCGAATCTGTTTGCGAGAAAGTTGTTGCTATATTGCATAAAATGAATGCTGCGATTAAAATATTTTTCATGATTATTTTTTTTTGTGCTGGCAAAGATAATTATCTCTTACACTTAGGGAAATGATTTTATGAAAAAAATAATGCTATCTCTAATTGATTTTTAGGACTTAATTTTCCCAAGAATTTATTACCTTTGAATTCGTAAAATCAAACAGAATTATGAGCAAAGAAATTTATATAATAGCAGCAGTAAGAACACCAATGGGTAGTTTTGGAGGTTCTTTATCCACAGTTCCGGCAACAAAGTTGGGAGCAACCGCAATAAAAGGTGCAATTGATAAAGCAGGAATTTCTGCCGATAAAATTGAAGAAGTTTTTATGGGCAATGTTCTCCAAGCAAATTTAGGACAAGCACCAGCACGACAAGCAGCGATATTTGCAGGCATCACCAATGACGTTCCTTGTACAACCGTCAATAAGGTATGTGCTTCTGGAATGAAAGCATTGAGTTTGGCTGCACAATCTATCCATTGCGGTGACAACGATGTCGTTGTTGCAGGTGGAATGGAAAACATGAGCATGGTTCCTCATTATCAGAATGTGAGAACAGCAACAAAATTAGGCGATGTAAAAGTCATTGATGGATTGGTAAAAGACGGTTTAACTGATGTTTACAATAAAGTACACATGGGTGTTTGTGCAGACAATTGCGCATCAGAATATGGTATCACAAGAGAAGATCAAGATAATTTTGCCATAGAATCATACAAACGTTCGGCTGCCGCTTGGGATGCTGGAAAATTCAATGATGAAATAGTTCCTGTTGAGGTTCCACAAAGACGTGGCGATGCAATCATCGTTGATAAAGATGAAGAATTTACAAATGTGAAATTGGAGAAAATTCCAAATTTACGAGCAGTATTCTCAAAAGAAGGAACAGTTACAGCGGCAAATGCTTCTACACTAAACGACGGTGCATCAGCATTGATTTTAATGAGCAAAGAAAAAGCAGAAGAATTAGGAGTTCAACCCATTGCGAAATTGATAGGCTATGGAGATGCTGCCCATGAGCCAGAATGGTTTACAACAGCTCCGTCAAAAGCAGTACCTGTTGCTTTGAAAAAAGCGAACCTTTCTGTTGCAGACATTGATTATTGGGAATTGAATCAAGCTTTTTCTGTAGTAGGACTCGTAAATATTCAAAAATTAGGATTAGATCCTGCAAAGGTTGATGTGAATGGTGGCGCTGTTTCTTTGGGACATCCTTTAGGAAATAGTGGGTCACGAATCATCGTAACATTAATCAATGTACTGAAGCAAAATGGCGGCAAATATGGTGCTGCAGGGATTTGCAACGGTGGCGGTGGTGCTTCTGCCATGGTTATTGAGAATGTTTAAGAGAATTCTCGCAATAGTCATATTATTCAAGTAATTTTGCATTAACGCTAAATTCATTTATGGAATTTCAATTAAATACCATCGAGGAAGCTCTCGAGGATATCAGAAACGGAAAGGTTATCATTGTTGTTGACGATGAGAACAGAGAGAACGAAGGAGATTTCTTGACGGCTGCTCGAAATGTAACACCTGAGATTATCAATTTCATGGTGACGCATGGCAGAGGTCTTGTTTGCGCGCCTATTTTAGAAAGTCGCTGCGAAGAATTAGGACTGGACATGATGGTTCAAAACAATTCTGCCGCTTACGAAACGCCATTTACGGTTTCCGTGGACCTAATCGGTCATGGTTGCACAACAGGCATCAGTGCAAGTGATCGCTCCAAAACAGTGATGGCTTTGATAGATCCTAATATAAGACCAGAAGAAATTGGAAAGCCTGGACATATTTTTCCGCTAAAAGCTAGGAAAGGTGGAGTTTTGAGAAGAGCAGGCCATACAGAAGCTGCTATCGACTTGTCAAGAATGGCAGGATTTGAACCGGCAGGTGTCATCGTTGAGATTCTCAATGAAGACGGTTCCATGGCAAGGTTACCAGAGCTCGTAGAAATCGCTAAGAAATTCGATTTAAAACTTATTTCTATCGAAGATTTAATAGAATATAGAATTAAAACAGAATCACTGATAGAGAAAATCATTGATGTTAAAATGCCAACCAAATACGGTGATTTCGACATGTTTCTATACAAAAACACGAACACTGATGAAGAGCATCTTGCCTTAGTAAAAGGAGAATGGAAAGAAGATGAAGCTGTATTAGTACGTGTTCATTCTTCTTGTATGACAGGTGATATTTTTGGTTCTTGCCGATGCGATTGCGGTCCTCAACTGCAAAAAGCAATGGAAATCATCGAAAAAGAAGGGAAAGGAGCGATTATCTATATGAATCAAGAAGGACGAGGCATTGGTTTGACCAATAAATTGAAAGCTTATAAATTGCAAGAGGAAGGTTACGACACACTCGAAGCAAATATCAAGTTAGGTTTCAAAGGCGATGAAAGAGATTATGGAATCGGTGCGCAAATCATTCGAGATTTAGGAATTTCTAAAATGAAATTGATGTCTAACAATCCAACCAAAAGAACAGGATTGGTTGGTTATGGTTTAGAGATAGTGGAAAATATTGCTCTTGAAATAGAAAGTAACAAACACAATGAATTGTACCTTAAAACAAAGCGTGACAAAATGGGACATTCACTGAAATTGGGTAAATAATGCTAATCACAAAAGGAATAACGAAGGCTTACGACCAACTGCAAATCCTCAAAGGAATAGACTTAGAGATAAAAAGCGGTGAAATTGTTTCTATTGTTGGTCCTTCTGGTGCTGGAAAAACAACCTTGCTTCAAATTTTAGGAACGCTCGACACTCCTGATAAGGGAGAAGTCAGCATTGATGGTGTAAATCCTTTTTCACTGTCCAAAAAGCAACTTTCGGCATTTAGAAATCAATCCATTGGTTTTATTTTTCAATTTCATCAGTTATTGCCAGAATTTACGGCAGAAGAGAATATCATTCTCCCCGCATTAATCAAAGGTGTTTCGCAGAATGATGCCAAAAAAGAAGCGCAAAAGTTGTTAGAAATGTTAGGGCTCCAAAACAGAGCATCGCATAAGCCGAATGAATTATCCGGCGGAGAACAACAAAGAATTGCCGTTGCAAGAGCGTTAATCAACCAGCCAAAAGTAATTTTTGCAGACGAACCTTCTGGAAATTTAGACAGTAAGAATTCTGAAGAATTACATCAATTATTTTTCGATTTAAGAGATGAATTTAAGCAGACTTTTGTGATTGTCACGCACAATAAAGAATTGGCAAAAATGACCGATAGACAATTGGTCATGGAGGATGGGTTGATTGTCTGAATTTAATTGATACTTTTATTTTATGAAAATTATTTATCTAATAATCATAAGTTTTCTTTTTATTTCTTGCAAAAACGAAGAAGTAAAAGCAAAGACCAATTCCAAGCAAAAAATAGTTGAGACGATTGCCGCAGAATTAGATGCGGACTCAATTGTTAGTCAAAATAGTGAATTATTCATTAAAGAACTTGCAAACAAAGTTCTCCTCTCTATCAAAGAGAAAGAATGGGCTAAGTTTACTTCTTACATCCACCCAACTAAGGGTGTTCGATTATCACCTTATGTCCATATTGATACTAATTCAGGTTTTATTCTTAGGCAGAATAACTTTTTCCTTTTGCAAGAAGAAAAACAATTTTGGGGGTATTACGATGGTAGTGGTGATTCTATTACTTTAACGGTAAAAGAATATTTTAATGATTTTGTATATGACGCAGACTTCCTACATGCAGAAAAAATAAGTATCAATAACTTTTTAGGATCGGGTAACTCATTGTATAATGTCGATGAAATCTACCCCAACCTCTCTTTTGTTAATTACTACTTCTCTGGATTTGAAGCTAAATACGACGGTTTAGATTGGAAGAGCATGAGTTTATTTTTTGACAATTTAGATGGGGAATTATTTCTTGTGGCAATAGTTCATAATCAATGGACGATTTAAATCAATGACTTCTCTACAACTCAAAGAATACCTTGACTTCAAGGCCGAGCAATACAACACAAAGCAATTCATAGACACCGACCCTATTCAGTTGCCGCATCGTTTTTCTCGCAAGGAAGACGTCGAAATTGTTGCCTTTTTAGTGTCCACCATCGCTTGGGGAAAGAGAGCAATGACAAATCACTTTTCGCCGCCCACAACCAAATACATTATCGAGTTTTTTCTTGTATTATGATACCTTACAAGTAGTTTTTTATCATAATAACTAATTTTTTTCATCGGATAGCTATCAATTGGTTCATCTAAAACAGGTTCAAACGATTCAACCTCTCCTGATTTAAGGTTTATTGTCCTTTTCGCTAAAATAATTCCATCCCAACCACCAGGCCCTGTAAGGGCCGTGTACTTATAGTTTCCTTCGTCATCAAAATTCACACTAAACTCTCTTGTATAGAGATAGAGTTTATCGTCTTTTATATTTAGATGACTCAGATTATAAGTTCTATTCATATAATAGGGGAAAAAATTTACCCACTCAACTTTTCCCGTTGTATCAATCAAATAAATTAATTTACTGTTATTAGTTTCTCTATACGGGGCATCATTATTCACTCCCCTTTTCATAGCGAAAACAGGGTAACTAATAATGACACTTCCGTCGTCATTAATAAGAGGTATTATTTTATTTCTAATAGCTGGAAGTTCAACTTCATCCTCAAGGATACTCTTCCTAAATCCAGAAAGTTCATAATGTTTCTCCAAGTTATCACTTACTATTTGCTCGTACTTTATGTATTGGGAATGGCTATTAATAATCTCTCCATCAATATTCCATCTTATATAAGCATAACCAATACCTTGGTAGATCCTTTTTTTCTCATCAATCAGCTTTGTTGTTTCAAATACACCAAGTAATTCACTCTTATCAGGAAAGAACTTAAAACTATAGCTTTTTACAAATAAATCCTCCTCAAATTCAGGGGAAATAGAAGTTATCTCTCCGTCAGTATCAATATACAAGAACATTAGCCCTGAGTTAGAAACTGGAGGAGTCTTGAATAAGAATAGCTTTTTGCTAACAGCAGCTGTGATTTTCAATGCCAATAAAATATTATCAGCATCATCTACAGTAACGTTTGTGAGTTTTATATTTTCCTCTCTTAAATACTCCGCTTCAACTTGCCATAACTTATTCAAATTAAAATCATATCGACCAATAAAAGACTGCTCGGAATTATTCGCTATTAAGTAAAATCCCTTTTCACTATCATGAAACTCAATATCAGGTGAACTTAGTGCGTTAAAAATCCAAAAATCACCTAACCAAACAATTTCTCCTTCAATCTCAAAGTCAGATATTCTTCTTTTGAGAACTCCAACTTTACAAGACGTTGTAAAACTTGACTTAACAAATCTTACTAGTTCATAAATATAATCTCCTTTTACAAAATCATCGAAAACAACTCCAAAAAACTTGCCTTCTTTTAAAACAGTAGGTTCAAATTCGATGACTTCACCTGTTTCCATATCTAAAGTCTTAAAAAATTGAGAAAACTTCTTGTATGACCCTTCAGTTCGTGAAAAAATTAATTTCTCTTTTGAACAATAAATAAGCTCTTGATTTAAAATTTCTTCTGTCGGCTTTGACAGGGTAACTCCTTGGCAATTAGAACTAAAACTAACTCCTAAAACGAATAATAAATTAAATAAAATATATTTCATAGCTTCAAACTTAGTATTTTTTATTTAACTTCATGTTTATTATCAACAATTAATCAATGACTTCTCTACAACTCAAAGAATACCTTGACTTCAAGGCCGAGCAATACAACACAAAGCAATTCATAGACACCGACCCTATTCAGTTGCCGCATCGTTTTTCTCGCAAGGAA
>NVXU02000023.1 GCA_002734065.2 Fluviicola sp.
ATTAGCAATTAGCAATTAGCAATTAGCAATTAGCAATTAGCAATTAGCAATTAGCAATTAGCAATTAGCAATTAGCAATTAGCAATTAGCAATTAGCAAAAATTAAAATTATCCGCTATTCATTTTACATCTTTTTGCACATTTTATCAAATAATTCCTATCTTCGAGGACTAACAATCAATAAATTGGGCAGAATTAACCAGAAAGACTTGACTAAACTGTACTACTCCATCGGAGAAGTTGCAAAAATGTTGGATGTCAATACGTCGTTGATTCGTTTTTGGGAGAAAGAATTCACAAGTATTAAACCCAAGAAAAACAAGAAAGGAAATCGCTCTTTTACTCCCAAAGAAATTGAAAAATTAGACAATATTTACACTCTTGTAAAAGAAAAGGGATACACTTTGGACGGTGCAAGAAAAGCATTAAAAGATAAAAGCACTGACTATTCTTCTGAGGAGACTCAACAAGACAATCAACAGCTTATTTCAAAGTTAGAAGGCATTAAAAAGCAACTTTTGAGTTATAAGCGTTAGTTCAAATTAATTTGTAAATTCTTAAAGTGCATGAACATTTCCATGAAAGATTCTTCTGCTAAAAAGTTGTCGTAAGTACACTCCCCTATTGATTTTAACAAACACGTATTTATTCTCCCCTTGCTGTTTTTTTTATCGTTAGAAAGCATTGCGACCATAATTTGTATGTCTTTGTCGGAGAATTTCGGGACAGAAAAATGGCTAAAAACAGTGCTCTCAATTTCAGCATAAGAAGAATCGTCCAGCGAAGAAAAATGGGAGGACAAAAAGGCTTCCATCACCATTCCAATAGCAATCGAATGTCCGTGGGTGAGTTGTAAAGACTCCATAAAATGACCTTCAATCACATGTCCAACGGTATGTCCAAAATTCAATAACTTTCGTTGCCCTTTTTCCAAAGGATCTTGCTTCACAATGCCATTTTTCACTTCGATGGCTTTGAGCAATAAATCAACGCTGAATTCTTCTTTGCTCATCTGTTCCGCCACCTCATCAAAAAGCGTTCGAGAAGAAATAAGGCCATGTTTTAGCATCTCTGCATAACCGCTTTGCAATTCTTCCAAAGGCAAGGTTGACAAGAAAGAAATATCGATAAAAACAGCTTTTGGGTTTGAAAAAACACCAATTTGATTCTTATAGTTGCCTAAATTTACGCCCGTTTTGCCTCCAATAGACGCATCGACCATTCCCAAAAGAGAGGTTGGAATATTGACAAAATCACATCCTCGTTTGTAACAAGATGCTATGAATCCACCCATATCCGTTATCATTCCTCCACCGAGGTTGATAATTAAATCACTGCGAGAAACACCGTATTCTGTCAATGCTTCCCAAACATTGAACGCAATGGACATTTGCTTGTTTTCTTCTCCGTCAGGCAAAAGAATAACCTCTGCTTCTGCTAATTCAGAAAAAGTAGTGATTAAATAAGGCAAGCAATGTTCGTGCGTATTCTCATCAACAATGATGACTTTTTTGCAAGAATCATAGGACTTTAACAAGGATGCAAAGGAAGACTCTTCTAAGTTTCCTATCTCCAATTTATATTCCCTTGCATCGATGTATTTCATTCTATTTTGCTCACTTATGACCAAAAGTAGTGAAATGAATTGCAAATTAGAGCAGAAAAAAGAACAAGAATCATTTATTCTTCCCAAAAAGCAATTATTTTTGTGCTATGGTTTCATTCGATAACACCGAAATAGCATTTAAGAGCAAATCGACCAAAGATTTGAAGCGCGCCTATTGGCTGTTCAAAATGGTTTCGAACAGGGCCATGGTGAAGTTCGGAAAATGGGCGACCAACATTGCGATTAAGTTGCGTTTGCCCATTGATGGAATCATCAAGAAAACCATTTTTAAACAATTTTGCGGAGGAACCTCTATCGAGGACTCTTTGGCAACATCAAAAGAATTGGCGGCCTTTAATGTCCAAACAATCCTTGATTACAGCGTCGAAGGCAAAACCAAAGAAGAAGATTTTGATGCAACCGTTAGCGAGATCATCAACACCATTCTGGAAGCTAAAAATAATGACAGCATCCCTTTTGCCGTTTTTAAAGTGACCGGGATTTGCCTTTTTGCAACGCTAGAAAATGCAAATAACGGTGTTGAGAATCATTCTGCAGAAGAATTACAACGCTATACTAAATTAGTTGAACGCGTGGATGCTATTTGCTCGAAGGCGCATGAACACAAAGTCCCGCTTTTTATAGATGCAGAAGAAACATGGATTCAAAATACGATTGATGAAATTGTCGTTCAGATGAGCAAAAAATACAACAAGGGAAGTGCTATCATTTTTAACACTTTACAACTGTATCGACATGATAGATTGAATTATTTAAGATCAGAAATCGAACTTGCCAAAAAAGGAAATTATAAACTCGGGATGAAGTTGGTAAGGGGTGCTTACATGGAGAAAGAGCGAGAAAGAGCAGAAGAAAAAGGATATCCATCGCCTATTCAGCCAACAAAAGAAGCGACGGACAAGGATTTTAACGAAGCTTTGAAAGTAGTCGTAGAAAATTTGGATACTGTTTCTTTATGCGCAGGTTCTCACAATGAAGAAAGCGCGAAAGTTTTGATGAAGCTTATGGGAGAACACAACATTGATGTCAATGATTCTCGCATATTCTTTGCACAATTATTGGGGATGAGCGACCACATCTCTTACAACCTCGCCAATGCGAATTACAACGTTGCAAAGTATGTTCCTTACGGTCCTGTGAAAGAAGTTCTTCCTTATTTGATAAGAAGAGCTGAGGAAAACACGTCGGTTGCCGGTCAAACAACAAGGGAGTTGTCATTGATTATTAAGGAGAGGAAGCGGCGTAGCGCTAAGTGATTCAATGTTTCAATGTTTTAATGATTTAATGTTCTAGTGATTCAAGGCATTCCCAAGGTAGGTTTGACTTGTTAAGAAGGTAAGTAGAAAAAAGTTAGAGTCGTCTAAAATATTAAGTTAGAGTAGTCGAAGTTAAGAAGTTAAGAAGTTAAGAAGTTAAGAAGTTAAGAAGTTAAGAAAAAAATGTTTTAATGGATTACATCTACAATGGGCATCCATTAAAACATTAAATCATTGATTCATCGACTCATCGTCCCCCTTCTCCATTCTCATTGGGTCCTAAATATCCCGGCCAAGTAATCGATTCCACTTTCTTATTCAATTGAATACACTCAATGATGCTGTATTGAGCTTTTTTTTCGGTTTCAAATGATGATGTAGCGACAATAACCTCATGTTCTCCGTCATTCTCCAAATCTACAATGCCCGGTGAAGATGCCATAGAAATACCCGGGCGAATGCCGCCAATAAAGTAACTCTCATTTTTTGCAATATTAAGAACACGCAATTGGTTCACCATAGCAAAAGTTGTAGGATCTATCAAGGTATTATAGGTATAAAGAAGTTCGTCAATTCCGTCATTGTCCATATCTACAGTTATCGCTGGAGAGAACTGATTGAAACCTGAATCTTCCGTCCATTCAACCTTTCCTGTTGCGCCATCAATGACCACCAATTTGAAGGCAGAATACCTCGGAAATGTCCCTTTTGCAACAATGGTAAAGACATCAAGCGTAGAATCCCCAACTAAATGACCCAAAGAAGGAGTAACATAGCATTCGTATCCTGGGAAAGAATTCTCCCAAAGAATAGAGTGAGAAATACCGTCAATGGCAGTGATTGTTGCGTTTAATCTTGCTGCGATAATGTCAACTTTAGAGTCGTTGTTTAAATCCGTTAACACAGAATTTAAAATAAAACCTTTGAGTGAATCGTGGAGAATTAAAGTTGCTTTCTTTAAATTTTTCTTCTTTGTTAAATCAGAAAGTGCAACCTCCCACAAACCTCCGTCTATGGTTTCTCCACCCGTTCCAAATAAGATTGTTGGCTCCGATCCATTGTTCAGAATTGTTGGTGCATAATATGATTCTCTTTCTTCTGGAATTTTAGCAGCAGCAATTATTTCACCTGTTCTACCAGAAAGAACCATTAATTGCGCGGTTGGGCGTTCTTTATCTTTAGGCTTTGCTAAATAATCTCCTCCATTGGTCACTAAAAGGTCTTTGAAACCATCATTATTTTGGTCTGAAATCCATTGCGTTGAAAAGAAATTAAGCCAACCAATTGCTCGTGATTCTTGGTCACTCTTATTCCAAAACTCCCAAACAATTTCTCCAGTAACTCCATTGATTGCATAAAACGAAGCTGCTCTACCTCCAATAAACACCTCCGGAACAGAATCTCCTGTTATATCTTGAAACAATGCACTTGTATAAATTTGCGTTCGTGTCCCTACTTTCCAAAGTAATTCTCCATTGACACCATTGAGTGCAACAATACCGTTTGTAACAGGATGATATTCTAATCCTGCCCCAATAATTACATCTTTCACTCCGTCTTTATTTAGATCTGCAAATCTTGGGGAGGAGAATATATTGGCAGAATCAATTTTAGTTGACCATCTTGTTTCTTGTCCTCTGACATTGAAAATAGTACTGAAAAGGATAAAATAGATAAGGATTTTCATGTAATTTATTTGAGACGAAATTAACTAAAAATAAAGAAGTGAACTCTTAATAAAAACAGGAGAAGTGAATTCTCTAAAAAAATGTAGCTTTGTTAGAAAGTAATAACATGACAAAGGTTTTCTTACTAACAGCTGTTTTTCTACATAGTTTCACTTATTTTGCCCAAAAAAGCACCATTGTTTCTTCTGAAATCAAGGATGATTGTCTATCAATACATCAACAATGGTTGGACGAGGTGTTTATTCTTACCCAAAACACCGTTGGTTTCAGTGCTCCCGTGAGTGGAAGGGCTTACAGTTATTTTTCAATCGGTATGTATGAGAGTACGATCGAAATTACGCCAGAATTGCAGTCCATTCACGTTCAATTGGATGGATATACAAGAACAGAATGGAGTAATGACCAACAATTGGACTGGAGAATTGTTGCCAACAGTGTTGACTACGAAATTATTCAATACCTGTACCGAGCGGCCCCTTCTTCCTATATGGAAAGAGTAGGATTCATAATGGATTCTATTCAAAGAAAATACGCTAAAGAATGCTCAAAAAAAGTAAAGAAGAATTCTATTAACTATGCAAAAAACATTGCCAATGAGATTATTGAATGGTCAAAATTGGACGGTGGAGACATTGGTTTTAGTAATAATTTTCCTGAAGATTTCAAAGCTCCGTATTGTCCAAGTTGTTGGGTGAAAACGACTCCTGGATATCTTCCTTCACTGCTTCCTTATTGGGGAGAAAATAAGTTGATGCTCAAAGAAAGTTATGCCGCTACTGACGATTGCGAGGTTTTTGAGTTTTCTGAAGACAGCTCTTCATTTATGTATGCAGAAGCAATGCGTGTATTGGAAAATTCTAAATTAGCAGACCCGAACTATGAAATTATTGCAGAATATTGGAATGACGGCGCAGGCTATTCTGGAACACCAACGGGACATTTTTTCACGATTGCAAAGCAAATGGCAATACAACAAAAACTCAATTTAGACGAATCAATGGAATTGTATGTAAAATTAGGAGTCGCAGTGAATGAAGCATTTATTGCAGCCTTTCGGTTGAAGTATAAATTCAATTTTATTCGCCCCATCACCTATATTCATCGACTTATTGACCCTAAATTTAACACCCGTATTGCAAGTCCTCCGTTTCCTGAATTCCCATCTGGACATTCCTTTCAATCAGGTGCCGCAACAGAAATTATGAAGTCTATTTTAGGAGACAAACTCAAAATAATTGATTCTACAAACATTAATCGTACTGATATTGACGGAACACCTAGACATTTCTCCTCTTTTACTGAAATGTCGGAAGAAATATCAGTTTCTCGCCTTTATGGAGGTATTCACTTTTTAAAAACACTGGACGAGAGCCTTAAATATGGTCGAAAAATTGGCGTTTATGTTGCCACTGAATTGAAGTGTAGAAAATGATGAGGTTACTGCTGTTTTTCTTGATTTTGCTTTCATTTTCTCCAGGAGGGAATGCGCAAATATTCACGGAGGTAAGCAATGAAATTGGTATTGATTATGTCTATCCAGGCAATGATTTTCAAATGGCTGGCGGTGGATTAATGGTCATTGATGTCAACAACGACGGTTGGGAAGATTTTTATCAGTGTGGGGGAGTTTTTCCTTCCAAATTATGGTTGAATAAGGGCGGGACTTTCATCGATGCAACGCAAGAATACGGTTTAGATTCGCTGGATGGTTACTTTATTCAAGGAGCCATTGGTGCAGATTATAATAACGATGGATTTCAAGATTTCGTGATTGTGAATTTTGGTTCAGGAATGGGCATGGGGGATAAAAAATCGCCTGTTTTATTGAAGAATATCAACGGGAAATCTTTTCAAATGATTTCTTTGGAAGAATTATTGCCTGCCGAAGATTATGCCTCAGCAAGTTGGGGCGACATCAATAATGATGGATTTGTTGATCTTTATTTATCAAATTATGTGGCATCAATGGGTGTGCTTCAAGATTCTTCAGGCAGAGAAATTGGTTATAATCCAACCTGTTTTGAAAATAAATTATTGCTCAACATTGATGGAGAAAATTTTAAAGAATCTTCAGAAGAATACGGCATTAACAACGGTGGATGCAGTTTAGCATCGATATTTACGGATATTGACAATGACGGAGATGTAGATTTGCTCCTTTTAAACGATTTTGGTGTATGGACAGGGGAAGGAAACAAATATTTTCGGAATAATTTCCCCGAAAAAACGTTCTCAGATTTAAGTGATATCAGTGGCTTTAATCACAAAATGTACGGAATGTCTTTCGGGCCTGGAGATTATGATTTAGACGGTGACATTGATTATTACATCACAAATATTGGACAAAACTATCTATTTGAATACAAAAACGAAGGTTTTACAGATGTGGCAATGAATCTCAAACTCGACGAGAGTTTTGCCTATGATTCTGTGAGAAGCACGAGTTGGAGCGGACTCTTTTTCGACCTCGAATTTGACGGAGATTTAGACCTATTCATTTCTCAAGGAAACATTGCGACGCTCATTCCAAAAACAACGATTTTAGATTCTAACAAATTATTCATCAATAATAACGGTGTTTTCGAAGATATTTCAGAGTCCTCGGGTGTTGCTGATGTCTTGTCTCATCGAGGAAGCGTTATTTTTGACTATGATCATGATGGCGATTTAGATATTATATCCTCCGTTGTGAAGTTGCCTTGGGGAGCTTATGCTAATAAAGAGCAAAAAATAAAAGTCTATCGCAATGACACCAAGTCTGGAAATTGGATAGGAATTAGACTTGTTGGAGAAGGGGAAATCTGTCGAGATGCCTTTGGAACAAAAATATTGGTCGAGCAAAATGGCAAAAAACACATGAAAGAAGTTGATGCCGGCACGGGACACTCCTCCCAATCCACTCGAATTCTCTATTTCGGATTGGGTCAAGATAAATACCTCCAAAAAGCAACGATTTTTTGGTTGGATGGAACTACAACTCAACTTTCTAAGTTAAAAAAGAACCGTGTTTATGAAGTGACATCGAAAGGGGAAGTCAGGGATTCAATGAATCAATGATTTAATGATTTGATGTTCTAGTGATTCAAGGAATGCTCATGGTAGGTTATACTAGGGAAGTAGAAAAAAGTTAGGGCAGTCTAAAATATTAAGTTAGAGTGGTCGAAGTTAAGATGTTAAGATGTTAAGATGTTAAGAAAAAAATGTTCTAATGGATTACACCTATTACGGGCATCCATTAGAACATTCGTTCCTTCAATCATTGACTCATTGATTGACTACTTGTATCCCTTCAAAACAGATACTCCAGCACCAAAGACATTAGATTCTCCATAAGGTGAACCTACACCGTCCCATTTTTCCCATTTCTTTAACTCGATATAAGCAGGGCTTTTCGCAATTTGCGAGGCCTCTAGCATAATCGCTTCCGCTTTAAATCGTGCAGATACAACCAAAGAAGAATCTCCTCTTGCTTTCTCAATTCTTGCATTTGCTAAGTATTCTTGCTCTTTTTGCGTTTCCTTAGCAGTAAGATTTTTTTGCTTTTGCGTTTCTTTGTTGACAATTTCTTGTGCAATACCCAATGGAAGATCTACATCCTTGATTTTAACATACTCAAGGTTAAGAAAGTTTTCATTCAGCGCTATTTTTAACTTGTCAGCCATTTCGACTTCTAAAACTCCTCTTTTAGTACTATAAACCTCTTCATAGGTGTATTTTCCAATAACATCTTTGATTGCTCCTTGTGCTTTGTCATCAATAATAACGATGTAATTTCTACCAACGTCTAAGTGTAGTTGAGCACTTTTTGTTCTTTGCACAGAGTAATTCACGGCTACTTCAACCGTAATATCCGTACCATTTTTATCCATTACTGTAGATGTGTACGTTTTAGATTGTTGTAGAATACTGTAGGTAATCATTTCGTTCCAAGGAGCAATAAATTGCGTTCCTTCAGTATATGTTATACCGGTATCAACACCTTGACCATAAGGTCTGTAAATAAACCCTTCTTCACCAGGATCTACATCTTGCCATGACATTAAAAACATCACTACTAAAATCAATCCTAATACGCCGAAAACTACAATTTTCCCGATTTTTTTGGGGTCAATGTTAAAGTCTGGCATTTGTTGTCTAAAATCATTCATTTTTTCTTTCTTTATTATGTTTAATTAAATTATCTACCACCAGGTAGGCTGTTCCAATCACCAATCCTATGGCCAACACTTTTATGAATGGAGGTCCTTTTAGTAAGTAACGAAAAGAGAGGAAAAAGACCGCTCCAATGATTACGATTCCAAAAAGGAGACGATACAAAAATTGTGTTTTCTTATTCATGGTAATTGTTTTCTCGCATAAAGATAATGCTAATTCTCAATTGATTGGAAAAAATAGGAAAAAGTGGCAGGAAATGATGATGAGCGGGGTGAAAGAGGTGAAAAAATATAAGCACGCTTGCTCTACGTCCAAATTCTACCTTCAATTCTACTTTCTAAAGCAAAAAAGGTTATTTTTCAATTTTCTCGTATGAAGTGACAATTCCCTTTATCAGAGCTGAACTAAAGCCATTATGCTCCATTTCATTCAGTCCTGCAATTGTGCAGCCCTTTGGAGTAGTTACTTTATCAATTTCAAATTCAGGATGCTCAGCTCGTTTAATCAATAATTCAGCAGCACCTTTGACAGTCTGTGTTACAATGTCACTAGCCGTTTTTGCGTCAAAGCCAATTTGAATCCCTCCTTGCATCATTCCTCTAATGAACCTTAAAACATAGGCTATTCCACAAGCGCCAAGTACAGTTGCGGAGTCCATTAATCCTTCATCAATAACAATCGTTTCTCCAATTGAAGTAAAGCATTGTTTTATAGAATCGATTGCTTCATTATTCGTTGTATTTGACGAAATACAAGTCATGGACATTCCAACATCAGCAGCCGTATTCGGCATTGCTCTGAATACAGGTATCGGAGCTGTTACAATGCTTTGAATTTGGTCTAAAGAAATTCCTGTTGCTAAGGAAACTAAGATGTGTTTCTGGGGAACAAAGAAAGTCTTTAGCTCTTTTAATACTTCTAATATATTATATGGTTTAAGGGCTACAATAATTATTTCTGATTCATTTATTGCACTAGCATTGTCATCGCTAAGTTTAATTCCTTTTTCCTCTAGGTGTTTTAAGTCTTTAATATCTCTCCTTGTAACAATAATATTTGAAGGCAGAATAGTTTGGTCATCTAATAATCCGTTCAAAATTGATAATCCTAAATTACCACATCCAATAATTGCTATTTTTTTATCTTTCATCTTTTTGTTAATCTACTTGGCATTGACCTATAGTCAGTATAGGGAGTAAAAGTAATGAACTTTCGGCTAAAGATTCAATCAAAACTATTTATTTTGTTTTAGGTGTTTTCAAATTGAACAATATTTTCAAGGTTAGATTTATTTCAATTTCCAGCCGTTCAGCGTGCGCCTTCAAATTTGCTTTTTAACGCAAAAAATCGGGTGTTTTGGTGGTCTTCGAACCTTTGGAAAGCATCAAAAAAAATAATTTTTTATCCTCCTCATTTTTCCTATCTTTGGAACTGAAATGGCCGCATGGAAGCTGTTTTAAAACGAACTCAGTCTATTTTATGAAGCTTATTACTACTTTTTCTTTTCTTTTAATTTTTGGCGTATTCAATTCTCAGTCCCAAACTACGGCGCTATTTAACGCTGAAAAAATAGACATTGAAGATACGTTTTTAGCAAACAGTTTAAATGAATTGATAAACGCCTATGAAGTTTTTGAAGTCCCAACGAAGGCCATTTTCGAAGGTTTGAAATCCAATAATTATCAATTCACACTGAATTTAGGAAGCAGTTATAGTTTTGATTTCAACCTTTCTCCAAATAGTATTGTTGCGCCAAATTATTTGTTGCGAACACAATCGTCTAAATCTTCAATAAAACCAATTACATCTACTTATAATGGTTCAATAAACAGTCTTTTACCGAGTAATTTGAGACTTTCAATAAGAGCGAATCATTTCTCTGGAGTCATTATTGAGGGAGAAAATAATTACTGCTTTGAAGCTCTTAGCAACTACATAGCAGGAGAAAATAGCAACAAAATTATTGTCTATCAATTAAAAGATATCAATGCGAATGTCAGTCCGACTTGCGGAGAAGTAAAACCTAGTTCATTTTTAGAAAAGATGAAATCCATCCAAGAAAAAGAAGTAGAACCTGATAAAAACCTAACTAATTGTTCAATAATCGAGATTGCCGTTGCTGCAGACAATAGTATGTTGACGAAATTCGGAGGCGATACCAGTTTAGTGCAAACAGAAATTATTGACATGTTGAACTTGGCAGAATTATTTTATTCTCCCGCTCCACTTGAAATAAATTACCGATTGGTGGAAACATACATTACAGCTCCTGATGAAATAACCTTGGATTCAGAGACAGATGGCAATGTAATTCTCTCTGATTTCAGAAATTTTGGGAATTCAAGCGGATTCAGTAACCCTTTTGGAGTTGCCACCATGTGGACAAATCGAGATTTTGAATTTGGCGGAAGTTTTGGAACGGCAGGTCTCGCCTACATAAATGCTGTTTGTGGCTTTTCTAGATACAACATCATTGAGCACCTTATCCCAAGTTTAACACAAGCACACCTGAGTATTTTATATGCTCATGAGTTAGGACATAATTGGAGTGCTGCACACACGGCAACCAACACAATAAACATCATGTCTCCTACTGTAAATGCGACCAACACGACATGGAGTGCAGCAAGTATTACTTCCATAACGAATAAAAAAGCGACTGCATCTTGCCTTTTTCCGTGTGATATTCCCTTTTCTCATTTTTCTGCAGGTAACACCTTGATTTGCGAAGGACTTTCTGTTGCTTTCACTGACACGAGTCATGGAAATCCGACTTCATTTCAATGGACGTTCCCTGGAGGAAGTCCAAGTTCATCAACTCTTCAGAATCCATCAATTCAATACAATACTGCTGGTACTTTTGATGTTAAATTGGTTATTTCCAATGCTCAAGGAACTGATTCTGTGACCACTTCTAGCTACATCACTGTGGTCAGTAATTCGTTGATACAGCCCACCGTTTCAGTCACAGGAAGCATCCCTTTTTGTATAGGAGACAGTGTCATTCTAGGTTCCAGTCCAGCAGGCAACTATTTGTGGTCGAATTCTAGCACAACTCAAGACATTGATGTATTCACGACGGGCAATTATTTCGTGCAAATTAGTGATGCTGCTGGTTGCACAATGAACTCAGACACCACCGTTGTAACTGTGAATTCTTTGCCCATCGTTTCCGTTGTTTTATCCCCAGATGCTGTCTGTTTGGCGTTGACTCCATTTACATTGACTGGTGGAATACCAACGGGAGGTATTTATTCTGGAAACGGAGTGTTTGGTGCTTCTTTTGACCCAAGTTCTGCTGGAATCGGTGCTCATCAAATTAATTATACATTCACCGATCTTAACTCATGTACCAATTCTGACTCAACAACCATGACCGTTGAGTCGTGCGCAGGGGTTGCAACGATTAAAAATGAACTGGACCTTTTGGCCTATCCGAATCCATTCTTAGAGGAGATAATTATTGTTTTTCCGAAGAATGGTGACGATGTACGTTTTATTCTCACCAATGTACTGGGACAAGAAGTTGCCAAAATTGAGCATCTAAAAGTAATTGCCAACGAAAAAACAAGCTTCGTTCTACCGGCACTTTCAAAAGGCACTTACTTCTTAATTGTACAAGACAAGGATGCAGTTTTTATTGAGAAAATGCTGAAAAAATAAGTAGAGAATAGCAGTTTTACAAATAGTTTTTTGCTTTAAAGCGTCTGAATTAAGAGAAAAACATCGCTGCGTTGTTTTTGCTGAAATAAGCCATTTTTCGCAAAATTCAACCGAATTCGGTTGAATTTTGCGAAAAATCGAGTGTTTTGTTGTTTTTTTGAGGTTGGGAGGTGGGTGAAATTGTACAAGCACGGTACGCGAAAAATTCACGCACTAGCTTTGGAAAGTGCTTTATTAAAGTTAATATGAGAGGTATTATAGGTGTTTTAATCTCGCCGATATTCGATCAACCAATATTCATTTACACCATGAGTTAAAATATTAATCTCTTTTTTTACAGGAATTTTATTCTTGTTGAAATGAGTTATCTCGGTACTTCCGTCATCTTCCCATCCAGGTGTTTCATATATATCGGTTTGTGTGTGGAGGGAATCGTTGTAAATGCTTCGGAACTGTTCAGAGGGAATTTCGTCGGGAGACTTTAGATAATGCTTACTTAGTACTTGACGATTTTGTTTATCGTAAACCCTAATCGAATATGTTGTGTCCCCTTTATTCCAAATAGTCAAAACAGTGTCTTCTCTACCAAAAGAGTTGTGGTTGAATTCTTTTCTATACTCACAACCAAATATGCATTCACTTTTTGTCATGAGTTTGTTTTGATATGTAGTCTTATAAATCGTGGAAGTATCAGTTCCAACAATTATATAAGACCTAAAGTTTGTGGTGTCATGGATATAATAGTATCGCGAGGTGTCGGTGCCGATTACACTTTCATGTATGTAATCGTTCGTATTTCCAATATTGTAATCTATATTATACATGGAATCAGGATTCCCTAATGGAAAGATTTTCTCATAAACGTTTTCTCCTTCATCATTATATACTTCTGTACTGAAATATCTGTCCATAACTGAAGAGCTGTCTTTTGACTTGTAATAGGTACAATATCCGTGAACCGTGGTTTGCGCGACAGTTATGTTTCCGATTAGGGAGATAAAAGCGATAAGTAGTACCTTCATTGTATTTTGTACTTCATTAACTATAACAAATCACTATAGTTAAAAATCGTTTAATTAACTATACCTATCTATCATATTCCCCTTAAAAGTACACTTTTTACACCAAAAAAAGAATTTCTCTCTCTCAAAATCGTTTCCAACATTTAATTATCTTTGCCATATTTTTTTAAGGGGAAAAGGATTGTTTTTCGGAGAGAATTAACAAAGGACTTTAAGGTGTTTCAATCTCTACCTTCAATGACTATTAATATTTCGTTAATCATTTTCATAAATTCTCAACCTATTTTGAGTGTCAATTAATTTCTCCTGCAATTCATCTACCTTTTGAAGCAAATTAAAGACCACATCAATTCCTTGTATATTTACTTCTAAATCATGATACATTCGTATCATTTTTTCTAAATCACTAAGGTTCTCTTGGTGAATACATTGCTTTTCTGCTATGGTAA
Organism: Fluviicola sp.; assembly: GCA_002734065.2. Taxonomy (GTDB): domain Bacteria; phylum Bacteroidota; class Bacteroidia; order Flavobacteriales_D; family Crocinitomicaceae; genus UBA4466. The sequence continues at coordinate 13,861 of NVXU02000023.1, forward strand.
TAATTTCAATTAAACCAACTTCCTTTAATTCATTAAAAAAAGTAATTTCAACATCATAAGTTGTGCAAAGCTGGTGAATAGAGATATACTTTTGTACTTCCATAATTATCTTAGTTTAGCTAACTCTTCAACTAATTCTTTTTCTTTAGCTGTTAAATTGGTTGGTATTTTAATTTGATAGGTAATGTATAAATCCCCAAATTGTCCTTCTTTTTTGTAAACAGGAAAACCTTTCCCTTTCAACTTAATCTTGGTTCCATTTTTGGTTTCTGGTTTTACTTTTAGTTTTGCTTTTCCATTAAAAATTTCTATGGTAATATCTCCACCCAACAAGGCTTTGTATAAATCTAAATCAACTGTAGCATATAAATTATTCTTATCTCTTTTAAATTTAGTATGATTAGCTATAGAAAATTTAATGTGTAAATCTCCCTTAGGACCACCATTAATTCCAGCACCTCCATGCCCTTTAATTTTAATAATTTGTCCGTTTTTAACTCCTGCAGGAATGGTTAAGCGAATATTTTTTCCGTTAACGGTTAATGTTTGTTTATGGGTTTTGTAAACGTCTTTTAAATTTAAGTGAAGTTCTGCATTATAATCTTGCCCTTTAAATTTAACACTTCCGCCTCTAGCTCTTCCTCCCGATCCGCCACCAAACATAGATTCAAAAAAGTCGGAGTAATCATTTTCTGAAAACCCTCTGCCAGCACCTTGATAATGCTGCTGCTGACTTTGTTGTTGCTGTTGTTTTTCAAACTCTTCAGCGTGTTTCCAATCCTTACCATACTTATCGTTTTTCTTGCGATTTTCAGCATCGCTTAATACTTCATTGGCTTCATTAATTTCTTGAAATTTTTTCTTGGCGGCTTCATTGTTTGGGTTTACATCAGGATGAAATTTACGCGCCAATTTCCGGTAAGCTGTTTTAATTTCTTTGTCAGTTGCTGTTTTTGCAACACCTAAAATTTTATAATAATCTATAAATGCCATTTATGCTTTGTAAATAAATTTCATATCGGGTAATTCTGAGTAAAACAATCCCAATTGCGATTATCCTCCTATGTTTTTATTTCAAATATAGTAAATCTAAGTGTGTTTTTAAGTAAAAAAGAATTTCTCTTTTTCGCAAAATCACTTCCAATTAGTTAATCATATTTGCTATTCTTTTTTAAGGTGAAAGAGCCATTTTTCGCAAAATTCAATTGAATTTTGCGAAAAATCGAGTGTTTTGTTGTTTTTTTAGGGTTGGGAAGTTGGTAAAATTGTACAAGCACGGTCCGCGAAAAATTCACGCACTAGCTTTGGGAAGATAAAGATAAAATTTAATTAATTTTATAATAGGTCTGATTGCTTCCATTATTCACTTTGACTCTGAGAAGTCCGCGTACATAGATTAAATCATTACTACAAAAGGACGGAGGGTTTGGGTTTTGAATGTAGCCCAAAGTATCTATTACTTCAATAATAGTAAACACATAATTACCATCAACATAAAGGTCATCATCATTAGTTTTAACTTTCCCTTCAGAGGTTTCACCCACTCCTGAATTAGAATCGTATGAATCGAATTTACCCTTTCCGTTTGTGTTTACCGTCAATTTTTTGAAGTTATTCCCAATGACACACCAGTTAACCCAAGACCATTCCCCCACTATATTTGGATATGTTTTTACTACACTTTTTTTACATGATGATAATATTAACAGTAGCAAAATCAAGGTTGTCGCTGTTTTCATGTCCATTTCTTTTTTTATCATGAATGCCAAATTAAAAAATTGACGTGTTTACTGAATGTTCTCGCCTATAATTAAACACGAAACGCCTTATTTGTAATATACAGCGTTTTGTACTTCCATGTTCAAATATAATAAATCTAAGTGTGTTTTTAGTTAAAAAATTTCTCTCCCTCTCAAAATCGCTTCCAACATTTAATTATCTTTGCCCATGCTTTTTGCAATTTGCGATATCGAAACAACGGGTGGGAGTCCTAAAGACTCTAAAATTACCGAAATTGCCATCTACAAACACGATGGGCACAAAGTTGTGGATGAATTTGACACTTTGGTCAACCCAGAGATGCCAATTCCGCCTTTTATTGTGAATTTAACCGGAATCAGTGACAGAATGGTGGAGAATTCTCCCCGTTTTTTTGAAATTGCCAAAGACATCATTGAGTTTACAAAAGATTGCGTTTTCGTGGCGCACAATGTTGCTTTCGATTACGGTATTTTGCGTGCAGAATTCCGAACTTTGGGCTTTGATTATCGATTGCCACATCTTTGCACCGTGAGCACATCGCGTTTTGTTCTGCCCGGACATGAATCCTATTCTTTAGGAAAATTAACACGAGCACTGGGCATTGATTTAATCGGTCGGCACAGAGCCGGAGGAGATGCTCTAGCAACGGCAAAACTTTTTTCTATTCTCTATGAAAAAGACCCCACTAATTTGGCAACTTTCATTCAGGAGGAGTTGAATCCGAAGAAATTGCACCCCAACCTCGCCATTGACACCATAGACAATTTGCCCAATAAAGCAGGCGTTTATCAGTTTTACAACGATGTCAATCAATTGATTTATATTGGAAAAAGCATTCATATTAAGAAAAGAGTTGAGCAGCATTTTCGCAATTTGAAGACCAATAAAAGTATTCAGATGCAACGAGAAATCGCCCGCATTGAGTTTGAATTGACAGGTTCAGAATTGATTGCTTTACTCAAAGAATCGCAGCTCATCAAGGAACATACGCCCATTTATAACCGTTCTTTGCGCAGAAGTCGTTCGCCTTATGGCTTGTTTCAATACACGGATGGCAATGATTATATTCGCTTATATGTTGGTCAAACAGCAAAGGTCAATGAGACTCCTTTGGCATCATTCTCCAGCAAGAAAGAAGGAAATGTTTTCATGGAAAAGTTGGTCGAAAAGAATGAACTTTGCAAAAAACTATGTGACCTCTACACAACGAATTCTGCCTGTTTTCAATATGAAATAAAGCAATGCAAAGGGGCGTGTATTCAGAAAGAAAGCTCGGAAGAGTACAATAAAAGAGTTCAAATCGTGATTAACGAACTGAATTTGAATAACGCCACCTTCTACATCGTTGACAAAGGCAGAGACCGGAAAGAAAAGAGCCTTATTTTCGTGAAAAATGGATCTTTGGTCGGTTTTGGCTATGCACCATTTCATTTTCATAGAAAAAAACCGAGAAATTGGGAAGATTTTCTCGAAATCACAACCGAAGACAGAGATGCGCGAACAATTTTAAAACTGTTCTTAAGAAAGAATAAAACGCATGAAGTTGTGTACCTCTAAGTTCACTAGAAAAAATCAGTCGCAGAAACTATCCAGTTTCCGACAATCATCACCAACACCAATCCTACAAACACAATCATAACTTCCTCCTTTTACTAATAAGACGTAAGAATTACGCCTACCGTTGGGTATAGAGATGCAAAAACTGTTCCAAATGCGCAAAATGAAGAATCCTCCCCCTAGCCCCCTCCAAAGGGGGAAACCCATGCCTGTTAAAATAGAGGGAGTATTTTAATTCAGGAGGAAAAATTTCGAGCATCTACTTCTTCCCCCTTTGGAGGGGGCTAGGGGGAGGATTTACAAAAACTTAAAACTCTTCCCTGGATAAACCGCCGTCTGACCTAATTCTTCTTCAATTCTTAACAATTGATTGTATTTCGCCATTCTATCAGAACGAGAAGCAGAGCCTGTCTTAATCTGACCGCAATTCAATGCTACCGCAAGATCCGCAATTGTATTGTCTTCTGTTTCTCCAGAACGGTGACTCATGACCGAAGTATAGCCATTTCTAGTCGCCATTTGAACCGCTTCAATGGTTTCTGTCAATGTTCCGATTTGGTTCACTTTTACCAAAATTGAATTGGCACAATTTTCTTCAATTCCTCTTGCCAAACGTTTCGTGTTGGTCACGAATAAATCATCTCCAACAAATTGAATCTTGTCTCCCAATTGCGCGGTTGCTAATTTCCAACCTGCCCAATCGTCTTCTGCTAGACCGTCTTCGATAGAAATAATCGGATACTTTTCTGCCCAATTTTTCCAGAATTCAACCATTTGCTCTGACGACATTCTTTCTCCTGTAGATTCAAAAACGTATTCTTTGCTGTCTTCATCGTAGAATTCTGAAGCAGCTGCATCCAAGGCAATGTAAACGTCTTTTCCAGGAGTAAATCCTGCTTTTTCAATCGCTTGAACCACTACCTCAATCGCTTCTTGGTTAGAACCCAAATTCGGAGCAAATCCACCTTCGTCACCCACATTGGTTGACATTCCTTTGCTTTTCAGAACGGCTTTCAATTCATGGAAAATCTGCGTTCCCCAGCGAAGACCTTCTGAGAATGATTCTGCGCCAATTGGCATCACCATAAATTCTTGAACATCAATTTTATTGTCAGCGTGAGAACCTCCGTTCAAAATATTCATCATCGGAATTGGCATTGTTACCGCTCCTACTCCACCGATGTATTTGAATAAGCTCAATCCTGTTTCATCAGCGGCTGCTTTTGCCACTGCCAAGGAAACTCCAAGAATCGCATTCGCACCCAACTTCGATTTATTCTCTGTACCGTCCAATTCTATCAATTTTGCATCCACTGCTTTCTGATCACAAACATCGAAGCCGTTCAATGCTTCGTCCATAATAGAATTCACATTCGCAACTGCTTTTAAAACACCTTTGCCCATGTAAACATCCATATCACCGTCTCTTAATTCAACGGCTTCGTGAATTCCAGTCGATGCTCCCGAAGGAACGGCTGCTCTTCCCATTGCGCCAGAAGTTGTGATTACATCCACTTCTACCGTAGGGTTTCCTCTTGAATCAAGAATTTGTCTTGCGACGATTTTTGCAATAAAGCTCATATTTTAATTTGATTGTTCAAGCAGTGAGGACTGAGGCTCTCGAAGTCCGAAGTCCGACTACTTGATGATTTTTAGTATTAATTTTTCATATTGTCAACAAACTGGTCAAACAGATACCGTGAATCGTGTGGTCCAGCAGATGCTTCAGGATGGTATTGAACAGAGAAAATTTTCTTCCCTTTCAATGCGATTCCTGCAACGGTGTCATCATTCAAGTGAATGTGTGTTATTTCAATTTCCGAATTACTCTCCAAACTTTCCTTAGAAATAACAAAACCGTGATTTTGCGAAGTAATTTCCCCTTTTCCTGTTATTAGATTTTTAATTGGGTGATTAATACCTCTGTGACCGTTGAACATCTTTTCTGTTTTCAATCCTTGACTTAAACCTAGTATTTGGTGTCCTAAACAGATGCCAAAAACGGGTTTATTACTGTTTGCTATCTCTTTCACTAAGTTGATAGAATTAGGCATTGCAGAGGGGTCTCCAGGACCGTTAGACAACATATATCCATCAGGATTGTAGTCATTAATTTCGCTTAAAGATGAATCCAAAGGAAATACTTTGACATCGCATCCTCTATCATTGAGGCAAGAAATGATGCTTTTTTTCACGCCAAAATCGAGCAATGCCACCTTGTGATTTGCCTTTTTTGCCTTTACTTCATACGCCTTTTTTGTTGCTACTTTAGAAGAAAGCTCAAGTCCATCCATTGACGGTACTTCTTGTAATTTCTTTTTCAGAACTTCAAGGTCTGTAATTTCAGAAGAAATAATAGCATTCATTGCTCCTTTGCTTCTAATGTGTCTAACAAGAGAACGAGTGTCAACATCGGAGATGCCCACTTTTTTATTCTCTATCATGTATTCTTGCAAAGATTTTGAAGCTGAAGGTCGTGAATACCCATCCGAGAATTTTTTAATGACCATTCCGGCAATTTTCATTCCTTCTGATTCAATTTCCTCGTCATGAACGCCGTAATTACCGATGTGTGCGGTGTTCATTGTTAGAATTTGACCGTAATATGATGGGTCGGTAAAAACCTCTTGATAACCTGTCATTCCGGTGTTAAAGGCAATCTCTCCAGTAGTTGTGCCGATTAGTCCAATTGCTGTCCCCTGAAAAACTGTTCCGTCTTCGAGAAGTAAAACAGCCACTTTTTTATCCTCCATTCTGAAAATTTTCTACAAAGTTAGCAAAAGCAAATTGATTAATTGTGAGAATTTTGAGTATAAAAAAAAGGGCAATCGCTGATTGCCCTTTTTTAGTGTATTATAGAAGATTATTCAGTTGGTTTTCCACCATCCATTTCGTCTTGCCATTTTTTCAATTCATCCCACTTTCCGTCAGCAGCTAAACCAGCTTGCTTACACCAAGTAGATGCATCTTTACCTGCTAATGTTTTGTGTGCAGATAAAATTTCTATGATTGCTTCAGGTGTTGAGTCAGCAAGAGCTTTGTACGTTGACAATCCTGCTTCTGCTAAAACATCAGCAATTTTAGGACCGATTCCTTCGATTTTCTTCAAATCGTCAGCAACAACTTCAGCATTTTCTTCCGTTGTTTCAACGGTTGCTGAGCTTGTCGAAGTATCAGCAACTTCTTCCTTGACCTCTTCAACAACTTCTGCTTTCGCTTCTTTTGTTGTTTCTTCAACTGTCTCTACCACTTCCTCCACTACATCAGTAGTTTCCGTTGTAGTTTCATCAACGGTTGCTGAGCTTGTCGAAGTATCAGTAGTTTCTGCTTTTGCCGAAGCATCAGTAGCACCTTCCGTACTTGCTCCACCACCACGACGTGAACGACGAGTTGTTTTCTTCGATTTCTCATTTACGTAGATCTCGTTAAAATCAACCAGTTCAATCATACACATCTCAGCGTTATCACCTAGTCTATATCCCGTTCGGATAATTCTAGTATAACCACCTGGACGGTTGGCAATTTTTGGAGCAACGTCTCTGAATAATTCAGTAACCGTAAATTTATTTTGCAAATAGCTAAACACAACTCTTCTTGAGTGCGTTGAGTCTGTCTTTGACTTCGTCAAAAGAGGCTCTACATACTTTCTTAAAGCTTTCGCTTTTGCAAGCGTTGTGTTAATCGTTTTGTGCTCAATAAGAGAACAAGCCATGTTAGCCAACATTGCTTTTCTGTGTGCAGGCTTTCTACCTAAGTGATTAAATCTCTTTCCGTGTCTCATAATTTAAAATTTCGCAAGTAACGGTTAACTGAACTATGTATCGAATTAGCTCAGCCACCTATCACGCCATTTGTTTTTTTATTAATAATTCCGATACTAATCTTTGTCTAATTTGTATTTTGAAACATTCATTCCGAAATTAAGACCTTTATTATCTACTAAGTCTTCTAATTCCGTTAATGATTTCTTACCGAAGTTTCTGAACTTCAATAAATCGTTCTTGTTGTAAGAAACTAAATCACCTAATGTTTCAACGTCTGCAGCTTTCAAGCAGTTCAATGCACGAACAGATAAGTCCATGTCAACCAACTTCGTTTTCAACAACTGACGCATGTGCAATGAAGTTTCATCAAATTCTTCTGTTTCAGATTTCACTTCACTGTCCAATGTGATACGCTCATCTGAGAATAACATAAAGTGGTGAATTAAAATCGTCGCAGCTTCTTTCAATGCTTCTTTCGGGTGAATTGAACCATCCGTTTTAATATTGAAAACTAGTTTCTCATAATCCGTTTTTTGCTCAACTCTAAAGTTTTCTACTGCATACTTTACATTTTTGATTGGTGTAAAGATAGAATCGATTGCAATTGTTCCAAAAGGAGCATTGCTATCTTTATTCTCTTCTGCAGGATAGTATCCACGACCTTTAATAATCGTCAATTCCATTTCAATTTTAACAGAAGGTTCCATGTTGCAAATCACTAAATCTGGATTCAATACTTGGAATGCAGAAGTAAATTTACCTAAATCACCTGCGGTCAATGTACTTTGCCCAGCGATTGAAACGATTACTGTTTCAGAATCTGTTCCTTCAATTTGTTGTTTGAAACGTACTTGTTTCAAGTTCAAAATAATCTCAGTAACATCTTCTACGATACCTTTTATTGTAGTGAATTCATGATCTGCACCTTCAATTCGTATAGAAGAAATCGCAAATCCTTCCAATGAAGAAAGAAGAATACGTCTCAACGCGTTACCAACTGTGATACCATATCCTGGCTCTAAAGGACGAAATTCAAATTGTCCTTCATGCTCATCAGAATTGATCATGATTACCTTGTCTGGTTTTTGGAAGTCTAATATTGCCATGTTAATTACTTTTATTAATTATTTAGAATACAATTCAACGATTAACTGTTCCTTGATATTTTCTGGGATCATTTCTCTTGTTGGAACACCAACAATTTTCCCTTCCATACCAGATGGATTCCAATCTAACCAGTCAAAACTATTTGAGTTAGCAGCCAAAGAATTTGCGATTGCCTCTAAAGATTTAGATTTTTCACGAACTCCAACTACGTCTCCTACTTTTACAGAATACGAAGGAATGTTTACCAATTCTCCGTTTACAGTAATGTGCTTATGTGTCACCAATTGACGAGCACCTCTACGTGTAGGAGAAACTCCTAATCGATAGATCATGTTGTCTAATCTTGCTTCACAAAGTTGCAACAAGTTTTCACCTGTTATTCCTTTCATTCTTGAAGCTTTCTTAAACATGTTCGAGAATTGACGCTCTAAAATCCCGTAAGTGTACTTCGCTTTTTGCTTTTCCGCTAACTGGATTGCGTATTCTGATTGTTTACCTCTACGTCTGTTTGGACCGTGCTGTCCTGGACCGTATTGTCTTTTTTCCAACGCTTTGTCTGGTCCGAAGATTGGATCTTGGAACCGACGTGCGATTTTTGATGTTGGACCTGTATATCTTGCCATTTTACTTTTTGTTAAAGGGAGAATATGGATTAAGGCTTCCTCCTCCGATATTCTATTTTTCCCTTGTGTTATTTACTATACTTATTAAACTCTTCTTCTTTTCGGAGGACGACATCCGTTATGTGGCATTGGAGTAACGTCAACTATTTCTGTTACTTCAATCCCTGCATTATGTAGTGATCTGATAGCAGATTCACGACCTTGTCCAGGTCCTTTTACATATACTTTAACTTTACGTAGTCCGAAGTCATGTGCCTCTTTTGCCGCATCTTCCGCAGCAACTTGTGCAGCGTAAGGCGTGTTCTTTTTAGAACCTCTGAAACCCATCTTTCCAGCTGAGGACCAAGAAATAACTTGTCCTGAGTTGTTAGTCAATGAAATAATGACATTGTTAAAGGTAGCTTGAATATGCGCTTGTCCCAATGCATCTACTTTGACTTTCTTCTTCTTCTTTTGATTCGATTTTGCCATTTTAATTAGCTTTTTTTATTTGTACTATAAATCGTCCTAAAATAACTTAGCGTTAACTAAGATTATTTTTTCTTATTCGCAACTGTTTTTCTTCTACCTTTTCTAGTACGAGAATTGTTCTTCGTTCTCTGTCCTCTTAAAGGCAATCCTGATCTATGACGAATACCTCTAGTACATCCAATATCCATCAAACGTTTGATGTTTAATTGAACTTCAGAGCGCAATGCTCCTTCTACTTTGATATCATTCATTTCTGTACGGATAGCAGAAAGCTGATCATCTGACCAATCTTCAACCTTGATGCTATGGTCAATTTTAGTTTTATCCAAAATTTGTTTAGCTCTACTTCTTCCTATTCCGTAAATGTAAGTCAATCCGATTACACCTCTTTTATTTTTTGGTAAGTCAATACCTGCAATACGTGCCATATTATTCTATTTTACCCTTGTCTTTGTTTAAACTTTGGATTCTTCTTGTTAATAACGTAAACCCTTCCTTTTCTCTTAACGATCTTGCAGTCTGCAGAACGTTTTTTTACTGATGCTCTAACTTTCATCTTTTCTAAATTTTATACTTCCTTAGAAGTTGCAATTATTTGTATCTAAATGTGATTCGCCCTTTTGTTAAATCATAAGGCGACATTTCTACTTTTACTTTATCTCCTGGTAGAATTTTAATGTAATACATTCTCATTTTCCCAGATATGTGAGCTGTTATCACGTGACCATTATCTAACTCAACGCGGAACATTGCGTTTGATAATGCTTCAATGATTACTCCATCTTGTTCTATTGATGCTTGTTTTGCCATAATTACATTCCTGAAGTTTCGTTTTGAGTTCTTCTACCTTGAATTCTTGTTCCTTCCATTAAACTATCCATGTGACGGTTTAATAAGTAAGATTCAACTTGCTGAAGTGTATCCAATACAACACCCACCATAATTAATAAGGACGTCCCTCCAAAGAACATTGCAAAAGCATCATTCACTCCTGCAATTTTTGCAAGTGCTGGAATGATCGCAATGAATGCTAAGAAAATAGATCCTGGTAATGTAATTCTTGAAACCAGAGAATCAATAAAACCTGCAGTTTCTTCTCCAGGTCTAATACCAGGGATAAATCCACCGCTTCGTTTTAATTCATCTGCAATTTTTCGAGGGTTAATCATTATTGCCGTATAGAAATAGGTAAAGACAACAATTAGGACAAACAACAAAGCGTTGTAGCCAAAACCGTAAATGTCTCCCATATACTTCGCAACAAATCCATCTCCTCCTTGACCAATCATCATCATTGGCACCGTCATAATTGCTTGCGCAAAGATGATAGGCATCACACCTGATGCATTGACCTTAATTGGTAAATAATTTCTTGCTCCTTGATCTTCAGCTGCTCTTGCACCAACTACTCGTTTTGCCGTATTCAGGGGGACCTTTCGAACACCTTGAACAATTAAAACAGTACCCAGTACAACGACCATGAATACGAAGATTTCAATAACAATTTTAATCAAGTTTCCAGATTCTGCAGCAAAACCAAATTCCGCCATAAATGCTTCTGGAAGTCGTGCTAAGATACCTACTGTGATTAACAAAGAAATACCATTACCGATACCTTTATCCGTAATTCTTTCTCCTAACCAAACAGCAAACATTGCTCCGGCAACCAATACAATAATGGACTGAACCCACCACAGTGTTCCTGCATCAACTGGTAGTGCACCTTTGCTTTCTACGTATAACGCAAGATAACTTGGAGCCTGTGCAGCACAAATAATGATCGTCAGAATACGCGTATAATTGTTTATTCGCTTTCTTCCTGACTCTCCTTCGTTTTGCATCTTCTGAACTGCTGGGACTGCCATTCCGAGGAGTTGCATAATAATCGACGCACTAATATATGGCATAATTCCTAGTGCCATAATGGATGCGTTCGAGAATCCACCTCCTGAGAATAACGAAAGTAATGTCTCTAACATATTTTGACCTCCGTTTGCTTGTGATTCAGCCAATGCGGTATAATCTACCCCCGGCAAAATAACGAAAGATCCAATACGATAAATGAGAATTAAGAAGAGCGTCAATAAGATTCTCTTCCTTAATTCTTCTACCTTCCAGATATTCTTTAAATTATTAATTAATTTTTTCATCTATTTAAAATGTTGGCAAAGGTAATTAGATTTCTGAACAATTCCCACCTTGTCCTTCAATTGCTTCTTTAGCAGTTGAAGAAAATTTGTGAGCTGTCACATTTATCTTTGACTTCAATTCGCCTCTACCCAATACTTTAACCAATTCATTTCTAGATACTAGTCCATTTTCTTGAAGAATTTCAGGTGTAATTTCTTTTACCTTTTTTCTTTCAATTAATGATTGAATAATATCTAAATTAATTGCTTTATACTCAACTCTGTTGATATTCTTAAAACCAAATTTAGGAACTCTTCTTTGAAGCGGCATTTGTCCACCTTCAAATCCAATTTTTCTTGAGTAACCTGATCTTGATTTTGCTCCTTTGTGTCCTCTTGTAGAAGTTCCACCGCGTCCTGATCCTTGACCACGAGCGATTCTCTTTCTATTTTTCGTAGAACCTTTTGCTGGAGTTAAATTATGTAAATTCATTTGTCTAATGTTTTTAAAGTTTAGTCAACTACTTCTACTAAGTGTTGAACTTTCTTAACCATTCCAAGGATTTGTGGAGTTGCTTCTTTTTCAATTACTTGATTCAACTTACTTAATCCTAGTGCCTTAATCGTAGCTTTCTGTCTAGCAGGACGATTAATAGCGCTTCTTACTTGTTTGATTTTAATTTTCGCCATTTCGTTCTGTTTTAACCGTTAAATACTTTATCAAGGTTAACTCCTCTTTGTCTTGCAACTTGAACAGCATCTCTCATTTGAGAAAGTGCATCAATTGTTGCTTTAACAACGTTGTGAGGGTTAGATGATCCTTGTGATTTAGCTAAGACGTTATGTACACCAACACTTTCCAATACAGCACGCATCGCACCACCGGCGATAACTCCTGTACCTTCAGATGCTGGACGCAACAAAACTCTTGCACCACTGAATTTACCTTTTTGAATATGCGGTACTGTTCCGTGCAGAATAGGAACTTTAATTAAGTTCTTTTTTGCATCATCAATACCTTTAGAAATTGCTTCTACAACTTCTTTTGCTTTTCCTAAACCATGTCCAACGATTCCGTTTTCATCACCAACAACAACAATTGCTGAGAAACTAAACGTACGTCCACCTTTGGTAACTTTCGTTACACGGTTTATGGCAACCAACTTATCTTTAAGCTCGATGTCAGCAGATTTTACTCTTTGTTCAACTTTCGCCATTATTATAATTTTAGTCCGCCTTCTCTTGCCGAGTCAGCTAGTGATTTAACTCTACCGTGGTATAAATAACCGTTTCTATCAAAGACAACAGTTTCTATTCCGGCTTTTTTTGCTAATTCTGCAACTTCTTTACCAACAACTGCAGCTTGTTCTTTTTTTGTTCCTTTAGCAGACTTATTGTTAAATGATCCCGCAGCGACTAATGTCTTACCTGTTGAATCGTCAATAATTTGCGCGTAAATCTGTTTGTTACTTCTGAACACAGATAAACGAGGCATCGCAGTCGTACCAGAAATTTTCTTTCTGATTCTTCTTTTGATCTTTGCTCTTCTATTTACTTTGCTAAACGCCATAACTTAAATGATATCTATTTATTATTTCGCGGCTGTTTTACCAGCTTTTCTTCTTATTTCTTCTCCTAAGAATCTAACACCTTTTCCTTTGTACGGTTCTGGTTTACGGAGGGAGCGAATTTTGGCTGCGACTTGACCAACTAATTGTTTATCGTGAGACTCTAGTGTTACCACTGGTGCCTTACCTTTAGCTGATTCTGTAGATACCTTTACTTCTTTTGCAATTTCTAGAACGAATGGATGAGAGAAACCTAGAGACAATTCTAATTTTTGTCCATTTGCTTTAGCTCTGTATCCAACTCCAACTACTTCTAATTGCAATTTATACCCTTCCGTTACTCCAACAATCATATTCTGAACTAAGGCACGGTATAAACCATGTTTTGCTCTATGATCTGGCGTATCTGATTCGCGGGTGAAAGATATTGTTCCGTCTTCTATCGACATTGAAATACAAGAATCCATTTCTTGTGTTAACTCGCCTTTAGAACCCTTCACTGTAACTACGTTACCGTCAACTTTCACTTCAACTCCACTCGGGATTGTTACTGGGGATTTACCTATCCTTGACATTTTTACTTAACTTTAATTAATGAACGTAGCAAAGAACTTCTCCACCTACGTTTTCTCTTTTTGCTTGTTTTCCTGTGATAACACCTTTGCTTGTAGAAACAATCGCGATACCAAGTCCATTCAATACACGTGGCATCTCTTGAGAACCGTTGTATTTTCTTAAACCTGGACGAGAAGCTCTTTCCAATTTAGTAATTGCTGGAACTTTCGTTGATTGATTGTACTTCAAAGCAATCTTAATGCTACCTTGTTTGTTATCCTCTAAGAATTTGTAATCAGTGATGTAACCTTGGTCAAATAAAATTTGAGTCATTGCTTTCTTTACATTAGAAGCTGGAATCTCAACTGTTTTTAACTTAGCTGCACTTGCATTACGAATTCTCGTCAAATAATCTGCTATTGGGTCTGTATTCATACTTGTTTAAATTTTGGAAGCGGTTTTCAATTTATTGAACCTGCCACCCGTTTATAATTTTACCAACTTGCTTTTCTCACACCTGGGATCTTACCTGCCAATGCCATTTCACGGAATGTTACCCTTGAAATACCGAATTGACGCATATAACCTCTAGGACGTCCTGTTAATCCACATCTGTTGTGAACTCTACATTTTGCAGAATTTGCAGGCAATTTTTGAATTGCGATCATCGCATCCCATTTTGCTTCTTGCATTTCCTCTGAATCGTCAGCTGATTTTAAAATCTTTGTTAACTCAGCACGTCTATCTGCGTATTGAGCTGCCATTCTTTCTCTTTTACGCTCTCGCGCTTTCATTGATTCTTTTGCCATCTCTCTATTTTTTTATAAAAGGAAAACCGAATTGGTCAAGTAATGCTTTACCTTCTTCATCACTGTTTGCAGTGGTAACGAATGTAATGTCCATACCCATAATACGACTCACTTTATCGATATCAATTTCTGGAAAGATAATGTGTTCTTTAACACCCATGTTAAAGTTACCTCTTCCATCAAAGCCTTTTGGATTGATTCCTCTAAAATCTCTTGTTCTTGGAAGTGCAACAGCCAAAAGACGATCTAAGAAATCGTACATACGATTTCCTCTCAACGTAACTTTTGTTCCAATTGGCATTCCTTTTCTCAGTTTGAAATTAGAGATGTCTTTCTTTGACAATGTTGCGATAGCTCTTTGACCAGCGATGCGTGATAAATCTTCAACAGCATTGTCAATCAATTTTTTATCAGCAACAGCATCTCCGACACCTTGGCTAATTACTATTTTCTGAAGTTTAGGTACAGACATTACTGTCTTGTATCCAAACTTTTCAGTAAGCGCTGAAACTATTTCAGTGCTGTACTTTTCCCGAAGTCTTGGTGTATAACTCATTATTTAATTTCCTCTCCGGATTTTTTTGAATAACGTACTAATTTTCCTTCTTTGTTTTCTTTACGACCGATGCGTGAAGCAACTCCGTTATGAACAATCATAAGGTTAGAAATATGGATTCCTGCTTCGGTTTCCACTATTCCTCCTTGAGGGTCTGCAGCACTTGGTTTCGTGTGTTTCTTAATTAAGTTAACACCCTCAACGATTGCGCGCAAGTTCTTTTTGTCGATCGTAAGGATTTTACCTTCTTGACCGTTTGATTCACCTGTTAAAACTTTAACAGTGTCTCCGACTTTAATGTGTAATTTCTGTTGCATAACTTCAATTATTTTAAAGTACCTCAGGAGCTAATGAAACGACTTTCATAAAGTCAGCATCACGAAGCTCTCGGGCTACGGGTCCGAAAATACGAGTTCCTCTCATCTCACCTGTTGGGTTTAAGATAACGCAAGCGTTGTCATCAAACCTGATGTAAGATCCGTCGGCACGACGTATTTCTTTCTTTGTTCTTACTATTACTGCCGTGGCAACTGTTCCTTTTTTGACAGTTCCAGAGGGCATTGCACTCTTTACGGTAACGACTATCTTGTCGCCTACAGAAGCATATCTACGTTTTGTTCCGCCTAATACGCGAATACATAGAACTTCTTTGGCTCCAGAATTGTCTGCTACTTTGAGTCTTGATTCCTGTTGTATCATTACTAAAAATTATTTAGCTCGTTCAATAATTTCTACTAACCTCCAATTTTTCGATTTCGAAAGAGGTCTTGTCTCCATGATTTTAACTGTATCGCCTTCGTTACAGTCATTCTTTTCATCGTGTGCGACAAACTTAGTAGTCTTCTTCACGAACTTACCATATTTAGGGTGTTTTACTTTTCTCTCTACAGAGATAACAATAGATTTTTCCATCTTACTGCTAGTAACAATCCCGATACGTTCTTTTCTTAAATTACGCTTTTCCATTTCAAGCTTTTTTTTATGACAAGCAATTATGCTTGTACTTCCCGTTTAGTTAATTCTGTCTTCAATCTTGCGACTGTTTTTCTGACGTTACGAATCTGAATCGGATTTTCCATTGGTGCAACTGTATGTGCTAATTTCATCTTAGCGAGTTGTTCCGAGAAATTCGAAATCTGATCTTTCACATCTTCGATTGACATCTTTGTTATTTCTGTCTGCTTCATGCTTCTTCTATTTTGCAGGTATTACAAAGTCGTTACGTGTAACGAATTTACATTTAACTGGCATTTTTTGTGCTGCCAAACGCATTGCTTCTTTAGCAACATCATAAGGAACACCGTCGCATTCGAACAAGATTCTTCCTGGTCTAACAACTGCAACGAAGTGACTTGGAGCACCTTTACCTTTACCCATTCTCACCTCTGCTGGTTTAGCAGTAACTGGTTTGTCTGGGAAAATTCTGATCCATACTTTCCCTTCACGCTTCATGTATCTAGTAACAGCGATACGTGCAGCTTCAATTTGACGAGAAGTAAGCCAACTTGGCTCAAGTGTCTTTAGTCCAAAAGACCCGAAAGCTACAGTGCTACCTCTATGAGCTAGACCTCTGTTTCTACCTTTCTGAGCTTTTCTAAATTTGGTTCTCTTTGGCTGTAACATTTTTAATTAATTTAAAATTCCTTTCGGAAATTATTTTTTTCTTCTTTTTCCACCTGGGTTTCTTCCGCCACCTTTTTGACCTGAAGACATACCTACATTTGGAGAAAGATCTCTTTTACCATAAACTTCACCCTTACAAATCCAAACTTTGATACCAAGTTTACCGTAAGTAGTCTGTGCTTCTGCTAAAGCATAATCGATGTCAGCTCTGAACGTATGTAACGGAGTACGTCCATCTTTGTACATCTCTGAACGAGCCATTTCTGCGCCATTCAAACGTCCGGAAATCTTAACTTTGATTCCTTCTGCTCCCATTCGCATTGTGCTCGCAATAGACATTTTAATCGCTCTTCTAAAAGAAATTCTTGCTTCCAATTGACGTGCGATACTGTCAGCAACTAAACGGGCATCCAATTCTGGACGTTTCACCTCGAAGATGTTGATTTGAATATCTTTTTTCGTCAATTTTTTAAGCTCTTCTTTTAACTTATCGACTTCCTGTCCACCTTTCCCAATAATTACACCTGGTCTCGCTGTGTTAATAGTAACGGTTACTAACTTCAACGTTCTCTCGATGATAATCTTAGAAAGACTTGCTTTAGATAAACGAGCTTGAAGGTACTTACGAATTTTATCATCTTCGATGATTTTATCTTTGTAATTACGACCTCCATACCAGTTAGATTCCCATCCTTGGATGTAACCTAATCTATTTCCTATTGGATTTGTTTTTTGTCCCATTTATCTAAAATTATTCTGCGTCTCTACCGTCAACAACGATAGTTACATGATTTGATCTTTTTCTAATTCTATGCGCACGACCTTGTGGAGCTGGTTGAATTCTTTTCAACATTCCCGCAGAACCAACTTCAATTGACTTTACAAACAATGTTGTCTCTTCAATGCTCTTGTCTTCATTTTTCTGTTCCCAATTGGCAACAGCAGAGCGCAATAATTTTCCAAGGCTTACAGATGCATCCTTAGAATCATGTTGCAATATGTTTAGAGCTTTATTCACCTCTTCACCTCTAATAAGGTCAGCAACTAATCTCATTTTTCTAGGAGTGATAGAAGAATTTCTCAATTTCGCAAAAGCGATTGATTTATTTTCTTCTTTTCTTTTATCAGCTCTTAGTCTTTTTCTAGCACCCATAACCTATCTTTTTTTATCTTTTTTACCGCCTACGTGTCCACGGAAGTTACGCGTTGGAGAAAACTCTCCCAACTTGTGACCTACCATGTTTTCTGTTACGAATACAGGGATAAATTTATTACCATTATGTACTGCGAAAGTTAACCCAACGAAGTCTGGAGAAATTGTACTTGCTCTTGACCATGTTTTGATAACTGACTTACTTCCTGATGCTTGTGCATCGTCCACTCTTTTTAATAACTTATAGTGTATAAACGGTGGTTTCTTCAACGAACGACTCATATCCTAATTATTTTTTTCTTCTTTCGATGATGAACTTATCTGAATACTTCTTTTTAGCACGCGTCTTGTATCCTTTTGCAGGAATTCCATTACGTGATCTTGGGTGACCTCCGGCATTTTTACCTTCACCACCACCCATTGGGTGATCGACAGGATTCATTACCACTCCACGTACGCGTGGACGACGACCCAACCATCTTGAACGACCTGCTTTACCAGATACTGTCAAGTTGTGCTCAGAATTTGAAACGGCTCCAATAGTTGCCATGCAAGTAGTTAAAATCATTCTAGTTTCACCAGAAGGCATTTTAATGATTGCGTAACGTCCATCACGAGCGTTCAATTGTGCGTAAGTACCTGCTCCACGAGCAATGGCACCACCTTTTCCAGGTTTTAATTCAATGTTATGAATTACAGTTCCTAATGGAATATCCGCTAAGTATAGCGCATTTCCGACACTCGGAATAGCTTCAGTTCCAGACATTACCTTGTCTCCGACTTTCAATCCGTCAGGAGCAATGATGTAACGTTTTTCACCGTCAGCGTAGAATAACAAAGCAATTCTTGCAGTACGATTTGGATCGTATTCGATCGACTTAACCGTAGCAGGAACACCGTGCTTTTCTCTTTTAAAATCAATGATACGGTATTTTTGTTTATGACCACCACCAATATAGCGCATCGTCATTCTACCATCATTGTTTCGACCACCGTTCTTATTCTTTCCTTTTACAAGTGACTTTTCAGGAGTCCCTTTTGTAATTTCAGAATAATCACTAACGACCTTGTGCCTTTGCCCTGGAGTTGTAGGCTTGAATTTTTTAAGACCCATTGTTTAAATGATTAAAAGTTATTAAATAAATCAATCGTCTCTCCATCTGCAACAGTAACAATGGCTTTCTTCCATCTTTTACTTTTTTGCTCAACGATACCTCTGTTCGTATATTTCGTAGAGGATTTCCCACCGCCATAATTCATGGTCCGAACTTCAGTTACCTGAACTCCATACATCTTCTCGACAGCCTTTTTAATTTCAATTTTATTTGCCTGTGGATCTACAACAAATGAGAAACGGTTAAAAGTCTCGCTTAATCCCGTTGCTTTTTCTGTTATGATCGGCTTTTTAATTATTGTCTTCATTTTCCAATTAGTTTAGAATCTTTTCGATTACTTCAATTGAACTTGATGTCATCACCACTTTCTGTGCATTCAATACGTCATACGTATTCACAGAATCAGCTGTTACGACTTTTATTTTCTTAAGGTTACGAGAAGAAAGATAAAGGTTATCATTTTTCTCTCCCAAAATCATCAACACTTTGCTGTTATCAAGCTTCAAATTTGCTACCAGTGTTTCGAAATCCTTTGTTTTGATTGCATCAAATTTAGGATCATCGATTACCATAATGTCTTTTGCTTTTGCTTTGTAAGAAAAAGCAGACTTTCTAGCCAATCTTTTTGTTTTGACATTCAACTTAAAGTGATAGTTTCTTGGACGAGGTCCAAAAATACGTCCACCACCTCTACGTGTACCTGACTTGATAGAACCCGCACGAGCTCCACCTGTACCTTTTTGTTTCTTAATCTTCTTTGTAGAACCTGTAATTTCTGCTCTTTCTTTAGCTTTATGCGTTCCTTGACGACGATTTGCCAAGTGTTGCTTAACGTCTAAATAAATTGCATGGTCATTAGGCTCAATTCCGAAAACGTCTTTTGACAAGCTAACTTCTTTTGAAGTAGCTGCACCTTTTGCACTAGTTACTTTAATTTTCATTACTTCTCAATTATTACGGTTGAACCTTTGTGTCCAGGAATAGATCCTTTAACAACGATTAAATTTTTATCAGCTATCACTTTCAATATCTGCAAGTTTTCCATGGTTACACGTTCGTTACCCATTTGACCGCCCATTCGCATTCCTTTGAATACACGCGCTGGATAAGATGCTGCACCAATTGATCCTGGAGCACGCAATCTGTTGTGTTGACCGTGAGTTGCTTGTCCAACACCGGCAAAACCGTGTCTTTTAACAACCCCTTGGAAACCTTTACCTTTTGAAATTCCTGCTACACTAACGAATTCTCCTTCCTCGAAGATATCAACGTTAATTACATCACCGAGATTAGCTTCTTCGAAGCCTTTAAATTCTGCCAATTTCGACTTTGGGTCTGTTTTAGCTTTTTTAAAGTGACCTTTCAATGAATTTGGAGTGTTTTTTTCCTTGCGGTCTCCAAAACCTAATTGAACAGCCTCGTAACCATCTCTGTCTTCTGTCTTAACCTGAGTTACGACACAAGGACCCGCTTCTATCACTGTGCATGGCATTGCTTTACCCTCGGCACTGTAGATGCTAGTCATTCCGATTTTTCTACCAATAATTCCTGGCATACTTTAACTATTTATTTGTTTAACTTAATTTATTTACACTTTAATCTCAACATCAACACCACTTGGAAGCTCCAAACGCATTAACGCATCAACTGTCTTTGAAGAAGAACTATAAATGTCCAACATACGTTTATAAGAACACAACTGAAACTGCTCACGAGCTTTCTTGTTTACGTGTGGTGATTTCAACACTGTATAAATTCTCTTGTGCGTTGGCAATGGAATTGGTCCACTTACAACTGCTCCAGTTGACTTAACTGTTTTTACAATCTTCTCAGCTGATTTATCAACTAAATTGTGATCGTAAGATTTTAATTTGATTCTAATTCTTTGATTCATCTGCTTCCTATTATGCTGTTACGCCTTTTACTTTTGCTACTACTGCTTCTGCTATATTTCTTGGTGCTTCTGCGTAGTGTGAAAATTCCATTGTTGAACTTGCTCTACCTGAAGAAATTGTTCTTAACGTAGTTACGTATCCAAACATTTCTGATAATGGAACGTCTGCCTTAACAATCTTTGCTCCGTTTCTGTCATCCATACCTTTCATGATACCACGACGACGGTTCAAATCTGCAACTACATCACCCATGTTCTCTTCTGGTGTTACCACCTCCAATTTCATGATTGGCTCTAATAATTGAGGTCCTGCTTGTTTTAACGCATTTCTAAATGCCATCTTCGCACAAATCTCAAAAGACAATGCATCTGAATCGACCGCATGGAAAGATCCATCTTTCAATTCAACTTTCATTGCATCTAATGGGAACCCTGCCATAACGCCATTCTTCATGGACATTTTGAACCCTTTTTCTACAGAAGGGATAAATTCACGAGGAACGTTACCACCTTTCACAGAATTAATAAATTCTAAACCTGTTTTCTCTGGATCATCTTGTGGAGAAATAATAACAACGATGTCTGCGAATTTACCACGACCACCTGATTGTTTCTTATAAACTTCTCTGTGATCAACAGTCTTAGTAATGTTCTCCTTGTAAGAAACCTGAGGTGCACCTTCGTTCACTTCCACATTAAATTCACGCTTTAAACGCTCAACTAAAATTTCTAAGTGAAGCTCACCCATTCCTGAGATAATAGTTTGACCTGAATCTTCATCCGTTTTCACTTGGAAAGTTGGATCTTCTTCAGACAATTTATTAAGACCTATTCCTAATTTATCCATATCCGCTTGAGTTTTAGGCTCAATTGCAATACCGATAACTGGATCTGGGAAATCCATTGATTCAAGAACAATCTTGTTCTTCTCATCACATAAGGTGTCTCCTGTTCTAATATCTTTAAAACCAACAGCTGCTCCAATATCTCCAGCTTCCAATGCCTCAATAGCATTTTGCTTGTTAGAGTGCATTTGGAACAAACGAGAAATTCTTTCTTTCTTACCTGATCTTGTGTTAAACACATAAGAACCTGCATCGATTTGACCTGAGTAACATCTAACGAAGCACAAACGACCTACGAAAGGATCTGTTGCGATTTTAAATGCTAATGCTGCCATTGGTTCATCTTTAGAAGGTTGACGTGTTGCCACTTCATCCGTATCAGGATTTATCCCTTCAATCGCTTCAATATCCAATGGAGAAGGCATATATGCCATCACTGCATCTAACATTGTTTGAACTCCTTTGTTCTTAAATGCAGAACCACACATTACTGGTTGAATTGTCATGTTAATTGTTGCAACGCGAATTGCAGCCATCATTTCATCAACTGTAATTGATTCTGGATCTTCAAAGAATTTTTCCATTAAAGCATCATCAGATTCTGCGATTGCCTCAATTAATAAATCTCTGTATTCTTGAACTGTATCTTTCAAATCTTCCGGAATTTCCATTTCTTCAAATGTCATTCCCATATCTTCTTCGTTCCAAGTAATTCCTTTTCCTGTGATTAAATCAACCACTCCAACGAATTCATCTTCTGCTCCAATTGGAACTTGCAATGGAACTGGATTACCTCCTAAACGTTCTTTGATTTCAGAAACAGTATTGAAAAAATCAGCTCCCATTCTGTCCATTTTATTAACGAAACACAAACGTGGAACTTTATACTTATCAGCTTGTCTCCAAACAGTCTCAGACTGTGGCTCAACACCGGAAGAAGCGCAGAACAATGCAACTGCACCATCCAAAACTCTTAATGAACGCTCAACTTCAACTGTAAAATCAACGTGACCAGGAGTATCAATGATATTCATCTTAAACTCTTCGTCGTTGTATTTCCAGAAACAAGTAGTTGCAGCAGAAGTAATTGTAATACCTCTTTCCTGCTCTTGCTCCATCCAATCCATTGTTGCAGCACCGTCATGTACCTCACCAATTTTGTGAGAGATACCTGTGTAATATAAGATACGCTCAGTAGTTGTTGTTTTACCAGCATCTACATGGGCCATGATCCCAATATTACGTGTATATGTTAAATCTCTTTTAGCCATGACTTAGAATCTAAAATGTGAGAATGCCTTATTTGCTTCAGCCATTCTTAATGTATCTTCTTTTTTCTTGTAAGCAGCACCTTCTTCTTTAGAAGCTGAAAGAATTTCAAAGGCTAATTTCTGAGCCATTGTTTTCTCGTTACGCTTACGTGAAAAACCAATTAACCATTTCATAGCTAATGATTCTTTTCTACTATCTCTAACTGGCGTAGGGATTTGAAAAGTTGCACCACCAATTCTTCTACTCTTAACCTCTACAGGTGGAGTAATGTTGACCAATGCTTTTTTCCAAGTTTCTAAACCTGTTGCTTCTTCTACTTTCTCGTCAACCATATCGATTGCGTCGTAGAATATTCTGAAAGCCAAACTCTTTTTCCCGTCCAACATTAAGTTATTAACGAACTTTGTTACTTGAACATCGTTAAACTTTGGATCCGGAAGGATGGCTATTTTTTTCGCTTTTCTTCTTCTCATCTTTTAAACTTTTTAAAAGGACTATTTTTTAGGTCTCTTTGTTCCATACTTAGAACGACGTTGCGTTCTACCTTCTACTCCTGCTGTATCTTCCGCACCACGAACGATGTGATAACGTACACCTGGCAAATCTTTAACTCTACCACCACGTACTAATACTAATGAGTGTTCTTGTAAATTGTGACCTTCACCACCGATGTAAGCATTCACTTCCTTACCGTTGGTTAGTCGAACTCTGGCTACTTTTCGCATTGCCGAATTCGGCTTTTTAGGTGTAGTGGTGTAAACTCTTACACATACTCCTTTACGCTGAGGACAAGAATCAAGAGCTGCTGATTTGCTCTTCTTTACCTGCGCTGTTCTCCCTTTGCGAACTAATTGTTGTATAGTTGGCATAAAAATACTTGTTAACTTTAATTAATAATAAAACTCTCCCAAAACCTATTTCGGGGGTGCAAAGATAGTATATTAAAGTTATAAATCAAGGGGCAAACAAAAAAAAATGAAGTTTTTTCACATTTAAGTGTTTACATCTTTTTTGTCGGAGAAAATATTCAATTGTAAATATAAGAATTGTTCTTAAATGTTTGATATTTTCGCAAGGTGAAAAGTTTTTCGAACCTTGTTGTAGTTGTAATTAGTTTATTCTTTATTGTTCAATTTAATTCTAAGTTGAGTGAAGTTTATAGCAATGAGAAAACTTGTGTCTGCGCTTACGATGGTTTTGGCTACTACTTATACCTTCCCGCCCTGTTTGATCAAGGCACTCTAAATGTTGATAAAGAATGGTCGCAGAGCTTGCAGAATGAATATTGCAACGGAATTGACTCCTACCAACTGGTTCAACGAAAAAACGGAAACTACATTGATGTTTACCACATGGGGTTGGCTTTCGTAGAACTTCCTTCTTACATTGTCAGTGACCAATTTGCACGATGGCTAGGCTACAAAACAGACGGCTTTAGCAAACCTTATCAATACGGTTTCTTGATCAATGCTTTGCTGTTTATCTTGCTCGGCATTTACTTCTTGAGAAAATTGCTTCGCCTATTTTTTGAGGATAAAATAACAGCCGCCCTTATTGCTATCGTTTATCTCGCAAGTAATTTTTACATTACGTCTGTTTATCAATATGATTTAACCCATATTTATCTATTTGCCCTCAATGCTATTTTTCTTTATCACTTTTTTAAATTCTGCAAGAACAAAAACAAGAAACATCTATTATTCTCTGCTATAATTTTAGGGCTCACGTTTGCAATTAGGCCAACGCAAATTTTATGGGGGATTTTGCCTCTGGTGTATTTTTACAACAATAAAAAAGACGGCATCTCTTTCTGGAAAAGCCTATTAATTTATCCTCTATTTGCCGTTTTATGGAACATTCCACACTTGTTTTATTGGAAAATTGTTGGCGGGGAATTAATTCTGCCGAATTTGCATACTGAAGAAATTATCATCGTTGACCCCAACCTAATAGATTTTTTGTTCTCCTACAGGAAAGGATGGCTACTTTACAGTCCTGTGTTTATCTTGTTTTTTATTAGTTTGGGTGTTCTTTTCAAGAAAAATAGAGTTCTTTTTTGGTCATCTTTACTCTTTTCTTTTAGTTACATTCTCGTCGCCAGTTCTTGGGAAACATGGTGGTATGCAGCATCCTTTGGTGCCAGACCAATGATAGAAACCTATCCTCTTTTACTTATAGGAATAGGCTTTTTATTTCAGCGCTTACGAAGTATGTTTTCCAAAATAGTTTGTGCAACTTTTGTTCTTCTCGCAATTGTTCTCAACCTTTTTCAAAGCTCTCAATTTAGTCAAGGCATTCTTCATGCCGACCGCATGTCAAAAGAACACTACTGGTACATCTTTGGGCGTTCTGAAATTGATGACTACACCGAAGATCGACTATTAATTAATAGAAACGATTCTAATTGGATTGATAACGTTCATAATTCTTATCAAATTGAAACCAAAGAAATTTTCTCATTAGACTCAACAATTTCTACGCCAGGAAGAACGCCTTTGACTATCGGGAGAATAAGCTTACTCGACGAATTAAAAACGGACGAGACCTCACTGGAGGTAACACTGAAAATATCCACTTCTGACTCAACACAACATTGCTACTTACAAATGGAAACATGCAGCTCATTTAATTGTTACAAATGGGAAACTATTGAAGTTTCGTTTGGATTAAGGCAAGACGTTTTCAATGAAATGATATTGAAATTCAATGTCACTGACATTAGGCATCGCAACGATTATATGCAAATATATTTATACAATCCTGAGGATGCCGAAATGACAATTGAAGAATTTAAGGTGGTTGCAACCTCAATCATTCGTCCGTAATTAATTCCTGTACAGTGTTGCTTTTATCGCTTTCGTTAAACGATCAATATTTGGCAATGCTTCTGCAATTAAGGTTGGAGAAAATGCAAATGGTGTATCTGTTTGCGTAACTCTTTGTACAGGCGCATCCAAATAATCAAACGCATAGCGCTGTAAATGATAAGCAATTTCCGAAGAAATGGAAGCTAAAGGCCATGATTCTTCCAGAACAACACATCGATTCGTTTTCTTAATAGATTCAACTACCGTGCCATAATCGATAGGCCTAACGGAGCGTAAATCTATAATTTCACAAGAAATTCCTTCTTTTTCAAGAATTTCTGCAGTTTGGTGCGCAATGTCAATGATTTTTCCAAAAGTAACGATGGTAACATCTGTACCTTTTCTTTTTATATCAGCAACTCCAATGGGAACAATGTATTCTCCTTCTGGAATTTCCCCTTTAACGCCGTATAATCTTTCCGATTCTAATACAACAACAGGGTCATTATCTCTAATCGCCGCCTTCATTAGCCCTTTAGCGTCGTATGGTGTTGATGGAACAACTACCTTTAACCCCGGTACGTGCGCGTAAAATGCCTCAAAACTTTGTGAATGTGTAGCTCCTAATTGTCCAGCCTGGCCATTTCCCCCTCTAAAAACGATGGGGCAACTGTATTGTCCACCGGACATTTGCAACATTTTAGCAGCACTATTAATGATCTGATCAGCCGCGAGAATAGCAAAATTCCATGTCATGAATTCTACAATTGGTCTCAATCCATTCATCGATGCTCCAACAGCAATTCCAGTAAATCCTAGCTCTGCGATAGGAGTATCAATGATTCTTTTCTCTCCAAATTCTTCAAGCATTCCTTGAGAAACCTTGTATGCACCGTTATATTCTGCTACTTCTTCTCCTAAAAGAAAAACAGATTTGTCCTTGCGCATTTCTTCAGACATTGCTTCGTTCAAAGCCTCTCTATACTGTACTGTTTTCATATCTATTAATTTGCATTCACCCAAATAGGGATGTCAAAAGTAATAATTTTAAATCAAAAAAAGACATTTTTAATAATTGCTAAAGACTTCGTGTTCAACCCGCATTACTAATGTCTTTAGCTTTGGCTATTAGCCTTTAGCTTGATTTTGCTTCGAAATATTACTTCTTCTTTGAAGATGTGTTCTTAGAAGAGAGCGAATATAAAAATAAATACTCCTTGTTTCTCATAAAGAACCAAGCTAAAGGCTAATAGCCAAAAGCTAACTCTAAAAGAACAATTCATAATTCCTATATTTAATGACACTATATTAACAAGAAATAACTAAATTCGTAGCCGATAAAAAAGCAAAAATAATTCCTTATGAAAATACTTGTTTGTATAAGTAAATCTCCAGATACAACTTCCAAAATTGCCTTCACAGATGGTAATTCTAAGTTTGATGAGAATGGAGTTCAATATATTATTAATCCTTATGATGAGTGGTATGCTTTGGTTCGTGCCCTTGAATTGAAAGAAGCAAACGGAGGTTCTGTTTCTGTCATTACAGTGGGTACAGCTCCAGACGATGCCATTATCAGAAAAGCACTGGCCATTGGTGCAGATGATGCAACTCGTATAGATGCTGAAGCAACGGATGCTTACTTCGTAGCGATGCAAATTGCGAATTATGCCAAAGAGAATGCTTTCGATTTAGTCATGACAGGGAAAGAAACAATCAACTACAACGGCTCTCAAGTTGGAGGAATGATTGCTGAAGCAATGGGTTTGCCTTTTGTTTCTTTAGCTTCTAAAATGGATGTTGCTGGTTCTACGGCAACTTTGGAAACAGAAATTGTTGGAGGAATTCAAACGGTTGAAGTTGAATTGCCAGCTGTGATTTCTTGTGCAAAAGGAATGGCTGAGCAAAGAATTCCAAACATGAGAGGAATTATGGCTGCAAGAACGAAGCCTTTGAATGTCGTTGCTGCAAGTTCGGTTGACGTACTGACTTCTTTTGAAAGTTACACATTACCAGACGCAAAAACGACTTGCAAAATGATTGATCCAGAGAACATGGACGAGTTGGTTAAGTTACTTCACCAAGAAGCAAAAGTTATTTAAAAGAAAAATATGTCAACATTAGTATATATAAACAGTCGTGATGGAATTGCAAAGAATGCATACGAAGCCATCACTTATGCCAAAAAATTAGGGCAAGAAGTTATTGCAATCACCACAGGCGATGCGGATGATTCTCTTTTAGCAACTGCTGGAGAATATGGAGCAAGCAAAGTCCTTGTCGATAAAAGCATTGCCACAGATGACGCACAGCAAGTTACGCGTGTCATTGCTTCGGCGGTTGAAGCAACTGGTGCAAATACAGTCGTTTTTTCTAACGATTTAGTTGCGAAAGCTGTTGCGCCAAGATTGTCCGTTCGCTTAAAAGCAGGATTGATTTCTGGAGCAATTGCAATACCCGAAGGAGACACTATCAAAGTGAATGTATTCTCTGGAAAGGCGTTTGGAAATGTTAAAATCAATTCTGACAAGAAAATTATTTCTTTGCTACCCAACAGTATTCAACCTGAGCAAACAGGTTCTGCTTGTTCTGTAGAAGAATTTAACGGAAATGGCGGAGAAGCAAAGATAAAACTACTGGAAGTTAAAAAGCCAGAGGGAGAAATTCCTTTGCCTGAGGCTGAGATTGTTGTTTCTGCTGGTAGAGGACTAAAAGGACCTGAAAATTGGGGGATGATTGAAGAGTTAGCAAAAGAATTGGGTGCAGCAACAGCTTGTTCTCGACCAGTTGCTGATATTGGATGGAGACCTCACCATGAGCACGTTGGTCAAACGGGAGTTGCCATTCGTCCAAACTTATACATTGCAGCGGGAATTTCTGGTGCCATTCAGCATCTGGCTGGAGTCAATGGTTCTAAAGTAATTGTGGTTGTAAACACGGATGCTGAAGCACCATTTTTTAAGGCTGCAGACTACGGAGTTTTGGGAGATGCTTTTGAAGTTATCCCAAAATTAACAGAGGCAATCAAAAAATTCAAAGCATCGAATTAAGAATAATTGCGGATAAATATTAATTTTATCCTTGAAGAAATAAATTGGGGAGGCTATTTCGCTTCCCTAATTATTTTTAAAAGTCAATTTGCATGGACAAAATAAAACTAGAAATCGTAGGATTATCATACAGCCAAACTCAATCGGGTGCGTATGCCTTAGTTTTGTCCGAAGCGGATGGCAACAGAAGATTACCGATTATTATTGGTGGATTTGAAGCACAAGCAATTGCTATTGAGTTAGAAAAAATGACTCCTACTCGACCTTTAACACACGATTTATTCAAAAAGTTTGCTGTTTCCTTCTCCGTTAAGGTAGTGGAGGTAATGATTTACAAATTAGAGGAAGGAATTTTTTATTCTAAACTTATCTGTGAGCAAGACGGAAAAACCACTGAAATTGACGCCAGAACTTCCGATGCAATTGCAATTGGCGTTCGCTTTGAGTGTCCTATCTATACTTCTGAAGACATTTTAGCAAGTGCAGGAATTTTACTTGACGAAACGGAATTGGAAGCAGATGATTTCATGAGTGAGCTAGAAGAAGATGAAGAGAAAAAAGAAACCATTTCTTCACAAAGCCTTGAAGATCTAGAAAAACAGCTTTTAACGGCTATTGATAATGAAGACTATGAATTAGCTTCAAAAATCAGAGACGAAATCAAAAATCGTAAAGGTTAACTACTGCCCGATGCAAAAGCATCAACCTATTGAACTACAAATGCTGCGCTAAGCTATAGCGACTAACTATGGACACAAAATTAAAATTAAAGATTTTAAACTTTTTGCAATTTTTTGCATGGGGAGCTTGGTTGCTTACCGTTGGAAGTTATATTGCTGAAACATTTGGACCAAACGATATTGGATGGAAAATTGGAGCTGCATACGGAACTATGGGGTTTGCATCTCTGTTTATGCCAGCCTTATTAGGTATTGTTGCTGATAAGTGGGTAAATGCTGAAAGAGTCCTCGGAATCAGTCATCTTATTCTTGGAGGACTTCTAATAGTATTGGCGAACGTTACTGATTACAGTGTGTTTTATCCAATCATATTTTTAGTATCTATGTTCTACATGCCGACTATTGCTTTAGATAATGCTGTTTCTTATGCTGTTTTGGAGAAAGAGAAATTTGACATCATAAAAGTTTTTCCGCCAATTCGTGTTTGGGGAACAGTTGGATTTATTCTAGCTGTTTGGACAGTGAATATTTTTGGATGGAGAGTGTCTATCAATCAATTTTATTTAAGTGCAGGAGTATCAATCGTTCTGGGTCTCTATTCTTTCACTTTACCTCAAATTAAGCCTTCAAAATCCTCCGAGAAAAAATCATTGGCTCAGCAATTTGGTCTAGACGCGTTTGTTTTGTTCAAACGAAAGAAAATGGCAATATTTTTCATCTTCGCGATGCTACTTGGTTGTGTCCTACAAATATCGAACATGTGGGGAGAACAATTTCTTGATTCATTTAAAAACATCGATATATATAAAGACTCTTTCATTGTAGAGAATGCCTTGAGTTTTTTATCCCTATCTATGATTTCTGAAGCTCTCTTTATATTGTCAATTCCATTTTTTCTAAAACGATTTGGTATTAAACAAGTAATGCTTATGAGCATGGTCGCTTGGGCTTTACGTTTTGCATTGTTTGGAATAGGAAATCCAGGAACTGGAATTATATTCTTAACGCTATCAATGATTGTCTATGGAATGGCTTTTGATTTTTTCAATATCTCTGGCTCTTTATTTGTAGAGAAAGAGTCTAATGAAAAAATTAGATCTAGCTCTCAAGGTCTTTTCATGCTAATGACCAATGGCTTAGGAGCAATAATTGGCGCCTATGGCAGTGGATATGTCGTTGACTTATATTCTGAAAATGGAGTTGCTGATTGGCCAACCATCTGGTTTATTTTTGCGATATACTCGGTAATTGTAACCATTGCTTTTGCGCTGGTCTTCAAATACAAACATGATCCGAATGAGGAATTGGAAGTGAAACATTAAAATCGAGCATTGGATTTTTCGAGCATTAGAGCATTGGAGCGTTCAAATGCTAATATGCTCAAAAATTCGAATATGAAACTTGCAGACATAATTTTCTCGATAGCATCTGACGAAGACTTCGAGAAAGTCGCGTTAGAGGTTTATGCTTACCAAGCTGAACATTGTAAAGTATATCGGGATTTTGTAAATCAACTGAATTGGAAAGCGCCAACTTGCACCAAAGAAATTCCTTTTTTGCCGATAGAATTCTTCAAGACGCATCACGTTATTGCTTCTAATACAGAATCACAGCAAGTCTTCAAGAGTAGTGGTACTGGAGGATCTAGAAGCTTGCATCCGGTAACAGACTTAAATTTATACGAAGCATCTTTTAATTTTCACTACCGAAAATTTATCGGAGAACCTAAAGAGCAGGTCATTTTAGCGCTTCTGCCCAACTACATTGAACAGGGAGAATCGAGCCTTATTTACATGGTAAATCACCTCATTGACCAATCACAAAATGAACTCTCAGGATTCCTTTTGGAAGATGCCGATTCTCTTCTAAATCGCTACCATTCTGCATTGAAAAAGAAGAAGCAAGTTGTTCTTTTTGGGGTTTCTTATGCATTGTTAGACTTAGCCGAAAAACAACTCGACCTTTCTAAAGCAATCATTATTGAAACTGGCGGAATGAAAGGTCGACGAAAAGAGTTGACCAAAGCAGAATTGCATGCGATTCTTAAAAAGGGATTCAACTGTTCTTCTATTTCTTCAGAATACGGAATGACGGAACTGCTCTCACAAGCGTATAGCAATCAAGACGGAATCTTTGAAACTTCCTCCATTATGAAGGTTTTAATTCGTGAGACCAACGACCCTTTTTCTTACACAAAAGACGGAAAAACGGGAGGAATTAATGTCATTGATTTGGCGAATATTTACAGTTGCTCGTTTATTGCTACGCAAGATTTGGGAAAAATTGTTACAAATGGCTTTGAAATCATGGGACGATTTGACAATAGTGATGTGAGAGGTTGTAATTTGATGATTGGGTAGAACTTCTATTTATTTCAAATTCAATTCTGTTAAAATCTCTATCTTATTATCTGAGTTCTTATCCTTCAACACTGCAATCAATTGATAAGGGTTATTTTTCGTTCCACTTCTAAATGTCAAAATCACTGGAATCTGTCCATCCTTAAAGTCTTTAGGATTGACTCCACTTCTTTCAATATTACTGAGTATGTTCGGGTCGGATATTATCTTATTCCCGTTTCTGTCACTCATTTCAATAGAAAGTATAGGAAAAATTAGGTTGTCTTTCATTTCAAGACCCTCAACACCCTCAATAATGAGAATTAGGGTGTCATTGCTGTTCACTTGACCATTAATAACCGTTTTTTTGGTGCTTTCATTCCACAAGTATATTCTTGAGTAATCAATGCTGGTAGAATTGACTTTCAATAAATCATTATTCTCAACAGTGAATGGCAGTTCGTAGGTTAAGACACCATCTCCGCGTTGATCTTTAATGGTGATGTGCATTTTGTAACTTTCACCATTCTCATTCGGAAGTGCTACTACAAAATAAGCTGTCAATCGCAAAGGCGAAAGCGTTGTACCTTGATTTAAGTTATTCAACAAATTAGGTCTGTTTAAAACGGTGTCTTTCTCATTCTTCATCACTACCATTGATAAGGTTGGGTAGCTTTTTCCGTCTTCAATAGTCAAACCTCTAACGTTATTAAAAACAAAAGTGATTTCTTCCCCATAGGTGAAAGTATTGGTGTTTTTCACTTCTTCGTTTACTTTTATTATTACGTCATTGCAACTAATTCCATCACCTCTGGTATAGGCGCCTGTACTTAAATCTTTATTCACAGATTGGTTAAATTGGCACGAGCCAAAAATCAGCGAAACAATTATAACTGTGATAAATGAGCGTAAATTCATAGTGGTTGTGTTAAAATTCAATGTCTAAATTAAACAAAGTTTTCAAAGAGTGTAAATTTGGGTTTTTCCTTGCCAAAGCAGCAAAACGATCTTTTCCCGTTTGGAACTTCACTTCTTCCTCAGGGTTTGTGGTCAGCACCAGCTCAAAACTAACGTCGTAATTTTTCAGTTCTTTTCGAATATATTCGACCATTTCAGAAAGCATTGGTCGGATGTAATCAATTTGAGATTGACCATCCACTTCGAGAAGGTACAGGTCATCTTCCTTAAATTTAGGTTCTCTTTTAATCAGTGCATTATAAAAAGTAAGCTTTCCTTTGTCCTTCATGGAGAATGCAAAGCGGCGCCACAACATTTTCAAGTCGTCGATGTCGTAATCATTACGTGGCATGTTGCTTAAATCACGACTGAGTCCTTCATCATCCTCCTTTTTCTCCATCATTTTTTTGATAGAAAGGTTAGACGTTTTGAGTGTCCCAGAGGGTGCTTTTAGAACTTTAGGCGCTTCTTTTTCTGTTACTTTGTTGTAAGAGGGTTTAATTTTAGGCTTAACCGTCGCTTTTTTTGCAGACTTCCTTAAATTTTGATTGGTAAACGGAATAATCTTAACTGGATCCGTTAGGAGTTTTTTTTTTCGAGCTCCTGATTAATGGAACACAACTGCATCAACGCCATTTCGACCAGCAGTCGTTGATTTTTTGAGGCTTTGTAATCGACATCAGCTTTACTCAAAACGCCAAGCGCTCTAAGAATGTGAGAACCTTCCAATTCTTTCGATTGTTCGATGTATTTTTTCTCAATGCTCTCGCTAACCTCCAGTAATGGCGCCGTTCTCACGTCTTTGCAAACCAATAAACTTCTGTAGTGCTCTGCCAAGCCTACCAAGAAGTTATGCGCATCGAATCCTTTTTCTATGATGTCATTGAGCAACAATAAAGCCGCTGGAATATCTTCTTTCTGTGTGCTTTCAATAATTCTGAAATAATAATCGTAATCAAGAATATTGAGGTTTTCAATCACGTTTTCGTAACTGATAGAATCTCCGGAAAAAGTAACAATTTGATCAAAAATCGACAAGGCATCTCTTAATGCACCGTCTGCTTTTTGCGCAATGATGTGCAAAGCGTTTTCATCGGCAGTTATTCCTTCTTCTTTGGCAACAAAGGCCAAATGTTTGGCAATATCCACTACTTTAATTCTGTTAAAATCAAATATCTGACATCTGGAAAGAATAGTCGGGATAATTTTATGCTTCTCTGTCGTTGCCAATATAAAAATGGCATGTTTTGGAGGTTCTTCAAGCGTCTTCAAAAATGCGTTAAAAGCACTGGAAGAAAGCATGTGAACCTCATCAATGATATACACTTTATACGTACCTAACTGAGGTCCAACTCTGACTTGGTCAATTAAACTCCGTATATCTTCTACCGAATTATTAGAGGCACCATCCAACTCAAAAACATTGAGAGAGCTACCAGTATTAAAAGATTCACAAGAATCACATTTGTTACAAGCTTCTATTTTTTCTGTTCTGTTCGAACAATTAATTGTTTTCGCTAAAATTCTGGCAGTGGTCGTTTTCCCAACCCCTCTTGAGCCACAGAATAAAAATGCTTGCGCAAGATGATCGTTTTTAATAGCATTCTTCAAGGTAGCCGTTATCGACTTTTGTCCAACTACGGTGTCAAAAGTTTGCGGTCTATATTTTCTTGCCGATACTACAAAATCACTCATCACAACAAAGTTAATTTTTTGAACCGATAATTAAAATAGAAATGACCAATTGTTAATAAAAGAGTTAAATATTGGATAACTATAAACACAGCTACTGTTAAAAAATATCTTATTTTAGCGTTGAATTGAAAAACTATTATTATGATAAAGAAATTTTTAGCTGTTGGTGTTGTTGCATTTTCGTTAGCCTCTTGTGGAGGACCAGGTGCAGCAGAATATGATGCTGCGGCGCAGACGCTCTGCGATTGTATGGCGGAAAAATCAGTAGAAGCTGAGGAAGATGATTTAGGGTTGGACATTGATATGACAGGGTTGGATTATGCGTTATGCGCATTAGATGTTGCTTTTGACGTTGATGTTAGTGATGAACAATTGACAAAGTCTATCGAATCTAAATGCCCAGACTTAGCAGAAACACATGCAGAATATGTGAAAGGACTTTAAGCTAAGCTTAACGAAATATTGAAAGGTCTCAAATTAGTGAGACCTTTTTTTTATTCTTTCTTTTCGTAGAGATTTTTTCGTGACTACCTTAAATAAGACTATATATTCTTCAAAAGAATCCCCAATGATCGCTTTAATCTTAACATTAGAGCCTCGGCCGCGAGACGTATGAATCGAATTTTCTAAGTCATTGGGCAAGAAATACTCAATCACATAGCCCGTTTTTTTCATTCCTTTCAATCGGAGGTTTTCTCCTTTCCTTCCAAAAGTTTTTACTTTCTGCAGCTCTGTTATTTGTCCTTCTTGCCAGCCGGGTAATCCAATTTTTTCGTCCCATTCCTTATCAAAACAGTCTAAAACAGTATAAACGTTGTAACTTTTGTTCGTTATAACTCCAATAGCTTCTTGTTTGTTTCCAGAACGCAAATAGGATAAATCAGCGAGACCATTATTACCTTCCATCCTTGCTGCGTAAGAATTGCGATACTCCCATCCGGGCAATTCATTTTCAACTGCCATCAATTCCATTGCTCCTGGATGCCAGTTATTTTTATCCAACTCATAATCACTAATAAAAGCATTTATTTTTGCATAATTTGTATGATCATCTAAAAACCACAAATCCCATTCAAAAGCTCCCGCAACACCTGAAAAAGTGCTTTGATATAAGTGCCTTTTAATTTCTATGCCATTGGAATCGCATAATCGCGTCACAGAAGGAATTCCCGTTTCGGAATAAATCAATGGTTTTACTTCTCTTTTATCTTGAGATATTGCTTTAATGTAACTATACTCATTGGCTTCATTCAAGTGTCTTTCTGCGACACTCCATACCCAAAAATAGCCAAAAGAAGGCGCGTGAAAGTCATAATTATTTAGGCTCATGACGTCAAAAGGCTCTCCCACAAAAACGGTGTCTTCTTGAAATTTATCCCCTGCATAACTCGCCGATTGTAAGTGAGTTCTACCATTATAAAGCGTATTGATGTAATCCCCCATTTCTTTTTGCCAAGCTGTTAGCAATTGCCAGTTCTTTTCTGTTTTATTGGTTTTTTCAGAAGGAGAAAGGTCAGGGCCCAGCTTAACTACATTGTTTATCTCGCTAAAAAGCTCAAAAATGGCAATGTTTGTTGAGTAACCCCAACGAGAAATGATGTAGCGTAAACGTTGCTTGTAATATTTTTTTGCTTCCTCATGCGAGAAGAAGTCTAGAGGATTGTCAGAATTAATGAGTTCTCTGTAACAGAAAGGTTGTCCTTTAATTTTGCTATCCCATGCCCAACTTTTGTAATAGGCCTCAACACTTTCTTGAAAAGAATAATGTATTTGCAAATTCCAAAGTAGGTAGATTCCATTCTCTTCTGCTACTTCTAGGATGTCATCTAACTCACTCGCTAACTTTAGCCTGTCGGTATAGTCGCCCAATTTCTCCCATTCAATGTCCGTTGAAGAAGGATACATTATCATTCTGACCATGTTCACACCGTTGCTTCCCATTTTTTTAAGAAGGTCTTTATACACCGAATAAACTCTAGGAACTGCTGTAACACCTCTGTATTCTTCAGGAAACGGGGTGCCTTTATAGTTGCTTAACTTTGCAAATTCTGGATCTAAAAACTTATATGTTGCCGGCCATGGCGCATTACCTCCAATGGGGAAAAATGATTGGCTGTCCAATTCAAAAAATCGTTGATTCTCTCCAACACTCACGTAACCTTTGTTGTCACTTGCTACAACTTCAAACGATTTTTGGCTCGTTACAAAGCTGTGATCTTTCGTTTTTATATGAATTTTATAACTCCACTCCCCTGTATTATTTGGAGAAAAACGGACTCTAAAATTATATTCAGTTGGCGACTCAACCCAACCTCCAAGCGCTGCATATTCTTGATCGGTATAAGAATTTCTATTTGCGGGAGTTGGTAAACTCGGACTCATGTGGGACGAGTAATCTCGACTATAAAAAGCATGTACAAAAATCGATTCAAGGCCATTGGGAGGAGTGAATTCAACGGTCACTTTTAGCTCCCACTCCAAATAAGGGTTAATAACAGGACCTCTTCTTTTTTGCGTGAAATTCTCTACTCTATTTCTAATGTAAGTGGGTAAATTAATGCCAATCTCGAGTTTTTCTAATTTCAAAACTTCTTCAGTATTCTCATAGTTGAGAATTTCTGTCCTCACAGGAACGATTTTCTGTGCTGTTAGTTGAAAAATTGAAAAAACAAGACCGAGAAGAAGCAAACTCCTCATTAGTCCACTATTTCGATGTCCAAAATCATATCTCCTTCTACAATGTCATCTACAATATCAACTCCTTCAATAACTTTTCCGAAGCATGTATGGGCACCATCTAAATGAGCTGTATTGTCTCTAGAATGACAAACAAAAAACTG
Source organism: Fluviicola sp. (assembly GCA_002734065.2). GTDB lineage: Bacteria > Bacteroidota > Bacteroidia > Flavobacteriales_D > Crocinitomicaceae > UBA4466. Next base: position 51,031 of record NVXU02000023.1, read on the forward strand.
CGAACCTCCTGTGTTTTTTCCTGCGTGTGCCATTGAAAGCACTCCTCTTTCGTGATGTTGCTTCTCAGCATCCGTTTCACAATCAATGTTATGTCCTGGCCCTCCTGCTCCTGCCATTCCTTCTGCTCCATCTTTTGAATTAGGGCATCCTCCTTGAATCACAAAATTAGGAAGAACGCGGTGCCATTTTAAATCTTTATAAAATCCGTCTTTTGCTAATTTTACAAAGTTTGATACGGTTACAGGAGTTTCATTGGCATATAACTCAGCCGTCATTTCTCCCTTATTTGTTTTGATAATTGCTTTCATTTTTGTATTTTTTCCAAAGATACATTCTAAGCGCTAATTATTCAATTTTTGATTCACTTAATGTACATTTGCAAATGCAAGTTTTTAAATTCCATAGAAATAGTTTAAGTCAGGTTAATGAACAACACCTCAACTTGGTTTATCGCCAAGAAGCGTACTTGCCGTACATTAATCACACTTTTTCTTTTGAGAACTTTGACCGACAAATTCAGGAGAAAGAACGACAATTTTCTAAAGAAAAACGTGAAGTCTTGTCTCAATCGCTATTAGCACAGTATAAAAACATCAATGATAATGAATTGATTATCAATAATATAGAGTCGTTGAAAAACGAGGATACATTCACCGTAACCACCGGGCACCAACTTTCTTTCTTCACGGGGCCACTTTACTTTATTGTTAAAATTTTACATGTTATTAAGCTTAGTGAGCGCTTGAAGAAGATGCATCCTGAGAAAAATTTTGTCCCTATTTATTGGATGGCAACCGAAGATCATGATTTCGAAGAAGTGCAATCAATGCGTTTATTTAGCAAAAGTTTCACGTGGGAAAGTGAACAAAAAGGGTCTGTTGGTAGATTTAACTTAGACGGTTTTGATGACGTCAAAAATGAAATTCGTGCAATGTTTCGCGACCCAGAAGCGGAAATTCATGCCTTGTTAAACGCTTACGATGGTCAGAATTACGCAGATGCCACCAGAAATCTCGTTCATTTTCTATTTAAAAAATACGGTTTAGTGATTATTGATGGCGATGACTCAGCGTTAAAATCTGAATTTTCTGGTATTATGCGTAAAGAATTGACAGAGCAGTTCTCTTATGAAAAAGTCATACAGACAAATGAAAAATTGCAAAAAGAAGGTGTAAAAATCCAGGTAAATCCAAGAGAAATCAATCTTTTCTACATTAAAAATGGACTCCGAGAAAGAATTGTAAACGAAAACGACATTTTTTCAATCAATAAGGTGGGAACTTTTTCAGAAAGTGAAATTTTGAAAGAATTAGAAAATCACCCTGAACGTTTTTCTCCAAATGTCATTTTACGACCTCTTTATCAAGAAACTATTTTGCCAAATATTGCTTACATTGGAGGAGTTGGTGAAATTTCTTACTGGTTGCAATTAAAAGGTGTTTTTGATGCTGTCAATTGTACATATCCACTTATCGGAGTGAGAAATTCTGTGATATGGGTAGATCCTCTGACCACTAAAAAGAAAGCAAAAATTAATTTACTACTGGAAGATATTTTTAAAAGTAAAGACCAACTGAAAAAAGAATTCGTGCAGTCAAATTCTGATGGAGCCTTAGATTTCAAGGCTTTAGACCATGCCATTGATGAAATTCAGGGAAAAATTAGAGATTTGGTGCTTTCTGTTGATGCTTCCATGAATTCTCTGGCAGAATCAGAAGTCACGCGTATAACAAAACAAATGGATGCGTTGAAGGCTAAGATGATAAAAACTTCCAAGTCTAAACATCAAGTTGCGATGCAATCAATTGACCAAATAATTGATAAGTTATTCCCTGATGGTAACATGCAAGAACGTATTACTAATTTTTTCTCATTCTGTCCCGACGGAAACTACTCCAAACGCTTGCACAATCTTTATCATTGTATCGATCCTGAAGAAAAAGACATGCTAATTTTGAGAGAATTGTAAACGATTAAAATATTCCTTCCTTTTTCTCGTTTGATAAGCTACTTTTGTGCGATGCGAAAATTACTATTACTCTTCTTGATTTTACCGCTTAACTTCCTTGTTTTTGGGCAAGAATATCGCATTGTTGGTAAATGTACTGACCAAAGAGGCACACCAATTGACCTTGCAAAAATACACGCTGACAAAGCTGATCCAAAAGACGTTTTTTCGAATGAAAAAGGCGAATTTGAGCTTTTTTTTAAAGAAAAAGACACAATCACCCTTATTTTTCGCTTTGCAGAATACGAAGAAAGAAGAACAATAATCATCAAGAAAGAAAAAACGAAAATTAAGGACATAAAATTTCAATTTCAACAAGAACAAGTTGTAGATGCGCAAGGTCACAGAGAAGAACCTTTTGCTATTGATTACCTGTCAACTTATGACCCGCAAGGAATAACAAATGGTGTTGAAAAAAGTCTAATCTATATGACTGCGGCAACTTCCAACAATGAATTAACGACCAATTACAACGTTCGTGGAGGTTCTTATGATGAAAATTTGGTTTATGTCAACGGTTTTCAAGTTCGTCGCCCATTTTTAACACGTTCGGGTCAGCAAGAGGGCATGAGTTTTTTGCATTCTGCACTGGTCGAGTCTATTCAATTTTCTGGTGGAGGTTTTAATTCTGAATACGGTGATAAATTGAGTTCTGTCTTAGATATTACATACAAAACTCCCGATTCTTTGCGAGGTTCTGTAATGGCATCATTACTCGGTGTAGAAGCGCATCTTGAACACGCTCCAACAGCAAAATTCAACTTCTTAGTCGGTGCTAGATACCGTTCCAATGGGTATTTTCTCAATGCTTTGCCCACGAAAGGAGCGTACAACCCTGTTTTTTGGGATGCACAATTCTTAACCAATTATGCCATTAATGAGAAATTGACCTGGTCTTTATTAGGTCATTTTTCTTCAAATAATTATCGTTTTCGACCAGAAAGTGCTGAAACGGAATTCGGAACAGTCAACGAAGCCTATTCTTTTGTCGTTTACTTTGAAGGACAAGAACAAACCAAGTTCCAAACCATGATGGGAGGAACTTCGCTAAAGTGGGAAGCAGGCAAAAAGACCAACCTCGATTTTTACGCCACCGTTTTTAATACCGTAGAAAAAGAATCCTTTGATATTTTGGGAGAATATTTCATCAATGAATTAGAAACCGACCCTTCACAGGAAGATTTTGGAGATTCTGTTGGCGTGCTCGGAATTGGCTCTTTTTTGACCCACGCAAGAAATAGATTGGATGCAACCATCATCAATTTGTACCACAACGGTGATCATCAGTTTTTTAAAGGTTATAAAAACGATGAACGAACGAAATTTCAAAATCATCACCTAAAATGGGGCGTGAACTTCCAGATGGATTACTTCACCGACCGACTAAGTGAATGGAAGATGGTTGACTCCGCAGGATTCTCAACTCCGCAAGCTAACGATGGAACTCTTGCCTTATTTGAAAGCGTGAAAAGTGATTTGACTTTACAATCACAACGATACACTGGTTTTGTGCAAATGAATTCTATTTGGGCAAAGAATCAGAAAAATAAAATCGTCACCAAAAGTAAGAAGTATAAAATTTCGAAGAAAGAGAAAGAAAAAAGGTCCTTCACCGACACCATTATTGAGTCACCGTCTCGCTGGGCAGTCTCTTACGGTAGTAGAATTGGCTATACAACAGCAAATAATGAGTTTTTTGTCACGCCTAGAGCATCTGTTAAATTCTATCCTCGCGCCTACATGATTAGAGATCAAAAAGTGGTTCGGAGAAATATGAACATTCATTTTGCGACGGGAATGTATTATCAACCTCCTATTTATAGAGAATTTAGAACCTTTGATGGGCAATTAAACCTTGATGTTCGTGCGCAAAAATCGGCACATTTCGTTGTTGGTTCTGACGTCTATTTCGATATGTGGGAAAGAGAGGTTCCTTTCAAATTCACCGCAGAAGCTTATTACAAATACATGTGGGACGTCAATTCTTATGAAATCGACAATGTGCGAACGCGCTACTATGCAAACAATGATGCGGTTGCCTATGCCTATGGTTTTGACCTCAATGTTCACGGTCAATTTGTAGAAGGAATAGAATCCTTTTTTAAGATTGGATTCTTGTCCACAAAAGAAGACGTTCTCAACGACTTTTACTACGATTATTTTAATGCAGCCGGGGAAGTTATAAAAGGAGGAGTAGTTGATAAAGTTGTTGTGGATAGTTCTCGTGTATCTCCCGGTTTTATTCCACGACCTACGGATCAACGCATAAGTTTTGCTGCGTTGATTCAGGACAGAATGCCCAATCACGAAAGTTTCAGCGTGCAAATGGGCTTGATTTTTGGTTCTCGTTTGCCTTACGGTCCTCCTGATTTTGTGCGTTACAAAGATACGTTGAGAATCAAATCATTTTTCAGAGTCGATTTAGGAATGTCCTATGATTTCTTGTACAAAAAGAAAGAGAAGAAGACTTTTTGGAACAAAAATTTCACCGATGCTATTATTTCCTTTGAAGTTTTCAACCTCTTAGGAATCAACAATGTTCTATCCATGCAATGGGTGCAAGATGTGAACGGGAGGTTCTATTCTATCCCTAATTATTTAACATCAAGAAGGTTTAATTTGAAGTTGATACTGAGGTTTTAATCTCCGCAAAAAATGCGGTGAATAGCCATTTATTCACCGCATTCCTATATTTTATGAGCTTTTCTAAGGAAAATCCTCCTATTTAACCTCCTTCAAAGCGTTATTAATCAAAGTCACTAAATGATCTTTATGCGCTTTAGTTGATACATCTCCTGCAGTATTGCTTGCCATTTTCTTAATCTTCTTTAAGAAATACAAAGCGTGTGACTGAGGAATGTTAGAAAATCTTCGGCTCATCGGTCCAACAAGCATACTGATTAATGTATTGGTGTATTTCAGCTGTAAATTTTGTCTAAAAGTATTCACACTTCCAGCAATATCAGCTTTAAAAATAGCGTCTGTCAAATCTTGAAAAACAGTTGAAATATCGTACTCGTTTCCATAAAGTTTTGTGTCCACAATTCTGTTTAGCGTTGTTGGATGTAATACATGACCCAATACTTGCCATTGAATTCCCAATGCAATATTATGAACTTTCAAATCTTCAGTGCCTCTAAAGAAATTAAATCCTCGTCTTTGTTTCGCTGCGTAATTGTACAATTCTGAACCAAAATCAAAAGCGTTTGGTGCAAAAATATATTCAGAAATCATCTTCATTGCTTTCTTTTGCGTAGCCAAATCAACCGGAGTGTATGGTTTCGTAGCTCCAGGTTGACCAATCATTGCACGGTCAAGAAATATTCCGCCGATATAACGAGAAGTTACACTCGCAGCATCTCGATACTGTCGCATCATTGAATAGTACGCAACATACTGATCGTGATGAGAAGTATTCTCAGTCGCATATTTCTCCAAAATTTCACTTGAAAGGGTTTTCACTAAATCCAATCGTTCTTGTGCATACCCAATTGCATCGCTCGATAAATCATAGATGTTTACCAAAGGATCAATTGCTTTCCCCATGGCGCGCATGTCGTCTGCATCGTTGCCAAAGACTAAGTCATGTTCTGTAGAACGGTCTAACAATGTTTTTGTTTGCGCTTCGGTTCTTCCTGTTTCATAAGCATATTGAATTGCCCATAAATCATAAGGCCCAGGGCGCGTTGTGAAATAGTTCCCTTGGTTTGCTCTGTCTTTGTTCGCATTCACAGAAGGATAATCCATTACAGAACCCATTAATCCAACTTTCTCCGTCAAAGTTTTATCATGCACAGCTTGTAAATTATGCATTTGACTTGCTTTCATGTTGTGGTTTAAGCCCAATGTGTGTCCAATTTCATGGAGAATTAAATAACTCAAGTATTCTTTAACCATTTGGCTGTTTTCGATAGGTTGTCCGTCAATATATTGGAGAATTAAGCCCGCAAAAGCACTGTTAATGGCTCCAATTTCACTTGCTTGGCAGTTTAAATGGTCGCCGTGCAAATTAATTTCCTCTTCTTCAAATTGCATAGAAGAGTTTTCTTCGAAGAATTTTTCCGTTCTATAGCGACTCAAAACAGAACGGTATTCAAACATAATGTCTGCACCCATAATTTCACCCGTTCTTGGGTTTACAAAACTTGGTCCGTAACCACCAAACGGAGGGAAAGGGGAAGCGGTCCAACGCAGAACGTTGTAGCGAATATCACCTGCATCCCAATCGGCATCGTCTGGTTGTTGCTTAATGACCATTGCATTTTTAAATCCTGCCTTTTCAAAAGCAAGGTTCCATTTTTCGGCAGCTGCCTTTATAATAGGACGCAAATTCTCTGGTGTCGTATTCTCCATCCACCAAACAATTGGTTCTACTGGTTCAGAAAGCGCTGCATTGGGATCTTTTTTAACCAATTTCCATTTGTGAACTAGGTCGCGATAATTCGCACTTGCTGGACTGGTCATGTCAGTTACCTGCGTGGTAAAGAAACCAACTCTTGGATCTTCGAACAAAGGTTGATAATCATCCTCTGGCATTTCGATAAGACTGTGATATACTTTCAACGAAACATTTCGACCGTCTGTGACATCTCTCTGTCCACCATTTAGAACAGAAGGTTTAGAATAGACATACTCTACGGCAATGTCTGTGTTTTTAGGGTAACTTCTAATGGCATTGATTTTCGTTTTCTCTTTGCTCAAGTTACCAATTGTAAACGCAAATGGTGATTGCTTTGGATTTCGAGCCGGTTTAATTTGCGAAAATGTTTCGCTTAAGAAAAGCTTATTTGCATCTACCAAAAATGCACTTTCGCCCTTTCCGACCGCTTCAATTTTTAAACTGGCAATAATCGCATTCGGCATATTTGCCTCCGATGCTTTAGATATTGCGTTTTCTGGATCAAAATAAGAAGACGTATTTATTTCAACAAATTCAATCTTGTTAAAGTACTTTTGAATCTTAATGATTTTTGAACCTCGATAATTTCCTCTAAAACCTCTTACTGAAGCAACTCCATCCGCACTTTGACTGAAATAAATGAATTCTTGCCCAATCTGGTCTGCTTTTATCTCCATCTTGATAGAACCATCAATTGTGTCTTGATAAATGGTAAATAAGCCTTCAAATTTTTGACTTTTCTTCGTTAGTTCAGAAATTTTCTTGACCTTATCTTTGCCGCTTTGTTCTGTCTTTGCAGGTTCTTTTTTCTTTTTACGCTTTTGTGCGTTGACATTCTGCACAGAAAAAGCAAGAATGAGAATTAGGGAGAGTTTTATTATTTTCATAGAATTGAGTGTTTATTTGAAGCATAAACATACTAAAAAAAAAGAAAGAATAAGGCAAATAAAAAAGCTTAGCATTGAAATGCTATAAAAAAAATCCGTTTTTCAGAGAGTATTGACTGACATTTTCAATTCTCCAATGATTTTTAGTCCTAATAGATATTTAGGATGATTCATTCTTTCTTTATAGGCACTATCAGTCTCAGGAGTCATCCCAAAATCGTCCATAAATCCATGTTTTTTTATATACGAATCAGCCCTCAAATGATAGCTGATAAGAGTGTCGTTTAAGTTAAAGTATTCAACGATAATATAACTCAAATGAGAATTTCTAAATCCAGATTCGGGAGTATCATTTACAGTATCAATTCGATTCACTTTAATATAGTCAAGTAACCTACTCGGATTCTTAATGTTAAATTCCTTAGATACTTTAAGTTTTCCTTTTCTGTTTTCTGACAACGCATAAAGATGCGAGAAGGAACCATCACCAAAAAACCAATAATGAATGTTTGTATAATTCTCAGACAAATCTCTGTCAGTTGAATAGAAATGTATTACATCTCGAAATTTACTATTGAGTCTTGAGGTAGTCTTGTTGAGTTGTTCATTATTAAATTTGTAGACATTGTGAGTTGAAAGCCGGTTAACCTTTGTTCTAAGATCAAGTCTCGTGTAACAACTTATAAAAAACGTAGTAATCACAATAATTAATATGCCTGATAATACTTTAAATCTCATTCTTAGACTTGATTGACTTTTACTTCTTCCCTTCCGTTAGTCCTATATCCATTTTTACATCAAAAGAAACTTTTGGTAACAAAACAGGCTTTGTCTCCACAAAAGTATTGTTCCAAAGTATATTCATGGTTGCAAACTGCATGTCCACAATCTTACCTGGGATATGAAATACAGCAACTATTTTAGTGCTATTCCCACTTCTTAAAAGCACAGGTTTTGCTTTCTTATTGTCATTGGCATAAGTCACTGTCTCTTCTGACTTCTTACGTGTTGCTATCACAGAGAGGTTTGCAGGATTTATTATTGCCATATCATTGCCCGTGTAAGTCACCTCAAAAGTTGCTTTTGCCTCTTTGGTAGAAGCATTGTATTTTAATAACTTAACTTTGAAATCACCAACGGTAAAGCTGTTATTTGATGCAGGCAATTGAAAGTTGGGTGTCTTTTGCGACTTACCATCAATAGGTATCTGAAACAAGTTACCTAATTCTACAGAAAAACTTTCTTGCAAGAACTCATTGCCCCCATTTACCTCTAACGTTTTCGTCTTAGCCTTATTCGGTTCTATGAAATACTCTCTAGAAACAGGTTTCTTCTCTCCTTCAGGGTAAATAAATTTACTTTCTTGGGGAACAAACATCAAAAAATCACTTGTTAAATTCTTGATGCTCAATGCCATCTTGCAAACATCCTCTTGCGCAACGATGTTCTTGGTCTTTACTTCTACAACCTCCGTGATTGGTATTTCAGGGTTGGTATAGTAGATTTTCTCGTAAGAATCAGTCTTCTGAGAGAAAGCCGACAATGAAACTGTCATTACGGCTGCTGATAATAATGTGGGTAAAATTTTCATAGTGTGTTTTTTATTTGTGAAAGGTATTTCATAATTCGTGCCAAAGTTACAAATAGTATCCTATAAATAAAATGACTTCCCTTTCGACATAAATTGGTACATTTGGTTTAGAACTAATTCAATGAAGCAACTATTTTTTTTCTGTTTATTAATTTTGCCTTCCTTTGTCTACTCTCAAGACAAAGATTCTATTCTCGCAGAGCGCTATTTTATTCTTTTTGTTCAGAATGAATACGGCGACTCATTAAAAGCGAGAAACTACGCTGATTCTGGATTGTATCTCGCAAAAAAAGTAAACAGCACTTATTTATTAGCTATCGCCTACCAAATGAAAGGTTGGTTTTTACAAAACACATCACAATTCAAAGAAGCGCAAGAATCATTTTTCAATTCACTTGAAAATTTCAAGAAAGTTGGCAGTAAACAGGGAGTAGCAGACGCTTATGGAAATATTGGAAACACTTATTTAGACTTAAACGACTATTATAAAAGTTTAGATTATCAGTTGTTGTCTCTAGAGAAAAATGAGAAAATTTTGTCTGGCGAAGTGGAAGGTAATATACTAGCCGATGCCATAGAAGGCAAAACGATTGCTTTGCACAACATTTCGAGCATTTATTTTGCAGTTAAATTATATAGACTTGCTCTGAATTATGAATTCAGAAGTTTAGAATACGAAACAGCTTCGGGCCATACCATTGATTTAGCAATTTCTTATAATGCCTTGGCTAGAATTCATAATTCATTGAACCAAAGAGACAGTGCGGTCTATTATTTTAAGAAAGCCATTGAAATTTACAAAGTTGACGATTATCCTTACGGCTATTCTGGAACACTTCAATCCTATGCTATGATGGATAGTATCGGATTAACTAAATCTCATAGAAACAGAATGCTCACAGAAGCATTGAGAATAAGAAAGGAAATCGGCGATATAGATGCTGAGGCAAGAATATTACTAGATGCAGCAAGTCTGCAAGTCAACACTTTACCCTCAGATTCATTGAAAAAGATGCTCGATAGAGTTGATTTACTGATAAAACAAAATAATTTTGAAAACCTCATTTGGAAATACCACGATGTGCTTTCCAACTACTACATGAGGATTGGTTTGCATAAAAAAGCATTCGAGTCTTTAACGATTTCTATTGAACAAAAAGCACTGAAGGAGAAAAAAGAAGAGCGGCAAGATTTAGCAACTAGAGAAATCAGAAAACAAATCGAAACAAAGAGTTTCAACGATAGTTTAACGGTGCAAAATGCATTCGCTACAGAAAGATTAGCGCATGAAAAAGAGTTGTCAAAAAAACAGAATGTCATATACCTTAGTGTTATTGGTTTTATTGTTCTTGCTTCGTCTCTCCTGTTTTTTATTCAGGCAAATAAGAGAAGAAAACGGTTAAATTCTGTTTTGACCACTAAAAACGACCTCATTAAACAACAAAAGGAGATCGTTGACGAGAAAAACAAGTCCATTTCGGATTCTATTAATTATGCGCGAAGATTGCAATCCGCTATTTTGCCAACTGCAGAAGTCATAAAAGGTCATCTTCCAAACAGTTTTATCTTGTATCTCCCCAAAGATGTCGTAAGTGGTGATTTTTACTGGTTTCACAAAAAAAATAACTTAACAATGATTGCCGCTGCTGATTGCACAGGACATGGTGTCCCTGGAGCGTTGGTAAGTGTTGTTTGCAGTGGTGCGCTCAACCGTTCTGTGAAAGAATTTGGACTGACTTCACCCGCAGATATTCTCAATAAAACAAGAGAATTGGTCATTGATACGTTTAAATCTGAAGACGATAAAGTGGAAGATGGAATGGATATTTCTCTGTGTGTGTTTGATGAGAAAAGTAAAGAACTGAGCTTTGCAGGAGCCAATAATCCAGTTTGGATAATAAGAAAAGAAGGAGAAAAAATCATTGCGGATAGCGAATTGACAGAAGGAGAAAATATCCTGTATGAAATCAAGGGAGACAAACAACCCATCGGACATTTTGATTACGGAAAAGACTTTTCTGAAAGAGTCGTTGCACTGCAAGAAAACGATGCTTTTTATCTTTTCACAGATGGTTACGCAGACCAATTCGGGGGAGAAAAAAACAAGAAATTCAAGTCTGCTCAACTCAAAAAAGCTTTGCTTGAAATGAACACATTAAATTTTGAGCAACAAGGTGAGAAATTGCATACTATTTTTAATAACTGGAAGGAAGGAACGGAACAAATCGACGATGTGTGCGTTATTGGATTTAGAATTGGAAAAAATTGATTCTGGCTTAATATTAAGTCCTCCCCCTAGCCCCCTCCAAAGGGGGAAGAAGCAGATAAGTGAAGTTGGCGTTATAATTTCGATCTTATTTTGAGAGTGGGTTTCCCCTTTGGAGGGGGCTAGGGGGAGGACTTGTGATTTGATCAAAAAAGAGAAATCAAATACATTTACTTTAAAAAACCATACCAATCGAGCCATTTTTTCTTTCTACCTTTACGCTCAAATTAATGTGTAATTATGAGTTCGTTTAAAGAGCAAATCCTTGAAGGTGTCCCGGCATCAATTCCAGCACTTAAAAAGAAAGAAGAAGGTATCAACCATGCCCCAATTCGCAAGCAAATTCTTTCCAAAGAAGAAAGAAAACTAGCCCTTAAAAATGCTTTGAGGTACTTTCCAAAAAGCCAGCATCAAGAACTAGCAAAGGAATTTTTGAATGAACTAGACACACTAGGACGTATTTATATGCATAGATATAGACCTGACTATCAAATGACTGCTAGACCCATCAGTGATTATCCCGGAAAGTGCGAACAAGCAAAGGCCATCATGTTGATGATTCAAAACAACTTGGATTATGCCGTAGCGCAGCATCCTCACGAACTGATCACCTACGGTGGAAACGGTGCTGTTTTCCAGAATTGGATTCAATACCGATTGACGATGAAATACTTGGCTGAAATGTCAGACGAACAGACTTTAGTCATGTATTCTGGTCACCCAATGGGACTTTTTCCTTCTCACAAAGATGCACCGAGAGTTGTGGTTACCAATGGCATGATGATTCCGAATTATTCTCAACCCGATGATTGGGAGAAATTCAACGCGTTGGGCGTTACGCAATACGGACAAATGACCGCCGGTTCTTACATGTACATCGGGCCGCAAGGAATTGTACACGGAACAACCATCACTGTTCTCAATGCAGGGAGAATGATTTCCAAAAATGGCGAAGGCTTGGAAGGTAAATTATTCTTAACCGCAGGACTTGGAGGCATGTCTGGCGCACAGCCAAAAGCAGCAAATATTGCAGGTTGCGTTTCTGTGACGGCAGAAGTCAATGCAAAAGCGGTGCGAACACGCCATTCGCAAGGTTGGGTAGATGAAGTGATTGACAATGTGGAAGAATTATGCGTTCGTGTTCGTCGTGCGAAAGAAAACAAAGAAATTGTGTCCATTGCTTTTGAAGGAAACATCGTGGATGTCTGGGAAGCATTCGACAAGAACGATATTTACGTTGATTTAGGTTCTGACCAAACGTCTTTGCACAATCCTTGGGCGGGTGGTTATTATCCAGTCGATATGACTTTGGAAGCATCTAACGACATGATGGCAAACAATCCTGAAGAATTCAAAAAGCGCGTGCAAGCCACCTTGGTTCGCCATGCAGATTCTGTCAATAAACACACGGCAAAAGGCACTTATTTCTTCGATTATGGCAACGCATTCTTACTGGAAGCATCACGTGCCGGAGCAGATATTATGGCAGAGAATGGCATTGATTTCAAATACCCATCTTATGTGCAAGACATCATGGGACCGATGTGTTTCGATTACGGTTTTGGACCATTTAGATGGGTTTGCGCCTCTGGAAAACCAGAAGATTTGCAAAAAACCGACACCATTGCTTGTGCTGTTTTGGAGAAAATGAAAGAAACAAGTCCTGCTGAAATACAACAGCAAATGGCTGATAACATTCAGTGGATTAAAGGGGCACAAGAGAATAAATTAGTCGTTGGTTCGCAAGCAAGAATTCTCTATGCAGATGCAGAAGGGAGAATGAGAATTGCGCAAGCATTCAACGATGCCATTGCCAGTGGCGAAATTGGACCTGTTGTTTTAGGTCGTGACCACCACGATGTCTCTGGGACAGATTCGCCCTACAGAGAAACTTCCAATATTTATGACGGTTCTCGTTTTACGGCTGACATGGCGATTCAAAATGTCATCGGCGACAGTTTTCGAGGGGCAACTTGGGTTTCCATTCACAATGGTGGCGGCGTAGGTTGGGGAGAAGTCATTAATGGCGGTTTTGGAATGCTCCTCGACGGTTCTTCCGATGCAGAAAGAAGACTAAAATCAATGCTGCACTGGGACGTCAATAATGGAATTTCTCGCAGAAGCTGGGCCAGAAACGAAGGCGCCATGTACGCGATTAAAAGAGCCATGGAAATAGAACCAAATTTGAAAGTGACGGTGCCGGAAGTTGTGGAGGAAGATGTGATTGAGGGGCTGTTTGGGTAGAATTTTGTATATTTAGGGTAGTTAACCGTTTAATGATGTTTGTTCGGTTATTGAGTGTAATAAAGAATTAGATAATCCATCAATAAAGACAATGGCACAACCTTTTTATATTCTTGTATTGATTTTAGGTATTTCAAGCTGTAGTAGCCCTGAGACTAATGAAAATTTAGATACTAACCCTGATAATGAGCCTAATATTTCCGTTACAATACAAACCAATTTTTTGAAAAGTGGTGCTCATGATATAACCTATTTTTCATTCACAAAGAATGTAGAAGGCTCGTTCTCTTCCTTTATCTATTCGAGGGATTCTTCGCTTACTTCAGAATCTATTATGTGGAGAACCTCACTCAGTCCAAAATCTTTAGAGTATTATCCTTTTACTTTGACCGCACAAATCAATAGCTCAAACGACACATTGTTTTTAAATGAAGCCGAGCAGAAAGAACACGGATTCATAGGTCAATACAAATACATATTAAAAGATTCATTTGATCTTAAACTGGAAAACGACACATTCATAATATACAGCTACTCTAGGATTGACGAAAATATACGATGGGATGAAACCTTATATTTTTCGAACGAGTATGGATTGCTTTTTACTCACTATAACTACTTTCAAAACAATAAAGAAACAATACAGCATGGCAATATTGAAGTAAATCAATTAAGGGAATTAATCTCTCAATTAAAAACTAACCATAAAAAAGGACTAGGAGCTGATGCTAATTACTCCGACTCAATTGTAGATAGTTTGATCTATGACTTTAATAGCAATGGAATTCCAGACCAAATTACAATTTATGGAGATAACCATATTCCATTTGGTGAGGGACCGGAATCCGCTAGAACCATGGTTCTAGAAATAGACGGAAAGCAATTATGGGAAAAGGATTCTATTGTATTGTGTACACAGTGTGGCGGTGCATATGGAGACCCTTTTGCTCAGATACTTTTCGAAAATGACACGCTTAAGATGTATCACTATGGTGGCAGTGGGTGGAGATGGGGATTCGATCAGTTTTTTATTTTTGAAAAAAACTTAGTCAAATTTAAACTTGTCCTCGAAAGGAAGTTTACTTTTCATTCTGGAGACCCCGAAGAGACTTATGAAGAAAGAATGACTTCAATCGATAAGCTTGAAGGTGTATATTTAAGTGAAATCAATAATTATCATTGATACGTATATCTATATCCCTCCGCTGAACTGAATTTACAACCCCGCGCGCCATGTACGCAATTAAAAGAGCCATGGAAATAGAACCTAATTTGAAAGTGACGGTGCCAGAAGTTGTGGAGGAAGATGTGATTGAGGGATTGTTTGGGTAGAATTTTGTATATTTAGGGGACTAATCGTTTAATGGAATATATTCGGTCGTTATATGCAAGCTGAAAAAACATTGATGAATTATAACAAGTTGACCTTCAAAAAAGCTTTATGAGAAACATTATTTTATTGAACTAATGGAGTCAAAATTCAAATATTTGGTTGTTACGGCATCAATAATATCCCTTGTTCTTTTGTCAATTATATATCTTGCATTTTCGATTGGATACATTTATTTCGAAGATTTTGCACCCTTACCAATCACCGTCCTTATTGGTGTTGGTTTCCCATTAATATTCTTTTATCTTCTGAGAGAAATAAGAACTAAGATTTTTCGATTAACAATTGAAAAAAACCAAATATGGATTAAACCAATCTTACATTTAAAAAAGAACTATTCAATAGAATTAAATGATAACATTCGTATTCATCAAACACACATAGATGTCGAAGCATATCCATATGTCTGTTGTGTCCTCATAATTTATGATAATGATCAAATTGTATTGAGAATAAAGGAAGTTTATTATGAAAATTTTGAAGAAATAAAACAACGATTGATTCAAATTCAAGGAGAAATTGAATATCAAAAGACGAACTCTAACGAACGATTGAAGACCCCAACAAGCTCACAATAAGAGCACCTCATCAATACAGGCCTACAAGTGTAAACAAATCTGTTTACACAAGGTTGTTTATTCTCTTTCGTAACACATTCACCATTTCACATTAAAATGTGATTTATATCATGCTTAGACGTATAAAATTTATCCAACTTTGTCGTTTATATTCAAGAATTTGAAACTCATGAAAAACGAACATTCATTCCACATACCAGTAATGGGAATAGGATTTACTGTTGACACAGCACTAAAAGTAGCTCACCTTGGCATCAACTCTGTGCTGTCACTTATCGGAGATAAACTGCATGAAAAATTACGAAAATATTACTGCGAAAAATACGGACTCGCGTATGAAGAAATTACAGACAAAATAGACGACTACAAAGCAAAAAGGACAACGGCCTATTTGAATCTTTTGGATGATTTAACGGCGAAAAAATTTGAGAGTTATAAAAATTCAACCGCAGAATACAAGACTGAAATTGAAGCATGCATTGATTTATTGCCAAATAGTGCACAATTGAAAAAGGAATTCCGTCGGCTGATGGAAGATTCTTCTAGTAGTGACCAATGTAAAAAATGGGTAGAAGAAAATCTACAACTCGGTAGCATCGATGTGAATATTATGACCAAGCTAGATAGAGAAAACTTTGTGAAAGGGGAGAAATTGCCTCCAGAACACAACGATGGGCATGTCGCAATGCGCGCCTATGCAAACAGCACTCTCGATTCTTCGCTTGTGCTTTCAGCAGGGTTAAATCCTAGATTGTTTACCTATATGGAGCAGTTCGAGGACTTCTACCCGGATTCAAATGGGTACATTAAAAAGAAAATCATTTTAAAAGTGAGTGACTATCGATCGGCGCTCGTGCAAGGAAAATTCTTAGCAAAAAAAGGATTGTGGATCTCTGAGTACAGAGTCGAATCAGGACTAAACTGCGGAGGACACGCATTCGCAACCGATGGTTTTTTAATGGGGCCAATTCTATCAGAATTTAAAAACAACAAAAAAGAGCTTTTTGATTCTGTTTTTGAGGTGTTGAAGACCGCTTTAGACGCTAAAAATAAGGCTGTATTCGAAGAGTTATTGCCCTTTAAATTTACTGCACAAGGAGGAGTTGGCACGTCAGAAGAACATCAATTTTTGCTCGATGAGTATCAATTAGACTCCGTTGGGTGGGGAAGCCCTTTTCTTTTAGTTCCCGAAGCAGTCAATGTAGATGACGAAACGATAACTAGGTTGATTGAAGCGAAAGAAGAAGATTTCTATCTGAGTAGAATATCACCACTTGGTGTTCCGTTCAACAGCCTTAGAGATACTTCCAAAGAAAGAGAAAGGAAAGAAAAAATTGCCAAAGGAAAACCAGGGAGCCCTTGTATAGAGGGAAGCTTGGCTTTGTTTAACAAAGAATTTACAGACGACCCTATTTGTACAGCTTCTCGTCAATATCAAAAGCTGAAAATTGAAGAACTGAAAAAAGATAACCTATCGGTTGAGGAATATCAAGAGAAATATGAGAAAATTGTCGAAAAAACATGTCTTTGCACGGGTCTCGTGAATCCAGTTTTAATTGTGAACGAGCTCAAAACACCTACTGGAAATGGAGGTGTGTCAATCTGTCCAGGTCCAAACATGTTTTATTTCAAAAAAGTAATGACGATGAGTGAAATTACCAGCCATATTTACGGCAAAAAAAGCATTCCTTTTTCAGTAGAACGTCCTCACATGTTTGTCAAAGAACTATATGCTTACATTAAATATTTAAAGGGTTCTATAGAAGATACCAGAAAATCAGTGAACAAGAAAGGAAAAAACCGTCTGCTTAAATTTTCTGAAAATCTATCGAGCGGAATCGAGTATTATCAGTCACTTTTTAATGCCAACTTGAAGACCTTTTATGATACAAAAGCTGTTATTTTAGCTGATTTACAAGCAAGCATTGAAAAGTTGAATACAATGCACCAAGAAATTGAGGCATTGTCCATAGAACTACCCATTCAAAAAATCTAATTCTACGCACTAAAAAACGATTTGCCTTTATGAAAGTTGTATTAAGTTTCTTCTCATTTGTTCTATCCAGGAGGTATAAAATAAAGGTAAAAGGGGAGCATCTTTTGCATGAATCTGGGGCGAAATTACTTCTGCAGAATCATCAATCTCATATTGACCCACAATTGTTGGGCGTATTTGTTGCTCAACGAAGCGGCTTGGTTCCCGTTATTTCGGAGAAATTTTTACGAATACCGGTCATCGGAGCTGTTTTGAGGTCACATAACGCCGTTTCGGTGAGTGATTTGAAGCATGGCAATCGGGATCCGAATGTTCTCAAAAACATGATTTCAAAAATAATGGAGGCACTAGAAAAAGGAAAAAGTGTGCTCATTGCTCCTTCGGGGAATATCGCTCAAGGACCTGTTGAACGAATTAAAAATAAGCAGAGTGCGCATGCATTGGTTTCCAACTTGCCAGATGGCGTTAAGGTCATTGGAGTAAGGGTGAATGGACTATGGGGAAGCATGTGGTCCGTTGCATGGATGGGTAAAAAGCCAGATTTTTTGAAGACCTTTCTCAAAGGTATTTTTTACATTCTCGCCAATTTGATCTTTTTCATGCCAAAGCGAGAGATTACTTTTGAGTTTGTAGATATTACGGAAGAAGCAAAATTACAGTCCAAGTCAGAACGGAAGGTTTTTAATCATTATTTGGAAGAATTTTACAATATTAATGGTCCAGAAGAGGTGACTTATCTCAAGCACTTCTTCTACGCACCAAAAATAAAAAGAACTTACCCCGCTAATTTAGTGAAGGACAAATAACTGTTTGTTCAATTTAGAAATCATATTCTTCACTTCGTTTAATAGATTCAAACGTTTCTGTAGCTCATTGAAAAAGACCAAAGTAATAGGTTGTTTGAGTAGAATTTTATATTTTTAGGGGAATTTAGCCGTTTAGGGTTAAGTATTCGGTTGATATTCGTTAATACCAACTCAAACCCACTCAATGGAATTAATAACACTTAAAGTATTTAACACAGCAATTGAAGCCTATATTCTAAAAAACAAACTAGAAGGTGAAGGAATTGTGTGTTATATTTTAGATGAAAACATAGTTACCCTTAACCCATTACTGAATTTTGCTGTTGGTGGGGTTAGACTTCAGATAAACAAAGTAGATCTAGATAAAGCTAAAGACATCATAGCTGAAATAGACGATCAACCATACACGAATGATGAAGATGCTATTATTGAATGTCCAAAGTGTAGTTCACATAGCCTTTATTCAGATTTCAAATCAATAAAAGATCCGAAAGGTTTTTTAGCGATGGTACTTGCTTTCTTGACTACCACTTTTCCGATTTATTCAAAGTCTGTTTATAAATGTAAAGATTGCAATACTGAATTCTCCCTCGCTAAGCTGGATTTGTAATCCTGCTATTAGCACTGAAGATCATTTTATACAATTCATAAATATAAACAATTCTGTTTAAACAAAATTGTTTATATTTACATCATGATGCAATATCTATCCATATTAAAGGGAATTCAACCCGGTAAAGTCGTTGAATATGAGCTTTCTAGAAGAAAACTCTCTAAAGGTAGATTTGCCATTTCGATTAACGAATATCCCCAGACTTTAGGGGCCATTATTAACGGTCATCGTGGAATGAACACGAAATTGTCATTAAAAATTGAAAAAGAATTTGGATGGGGAGAAGGGTTTTTAATGACACTGAAGGTGTATTATGACATTCGAAAAGAAAAAGAGCAACAAGGCAAGCAACTTCGCTGAGCTGGATTTGTACCACGGCAAAAACATCAATTTTAGTTGCTCAATCGTTATTGAGGGCTTGTTTGGGTAGAATTTTGTATATTTAGGGGAGCTTAGCCGTTTAATGGAATATATTCGGTTGTTGGCGGGTGATTAGGACAAAGGTAATTTATCGACAAGTTTTACGTTTAAATTAATAATACTTAACTTTGCAATATGGAAAATGACTCAAAAAATAAACAAGAAGTAGAAATTAAAGATTTTACAACTGAATATAATGAAGTTATTAACTCTTCTGAACAATCTGTTGTAATCGAAACACAATGGACGAAAGATGGCGACTTTTTCCAAAAGCTTTCAATGTATGACAATTCCTATGTTCAAGTTGAAACTTTAGGAAGTACTACGTTGATAAAAGCTTTATAATATGCCAAATTGGAATGAAGTTATTCTTGAGATACAACAAGAACAAAACAATAACCCTAAATTAAATGCCCTTGACACAGTAAGAAGGAAATACCTAAAATTGGTTTCTGAAATTTCTGGGCGAAACACCATAGCATATTACTCTGGTTGGCTTCAAAAGCCACAAGCCGCAGGAACAGCAGTTGGAGATAAAGACAAGTCAGGATTTATGTTAACAATTAATAAGTTAGACAGAAGTAAAGGGCTTGATTTAATACTACATACTCCAGGAGGTGATATTGCTGCAACAGAATCCCTAGTTGACTACCTTTATTCAATGTACGATAAAGATATTCGTGTTATTGTCCCTCAAATTTCAATGTCAGCAGGAACTATGATTGCTCTTTCCTCAAAAGAGATTGTAATGGGGAAACATTCTAATTTGGGCCCTATTGACCCGCAAATGGGCGGTTTAGCCTGCCAAGCCGTTCTAAATGAATTTGAACAAGCGAAAGAGGATATAAAACAAAACCCTCAATCAGCTGCACTATGGCAAGTTATCATTAGCAAATATCACCCAACTTTTCTAGGTGCCTGTAAACAGGCTATTGAATGGTCTGAAAAAATGGTGTTTGAATGGCTTGAAAACAATATGTGCGCAGGAGACACAGAAAAAGTAAAAAAAATAGTAGGTACATTCTCAAATCACACTGAACAAAAATCTCACGCAAGACATATTTCTAAAAAAGAATGTAAAACAATAGGTCTAAATATTACTGACTTGGAAGATAATCAAGATTTCCAAGATGCTGTATTAACTACTCATCATGCCTTTATGCACACTTTTTCAAATACACATTGTGTTAAAATTATTGAAAATCATGATGGAATCGCATATATAGAACAAGCGGTTCAACAATCATCAGTAAAATAAAAAAAGCCCTTTCCGAAGAAAAGGCTTTTAATCTAACTATTGGTAAAATTTCTACTTCTGCGTTGCAGCATATTTATCATACTGCTCTGTCGTTAAAATAGTAGAAAGAACACGCATTCTGTCTTTCTGGTTACCTTCAATTTGCTGTTTCTTTTGCTTTTCAGTCATTGTGCTGTTGTTCACTACAGCTAATTTGTTCTGTACCTTCAAATTCAATTCACCAACTTTCGTTTTTTGTTCTGCCGATAACCCTAACAATTTCACCATTTTATTGGTTTGCTTTTTCGCTATTAACTCTGGAGAATTTACTTGCTTGCTATCTTTTGTAGATAACGATGATTGCGCCTTAAAATCTTCAGACACTCTCACTTTTGTGGCATCATTTTGAGCCATCAAGGCAGTTGAACTAATAAGTGCAACTCCTAAAATAATTGTTTTTAAATTTTTCATAATTCTTAATTTAATATCTAATATGCATCAATTGTGCCATGATTCATTAATAAGATGTAAAAATACGAGAAAAGTTGCTCCATTTCATAAAAAAAGCAATATTTTAGAAGAATGAAGAAGCTTTTAATCGTTTTACTTCCTACTATTCTCCTGCTAAGTTGTGTGAACATGCGCGATATAGAAAAAGAAGTTCTAGGAACAACGGTCAATCTTTCAAAAAAAGGTTTAACAGAAATCCCTCCTGAAGTTTTTGAGAATACGGATATTCGTGTTCTTAAACTGTTTGGTAATAAAATTACAGAGATTCCTGAAGAAATTGGCAACTTAGTAAACCTCGAAAGGCTTTACCTTGGAAGAAACGACATCACTACTTTTCCTGAATCTATTGGCAAACTCAAAAAGTTAAAACGTTTATCTGCACAGTACAATCTTCTTGATTCTTTACCTGCCTCTATTGGTGATTTAGAGAGTTTAGAAGAATTAATACTGAATCAGAACCAGTTGGTTTATCTCCCAAAAACCATCGGAAATTTAAAGAATCTCGAGGTTCTAAAATTGACTTACAACTCAATTAAACTAATTCCTGAAGAAATTGGCAACTGTGAAGAATTGCAGTTTATACACTTAACGAGAAACGATTTAAAAGAACTGCCCGCTTCTTTAATCAAGCTCAGAAAGTTGCGAGAATTGTATGTTTCCAATGCTGGAGCAATGATTTATTTACCGGAAGAATTATGTACGTTGCGGTATTTGGAAATCCTCGAAATAGACCAAACTACAGTCATGCCCAATTGTCTGTATGTAAAACGAACCAACATCTTACAAATTATTGTCAAATAACTTTTGGAAAAAATTTATCCTGAAATAGAAGCCCTCAATAAAATTTTCATCCAGCATTCTGTCGTGATTAAAAATTCGCAGGTTGACTTTCTAAACGATGACAGAAGTTATTCAAAAGTGGAAATTACAGTCAGTGGAAAGGATTTTCAATTCTATGTGGAGGATGAATACGATGATTTTAGATACAACTATCCGCTCCTCAATTTGTGTGTTGTTTTGCGAGAGTTAGAGTACTATCAAGAGTCTGCGACTGATTACTCACTTTGGTGCAAAGAGCATGGTTTTGACTCGAAAAACAGTCAAATTTCACATCATTTCAAGGGTTTAGCCTCAATTTGCAAAGAAATGGGGAAGATTATCGGAAAAATTGACAGTAAAGTAAGCGATTGGGACTTCCAAATGAGTTCTGGCGCTGGAGGAGTGTTGAGAAAACTATCGTAAATTCACATTTATTTTTTTGCAAGCAAAAATTAACATAGCGCCAAACAGCCAAAATCACTTATGGAAAACCATAGTCCTAAGCGCGGTGTACTTCGTTGTGTTCATACTTCTAGTTTACAAAGTATTCCATGTTCCGATGACTCATGATGAAGTTGCAACAATTCTGACAGCCAATGAAAAAAGTATTTGGCAAATCATCACTTACGAAAGTTCTTCTCCCAATAATCACATTCTAAACACCTTATTGACGAAGATGATGATAGCCATATCCAACCTCGATCCTTTATTTGTAAGGTTGCCCAATTTACTCGCCTTTATTCTCTATGCTTTTTCAAGTTTTCGTATCAGCAAAGAAATTGTGACTGAAAAATCGGCCTTTTTCATTCCTTTCGCATTGATTTTCATTGCAAATCCCTATTTGCTCGACTTTTTTGGTCTCACAAGAGGTTACGGACTATCAATTGCATTGCTGACCTACTCTTTAAGTTGCATCATTCGTGGTTTCGGACAGAATAAACCAAAGGAAATTAGCAAAGCTGTTTTGTTTTCTGCCCTTGCAGCGTACGCCAATTTTACGGTCCTTGTTTATTTTGCCACTGTGATTGTTTTGGCATCCTTATTTTATCTTCTTCAGAAAAGTAAATCACGCGTTGAAATTAGAAATCAATTCTTAAAACTTGGGCTGTTTTGCATCGGCTTTTTTACCCTAATTATTCGCCCTATTCTTCAAATGCAGCAGAATAATGAATTTCAATTCTGGAAATCTGACGGTTTTATTGAAAACACAATTCTGCCATTAACAAGGCATTACATGTATGATTCCAAAGTGCTCTTTTTTCAGGTGTTCAATTTTTTTCTGCTCTTAATTTTATTAGTTGCTGTGCTAAATAGTACAGTAATTCTTCGGCAACTACTGAAAGAAAAAAACAAATCAATGGTGCTCTCACAACCACTGTTTATTGCCAGTTTTGCACTTTTTTTTACTGTTGTAATTAATATTTTGCAACACCTTATTCTAAAAACGCCTTATTTTGAAAATAGAACAGCATTGTTTTATCTACCCCTATTTACAACCGCTTTAATTGCAATTTCAGCTTACTTTCTGAAGAATAAAAACACCATTCTTACTTATTCTATTGGTGCTCTTTTAAGTATTATTTTATTGTTGCACCTTTTCTTAAACAGTAAGCTAAAAGAGGTCAGGGAATGGTCTTACGACAGAAATACAACTCAAGTAATTAGGTTTATAAGCGAAAACAACCCCAAATCAGTATTGGAAACCGATTGGATGTTCAATCCTTCATTTTACTATTACAAGTACACGCATAAAATCCCGTTCATAACTATTGGAGAATATACCAAAGAATTAAATACAGAAACGAAGGCTGATTTTTACTACATTTATAAAAAAGACTACCCGAAACTTGAGAAAAACTATACTCCTGTTGTGAAATTCGATAATGATTGTTGGTTATTGAAAAGAAATCAGAGGTAAATTCACAAAGGGTCAAATTCCTTGCGTTTATCTTCAAATCATTCGTGTATCTCTTCAGAATTTATTGGTGTTTGATCAAATGCAGGTTTTTTCTTCCAGCTTTCAGAAATGATGATGAATAAGACTAAATCGTAAGAAAAGTGAGCCGAAACGGCAAACCACAAGCCCATTGTTTCAAATCCGTAAGAAATGAGAAGAATAAATGGGAGAACAATCAATCCATACAATGACATTCTCCAATTCCAAGGGTTGAGGTAACCGTGAATGGCGACAAAAATGACTGAAGTGAGAATAGGTCCAAGGTAAAATTGCATACCAGAACGAAAAAGCAATTCTTCTCCGACTCCTGCACATATTGATAGAAAAACACAATCGATTAAGGTCAGATTCATGTCCTTTACAATTTGCTCTATGCGAGACGGTAATTTCTCAAAAACCTTTGCCTGCATGATGAAAAGAGCTAGAATGGCATAGACAACACCAAGCAATAAACCAATGGCGATGCCTGAAAAATCAATACTATTCAATTGCAAAATTGTCTGAGGAAAAATATCCTCAAAAAAGTACAAAACCACAAATGCAGGAATGGGAAAAACCACCAGTGTGATTAAACCCATTAAATAAATTGATCTTTTCTTCAACTTTTAACGATTTCTAACCGAAGCGAAGATGCTTGACGGTATTTCCTTTGTTTTTGAGTTGCTTCAACGATTTTATACCAATTCTGATGTGCGCATCAACGTATTGAGCAGTAACTGATGTGTCACTTGCGCTCGTTTTCACTCCTTCAGGAACCATTGGTTGGTCAGAAACTAAGAGCAATGCACCTGTTGGAATTTCATTGGCAAAACCAACTGTAAAAATTGTTGCAGTCTCCATATCAATCGCCATTGCTCTTACTTTTGTCAAGTATTCTTTGAATTCATCATCGTGTTCCCAAACTCTGCGGTTGGTGGTGTAGCAAGTTCCCGTCCAATAATCCATTTCAAAATCACGAATAGTGGTTGAAATTGCTTTTTGCAAGGCGAAAGAAGGCAGAGCAGGTACTTCCGGCGGAAAATAATCGTTACTTGTTCCTTCTCCACGAATTGCAGCGATTGGCAGAATTAAATCTCCCACTTCGTTCTTCCGTTTCAATCCTCCACATTTCCCTAAGAATAAAACCGCCTTGGGATGTATCGCAGAAAGCAAATCCATGCAGGTTGCTGCAGATGCACTCCCCATTCCGAAATTGATTATTGTGATTCCCTCAGCCGTTGCACATTGCATGGGTTTATCTTTTCCGATAACCTCCACCCCATGAAATTCTGCGAAAAAATTCACATAATTTTTAAAGTTGCAAAGAAGAATGTATTCTCCAAAATTTTCTAGTTTTTCTCCCGTGTATCGAGGTAACCAGTTTTCTACTATATCTTTTTTTGATTTCATAATTTTTTATTTAGATTCGCTGCGCTTTTAGATTTCGCTTCGTGTTTTTTCTTATTTTAAATCCTCCCCCTCTTGTCCCCTCCAAAGGGGGAAGCCATATTCACTTTTACTTTTCTATTCTCACCCATCACTTGTGCACTGAGGCACTCGAAGTGCTCCTCACTCATCACTCATCACTGGTTGCCGAGCGTCAGTCGAGGTGCAATACCCCATACTCTTTCGCATAATACATCATTTGCTCTACAAACGTTTGCGTATTTTCTATTTTAATGTCTGTTATCTCTCCCTTGTCGTCCATTTTAGGAACAAAAACAGGATTCACAAAACCTCTGTAGGGTGCAATATCCAATGGTGCGACTCTTGCGAGAACTTCTTCGTGAATTGCTCTATCAACTTGCACGCCATAAGTTTCAACAAGCGCTTTCCCAGATTCGTAATCACCTTCCGATTTAATTCGTTGAATTTCTCTTAAAAGTTCTCCAAATAAGGTTCTCAATTTGTCATAATCATTGATGTTGTAGTATGTTTTACCATCACGGTTGATTTTCTCTACGACATTATCCTCTGCTCCTTTTTCTATCACCCACGCAGCGACCAATTGTCGATTCTGCATGTGTTCTTCTTCTACATTCTTGCCCAAATCTAATCGTTGCAATTGCGTTAACATTCCATTTCTGATGTAGCCGTCGTATTCTGCTTTTCCAACCTCTAAGGATGGAATCAATCCTAAATCGACGAGTTTATTATCCATGATGTAAAATAAACCCACCAAATCTGCTCTTGCTTCTTCTAATGTGCTCGAATAATTTTTTAGTGTCACTGCTGGTTGTCCAATACCATCATTGATTTGTCCAGATGCGTGTCCAACGACCTCGTGCAAAGCTGTGTGCAATTTTCCTGCAAGATTCGCATACTTTTCAGCTCTGTCAATTTCTTCTTGGTCATTGGCAAATTCTTGCAGCATTCCACTGCCAGAAGCATTGTTGTAAGCTGCAATGATATTCCCTAAACTCACAGATTTAGAACCAATCTCTTGGCGAATCCAGTTATTATTCGGTAAATTCACTCCTATAGGAGTTGAAGGAGAAGCATCACCGGATTCACTTGCCACCTGCACCACTTTGTAACTTACACCTTTCACATTTTTCTTTTTATGTTCTGGCATTAGTGGAGAATTGTCTTCAAACCATTGTGCACTTTCTGCAACGACTTTCATTTGCTCAGACGCTTCAAAATCTGTAATCTGAACGATGCTCTCGAAAGTTGCACGTTTGCCTATTGCATCTCCATAGACTTCAATAAATCCATTGATCCAATCGATGTCGCCACTGGTTGACTTTGCCCAAAGAACATTGTAGTCATCCCATGTTTGGAGGTCGCCAGTGTTGTAATATTCAATTAATTTCTCCAATGCTGCCTTTTGCTCATCATTCTCCGCAACATCTACTGCTTTTCCAAGCCAAAACGTAATTTTATCGATTGCTTTGCCATATTTACCTCCTGATTTCCAAACGTCCTCTATAAGAACGCCGTCTTTTAAAATCATGGTTGAATTCAGTCCGTATTCTATCGGTCGTTTATCATTTGGGTTGATTTTATCTTTGTAGAATTCGTCCACCATTGCCTGTGTAACTCCTTCTCCATAGAATCCATTTGCAGAAGATGCAATCATATCGACATCTGCATCCTTTACTTTGCGTTTCATTTGCAAATCTTCAGAAAAGATAACCTCTATTGTCTTTGGTTGAATGGCCGTTTTTGTTGCTTCTAGCAAACCAGAAAAATATTCTCTTTCAAATTGAGGCATTATTTTATCCATACCATAATGATGATGAATTCCATTTGCGAACCACATTTGCTTGGCATAAGTCATGAAATTCTTCCAATTTTCAGATTCTTTATCTCCCTCATAATTCTCAACGATATTTTCAATTGCGTTTCGAATCTCGAGGTTATATGGGTTGTTTTGGTCAAATATGATGTCTCTTCCTGCTAATCCCGCTTGTGACATATAATAAACCAACTTCTTTTGAGAAAGACTTAGTTTGTCAAAATCAACGATGTCATATCGAAGGACTTGGATATCGGCAAAACGATCAACTGTAGATCCGACTTCTGTTGCTTGTTCAGTTATATTCTCAACTGTTCTATCTTTTTCACCTGATTCGCAGGAGCTCCCAAAAATTGCTATTGCAAAAATTGCTATTTGTGTAATTCTATTTCTCATTCTGGTTTTTTAAGAGTTTGAAGGTAGTAAATCTTTCCTTAGAAAGAAAAGTTTAGACACAAAAAAAAGGACTCTCGTCCTTTTCTCTATTTTGTAAATGTGTTTTTATCTTCTACCTAAAACATGAACAACAGCCTTGCTTCTTGCTAAGTTTTTGGTATCATAAAACATTGTGATGTGCTTAATTAATCGTTTTCCACCACGAATATCAATAACTCGAGAACCTGACGCTTTATTAAATCGATGTTTTAAAGCAATCGTTTCTTTGGTTCCATTCATATAAGTTACAACCATTTTGTGCATGTTAATCGCACCGCCTCTCACTTCAATTTTCAATTTAGTGAAGCTTCCTTCTTTCGCTCCGACGTGAATAACATCTCTGTCTAATTTATAATCGACAATTCTTGTTCCTAATTTTACCCAGACATGGCCAGCTTGACTTACGGCTTGAGCCTTATGGTTTTTCTTGTGTTGCGCCATAGATGTAAATCCGATTAACATAAAGGCAGATAATGCAATAGCAAATAGTGTTTTGTTCATGATTTTGTTTTTATTTAATACTAATTTAGTTCTTTTTTTGCAATTACCGTTCCAATTTTTAAAGTTATGAAATCAACATTCATTTTTGGCGAGCGAGAAGGCGAATATTCTCTTCCGTAAAAAATAATTTGGAGATGTAATTTATTCCACAAGTTTTCTGGAAAGAGTTTTTTTGCATCTTTCTCCGTTTGTACCACATTTTTACCGTTGGTTATTCCCCAACGCGTCAACAAACGATGAATATGCGTGTCAACGGGAAATGCAGGAACGCCAAATGCTTGTGCCATCACAACGGATGCTGTTTTGTGACCAACTCCAGGCAATTCTTCCAATTGTTCAAAGGTCTGCGGAACTTCTCCTCCATATTTGTCAATCAGCATTTCAGAAAGTGTGAAAATGGCCTGAGATTTTCTGGGAGAAAGTCCACAAGGGCGAATAATTGCTCTTATTTCATCGACAGAAAGTTCAATCATGTCAAAAGGGTTATCCGCCAAATTGAAAAGCGTCGGCGTGATTAAATTAACCCGTTTATCTGTGCATTGCGCAGAAAGTAAGACCGAAATTAACAAGGTATAAGGATCTTTGTGGTCAAGTGGAATTGGAGTTGTTGGGTATAATTTCTCCAATTCGTTGATGATGTAGGATGCTTTTTCTTTTTTAGTCATTTTTTTTAGAGTGTTGGAGTTTTAGAGTGTTGGAGTTTTAGAGCGTTGGAGCATTAGATTATCTTATCTTGAATCCGTTTTTAATGAAACCTAGAAATTCTTTCAGTTGTTCTGTAGAAGTAAATACTTTTTTGAATTCTTTCATTCTGTCTGAATACTCTTTCTCCTCACTCTCAACTCTTGCTCCATCCTCCGACTCATCACTCCGCACTCCACACTCCTCACTCCCTTCCAACTCATCCATCATCTCCAGCAATCCATCTTCCGCTTTTGATAATTTATCAGCCGTTTTGAATCGCTTTTCGGCTTCATCTTTATAGCCTTTTTGTTCTAAAAGAAGCCCCATATTGTTGTGTGCGATAGAATCACTGGGGTCTAGTTCTATTGCTTTTTCATAATCGAGAATTGCACCGTCCAAATTGCCGAAATTTCTCTTTGCAAACGCACGACAAGCATACCTGTAGGCGTATTCGGGCTGTAGTGTGATTGCTAAATCAAGGTCAGAAAAGCATTCTTTTTCTTTGTTCAAATTCAAGTAAGCAACGCCACGGTCAGAGATAATATCGACATTGTTCGGACTCTTTTTCAAAGCTTTGGTGTACAGAGATATTGCTTTCTCAATATTTCCTTCTTTCAACGCTTTTTCTGCCTTCTTATGTATCTCGTTTGCAAACATTCTTTACTTTTGATTATGCACAACAAAGGTATGGACTTTCCGCAATACAGAAAACTTTCTAACGAAAAGGTGTTCTATAAAATTTTGAACGATAGAGAATTTGAAGAAATTCAACTGATTGGGACGGTTGCGAAATTACATCACATTGTCGCAAAACAATATCCTGAAATGTTGAAAATTCAAGATTTATTGTCTTTAGAGAATGAAGCTTATCTTTTGTCCAGGGAAGAGGAGTTTGAGTTGCAGAAAATAAAATGTAGTTTTTCAAATGACAAGCTCCTATAGAAACTCTCTTACTTTTTTTTCCAAAGCAGAAAAAAAGTAAGCAAAAAACTGCTTTAGCGCCACACAAAAAACATCACCTTTCTAGGTTTCTTTTCTTGAATTAAAAGAACTCGTCGTCCCTCCTCAAACAACTTTTAATTCTTAACGAAAATTCAACCTGAAAAGTGCCGCTATTTTTTGTTAATGCGCTTCGTAAATCACCTAGAACACATTTAAAACTACCGCTTTCTAATGCAAAAGCACTTTTCGAGAATAGTTTCCAATTCTCACGATATAAATTCCCGCTTCTAATTCTGACAAATCAATGGGTGTATTTCCAAGATTTAACACACCACTTTGCACTTTTTTGCCTGTCGCTGTATAGATATTGAAGTCACTTTTCTTTTCTGACTGAATAGTAAAATGACCGTTGGATGGGTTGGGAGAAATGACAAAGTCAACTCCCTTATTCTCTGCAAGACCAACAGTTCCTTTTGACCATTGTCTGAAGAACCTCCAAATTTCGATGGATTCTGTGATGTCATACGCGGGTTGGTATAAATAAACATGTCCTGCACCGTTAAATCGCCATAATTCTACCGAATTAAGAGGAGTACAGTTTTGATATACAAAGCGATCAACAGTAATTCCGTCTGCTGCCGTGTCAGGCAAGCGAGTAGAATCGGCAACCGACGAACAAGTATGCTCATTTCTCCAAAAATCAACCGTTGGTTGCACCAAACTGAGTCCTGTTACTGGTGTTCCGTCGTAGGGAACAGTTGCGTCGGCGGTTCCGTGCAAATGAATAACCGGCGTTTTGTAGGTTGGTACGCATGTCACCAAATCAGAATTTGTCATTGTTCCTGCCATACAACCAATCGCTGTAATTCTGTCATTCATGTTGCACGCCATGTGATAACTCATGATACTTCCCATGGAAAAACCAGTGAAATATACTTTCGTTGCATCAATGTTATGGGTGCTGATCATTTCATCAATCAAAGCATTAAAAAGACCTATATCATCTGCCAAAGATTCTGCTCCTGTCAATCCATTCTTCCAAGATGCCTGACTGAAACTATTCAACAAGCCTTGTGGGTAAAGCGAAATAAACCGTGCCGTATCGCTAATTTGATTGAAGCCAGCAAGTGCCATTTGCGCGTTCGTTCCCCCTAAACCGTGCAAAACAATAATCAATGGGAGAGATTCTGTAGCAGAATTAAAACCAGTCGGTAAATATTGAATGTAGTTCCGTGTTACGGCACCAACAAGAATTGTTTCGTTGGTTTGTTGAGCATTGGAATTAAGGGCAAAAAACAAAAATAAAAGTGTAGCAATCGATTTCATAGGTGTTAATTTTATTGCAAGGTACAGATTTTTTGGAAACTGATATTGAAGTAAATCATTGCTAGGATTAGAAGATTTGAAAACAGGAAGATGGGACGCTGATTTACTAAAACTGAGTCGCTAATGTTGAGTATTAAAAAATGTAAAACATCGAATAATCAACATTAAATGTAAAAGTGCAATGACGACTTTAATCTTTACTCATACTTCATCATTCCTCTGTTGGATGTTTAATGTTTAATGTTAAAAAAATGTAAAATATCGAATAATCAATATTAAATGTAAAAGGGTGATGACGACTTTAATTTTTACTCATACTTCATCATTTATCTGTTTAATATTAAAAAAATGTAAAACATCGAATAATCAACATTAAATGTAAAAGGGTGATGACGACTTTAATCTTTACTCATACTTCATCATTCCTCTGTTGGATGTTTAATATTTAATGTTCAAAAAATGTAAAAGTCAACAGCTATTTGTTTTAAAATTAAGAATCTAAATCTTTAAATTCACTCCTTAAAATTTAAACAATTGAGAAAAAAGTGAAAATTAACCCTTATTTTACATGAATTGACTATTTTCATAAAATGAAAATGATTTACCTCGCAATTGGCGTCACGCTTCTTCTTTCTTCTTGTTCTTTAAGTTCAAGTCAAGAAGTTGCTCTAAACACAGCGAAAACCTCTTACATTAATTCAAAAAACAACGGAACAGTAATGTCTTACGTTGCTTTTACTTTACCCGAAGTTGTTGCTTTTTACAAGAATCAAAGCGACAGCATTTTTCAAGAGCGTTTTGATTTATCCAGCGATGAATACAGTGACTTTTTAACGAATGGAAACATTAGGGAAATTGTCAAAAACAGTCCTGAAATTCACGTGAAATACGAGTTTACGAACGTCAATGTAGAGGATGTTGCATCTTCTAAGGTCATTGTCTTCGCTCTTTCAAAAAACGATGGAATTACGTGGTTTTTTGCTGAAAAAAATGACTACTTCAACGATGAAATTCTTTCTCCCGAAAAACGACTGATAAAGGAATGAAAAACGGACTTCTTCTCTTTCTGCTTTGTGTAATTCAAACCTTTGCAAACGCACAGGGGTGGGTTCCAGCAGGAGGTAGAGCGATGTCTATGGGAAATGCTTCGGCAACATTCAACGATGTTTGGGCCTACCACAACAACCCCGGAGCTTTGGGCGATATTGAACAGTTTTCCGTCGGAATTTCTTACGAAAATCGCTTTCTACTCAAAGAATTTCAAAATCAAGGATTGGCCATTGCCATTCCACTAAAAGTGGGCGTTATTTCTATTGGTGGACACTTTTATGGCTATTCTCAATTTCGTTCTACAAAAGCAGGGTTGGGCTACAGCATGAAACTGTCAAAAAAACTCTTTGCAGGGGTGCAACTCAACTACCAAAACTTGCAGTTATCGCAAAATTATGGTTCCAGAAGCGCAATGACGGCAGAAGCGGGAATTTATGCGAAAATCACCCATAAATGGAAATTAGGTGTCAGCGTTTTCAACTTGGGAAGAGCAAAATTATCCGACTTTCAAGACGACCGTTTTTCGACCATTGTGCGATTGGGAAACTCCTATCAATTCTCAAAACGTTTGCTCCTTACTGGAGAATTTGAAAAGAACATGGACTACGACCTTCGCGTTAAAATTGGCGTAGAATATGAGGTGATTGACCACTTTTTTATCCGCGGAGGTTTCGCCAGCAACCCCACAGACCTCACTTTTGGTTTTGGCTATCGTTTTCAACAAATTCACCTTGATTTAGGGAGCGCTTATGACAGAAATTTAGGTTGGTCTCCCCATTTTTCAATCGTTTTTGTCGGTAAAAAATAAATGAAGACATGGTGCAAAAATATCGTCCTCATTGCCTTTGCTTTTAGCAGTTTTTCTTCGTTTTCTCAAGAAAAAGATGACATTGTGCAACAAAGAATTGAGTTTATTTCTGAACAACTCGAAGACGAGAACATTGACCTAATCATGCTTGTAGAACAATTGAATTATTTCTACGAAAACCCGATGAACCTCAATTCTGTCACCTCGGAAAACTTGCAAGAATTGGGACTTTTAACAGACATACAAATCAACGACTTGCTTTTGCACCGGAAATTATTTGGTAAATTTATTTCTATTTATGAGTTGCAAGGTTTGCCTTATTGGGATTTAGCAACGATAAGAATGATTCTCCCTTTCGTGAAAGTAGATGATAAATTAGACCAACTCCATGTCGGACTAAAAGAAGCCATCAAACAAGGAAAATTTGAGGTTTTTCTCCGTTTTCAGACCATTTTGGAAGAAAAAGCAGCCTATCAAGATGTTCCTGATTCTATTTTAGACAATAGTAACTCCTATTATCGTGGAGATGCCAACCGTTATTATACGCGCTTGCGTTTTAGTTATCGCACCAACTTGAGCGTTGGAATTACCGCAGAAAAAGACCCCGGGGAGGAATTTTTTAAAGGCAACCAGAAAAATGGCTTTGACTTTTATTCTGCCCACGCATTCTACAAAGGAGGCAAATATCTAAAAGCCATTGCTTTGGGCGATTACCAAGTTCAAATTGGGCAAGGATTGAATTTTTGGTCGGGTTATGCTTTTGGGAAGACCGCCGATGTAACCAATGTGAAAAAATCCGCCAATTCTCTAAAACCTTATACTTCTGTTGATGAAACTCGTTTTTTAAGAGGTGCAGCGGTTGAGCTAGGCTATAAAAAATTCTCGCTGACCACTTTTACTTCTTATAAAGGCGTTGATGCATCGATTGTTCAAACAGATTCTTTGGATGAAGACCAGCAATTCGTTTCGAGCATTAACCTTACAGGTTTGCACAGAACCAATTCTGAAGTTGCCAGAAAAAACCAATTGAACGAATTTGTGGTGGGTTCTAACCTCCGTTATCAGTTGAGAAATTTGCACGTCGGATTGGCAGCAGTGTATCTCACGTACGATAAAGATTACGTCAAAGATACCCTTCCCTACAACCGTTTTGATTTTCGCGGAAGAAATAATTTGAGCCTCAGTGCGGACTACAGTTGGGTGTTTCGCAACTTTAATTTCTTCGGTGAAATTTCTCGTTCTTCCTACTCTGGAGGATTTGCAAACCTCCACGGCGTACTGTTTTCAATGGACAGGAGAGTGTCTATGAGTTTGGTTTATCGCAATTACGCCCGAGATTACCAAACTTTTTACAACGCAGGTTTTGCAGAAAGTAGCCGAACGCAGAATGAAAAAGGACTGTACGCCGGCATCAAAATCAACTGGTCAAGAGCGATTTCTACCAACGTTTATATCGATGCTTTTCAATCTCCGTGGTTGAGGTTTCAAGTAGATGGACCTTCTGTTGGTCACGAATACCTCATCCAACAAAGTTACAAGCCGAGTAGAAGTTTAGAGATTTACGTTCGGTTTAGAGAACAAGAAAAGCAACGAAATAGTCGCGTTTCGGATGGCACAATTACCGAATTAGAGAACGTTTTGCAAAGAAATTATCGTTTCAATTTGAGTTACAAAGTCTCCGAAAGCGTGAAGTTGAAAAGTCGTGTAGAATACGTCACCATTTCTCGCCCGAGCAGAGAAAAAGAAGACGGAATGATTATCACGCAAGATATTATTTACAAACCAAAATCTTCTCCCATCAGTCTTTCATTGCGTTACGCTTTATTCGACACGGACAGCTATGATACGAGAATTTACACCTACGAAAACAATGCGTTGTATGTCTTTTCTGTTCCTTCTTATTATTACCGAGGAAGCAGGGCTTACGCAATGGTGCGCTATAAATTTTTGCGCAAGTTTGATTTATGGGTGAGGTATGGCGTGAGTATTTTTGCCAATAGAACGAGTGTTGGTTCGGGTGCTGAGGAGGTTTTTGGGAATACGAAAACGGATATTACGGTGCAGTTGAGGATGAAGTTGTAACGGTTGGCTATGCGTAGTGCGGGATTTAAAAGCTCTGAACTTTCAAATTAGCACTTAGCTAAACCTTTGCGTTTTGTTTTTATCTTTTCATTTTTAAAAGCTAAATCAAAGGTTTAGCGGTTTTTATTAATTGCTCCAAACTTTCAATTTAGCACCAAAACCCGTATTACGTATAGGTTTTGTTGTGTTTTCGTTTTCTATTTTCATTTGTCAAAATATGCTTATAGGTTCTCTTAGGCTAAAATAGAAAGTTTCATATAAGAGTTGCTTTATTTTCGGATAAGTTGATTTATACATAGTAGTCTTTGTTGGTGAAGATTTACAGACAATACCATAGTTTTCAGCAAGTTTAATTGCTCTTTTCATATGTAAAGGGTCTGAAACTATTAATGCACTTTTCATTCCAAGAGAATCCATTATTTGCTTTGATTGTTCTAAGTTTTCTGTCGTATATTTCGATTTTTCTTCTATAATAATATTTTCTTCAGGAATACCCTTCTCTATAGCGTAATATTTAGCAGTTTGACTGTCCGATTGTTTTTGCCCTTTGCCAAATCCTCCGGTTAAAATGATTTTGTTAACAATTCCATTATTATATAGCAAAATACTGTGGTTTATTCTTTCTTTAAAAACAGGGGATAATTTTCCGTCATTCGTCCCTGCACCAAGAACTATTGCAACATCTGATTTGTTTTCAGAGTAGACAAATGAATAGTTATATATTCTGATTGAATTAAGTAAGAAATATCCTATAATTAGTCCAAATAGAATAATATATTTTTTCTTTTTCAATATCATTTCTCATTTTATGTAATGAAACACAACAGTCTAATAATCCCAATTGCGATTATCCGCCTAATATTTTCCTCCCAAATA
Organism: Fluviicola sp.; assembly: GCA_002734065.2. GTDB lineage: Bacteria > Bacteroidota > Bacteroidia > Flavobacteriales_D > Crocinitomicaceae > UBA4466. Next base: position 86,677 of record NVXU02000023.1, read on the forward strand.
TAACAAAGAATCCCCAATCTCTAAATCTTCAAATCTCTGAATCTCTTCTCTGATTGTTTTTCGGAGGCAATGCTCAGGGTTGCTACTTTTTTAGAGTTTTAAAACTCTTATAATCTACTGATTAACAGTGAGTTGAAGTTAGTTTTAAAAAATTCTATTTCCTCAACCTCCGAGGATGCGATTTTTTTTGGGATGCGGAAAGGGGTATTACGATGCCACTCTACGGAGTGTTACCTTATTCTTTTTCCCCTTTTAATTTCTTTGTCAATTTACTTAAATCCTCTTCTAACTCTTTTAGACTATTCTCCTTTTCAATCTGTTTTTGGGCTTCTTTGTATTTTTCAAATTCTTCATTCGATTTTTCTAATGCCTTTTGATGACTTATTTTTCCTGCATGCGTCAGTAATTCCTTTCCATTTAGTTGCACAATAGTATCTAATCTCGAAATCCAATCTTTCATATACATTGGTGTCTTTTCGAGTGCCATTGTTTCGGCAAATGCGAGGTATTGTTCTACAATTAGTCCAAGTAGTTTTATTTCATCTTCATTCAAATAGTTTTTGGCAACACTTACTTCACTTTTCTTTATTTTGGTCGTATTGTTTTTGTCATATGATTGCATTCCGAGAAGTGGTAAATTGGCATCTGCTCTACGGTAAACCAATTCTGCTGCAGTTTGTTGACTAATTGCCCAAAGAAGTTTGTTTTGTACAATTTTAAAAAAGGTCAAGGTATTTTCGTCTTTTGGATCGTAATCAATACTTGTGGTGTAAATATCTTTGATTTTTTGATAGAAAAATCGCTCAGAGATTCGAATTTCACGAATACGCGTTTGCAATTCGTTGAAGTAATTCATAGAATTACCTGTTTTGAATCTATCGTCATTTAAAGCAAAACCTTTTATGATGTAGTCCTTTAAACGCTGTGTCGCCCATATTCTAAACTGAGTTCCTTGCTTGGATTTTACACGATATCCTACTGATATGATTATGTCTAAATTGTAAAAATTTACTTCCCTTGACTGTGTTTTTCCAGCAATAGCACCATGTTTAGTGGTTGTCCGGTATTTCCGGACAACCACATTTTCTTGTAATTCTCCTTCTTTGAAAAGATTGCTAATATGTTCTGAAATAGTTTTTTTACTCTTTCCAAAAAGCTCTGCCATTTGCATTTGCGTCAACCAAACAGTCTCATCATTAAAGGTAACATCTAGCTTCGTTTCTCCGCTTTCAGTTTGGTAAATGATTACCTGTCCTTCTGTTAGGTGGGGCTGAGAATTGTTTTCTTGCATGGGTTAATCTTTTTTGATGACAATGGCATATCCTTATATGTATTACCTAATGTTTTTCTTTCAAATATAGTGAATCTTCCGGATTTATTTTGCCTGAAAAACACTTAATCAAATCCTTTTTTTTGGTTGTTTTCCAGAGGCAATGGTCAGGGTTGCCACTTTTTTAGAATTTTTAAACGCTTGTAATTTGTTGATTTACAGTAAATTGCTGTTGGTTTTAAAAAGCTATATTTTCGCAACCTCCGAGGATGTATTTTTTGGAGAACACGAAAAGGGATATTTCGTTTTAGGTGATATTACCAAAAGACTATTTAACTTTCTCTGCAATATTTGGAATCAATTTGTTCAAATACTCTGGAAATTCTTCAAGCACAATTAGATCATGTTGTTCGATAAATTCTTAGGAGATAAAGCCTTAGAGAATGAGGACTTACCAGAACCGTTACAACCAGCAACAACCAGTAATGTGGGTTTAAGCATTAAATTGAGGCCCAGGAACGGGTGTTTTAATTAATTGTCCATTGGTCCGCCTTTTCTCATATAGGCGAATTTCTTCACGCACTTTAGGCATCTCCTTCGCTAGTCGCTTTTTAAGCTCTGATAGATAGGTCCGTATGTCTTGTTTGGTGCCCATATTACAAATGTACGAAATTTTGGGTTTTTATTTGTAGATAACAGCATATTAATCAAAACCGAGATTACTCGTCTTGTCTTTTTCTTTCAAAGATAATGATAAGAAAATCCCTTTTTCTATACATAATCATGTGTGAATGATATGATTTTCACGTTTTCTTATCATTACGTTTTCCAGAGGCAATGGTCAGGGTTGCTACTTTTTTAGAATTTTTAAACACCTGTAATTTACTGATTTACTGTGAATTGAGGTTAATTTTAAAAAATTCTATTCTCACAACCTCCGAGGATGTATTTTTTGAGAATTCGAAAAGGGATATTACGTTTTAGGTGATATTAGTGTCAATTCAAAGTAAAAGTAACTGGAATTGTGATAACACACCTAACAGTTTTACCATTATCTATTGCTGGGTTCAACTTGGGCAGTTTTGCATTCCTAACAGCTCTTAGTGCTGCACGATCTAAAAAACGATCTATGCTTCTAATAAGGTGTACATTGGTAATTGTCCCATCTATTTCAACGACAGCGCCGATAAGGACTTTACCTTGTGAATTCTCTTCAATCGCCTGTTGTGGGTAACGTACTTCTTTGTTTAATATGGTGAAGAATGCTAGGGTATCATTAGGGTACGGGACGTTTTCTGGATGTTTAATACAGTTGGTTGTATCTATTACACCATACGCAGCATCTTCCTCTCCCCAAATTTTTGACAGCATTTTTTCATTAGGTAGAAGTTGAATTACCATTGTGTCTTTATCATGCAGAACAAACATATTGTATAAATCACGCGCAATCTCGTATTTCTTCTTTGGTCGGTAATAATGTTTAGATTCATAATTCTCAGCACTAAAAGTAATTTTTTGTTTGTTTTTTAAATTCAAAACTTTAAAGATCCCATCACTCGTCTTTGAAATCGAACATTTTTTTGAATCACTTGTTGCTATGGCATTAAGTACAAGTTCACCATTATCTATGTTGACTATCTTAAAATAGTATAATGACTGACTAAAACTATTTGAGCAGATAGTCAATAATACTATTATGAGTATATGTTGTGTGATTTTCATTGCTACTAACCGTTTGTGTAAGATTTCGTTGCGTGATTAAGCAACTAATTTAGTAAATAAAAACCAACTTGAAAATCCGATAGGATTTTCCTAAGTAAGTCAAAACTTAGCAATGAATTTTTCACTTTGTTATGTGCTGGCTTTTCTTTCCGTTGCAAAAAATCCGTTATCATTTATTTCGTCAAATAATTCAATTTCAAGTGCGTTATATTTTTCCGAAATTGAATGGATTAATTCCGCTTTAAATTCCGTTTCATTTATTTGCATTAATTCCATTCCGTCATAACTGACAAAAATCGGTTTGCTTTCTTTTTCGATTGAGAAATGAACCAAGTCGTAAATCAGTTTTTCTTTTTCCGACTCAATGATATTCAGCAATATATTTTTAAATTCAGATGTCAAAGGAATTATAAAAGTGGATATTTTGCTTTTATTAGGAACTTGATTTTCAGAGAATAATTTTCGGAATGATTTTTCAGAGATATGTTCCGAGTAAAATCCGTTAATATTCATTTCCGTTTTATTCGGAGAATTAATGATTAATTCCTTTAAAAATTCTATTTGTAATTCTTCTTCTGTCATTTTTTGTCCGCTTGCACATAACGATAAGAATAATCCCAATCGAGATTACTCGTCTAATGTTTTCCTCCCAAATATAACAAAGAATCCCCAATCTCTGAATCTTGGTCATTGAGCTTGCCGAAATGCCAAATCTTTATTATCTTTAATCTCAATATGTCAACACAAACTATATTAATTCTCGTTCTTATCGGAATTGTTGCTGGGATTCTCAGTGGATTCGTTGGTGTGGGTGGCGGCATTCTCATCGTGCCAGCGTTGGTGTGTTTTCTCGGAATGTCGCAACACGAAGCGCAGGGAACAAGCCTTTTTGTGCTGCTTTTGCCCGTCGGAATATTTGCTGTTATCAACTACTCTAAAAGTGGTTACATGGACTGGAAATTTGGACTCATTATCGCGCTAACCTTCCTTGCTGGGGGTTATATCGGATCAAAATTAGCATTGAAAATTTCGCCTTCTGCGGTGAAATTAATCTTCGGAGCAATCATGGCAATTGTCTCCATCAAACTTATTCTTTCTGGATTTAATGGACTCTCAAATGAATCGTGAAATAGAAAATATCATACGCCAAAAATCGGAAGAACTCTTTGCAAAAGTGAAGGGAATTAGAGAGCATATTCACGCCCATCCTGAGCTTTCTTACGAAGAATTTGAAACGATGAATTACGTTTCTCAACAACTCACTGCTATCGGTATTGAACACTCAACGCAAGTCGGGAAAACGGGTCTGGTAGCGACAATCCGAGGCGAGCAACACTCTAAGCAAGACGAAGCAATCGCTTTACGAGCCGATTTAGATGCCCTTCCCATCCAAGAAGAAAATGAAGTTGCGTACAAGTCTGCCAAGGACGGAATTATGCATGCTTGCGGTCATGATGTGCACACTTCTGTGCTGCTTGGTGCCGCAGAAATTCTCCACGAATTGAGAAACGAATTGCCTTGCCCTGTGAAATTGGTTTTTCAACCGGGAGAAGAAAAAAACCCAGGCGGAGCAACCTACATGATAGCAGATGGCGTCTTGGAGAATCCGAAAGTAAAAAAAATGTTTGCCCTTCACGTTTTTCCAGACATGGAGGTTGGAAAAGTAGGTTTCAAAGAAGGAATTTACATGGCTTCTTGCGACGAAATTTACATCACAATCAATGGCAAAGGTGGACATGGAGCAACGCCTCATCAGTGTATTGACCCGATTGTAATTGGCGCCAATATAGTGACCACCATGCAACAAATTGTTACTCGAAAGTGTGATCCAAAAATTCCTTGCGTTCTTTCTTTTGGACACTTTGAAGCATTGGGAGCTACCAACGTTATTCCCTCAAAAGCGTATTTAAAAGGTACTTTTAGAACGATGAATGAAGAATGGCGAGCGGAAGCCTTGCAACTCATTCAAAAAACAGGCGAGGACATTGCCAAAGCATCTGGAGGAACCGCCGATGTAACCATTAGCAAAGGTTATCCTTACTTGGAGAATGATGCCGAGACAACAAGAGGTATGCAAAAAATGGCTGTTGCTTTCTTGGGAGAAGAAAAGGTGGAAGATTTGCCCATTCGCTTAACGGCAGAAGATTTTTCTTACTATTCTCAACTGGTTCCCGTCTGTTTTTTCAGATTGGGCGTTAGAAACGAGAGCAAAGGAATAACTTATGGTGTGCATCATCCAAAGTTCAACATCGACGACGATGCCTTAAAAATTGGCATGCAAATGATGTGTTTGGCTGCTTTTTCATAATTTAGCACTGGCATGAAGCAACTTTTTTTCTATATCGCTCTTACTTTTTTATTCTTCGCTTGTTCTGAAGAGGAGAAAATACCCTCTGCAAATGTTTATGAGATTAGAAATATTGGCGAATTGGCAACCACAGAATATACGGTCGGTAAAATTGTGAAATTAGACGATTCTGGAGAAAATTATGAATGGCTCTCAAAAGATTTTTATAAAATCGGCGACCGCAAAATTCTCATCAGCACCAAAGCAAAAATAAAAGCAGGAGTAGACTTAACGCAAATCAAAGACGGCGATATTGAAATCAGTGGAAACAAGATTGTGATTACCTTGCCTCCTGCAAAAATCATTTCTTTCTCTATGGATCCTGCACATATTCATACCGAAATGGAGGATGTGAGCGGTACTCGAGATGAATTTACCCAGCAAGAGAAAAATGAATTCTTAAAACAAGGCGAAAAAGCCATAAGAGAGGACCTCGCAGAAACGGGAATTCTCAAAGATGCCAACGACAATGCGGTTGCGTTTTTAGAAGACTTTTATGAGAATTTAGGCTTCGAAGAAGTGATTGTAAAACCAACTAAGGGAAGCAATGAAAAGTGAATTATTTCGACTTGCTAAGAACTTGCTCGCCCTTGGAGTGATTGCTGCACTTGGTTTTGCAGGATACCAGTACTTCTTCAGTGAGAATGAGGAAGGTCAAAAAATTGACGACACTCCGATACACATTGAGTCGATAAAAACCATTGCAGAAATCAGCACTGTAAGTTATAAAGACGAGGTGGTGATGGATTCTACAGAATTTCACAAGCAAAGAAATAGCCTTTATGATCCTCGCGAATGGATGCGGATGTACGATAGAAATATCAAGCGAAGATTGACATTAATTGTAAAAGGAGAAGTAAAATACGGCGTTGATTTGACCAATGGGAAATATTCAGTAGAATCTGACTCGAAAACGATTTGGTTACGCTTGCCAGAGCCTAAAATCATTGATGTTTTGGTCATGCCATCGAAAACAGAGGTCTTTATTGAAAAAGGAACTTGGAGTGACCAAGCCCGAACATCGATGGAGATGCAAGCAAAATTAAAACTAAAAGAGAATGCAAAATTGCTCAAACTCGACGAAAAAGCACGAGAAAATGCTCAACGTTTGTTTGAAAAATTGATTATTTCTGATAAAAAAATCATCATTTCCTTCGATTATGAAAAGTAGTTTCTTAGTTCTTCTGCTCATCGCTTTTTCATTCTCTGCTTGCAACAAGGCCAAGAGGATGGAGAAAAAAATGGTCGGAGAGTGGAAAATAATTTCTTACAAGTTCCAAAACTTAAACGGATTCTCTTATAAGTACCCAAGTTCTGGTACTTTCACTTTTGACCAATGCGGAGATGACTTTTGCAGTTATAATTTGGCACTAACCTACAACGTTGACGGAGCCGTTTATCAGAAAAATGATTCTGGTTTATACAATCTTTTAGACGATGCCGAGCATTATACATTAATGCGTGATAATCCTGACGGTAGTGTAAGCACATTTTTAGACAATAGAATTTTGCTGATAAATAAAGACCAACTGAAAACCTTGTTCCAAGACGAAATTGGGATTCATCATTTAGTTTTAGAGAAGTGAAGTTTAATCTCTCACCAATGTCACTGGTCCGTGTTTCTCAACTAACTCATCATTGAACATTGTACCAACAAACTTGTAAAAATACACTCCTTCTGTACATTCGTTTCCTGAGAGGTTACGACCATCCCACAAGAAGGTTCCTGTGGCACTTTTTAAATCTTGCACCACTTGCCCCCATCGATTAATGATAACAAGGTCAAATTCTGAAAAAATATCATACGGCAAGACAAAGAAATCATTCGTTCCATCATTATTTGCTGTTAAGACATTGGGCATTTCAATATCAACTGTTATCGGAAAAGTCAAAGTGTAGCTGTCTGCACATCCGTTAGAATCAAGAACTGTTAAAGTGACTGTCTGATTTCCTGGAATCAACCAAGTATAGTCCTCGTCAAAGGGATTTGCATTGATAATGATGCCGTTATTCGTTGAAATATCCCAATTCCATTGAATAATTGGACTTAAAACACTTGTAGAGGCATCAGAGAATGTGAATAGATCTCCTACATTTCCTTCTAACATCGAAGAAGTAAAGAAAGCATCTAGCAAGTTTGAATTAATAGAGATGTTTCCTAAATCGAAAGGAATGGCACATCCTGAAATATCCGAAACAATTGCGGTAGGGTTATAATTCCCATTCGAACTGTATTCATAGGTGAAAGTATTGGTGTCATTGATGATAGTTCCATCACCTAAATCCCACGCAATATTGCTAACGCTGATTAGATTAGTAGAACTAAATTCATACAAAGGATTACAGAAATCACCGACATTTGTAGCCAATAAGTCTCCTTGAGGTCCAAAAATAGTCAAGTAATCGACAAACGCGGTATCAGAAGTACATCCATATTCATCGGTAATCATTAATGTTGCCGTATAAGTACCTGCAAAAACATAGGTATTGTCAGGGTTCTGATCAATAGAAGAATTTCCGTTGCCAAAAGTCCAATCCCAGTTTGTTATCGTTCCATAAGAACTTGAAGTATCTGTTAAACTGGCAAACACCGGAGGACAAACATATTGTCCGGCTCCATTTATACTTGCACTACTGAAAGAGTAATTGGCATTTGCATAAGGCATAGAAACATGAATGACCTCGCTGATAGTGTCTAAACAACCGTTCACATCAGTCACTACTAATTGAATTAAATGATCAACAACATTACTCGTTGGACTTGGTGTTTCATCAAATTGTCCAGAATAATTAGAGGTCGTGCTTGTACTATTACCGTCGATGAACCATTCTGCCCCCAATGGTAATAGACCAGAGGATGTATTGGTAATCAAGAAACTTTCTAAATCACAAACAATGGTATCTATTATAAAGTCAGCAACTGGTTTGGTCAAGGTGATGCCCACCGAAGCCGTTGGGGAAACACACCCAAAATCATCCGTTACGACCAAGGTTGTTGTAAAGAAACCTTCAGTGGTATGCACATAGTTGACATCTGTTGTCACACTGTTTGTTGTTTGCGTAGAACCATCAGGGAAAGTCCATAAAAAAGAGGATAAACCGACACCGTTTCCTTGTGCGATAGAATTATTACTAAAAGTGGTGTTAAAAGGGGCGCAACCGGTTAAAGCAGAAGGAGAAATCACGGCAGAAGGTAATTCAAGAACATCCATCCCAAAAAGTGTGTCGTTATCTGCGCAACCGACAGCATTGGTAGCGGTTAAAATGATATCATAAGAACCTGCGGTGTTATATGTGTAAGAAATGACACTTCCACTTTGACTATTTCCATCACCCATGTCATAGGAATAAGTTCCAAAAGGGTGAGAAGAAGTCGAGGCGTCCACCAATAAAATAGGAGAGTTTTTACACACAGAATCGTTGGACGGAGTAAATGCTGCATCCGTGAAAGTGACGCTAATGGTTACTGTTGTACTGTCTGAGCATCCTGTTGTGTAGTTGTAAATTGCTTGTTGCACATTGTAAGTCCCGTAAGCATTGTAAAAATGCACTGTAGAACCTAAATCTGCATCATCAAAGTCAGGGTCATCGAAGAAAGTAAAGGTTCCATCTCCCCAAGTCCATGTCATTGCTGCATCATCAGGAATTGCTCCAATGATAGAATTATCCGTAAAATCCACCTGTAAAGGCAAGGAAGAAGGGTTGCAAAATAAGGTTTGAGATGCTGTGAAAAGTGATATTGGTGCTTTAATAAAGACCAAGTCAGTTTTTGTAATTGAGTCCCTGCAACCTCTAAAATCAACAATTAATTGAACATCAAAAAAGCCAGTGTCCTGCGGGTAGTTATACTGTGGATTTTGCACTGTTGACGTTCCACCGTCTCCAAAATCCCATTCATAAGTAACTTCTCCAGGAGCAAAAGGCGCGGTAATCACTGTTAAATCTGTAAAATCAAAAGGAGATTTTGCGCAGTCATCAATTGGTGTAACAGAAAAATCAACAGAGATAATTTCTCCAACCTCAATGTAAGAGGTGTAAGTAGTATCTGCCGTGCAGCCATTTGAAGTTGTAATTGACAAATTAACATCATATGTCCCTAAATTATAGGTCTGAACAGGTGGATTCTGCCCTGAAAAGGTGTTACCATTCCCAAAAGTCCAATTCCAAGTCACAATAGGATCACCTGTCGGGTCGGGAACGATAGAACTATCGGAAAATTGTACATTAATAGGTGCGCAACCACCCGTTATATCAGAACCAAAGATGACTTGCAATGCTTGCACATCCACAATGTTCGTCTGAGTTACAGAATTTGAGCAACCATTTGCGTCCGTCATTGTTAAAGTGACATCGTAACTTCCGTTAGAAGAATACTGTTGCACTGGAGGATTTTGACCCGTAAAAGTGTTTCCATTTCCAAAATCCCAATCAAAATTCCCTGCTCCAGAAGTGTTTGTAAATGTAACGTCAAGAGGTGCACAACCAATTATTGGCGCTACGGTAAAACTAGGAGAAGGAAGAGCTAATATATCAATGTCTTGGGTAATAATTTCCGAACATCCTGTCACCGCATCAGTTGCTGTTAAGGTGATTGTATAAGTTCCGGGAGTAGTATAAACATGGGCGTTGTTCTCGAAAGAAGAAGTGAAACCGTCTCCAAAGTTCCAAAACCAAGATGTACTGGTAGGAGTGGTTGCATTATCTATTTGTACAGATGCATCTTGACAAGCTTGTAAAGGAGCTGAGATAACTGCTGTAAAATCATTAATATCGATAGAAATTGTGTTTGAGTCAGCGCAACCTGTTACAATATCAGTAACAACGAGACTAACTGTATAGTTACCCGCTGCATTATAAGTAATTCCACTGGGGTTAAAACTTGTAGAAGTTTGTCCGTTACCAAAGTCCCAAGCGTAGGCAATGTTCCCACCTGTAGAAGATGAATTTGAGAATGTTGCATTAAAAGGCAGATCACAAGCACTTCCTACTAGTCCAAAACCAACTACGGGTAGCGGAAAAACAGTAATATAGGATGTTTTAACCTCGAAATCCGAACTTCCATCTTGCGCCTGAACAGTCAAAGTTACATTGTAAGTCCCAGCAGAAACATAAGTATGTGTTGCATTTTGAATTATGGATGAATTCCCATCTCCAAAATCCCAATTCCAATCTGTAATAGGAGAACCTCCAGCAATAGATAAGTCTGTAAATTGAATTTGATCTCCCAAGCAAAATGAAGTTTGTCCCGCTGAAAAATCTGCCGTCAGTTGCGAAAAAGACATGGAAAAAATAAATAATGTACTGAAAATCAATGCAATTAATTTCATCATTGTAGTTGTATTTAATTAAAATTGAAGAGTGTCTTAAATAGACGAGTATTCTAACTAAACAGTTGCTTAGTTAGCCATTTCGCTCATGAATTTGATCCACATTAAACGCAGTTCTTCTTCTGAAAACTCTCCATCAAATTCTTCATGCGCAGCATTTAAATCGTCGGTTTCTGCTTCTGAAAAATACTCAAAAATCTCTTCTTGAGAATCCGTATCAAGAATATCATCGATGTAATAGTTAATATTCACTCGTGTACCTGATGTCACGATTTGTTCAATTTCTTCAATTACCTCATCAATATTTTTGCCTTGTGCTTTTCCAATGTCTTCAAGAGATAATTTTCTATCAATGTTCTGAATTAACTGAACCTTTAGCCCAGATTTACGAACAATTGATTTTACAACCATATCTTGAGGTCGTTCGATGTCATTTTGCTCGACATAATTGTTGATTAACGAAACAAATGGAGCGCCATATCGTGTTGCTTTTCCATGACCAACCCCTTGAACGTTCGTTAGTTCTTCTAAAGTAATTGGATACTGAAAACACATGTCTTTCAATGACGGTTCTTGAAATATGACAAATGGTGGAATATTTTTTTGCTTTGAAAGACTTTTTCTTAAATCAACCAGCTGATCATACAAAACTTGGTCAAAAACACCCCCTCCAGTAGTCGTAATAACAGTGTCGTCATCAGAAACGAGGTAATCATGTTCTTTAATGAGCATAAATGAAGTTGGTTTCTCCAAGAATTTCTTCCCTGCTTCGGTGAGTTTTAATACGCCATAAGATTCAATGTCTTTTAGAATTAAACCTGCAACAACAACTTGTCGAATCACCGCATTCCAATAATTCAGGTCCTTGTCTTTCCCTACTCCAAAGTTGGGTAATTTATCATGTTTATATGCTTGAATATCGGAAGTGTTTGCTCCTGATAAAAACAAGCAATAGTGCTTCGCTCTTTGAGTCTCCTTAAGGGTTTCAATGGCTTGCAACAAATTAAGTACACGGTCTTTGCCTTCTTGTTTCTCTTTTGGATGTCTACAATTATCGCACAAATCATTGCAGTTTTTCGCGTCAAATTCTTCTCCGAAATAATGCAGAATCATCTTTCTACGACAAACTGAAGTTTCAGCATAAGACGACATTTCATTCAGCAATTGTCTGCCAATTTCTTGTTCTGCAACAGGTTTTCCTTGTAAGAATTTTTCTAATTTCTCAATGTCTTTATAAGCGTAGAATGAAATACATTCTCCTTCTCCTCCATCTCTACCAGCACGACCTGTTTCTTGATAATAACTTTCAATCGATTTTGGAATATCGTGATGAATTACAAAACGCACATCTGGTTTGTCGATTCCCATACCAAAAGCAATGGTTGCGACAATAACGTTTGTGTCTTCCATTAAAAACATGTCTTGATGCCTCGCTCTAGTTCCGGCATCTAATCCTGCATGGTAAGGCAATGCACTAACACCATTCACTTGAAGCAATTCGGCAAGTTCTTCCACTTTTTTACGACTCAGACAATATATAATACCGCTTTTGCCTTGCATAGTCCTTATATACTTAATGATTTGTTTCTCCACATCTTTTTTCGGGAAAATCTGATAGTACAAATTATCTCGATTAAAAGAGGACTTATAAACCTTTGCATCTAGCATATTTAGGTTCTTCTGAATATCATTCTGAACTTTCGGTGTAGCGGTAGCAGTTAGTGCAATGATAGGCACATTTGTAATTTCTTCAAAAATCTCTCGTAATCTTCGGTATTCTGGTCTGAAATCGTGTCCCCATTCTGAAATACAATGCGCCTCATCAATGGCGAAGAAAGAAATCTTAATCCCTTTGAAAAATTCTACATTCTCATCTTTTGTGAGAGACTCAGGCGCTACGTAGAGTAATTTCGTTTTGCCTTCAACGATATCCTCTTTCACTTTTGCGGCTTCTGTTTTATTCAATGAAGAATTTAGGAAACTAGCAATAGATTCATCGTCACTAATACTTCGGATGGCATCTACTTGATTTTTCATCAAGGCAATTAAAGGTGAAACAATAATTGCTGTTCCTTCGGACAAAAGAGCAGGCAATTGATAACACATTGATTTACCTCCACCGGTTGGCATAATAACAAAGGTATTATTGCCGTCTAAGACATTGTGAATAATATCTTCTTGATCTCCTTTAAAGCTATCAAATCCGAAAAACTTTTTTAGGGCACTCTTTAAGTCCAATTTTACCATAGTTTGAATTCTGTATCTTGAAATTCCTATCTAAAATACTACAAAATCTTAATTCAACTGCACTTTTTTAAATCAAATTCAATTATTATTTAATTTTTCATCATAATTAGGACATTATCCAACCAATTCTATGAGAATAACTACTTTTGTTCTGATTTATGGAAGAAGATAAAAACATGTCCTTTTTAGGTCATCTTGAAGAATTGAGGTGGAGACTTGTTAGAATTGCCATCGCTGTTCTTGTTTTAGGAATAGTTTTGTGGTTTTTCCAAACATGGATAATGGACAACCTTTTTCTCTCCATGAAGAATCCAGATTTTATCACTTTTCAATTAATGTGCAAGTATTTTGGGATTTGCGTACATGAAATTCCTGTAAAAATGCAAAGTATGACCATGACGGGTCAGTTTTCGTACGCCTTAATGATGAGCGCTTTGGGAGGGGTTGTTCTCGCATTTCCGTTTATTTTTTACCAAATTTGGTCTTTTGTAAAGCCTGGTTTAAAGAAAAAAGAAAAAACAATTTCCAAAGGCATTGTTTTTTACGTAAGCATCCTGTTTTTTATTGGAATAAGCTTCGGATATTTTGTGGTTGCCCCGCTTTGTGTTCAGTTTTTCGGGTCGTATCAGATTACCAAAGAGCTAAAAAACATATTCACCATTAGTTCATACATGAGCATGATCCTGTCCACCATCTTTTATTCAGGACTGCTGTTTCTTTTGCCTGTAATCAGTTATTTATTCACAAAACTAGGAGTTCTATCATCAGCTTTTCTTCGGAAATATCGTAAACATTCTATTATTGGGATTCTAATTTTGTCTGCATTGATAACTCCCCCAGACCTTATTAGTCAAGTAATTGTTGGGATTCCTATTCTCATTCTATACGAAACAGGTATCTTCGTTTCTGCTCGCGTTGAAAAAAAGTTGAAAATTCAGCAACAATCAAGCTAAAAGTTCCGTTATAGTTCCTTACTTTTAGGTTTGCTAAAACAAATATGAAGACGAACATTCTCCTTCTTTTTCTTTTATTTTCTTTGTCAACTTTCGCCCAAAAAACGATTGTTGATGGCGTTGTTACGGATCAGCTAACTGGAGAACCAATGCCTTTCGTTACTGTTCGTTTTCAAAATTCCAAAATTGGTGCATTTACAGATACATTAGGTCACTATTCTTTTGATACATACTATGCTACAGATTCATTAGAATTTTCGTTTTCGGGTTATTTAAGAGTGAGGAAGTTTGTCGAGTTAGATAAATCCCAGACAATTAATGTCGTTTTACCCATCCTTTCTACCGACTACCAAGAAGTCACTGTGAAAGCGCCTGATGAATTTCCATCAACAGTTCTTCACAAAAAAGTCATTGCCAATAAAAAAATTAACAACAAAGAAAAATTAGATTCATACGAATACGAGGTATATAATAAGGTCCAATTGGATTTGAACAATATTGGTGAGAAATTCCAAGAGCGAGAGGTCGTAAAACGCTTGGACTTAATCATGGATTACCTCGACGAAGAAGAAAACGGCACAAGTTACCTTCCTGTCATTCTTAGTGAATCCGTTTCAAATTACTACTATAAAAAAACGCCTCGAAAGAAAAAAGAGTTTGTAAAAGCATCCAGAATTAGCGGAATTGAGAACCTTGAGTTGAATCAATTCTTGGGAGATATGTACCTTAATGTCAATATTTACGACAACAACCTAATACTCTTCAATAAGTCCTTCATAAGCCCTGTTTCTAATTTTGCTCGTAATTTTTACCGGTTTTACTTAGAAGATTCCATGTTTATTGATAATTATTGGTGTTACCAATTAAAGTTTACCCCAAAAAGGACGGGCGACATGACTTTTGAAGGTGAAATGTGGATTCACGATACCACTTATGCCGTGAAACAGTTTACGATGAACATTTCCCCTTGGACCAACATCAACTATGTGCAGGGGCTTTACATCGAACATAAATTTGAGCAGGTAGAAGATGAAGTCTGGATGTTGACCAGTGAGAAAATGATTGCCGACTTGAAAATCACAAAAAAGACGAAGGCTTATGGCCTTTATGGAAGACGTAGTTCCAGCAGAACCAACTACAAGATCAATCATGAGCGACCACTCAGTTTTTACAGTTCAAAAAGCACCGTAGAAATTTCTGACAGCGCCAACCTCCGTTCAGATGAATACTGGGCAGCTATACGACATGAACCTCTAAGTAAGCAAGAAGCTGGTATCAACGGCATGGTTGACTCTCTAAATAACCTACGCTTCTTTAAAGTCTTAAAAAACACTTTGTACTTGGCAACTACTGGTTATTACCCCTTAGGAAAGATAGAGTTAGGAAGTGCTTTTTCATTGGTCAGTTTTAACCAAGTAGAAAACCTCAGGCTCGGTTTGGCACTACGTACTTCAAATAAATTTAGTAAGCGGATCGAACTTGGAGGTAGGGTAGCTTATGGCTTTGGTGATGAACAATTTAAATATGGTGCATCCATGCGCTTTAACATTACACCTAAAAAAAGGGGAATGCTAATAGCATACTACAACTACGATTTAGAGCAAATTGGTCAAGCGCAAAGTGCCGCTGCAGTGAGCTCTACATTTGGTGCTATTCTAAGGACAGGCCCGCTTGATAAATTAACTTTCGTTCAAAAAGCAGGAGTGAATTTAGAAAAAGATATCCGAAAAGACATCATTCTTTTCGGTGGTTTTGAGTGGAAAGAATATACTGCCGTTGGACTTGCAAATTACTTACGTCCTAATCCTAACACACTGATTGACGATACGATAACCACACTTCAAACAACGGAGCTTACGGCACGATTCAGATGGGCAAAGGACGAAGAGTTCATTTCGGGTAGTTTTGATAGAACGTCTATTCGATCGAAATACCCAATTTTTGCCATTCAGGGTATTTTTGGGGTAAAAGATCTCTTTGGAGCTGATTACAATTATCAAAAAATAGATGTTTTTATCGAACACCAAGTGAATATCGGAATTCTTGGCAGAATTAAATACGGAATAAATGCTGGGAAAATATTTGGGAATGCTGCTTATCCTTTTTTAAAGGTTCATGAAGGAAATCAATCTTTCTGGCTTTCGAACAATGCTTTTAACAAAATGGATTTTTTCGAGTTTGTTTCAGACCAATATATCTCTGGAATCGTTGAAAATCATTGGGATGGGCTGTTTTTTGACAGGATTCCATTGATAAAAAAAGCCAAACTTCGATTAGTCACAACAGCTAAGTTTGTTTATGGTCAACGATCAGCTAGACATTCTGAATTGATGAGAATACCTAACTTTACCAAAGACTTTGGGAACACACCTTATGTTGAGGTCGCAGCAGGCATTGAAAACATCTTTAAATTAGGAAGAGTTGATGTCTTCTGGAGGTTAACCCATTTAGATCCTGGTGTTAGAGTAACCGACTTAGCAGCATTTGGGGTGCGAGCAAAATATTACATCAATTTCTAAGTTAGAGTATTATGAAATTATACACGCAAGGAATAAAGAAGTCATACAAAGGACGAGAAGTTGTAAAAGGAGTAACCATCGAGGTCAACCAAGGCGAAATTGTGGGTCTTCTAGGTCCTAATGGCGCTGGAAAAACAACCTCTTTTTACATGATTGTAGGTTTAGTGAAACCCGAAGAGGGGAAAGTGTTTTTAGATGAAACCGAAATCACAACTTTACCAATGTATAAGCGTTCTCAAATGGGAATCGGTTACTTGCCACAAGAAGTCAGTGTTTTTAGAAAATTGAGCGTCGAAGACAACATTATGGCTATTCTTGAAATGACTGACCTCAATAAAGCAGAAAGAAATGTAAGGTTGGAACAATTAATTAGTGAATTTAGCCTAGGTCATGTCAGAAAAAACCTTGGAAATAGACTCTCTGGTGGAGAGAAAAGAAGAACTGAAATCGCGCGAGCGTTGGCAACAAATCCTAAGTTCGTTTTACTTGACGAACCTTTCGCTGGTGTTGACCCAATTGCTGTAGAAGATATCCAAAGTATTATTTCAGAATTAAAAAGTAGAAACATCGGCATCCTCATAACTGACCATAATGTGCAAGAGACGCTTTCCATAACTGATAGAGCGTATTTACTCTTTGAAGGAGCTATTCTTAAGTCAGGAACAGCTGAAGAATTAGCTGCTGATGAGACAGTTAGAAAGGTATATCTCGGTAAGAATTTTGAATTAAGAAAGAAATAATTTTTTTAAACCACTTTATTTCGATATTTTTACTGCCTATAACTACAATTATGAAAAGTTTATCATTCAAAAGACCAATAATACTAAGTGTTTTGGCAATCTCGATGCTTTTAGTGTCTAACTCTTGTAAAAAATGTACCGTCTCGGATTCTAACGAAGAAACGGGTGTTATTGTAAAAGGTGTAATTATTTACCCTAAATCTGGCTATATGACAGCGGACGCAGGTGTTACACACTTCACAGGTGCGGGGCAATATGCAAATGCATTTGAAATAAGTTTTGATGGAGGGCAGACAAGAGTCCCTATGGACTGGGGTGCTTACGACATCCTTGCAAATCCTATGACGATTAAATGCAAAGCATCAGTGTTAAAGGATGTAAAGTACGATGCGGGAAACGCAATATTAAGATACAAAGCAACGGCAACAACATGTAAGTCTTGCGAACAAGACAGATACATTGAGAATTATGTTTTAATTCCGACAGTTGCCGCAGGCGTAACGGTTTGGTTTGAACCAATTATTAAAGAGAATTAAATTAAAAAAGACTTCATTGAGAAAAAGCTATCGAAATTCGGTGGCTTTTTTTATGCAGAGAATTCTCCTAGAAATTACAGCACAAAAAAAGGTCATCGTAAGATGACCTTGCATTACATTTTAATTAATGTTATAATGCTGCTAAATCAGTGCTTTCCACTTGATCAACACTTCCGTATGCGTCGCAGTGACCTCCTTTAGAAGATCCACATGAAGCTAATACTACTGATAACATCAATCCCATTAATGTCAAGGCCAAAAATTTCTTCATACCAAATAAATTTAAAAGTTCTAGTTTGTTGTACTATTATAACGACAAATCTACAATAAATTACATACTTATAGAAAATTATTTATTAACAATTAATCAGTAACCCGTTGAAATAAACTAAATTGGGCATCGTTAATGATAGTTATTACTAGGATACTCGCCATATTGACAATGTTAATTGCCCTACCAGTTTTTGGGCAAAAAAAATATGATTTAGATTATAAAAATGATCTTATTCACACATTTATCAAACATCCTAAGGCAAATTTCAAAGACAGCATCTCTGCTTTTCGTTATTTAACAGAGCTCCAAAACACAGCAATCTCAAAAGGTTATCTTCTGGCATCTATTGATTCTATGGTGCATAAGAAGAGTAAAACTGACATTTATTTCTTCTTAGGAGAAAAATTAGAGAGCATCCGATTAAGTACATCCAAAGAGAACCTTCGATTTCTCCGTAAAAACTCTAAAATATCAGAGAAATTGATTGCAAATATTGCCTTTTCTCCAAAAGAATTGGCCAATATGCTTACCCGAATTCGAGATGCCTACTTAAACAATGGCCATCCCTTTGTGTCTGTTACCATTGAGGATCATGTGTTTGCAAATAATTCTCTCTCGGCTGATTTGACTATTATTAAAGGTCCTTTTTTAACATGGTCCAAGATAAACATCAAAGGAGATTCAAGCGTGGCGGTAAAATACATTTCTAACCTTCTCAATATCCGAAAAGGAGATAAATACGTGGAGTCAGAAACACAAAAAATCACCAATCGCATCCAACAAGTACCTTTTTTGAAAGAAATAAAGCCTGCAGAATTACTATTCACAAAGAAGGGAGTTGAATTATTCGTTTACCTAGAAGCCATCCCTATTAGTGCTATAAATGGTGTCATTGGTTTTCAACCAGACCCGGTAAGTGGGAGGTTGAGTGTTACGGGAGAATTGAATCTCAAACTTCTAAACACTTTAAAGCGCGGAGAACTATTGGACATTAAATGGCAATCCATTCGAGACCAGACGCAATCCCTAGATGCTCGACTAAATTATCCCTTCTTATTCAACACCTCATTTGGTATCGATGGAACCTTCAACCTCTACAAACGAGACACTTCGTTTTTGGAGTTAAATTCTTCCATTGGGGTAGAATATTATCTCAACACTGGGAGTAAATTAAAAGTTTTTTACCAAAGTATCTCTTCCAATGTTCTATCAGGAGGAGCAAACAATCCTTCCTTTTCGACACTTGGAAGCACAAAATCTAACAATTACGGATTGTCATTCACAACTCGGCAAATAGATTACATCCCTAACCCTTCACGCGGTTACAACCTCTCTTTTCAAGGTTCTGTGGGAACAAGGAATTCACAAATTAATGACACTAGTGTAATTGTTAAATCGTTGACATACCGGGGAGAATCTAAAATAGAATTTTTCATTCCAATCACTCGACGGCATGTTATTCGCTTGGCAAACCTCACAGAATTCTATTCTGCCCCAACCATTTTTCAGAATGAACTCTATCGCTTTGGAGGTTTAACAAATCAGCGAGGTTTCAATGAAGATGAGTTACTTTCGACAACAAAAAACACCTCTATTATAGAATATCGCTTCCTTTTGGATAAAAATTCTCACGTTTTTGCCTTTTTTGACCAAAGTTGGTACGAAAACAATGCTGCTAATTACTACAACGATAGTCCTTTTGGTTTTGGTGTAGGATTCTCCTTCAGCACCAATTTTGGCGTGTTTTCTATTTCTTATGCACTCGGAAAACAACTGTCCAATCAGATTCTTTTTAGCAATAGCAAAGTCCATTTCGGATATATTGTCTATTTTTAAGTTATGTTAGAGACAATTCTCATTATTCTTATCGTTATAGCAGTTGCGTCGGCTGTTTTATTCTTTGTTCAGCACAAGAATGAGATAGAAAAAAACACATCCTTATCCAGTAATCTTGAGTCCTTAGAGAGTGAAGTTGATGAGTTTAAAACGCAAAGCATTCAATTAGCAGCAGAAAATAAAGGTTTGGAGCAATCGATTCAGCGAGAGCGAGAAACGGCAGACAAAAAACAGAAAGAATTACGAGAGCAGTTAGAATTGATTGGTAAAGATATTGTTGCACAAGGTTCCAAAGCTTTAAAATCGGAGAATGAACAACGTTTGTCAGAAATTCTTAACCCCCTCAAAGAGAAGTTGGAAAAGTTCGAGAAAAAGATTTCGGAGAATAATGCACAGGACATCAAACAATTTGCCAATATGGAGACTTTGATAAAAACATTGTCGGAGCAACATTCTAAAGTGCAAGATACGGCGCAAAATTTAGTCAACGCATTGCGTGGAGAACAAAAAACACAAGGCGACTGGGGAGAATTGGCTTTGGAACGCATTTTAGAGTTCTCTGGCTTGGAAAAAGGGCGAGAATATACAACGCAAGCATCTTTTCGCAATGATGACGGAGAGTTACTGCGACCTGATGTTGTGATTCAATTACCCGACAATAAACACATTATCATTGATTCTAAAGTCTCGTTAAAAGCATTCGAACAGTATATTAATGAAGAAGATGCTGACAAAAAAGCGATTGCACTTAGCAACCACATTGTTTCGGTAAAGGCACACATCAAAGGTTTGGGAGACAAGGATTATTCGCACATCCCTGACCTTACCTCACCGGATTTTGTCTTGCTTTTTATGCCCATTGAATCCTCTTTTGCTTTGGCGGTCAAAGAAGAACCTAATTTATATGCCGAAGCTTGGAAACGAAAAATTGTGATTGTCACACCTTCTACCCTATTGGCAACCTTAAAAACCGTAGAAGGATTGTGGAAGCAAGAAAGACAAAATAAAAATGCTTTTGAGATTGCAGAACAAGCAGGACGATTGTATGATAAATTTGTTGGTTTTGTTACTGATCTAGAAAAAATAGGAGCAAAACAAGCCGATGCAACAAAAGCTTACGACGATGCCATGTCAAAACTAAAAGACGGCAAAGGAAACTTGGCCCGTTCTGCTGAAAAATTAAAAGAATTGGGAGTAAAGTCTAAGAAGAAATTAGATCAGAAGTTTTTGGAAGATTAGAGTTTTCGAGCATTGGAGCAATGTTATATCTAAAGCTCCAATGCTCGAAAACTCTAACGCTCCAAAGGGAGGCACGACCGTTTCTAAAAACTACTTCCTCTTTTCTTGCATCGACGCTCTAATTTCTTTCATAAAATCAGATGCATAAACAAATTCCGAAATTTCTTTGTTATCAGTAGTGATGATCTCTTTTCTGTCGCCCGTCCACCAATTGCGACCGTTGTGAATGAATAGAATCGTGTCTCCAATTTCGATTACAGAATTCATATCATGCGTAATCACAACCGTTGTTATATCGTATTCATAAGTAATCTCACGAATTAAATTATCAATAACTATCGCCGTTTTTGGATCTAACCCCGAATTGGGTTCATCACAAAACAAATACTTTGGGTTCATAGATATTGCTCTTGCAATTGCAATTCTTTTTTGCATTCCTCCAGAACATTCTGCAGGAAGAAGCTTGTTTGTGTCCGTTAAATTTACCCTTTCTAAGCAAAAATTTACTCGTTTGAGCTTCTCCTTTTTCGTCATCTTCGTAAACATCGTCAACGGAAACATGATGTTCTCTTCAACAGTCATAGAATCAAACAAAGCTGAAGCTTGAAAAAGCATTCCTATTTCTTTGCGAATTTCTTTTTTATCTTTTCTGTCAAGACTAGTAAAATCAGTGCCATCATATAAAATCGTTCCGGTTTCTGGTTGATGAAGACCTACAATGCACTTCGTGAGCACGGACTTTCCTTGTCCTGACTGACCAATAATCAAATTGACTTTACCTTTCTCAAAAGAAGCATTGATATCATGCAAAACATGATTCTCCCCAAAAGATTTATTGATATTCTTAACTTCAATCATAGCAGTATCATTTGCGTTAAGAAGAAGTTGGCAATCAGAATAGCAACACTGGCACTAACAACTGCTCTTGTGGCAGATTTTCCAACATCTAAAGCTCCACCTTTCGTATAATATCCATAAAAAGAGGCAATGGAGACAATTAAAAAAGCAAAAACAACTGTTTTCGTTAATGCATACACGATATTTGAAAACTCGAAGAAAGAACGAAGACCAATCACATACGTTTCTGTAGAAGACAACCCTGATAAGACTAAAGACAACCAGCCACCAATAAGACTTAGACCCATTGAGAAAGTTATCAGAACAGGGAAGAACAAGATGGCTCCTAATATTTTTGGTAAAATTAAATGCGATAAACTGTTGACGCCCATAATTTCAAGCGCATCTATTTGCTCAGTTGTTTTCATGGTGCCTATTTCTGAAGCAACATTTGACCCCACTTTTCCTGCTAATATTAAACAAATAATTGTTGGTGAGAATTCTAAAATCGTACTCGATCGTGTAATATATCCGATGGTATATTCTGGCAAAAGAGGAGAATCCATGTTGGAAGCAGTCTGCAAAGCAATAACTCCCCCCATAAATATTGACATCAGCGCAACAATTGGAATAGAATTTATACCAATCAACTGAATCTCATCGAACAGTCGTTTTCTGAATACACCCCATTTCTCTGGCTTAGAAAAAACCACCCAGATCATCTGAACAAACTTACCGATATTTGAAATCATCTTTTTCAACAGTTGTAAAGTTAATTGTATTTTTATTGCTTGCAATTTATTCGGTAAAAATTAGACCTACTGTCAATCATATTCGATAATTTTAGGCAAAATGCAAGAACGAACAAAATATCACGCTTTTTTTGAGAAATTTATCTCAAATGACTTTTTAGAGTATGTCGTTTCAGTGATTCTTGAAAATTCTGTTCGTTTTAAAATTGTTAAACCAAGAAAAACAAAATTAGGCGACTTTAGAGCAGGGAGAAAGGGAGAAATGCACATCATTACAATTAATAATAACTTAAACCCGTATTCATTTCTCATTACCACACTGCATGAATTTGCTCATTTAATAGCACACAATAAATTTGGACGCAGAATTCAGCCTCATGGAAAAGAATGGCAATCAACTTATACCGATTTAATCCATCCACTCATTGAGAGCAAGAAATTACCTGAAGATATTGAGAATGCATTGCTTAATTCTTTGGTGAAAGTAAAAGCATCCTCCTGTTCTGATGTAGAATTGCAAAGAGCTTTAATGAAATACGACCTTCGTTCTGAAGAAATAACAACACTTGAACAATTGGATAAAAACAGTATTTTTGCACTCAACAATAAGACATTCCAAAAAGGAAATTTGAGAAGAACTCGATTTCTCTGCAAAGAAACGAACACAAAAAGAGATTATTTAATTCATGCACTTGCAAAAGTGG
The DNA here is from genome assembly GCA_002734065.2 of Fluviicola sp. Classification (GTDB taxonomy): domain Bacteria; phylum Bacteroidota; class Bacteroidia; order Flavobacteriales_D; family Crocinitomicaceae; genus UBA4466. The sequence goes on from NVXU02000023.1 coordinate 109,980, forward strand.
AAGAAATAAAACGAAAATAGATACCTGATAGTCTTTCTCTCTTAAAATCATGAAATGAAAAACAATTACAGCATTATTATGGCAGGTGGAATTGGAAGCCGATTTTGGCCTCTTTCTACACCCGAAAACCCGAAACAATTTTTGGACGTTTTAGGAATTGGAAAATCATTGATTCAGATGACCTACGAGCGTTTGTTGCATGTTTCTCCGAACGAAAACATCTACGTAATGACCAATGCCAATTACAAGGAAATGGTTTTGGAGCAGTTGCCCAACCTCTCTCCAGAGCAAGTTCTGACAGAACCAGAAAGAAAAAACACAGCTCCTTGTATTGCTTATGCAGCAGGTAAAATTTATGGGTTAAACCCCGATGCCAACCTCATTATTTCTCCTGCCGATCATTTGATTATTCAGACGGAGAATTTTGCAGGTTCAATCAACACGGCAATCGCTTCTGCGCAGCAAGGAAGAATTGCAACCATAGGCATTGCACCCACCCGACCTGACACAGGTTATGGTTACATCGAGGTTGATGCATCTTCTGAAAGTGCTCCGAATGCTACATTTCCGGTGCAACAATTTAGAGAAAAACCAGATTTAACAACAGCAGAAGAATTTGTTGCTTCAGGCAACTTCTTCTGGAATTCTGGCATTTTTATTTGGAAAGCAAGCACCGTCATTGATGCTTTGAGAGAGTTTCAGCCAGGTCTGCATACGCTATTCACGAATGATTTATCCTCGTACAATACAAACAATGAACAAAATTTTGTCAATCATGCATTTGCAACTTGCGAAGACATTTCCATTGACTTTGCCATCATGGAGCATGCTAGAAACATAGATGTTGTTGTTGCTAATTTTGATTGGTCAGACCTTGGAACTTGGGGCAGTTTAGATGGGCATCTTCAAAAAGACAATGCAAATAATGCCTTGGTTGGAGATAAAATATCCGTTTTTAACACATCAAATTGCATTGTGAATATTCCCAATGGAAAAACAGCACTGATTGATGGTTTGGACGGCTATATTGTCATCCAATCAGATGATAAATTGATGATTTTAAAGAAGGAGAACGAGCAGAGGTTGAAGGAATTTTTGAAGGAGATGTAAAACATATAACTATGAGAAAAAAAATATTAAAAATGAGCACGGAGGAATTAATCTCTTTTTCCGAAAATTTTGCAAACCTCGACCCAACCATTCGTATAGATATTCTAAGCGAGCTAACTAACAGGGGCGAAGATGATGTTGTTGAAAAGTTAAACTCAGCTGTCTTTGAAGACAAATTAGAAGATTTTAACCCCGACTCAACCGATCACTTAAGGCTTGAAAGTAAAATAATTGCTCTTTACAGAAAGTTTGAGGACGACAAAGATTCAAAAGATCAAATTTACTCGCTCATTCAAGGGAAGTTAAATGTAAAGACGTATCAAATAGACAATGCGATAAAAACAGAGAATAGCTATGGTCGCAAAAGCATTTGGAGAGGTGCTATCGTATTGGCTCTTGGTTTTTTTAGGTTTATTGCCGCAATTACATCTACAAAATCAAGCAGTAACTTTGATCTATTTTTCCTTTTAAGCCTTGGAGCAATTATCTTAGGAGTTGTGTTAATTATTCACGGTCTCCCTAAATCTAGGCTAGGCAAATAATAATTACCTATTTTCAAAAGGAGAAAGGAAAAGATTTGGGAAATAAAAATAAGTACGGGCAGGTCACGACCTGCCCGTACTTATTTTTATTTCGCTCAAAGCGAATGTAGGCTGAGAACATTGAGGCTCTCGAAATGTCGAAGCCTACATCTTCCCTTCTCTAATTTGTGTAGCCTCCCATCTTCTGTACAAATCAAAGTAACTTTTTGTTTCCATGATCACAACTCCTCCAAGCGTATCTCCATATTTAGCTGGAAGTCCACCCGTATAAATCATCATTCTACCAATAGAAGAACTTGGGACATTGCCAATAGTTGCTGTTTTTACACCGTCCATTAAGTAGAGCATGTCGCCTTTTCTTGCTCCTCTAAAAACCAATTCACCATCGTTGGTCATTCTAACATCAGAAGACATCGAGTTAATCAATGCTTTGATGTCTGTCTTCACTGGAGAACGTTCAATTTCTTCCGCAGTTAAGGTTGTAACTGGCAAGTTTCCGCTGATCAATTTTAATTCATTGGGGTCATAATGAACTGTCATCACAGGCATATCAAGGATGTCTGAGTAAAAATTAATCGTATCAGTATTAAAGAAACCATCCATTGGTACTTCGGCAATTATTCTTTTCTCCAAAGTATCTCCCTTATACTTTACATTTACAATGTACGTTCCTGCAGGAATTCCACTAATTCTGAAGCGACCATCAACATCAGCTGTTGCATTATACTTTCTTCCATTATCATTGATAAAAATGTGCGCTCCATAAGCTGCTACTGTTGTGTTTTTTTCAACAACCGTTCCCTTAACCTCTCCAAGGTTATCTTGTCCAAAAGTTGTTGCTGACATTAAAACAACTGCCAGTACTGTCATAAAATTTTTCATAATTATTATTTTTTGTGTTCCCTTAATGGATGCACACAAAAATGAATTTCCATAAAAAAACACGAGAAATCTTAAAATCACTCGTGTTTTTTATACCAATTCTGCCTTTTTACTATACTTCAGCGCTAGATGTCTGAAATTTTCTATCTACTTTCTTAAACAAGCCTTGCAACACTTTCCCAGGTCCAACTTCAATAACTTCTGATGCACCATCTGCAATCATTGCGTGCATAGTTTGCGTCCATCTAACGGGCGAAGTTAGTTGGGTAACTAAATTCTTTTTAATTTCTGCAGGGTCTGAAACGGCACTTGCTGTCACATTTTGATAAACAGGACAGATTGGTGTTTTAAATTCTGTTGCATCAATGACTGCGGATAACTCTTCTCTTGCGGACTCCATTAAGGGAGAATGAAAAGCACCACCAACTGGCAATAATAGCGCTCTACGCGCACCTGCTTCAGTGAGTAATTCACACGCTTTCTCTACCGCAGGAACGGCTCCTGAAATAACCAATTGCCCTGGACAGTTATAATTTGCCGCAACTACGATTCCATCTACTTCATTGCAAATATTCTCCACAACCTCATCCTCCAAGCCAATAATTGCTGCCATTGTTGAAGGTTCTTTCTCACAGGCTACTTGCATCGCCAATGCTCTTTTAGAAACAATGCGCAAGCCATCCTCGAAACTTAAGGCCTTATTTGCAACCAATGCTGATAATTCGCCTAAAGAATGCCCGGCAACCATATCAGGTTGGAAATCTCCCCCTAAACAAGCTGCCAAAATCGTAGAATGTAGAAAAATAGCAGGTTGCGTTACTTTTGTTTGTTTCAGTTCTTCATCAGAACCAGAGAACATAATTTTAGTAATGTCGAAACCAAGAATCTCATTCGCTTTATTGAATAATTCTTTGGCAATATCATTGTTATCATAAAGGTCTTTACCCATTCCTGAAAATTGAGCTCCTTGACCAGGAAATACATACGCTTTCATACTCTTTGTTTTTCTGCAAAATTAATGAAAGATGTGAATTGGCATTCTTCTGTAACAAAAAAGGCCGACTTTCGCCGACCTTTCTTAACTCTTAGACTGATAATTTAGACGAACTTTTTTACTAAATGGTTGGATTCTTAACAAAGATTATGCATTATCTTGATGTAAAAAGTCCAATCCACGTTGCATTCCGTGCCTGTAATCTTTTGTGATGACTGAGATAGAATTAGAATAAGTTCCAGTCAATAAAGGAATTTCTGGAGCAATTTGACGAATAGTAACTCCTTTTGGCTTTGTATTAATAAAATCAATGGCATCGTTGTATTTTCTGTGGTTATTCTCAAAACAGGCTTTCAATTTTGAATTAGATCGAAAAGCAAAAGTTCCAATATAATCCGACCAAGATTGAGAAACTTTTAAATCCTTGGGACTTGTTCTGATAATCGTGATTTCAGATGCTCCATCTTCAACTGCGCGAATTACAGGCAATGGATCGCTCCAACCTCCGTCCATGTATTCATTCTCATTGATAATATGCTTCCCTTTGGTGACGAATGGTAATGTGCAAGAAGCAATGACCGCATCCATCCATGTTTTTTTTGTAGGATGAAAATATTCTGCTTGGCCAGTTATTTTATTCGTCATTACAATAGCCAAGTCCTTTTCTTTAATGTTGTTGAGCGCTGTATCAACGTCAAAAGGTACTTTTTCATCAGCAACTTTGTAAAAATAATCAACATCCATGAGCATGTTTTGTCGAATGAGCTTGTTGTAACTCATGAAATTCTTATCTGTCGCTAACAAGCACATAGATTCGAAACATTTTTTGTATTGATTACCCAAAAAGTATGAAACTGCAATGGCACCTCCTGAAACAGCATAATAAGCGTCATAAGGGTTATGTTTCATCGCAAGAAATGCGTCCAAAACTCCAGCGCTAAATCCAGTTCTGAATCCTCCTCCTTGAATAATTAATACTTTTTTTGACATTTTAGCCTGCGATTAAATTGGAATCGCAACAAAAGTAAAATAATTATGCGTGCATTGCAATTGCCGCTCCGTTTTATTCTCCTTTTTATTTTTCTCTACGGAGATTCTTCCTAATAAGAATAAAAAAGATAACTTTACTTGACTAATTATTAAAATAAAAAAAATGCTTCTTCCTTTCAACCTTCAAAAATGGATAGATGACAATAGAGATTTGTTGAAACCACCTGTTAGCAATAAAAACTTGTATATCGAAGCTGGCGATTTTATCGTGATGATAGTCGGCGGCCCGAATGCCCGTAAAGATTATCATTTTAACGAAAGCGAAGAATTATTCTACCAATTAGAAGGAGATGTCTTGGTAAAAGTACAATTAGAAGGAAAAGTTGTGGAAGTACCTATAAAAGAAGGAGATATTTTCTTGTTACCACCAAATATTCCTCATTCTCCGATAAGAGGCGCGAATACCGTCGGTTTGGTGATTGAGCGCGTAAGAAAAGGCACGGACTTGACCGATGGGTTGTTGTGGTTTTGCGATGAATGCAACCACAAACTGCACGAATATCGTTTTCCTTTAGAGGATATTGAACATGATTTTTTATCGCGATTTAGATCTTTTTATGCTTCTGAAGAATTAAGAACCTGTACTAATTGTGGGCACATAATGGAAACAGATCCACGTTTTATTTAAGTGACATCCCTTTACAATCCTATCGAATCAAGTTGATGTGTCCTACATATTCTTCCAACTCATTAGAAAAACTGACCACTTTCACCTTCCAAACGTAAGTGCCATCTTGGCATTTCTTCCCCTTATATGTACCGTCCCAACCAATATCAATATCTTCACTTACGAAAATCAATTCTCCCCAACGGTTATAAATTTCCATTAAAAACTGACCGATATTGCCTCCTTCTGCCTTGAAAAGGCCATTAAATTGATCTCCGTTTGGGGTGAATGTATTCGGAACATAAATTATAGGGTCGTAAATAATTCTTACTGTGTCAGAATCAGAGCATCCATTTCCGTCGGTATAACTCACGGTATAGTAATAATTCTGATCTGGGTTGGCAACGGGGTTGTTGCAAACAACACAGGTCAAAAACTCGGAAGGACTCCAAACATAAGGCCCATTTGTTGTGCTTGTTGCTGAAAGTTGGACTTGATCTCCTAAAAATGCATAGACGTTTGGGTTTGTTTGAATAAACGCTAGAGGAAATAAATCGACAAATACAGAATCAATGTCTGTGCATCCATATTGGTCGGTGCCAATAACGTAATACATCGTTGGAGTAGTTGGTGTTGCATATACCATTGAGGCTACATTGTTATTCAACGTGCCACTTGGCGACCAACTATAAGCCACGCCACCTGTCCCCGTTAATGGAACCGTTTCTCCCGGACAGACAATAGTGTCAGTGAATGCTCCAATATCCGCTAAAACTACCGTTATGTAAACACTATCCGGAACCGTAGCACATATATTTGTGAAGTCGGCATAATAATACATGCTTTGCAAAGGGCTGACTGTAACCACAGGGGCTGTCAATGAAGAAATGTTGTTATTTGGTGACCATAAATAGGTGTCCCCTCCTGAAACTGTGATTGTTATTTGTTCTCCCGCACACATAAACAAAGAATCTGGCATTACTGGAACTGGTGGCAAGAAAAATACTTCAACAGTAACAGAGTCTTGCAATGAACAACCTTCTGGAGTAATAATATCAACCGTGTAAGTTGTAGTTTGCAAAGGAGTGGCAATGGGATTGGCTATAGTTGTATCGCTTAAAGTGGATGAAGGTGACCACGCATAACTTCCCCCACCAAACGCACCTATTGGAACACTGTTTCCGATGCAAATTGACGTGTCTCCTGTTACAGAAGAAGGCGGATTCACAACAACCAATGTTATTTGCAAGGTATCTGCACCGCAGGTATCAGAAATAATCACTGTGAAATCCGTCGTTTGAGAAACGGTCGCAAAAGGCGTGGCACTGGTAGAATCATCCAAAAACTGACCCGGTGACCAATTGTATGTTACTCCACCTGAAGACGTTAATTGATAAGGGGTGTTGGGGCAAATAGGTGCTGGAGGTTGCGTAACAAAACCTGTAAAATCGCCAATAATGACCAAAAATTCTACCGTATCTGAAGTATAGCAACCGTTGGTGTCAGAGACAACCAATGTTACATCATAGTTTCCTGGTCCTGGATAAAGATGGGTTGGATTAACTGCTGTAGAATTAGTGCCATCACCAAAATCCCAGTAAAAATCATTGCCATTCGCACTGTTATTTCCAAAAATAACAGGGTCTGGCAGGCAAACCACAGGATTTGGGTCAGAAACGATGGCTTCAATGGTGTTCAATTCAAACTTAAACACCGCCATGTTACAGTTATTGCTATTGTTAGTCGTTGACCAAACTCCTGGTGTTGTGGTGAATCCATTGCTTTGACCTCCACAAGCTGCGCAAACTGCGTGGTATATATTTCCATTTTTATCAAAACGGCTGGTTCCTCCATCTACATGATCTGGGCTAGTTGTGTTTCCTCCCACAAAAGTTCCGTATTTCAGAAAGCCTGCATCTTGACTCAATACACCAATATAGAAATTACTACCTGCTGAGGTCAGTTGGTATGCATCTGGCGTTACCGGAAATCCCGTTGTGGTAGAAAACAACGCTTGACTTACTTGCGCATTCTGGTTCAAGTCTCCGCCCCAACCCGAAAGATAAATATCATGACAGTCTGAAATTAAGAACGCCGTCGGAGAAATTTCTACATTGCCCGTGCTCGCTCCCAGCATCGTTTTCCACAATTGAGTGCTCAGGTTGTTTGAGTATTTTTGAATGAATTGACCAGAATTGGCATTTCCGTATAGACCTGGTGTAATGCCCAAATCACTTTGCGTTTGACCTAAAACATAGACGTTGTCGTCGATATCTAACTGTACAAAATAGGCTTGGTCATATTCATTGGACCCAATATACGTCCCTGCAATAAAGCCACCATTCGCAGAATTAAATTTTGCCAAATAACCGTCGCCAATTCCACCTGAGAAAGTACTTGATGCCCCAGTGTTAAAAGGCAAACCTGATGAAACTGTTCCTCCAGCGACAAAAACATCTCCATTTGAGTCCAATTGGATTGAATTCCCTGTTTCTACCCCTCCAGCACCAAAAAATCGGGACCATGTAAGAGCATTCAAGGCAATTGGCATTTTAAACAACACGGCATCTTGAATTCCTGATAGAGAAGGGCTGGTTACGGTCACTGGAAAATCAGAAGACTTAGAGTTTGAGGTTACATAGACAGAACCTGCATTATCAACTATTATTTCACCTCGAAACTGGTCGCCATAATTGTATTTTAGCCCAGAAGTATTGAGTCCATCATTATTAGCCCCGCCCACATAAGTTGCTGCTATTAGGGTACTTCCGTCTGCGCTTAAACGGGCAACGAACAAATCTGACCCTGTATTAAAACCTAATCCATTGGCAAAGGCTGATAAATTAGGTCCTCCGTTGTAACTGTTGTCAAATGCCGCTCCGGGAATGGGAAAATCGTTCGATGAAGTTAGTCCAAAAATGAAAAGTTCTCCGGTGGCTGAACAAATAGTACTGTTGGGTGTTTCAGAACCATTGCCGCCGAGGTAGGTTGAATAAATTAAAGCAGTGCCATCTCCAGTAAACTTTGTGATACCAATATCAATTGACCCTCCACTAAATGACGGATTAAAAACCCCTGTCGTAACTGGATATTGTCCTGTAGAAAAAACCACTCCACCACCAAAAACATTCCCCGCAGGGTCAGGTGTTGCAGACATTCCCCAGTTGTCAGCAGTTGAACCCGTGAACGAAGAAAACGTAATGCTTGGATCGATGATTAATTTCTTGCTCGTATCATAACCTCCTGAAAACACAAATGTAATCTCCTCATTATCAGCTGAATAAGCTATATCAACTTTTTCTTTGCCTCTCTCCGTTACTACCCAAGCAACGGGAGTTCCTTCAATTATTTCACCAAATCTTGTCTCGATAATCAACTGTCCTTTTTCGTCTATTGATAGATTGTTCTGACCAGAATACTTGATTTTTATTACTTCAGCATCGACTCCAGGTTGTACTTCTAAAGAATATTTAAGCCCTTGATTTCCATCCATTCTCAAGTCAATTCCTGGGTAGAAATCTTTCATCAGAACGGAAGAATAACTATACACTTTCCCTTTCCATTTACTTTTATCATTGCCGAGAATGTAGTTGTTGTAGAATGGTGATTGTTCTGATTCTTCCACTTCTCCCTTCCAAGAAGAACCGATAAATTTAGACCGAATGACATGCGCCTGGTAATTCTCCGCTTGTTCTTGCTTGGTTGCCGAAGTTAATCGAGGTACAGAACTCTCGCTCATTTCGGGAAGGTCACGACCGTTCCCCTTCATTCGCTTCGACTCTCCTTCGCTATGAGAATGCCTCAATGTTTGCTTCGCATCGTTCAGAAAATAAGTAAAACCATCTTTCTCGATGTACATTTCTCCCAATTGCAAATCAACCTTGTATTCTATTCTTTCATCCCACTGTCCCTGGTTCGGATTCATCCATACCTTTTGCGATTGAGCGGAAAACCCGAGCAACACAGGTATCGATATGATCAAAAACAACGACTTCATTAACGGTTAAAATTACAATAAATAAAATTAGCTTATCGCACTTCTTTTTTAGATTATCATGAAAATAGACAGGTCTAAGTAGTATATAGTCGTATTTTATGGGAAATAGTTGCTTGGGAGGGTGTTAAAGTACAATGAAACTCCGGAACCACTTCTACACTTCCACGAGTTCAGCGCAACGCAGACTCAACACGGGAAAATTGGTAATGTCTATTGATTTATTCAATTCTCTTAAATCAATCATTCTCACTGTTTTACCTCTTGCATCAACCAGTTGAAATTTGGTAATGCCTGGGTCGGAGCATGTAATTTGTATGCTATTCTGCGCTACTACTCTCGAACGAAGTAATTCAAATTCGATTTTAACTGATTCTCCTCATCATAAAAATCAAATGGGTAAGCAAATAAATAGACGGTGTCAGAAGAAAAGTTTGTAACATTTAACAAAAGCTCTAACTGATTAGACGTACAATCTACATTGAGGCGCATTCCATCCCCCCCCCCTATAAAAGACTCATAATCAACATTGTTAAAAGTCAAGTCGTGAACCAATACATTGTTTTTATATCCTTTGTATAAGCCATCTTGGCTCATCGTGAAAAAGTATTCAAAGCCCTGATTTTGTGGCGTATAGGTGTAAACTATGTCTGGGCCAACATCAAACCATTCTGTAACTCGTGTTTTGTACCATCTCCATCTGCCTACAAAAACAGAGCGATCTCCTGACATAGAGACACCCTCGCACAAAAAAACTTTGTCTTTCTTACAAGAAAAAAGAATTGTTATACAAAATAGAAGACCTATAACTTTACCCATCTTTTTTGATATTTAATAACACTTGAATTATCTACACCTAATATAACAAGAAAAAGTGGAACTTTTGAAAAAGCGAAGTGTTAACGCAGCTTCTAATTCCGGATTCAAGGTAGTTTTTATTCTCTAACAAAGTAATTATATTTTGATCTTAACTGATTATCTTGGTCTTCAAAATTTAAAGGGTATATATTTTGGTCTATTGAATCAGTTATTGAGCTTGGAGTGTCCCTTAGCAGTTCTATTTGTTCTGAAGTGCAATTAATATTGACTCTCATACCATCTACCCCCCCTCCCGTGAAAGTTTCATAATCTACGTTATTTAATACAACATTGTGTATCAAGGTGTTATTTTTGTACCCTTTATACAAACCATCTTCTGAAATAGTAAAAAAATACTCAAAACCTTGATTTTGTGGTGTGTAATCAGAATAAATTGATGGCCCAACATCAAACCACTGCTCAACTCGTGTTTTGTACCATCGCCACTTGCCCACAAAAACTGAACGGTCTCCTGACATAGAAATGCCTTCGCACGAAAAAACTTTGTCTTTTTTGCAGGAGAAAAGAAAGCCGATACAGAATACTATTGCTACAACTTTACCCATCTTTTTTGATATTTAATTGTGTTTGAGTTATCAAGCCCTAATATAACAAGAAAAAGTGGAACTTTTGAAAAAGCGAAGTGTTAACGCAGCTTCTAATTCCTGACAGACTTCGACTGCATCTCGACTACCGCTCGATGGGCGGCTCAACACGGGAAAATTGGCAATGTCTATTGATTTGTTTAATTCTCACCTCTATTTCGCAATAAATGACTGTTCAAAACTAACCCGATTTAATTGACTATTAGCAGAAATATAAATTGTAAATTTGCACTGAATTTTATCTGTTTCTAGAATGAGTGATGCTATCAAACACGAATGCGGAATTGCACTATTGCGCTTAAAACAACCTCTACAGTACTACTACGACAAATATGGGACGGCTTTTTACGCCTTAAATAAGTTGCATCTTCTCATGGAGAAACAACACAATCGTGGTCAAGATGGAGCTGGAGTTGCGAACATCAAGTTTGACATGACTCCCGGAGAAAGATACATCTCTCGATTTAGATCGGTTAGTGACAAACCTATTCAAGAGATTTTTGACCATATAAACGGTCGATTTCATGATATTCAAGAAGAAAATCCTGAATTATTGAATGATGTTGACTATCTAAAAAAGAATGCTGGTTTTACAGGAGAACTTTTTCTAGGACATCTTCGTTACGGTACTTTTGGTAAAAATGCCATCGAAAATTGTCATCCATTCTTAAGACAGAATAACTGGATTACTAGAAATTTAGTCGTTGCGGGTAATTTCAACCTCACCAATGTGGATGAATTATTCGACGTTCTTTTGCACGTTGGACAGCATCCAAAAGAAATGTCTGACACCGTTACGGTCTTGGAGAAAGTCGGACATTATTTAGACATGGAGAATGATGAATTGTACAATTCTCTCAAACCACAAGGTTATTCAAATGCGGAAGTTTATCAGAAAATTGCACAGAATTTAGACATCGAAAAGATATTAAAACAAGCTTCAGAAGATTGGGACGGAGGTTATGCCATGGCTGGCCTTTTTGGTCACGGGGATGCCTTTGTTTTGAGAGATCCTGCTGGAATTAGACCTGCATTCTTCTACGAAGATGATGAAATAGTTGTCGTTGCATCTGAGCGACCTGTGATTCAAACAGCGTTTAATTTAAAGACTGACCAAATTCAAGAATTGCAACCTGGACATGCTTTGATTATCAAAAAAGATGGTCACGTGACGGAGACCCTAATTAATCAACCTTCCGTCATCGCGAAATGCTCTTTTGAGCGCATTTATTTCTCCCGAGGGAGTGATATTGACATTTACAATGAGCGAAAACAGCTCGGTAAGAACATCGTTCCTCAGATTTTAGAAACGATAGATCACGACCTTAAAAATTCTGTTTTCTCTTTCATTCCGAACACTGCAGAGGTTTCTTACTTCGGAATGATTAAAGGATTGGAAGATTATCTCAACGAAGAGAAAATTAAGCAAATTATTGCACTTGGAGCCAATCCAAAGCGAGAGGATATAAGCACTATTATTTTGCAGCGCGCTCGTGTGGAAAAAATTGCCGTGAAAGACGCGAAATTGAGAACCTTCATAACGCAAGATGATTCTCGAGATGATTTAGTGGCGCATATTTACGACATCACTTATGGAAGTGTCGTTCCACACACTGATAATTTGGTGATTATTGATGACAGTATCGTTCGTGGAACCACCTTGAAGCAATCTATTTTGAGAATTCTCGATCGTTTAGAGCCAAAGAAAATTGTGGTTGTTTCTTCTGCTCCGCAAATAAGATACCCTGATTGCTACGGAATTGATATGGCAAAATTGGGCGATTTTATAGCATTCTCCGCAACCATTGCTTTGCTGAAGGACAGAGGAATGGAGCAAGTAATTGAGGATGTTTATTTGAAGTGCAAAGCACAAGAAAACTTACCGAAAGAACAGATTAAGAACTACGTGCAAGAGATTTATGCACCTTTCTCTGACGATGAAGTTTCTGTGAAAATCAGTGAGTTGCTAACCCCTTCAACCATCAATACTCCGGTAGAAATTATTTACCAAACAGTAGAAAATTTACACAAAGCTTGCCCAAATAACACGGGAGATTGGTATTTTACAGGAAATTATCCAACACCCGGTGGAAATAAGGTCGTGAATAAGGCATTTATCAACTGGAAAGAAGGAAGTAATAAACGAGCTTACTAATTAAAAATGAACAAACGGACTGCACTTATATTTTATGTCATCAGTGCATACATCGTGCTCCAATTTGCTTGGTGGGGTTATCATTTGATTGAATTAACACAAGAGGTTTCTGCAGAATCTGAACAGGTTGCCAAACGTGTGCGAATGATTATTGGAGAAGGTTCCGTTTTTCTCTTGCTAATTCTCATCGGCATCTGGCAAATAAAACGTTCTATCAAAAAAGATTTAAAATTATCGGAGAATCAAAACAATTTCTTGCTTTCTGTTACGCATGAGTTGAAAACACCGCTCGCATCGAATAAATTATACATTCAAACGATACAGAAAAGAGAATTGAGCAAGGAGCAACAGAATGAATTGTTATCCAAAGCCGTTGAAGAAAACACACGTTTGGAATACATGATTGACAACATTCTGAACGCATCGAGAATTGAGAACAATGCGCTGGTTTTGGAGAAAGAAAAATTCGACTTAAATGTACTCATTGAGAATGTTGCGAAGCGTTTTGAAATCTTTGCTCATTCAAAAAAGATAAACCAACTAGTTGACAGTCAGTTACTTATCGTTGCTGATAAATTCTCCATTGAGACTATTTTAAACAATCTTTTGGAGAATGCGATTAAATATTCTCCCGAAAACACGACCATAACCATCTACGCAAAAAAAGAAAATAACACCATCGTTTTTGGCGTAAAAGACGAAGGAATTGGAATTTCAAAAGAAGATAAAAACGCTATCTTTACTAAATTCTACCGTGTCGGAAATGAAGAAGTGAGAACGCAAAAAGGAACGGGACTGGGGTTGTTTATTGTTGCCCAATTAGTCAGAATGCACAACGCAAAAATCGCTTGTTTGGACAATCAACCCAAGGGAACCAACTTTCAAATTACATTAAAAAATGACTAAAAATATAGGATTAATCATACTCGACGGATGGGGAATTGGCGACAAATCGAAATCGGATGCTATTTACAATTCCAACACGCCATTTATGGATTCTTTGTTGGAGAATTACCCCAACGCAACCTTGGGAACGAGTGGAGAAAACGTTGGTTTACCAGAAGGACAAATGGGAAATTCTGAAGTCGGTCATTTAAACATCGGCGCAGGAAGAATTGTCTATCAAGAATTGACAAGAATCAATAAATCCATTCGAGAAGGCGATTTTTTTGAGAATAAAGTCTTAAAAAGTGCCTTTGAGAAAGCGCAGAATGACGGCGTTGATTTGCATTTATTCGGATTGGTTTCCAAAGGCGGGGTGCACAGTTCTCAAGAACATTTGTACGCATTGTGCGAAATGGCAGGTCGTTACGACATTAAAAATGTATTGATTCACGCCTTTACCGACGGTCGTGATTGCGATCCAAAAAGTGGATTGGGATTCATCAAAGAATTGGAAGAAAAAATCGCTGGAAGCAATGTGAAAATCGCAACAGTTACGGGTCGCTACTTCGCAATGGACAGAGATAATCGTTGGGAGCGCATCAAAAAAGCCTATGACGTGATGGTGAATGGAGAGGGTGAAAATTTCAGTTCTGCGTCCAAAGCAATCGAAGCGTCTTATGAGAATAACACTACGGATGAATTCATAGAACCTGCCAAAATTGGCGACACCAACAACTTGAAAGACGGCGATGTTGCTATCTGTTTTAACTTCAGAACAGACCGACCAAGAGAAATTTCAATTGCATTAACGCAGAAAGATTTGCACGAGTTCAATATGCACAAATTGAACCTTGCGTACTACACCATGACCAGTTACGACAGCACTTTCGAGAACATCAGTGTGATTTTCAAAAAAGACAACCTCGTAAAAACCTTGGGAGAAGTTCTGGCAGACAATGGTAAAACGCAAGTGAGAATTGCCGAGACAGAAAAATATCCGCACGTAACGTTTTTCTTCAGCGGCGGTCGTGAAAAAGAGTTTAAAAACGAAAGAAGATTACTCGTTAATTCTCCAAAAGTAGCCACCTATGATTTGCAACCTGAGATGAGCGCTCCAGAAGTTCGTGATAGAATTGTGGAAGACATCCGCACCAACCAACCAAATTTTATTTGCCTCAATTTCGCCAATCCAGACATGGTTGGACATACGGGCATTTATTCTGCGATACAAAAAGCAGTGGAAACCGTTGATGGATGCCTAAAAGATGTCGTTACGGCAGGTTTGGAGAATGGATATGAGTTCATTGTCATTGCCGATCACGGAAATGCAGACTTTGCGATAAATCCAGACGGAAGTCCAAATACAGCACATTCACTCAATCCAGTTCCGGTTGTTTTGGTAACGAATGATAAAGATGCAAAAATCAAGGATGGGATTTTGGCGGATATCGCTCCGACTATTTTGGGAAGGTTGGGAGTTGAGGTTCCGGAGGAGATGAGTGGGGGGATTTAATTAAGAATTGAAAATTAAGAATTAAGAATTTGGGGATTTGGGATTTTGCTTCGAGATTTTTATGTCTTTCTTGTTTAATATTTGTCATTTAATAGAAGTCTGTAACTAAGCACAAAAGTTACGTTAAATATACCATGAAATATTCAATTCTTATTTTATTGTTTTACAGCAATGTAAATTTTTCAGTAGCTCAAACAAAGAATGACAGTCTTAGTAAGTTAAGCTCGGAATTAGACTCTATAGTAACACAACTTATTAATGATGCTATAAAAAATAAAGAGAACGTCCTTATAGCAAGACTAAAAACATCGATTAAATATCCCCCGAAACTAACCGTAATGCATCAAGTCGATTCTTGTAGCTATTTATATCGAATTGAAATAACTGAAACACTTACCTTGGGATACATTTATATTCAAGATAGAGCAACAATAAAATTCGGATGCTCTAACAAGTTTTTAGAACTTGAGAAGTATATAAATGATTTTGTTCAGGAATCAAAAGACTATCAATATAAAGATATTGGGTACACTATTATTGGTTATGTAAATCAAAAATTTGTTTACGCAACAGGACCAAATAATTACACTAATCAGTGGAAATCTGACAAGCTCTATCATCTAATGAAAGATTTTCTAGCATTGTAGATACTGCTTGGGGAAGGTCACTTTACTTTAATACCCGTTTATCGACAGTCAGGTTGAAAATTTCTTGTTTATATAGTCCAAGATTAATCGTGCTCTAAAAGCGCATTAACAAATTAATCGAACACCTTTCAAGTTGAATTTTCGATAAGAATTAAAAGCTGCTTGAGAAGGAACGACGAGTTCTTTTAATTCAAGAAAAGAAACTTAGAAAGGTCGATTTGTTTGTGTAGCGCAAAAGCAGTTTTTGTTTACTTTTTTCTGCTTTGGAAAAAAAGTAAAAAACTATTTAATGAAAAACAATGCTAACCAATTTATCTTCCTACATTTGTCCCATGAATATGAATGCACAGAAACATATCTTTAATTGTTATATGCCGTGGAAGCAATTCCAGAGGACTTAGTGCATACCTATTTTAGAATAGTAGCAGGCGTTCTCTTAATAGATGAACGCTTTTTTTTGATTTAAACTTTAGTAATGAGACATTTTTATATAAAAACAATTTGGAAGAATATGCCCATGCATAAATGCAATTGGCAACCTCCTGTATCAACTAGATAACTGCAAATATTAATTTATTAATCAGTCCCTTTGATACACATGAAATCAAAGGGACTTTTTTTATACCAGAAAATGAACAAAAACACACACTCAATTAGAGCAAGAATAATACAAAGAATTAAAACACCACAATTCTCCAAAGAAGAAGCCGTCAGCTATGCTAAAGTATTGCTCGGTTCTGCTATCCTGTCCATAGGGTATGCATTTTTTATCGTGCCTCATAACATTGTTCCAGGAGGTATATTTGGTTTAAGTATCGCCATCCAAGAAATTCTCGGTTTATCTGTCGGGTTCATTGCAATGTGCCTCAATATTCCAATTTTATTGCTCGGAATTAAGATACTCGGTCGTAAAAATGGACTAAAAACGACCTTTTCTATGGTAACGGTCTCTTTTGGAATTGACTTGATTCTCTACCTTTCTCATGGAGAAGCATTGGTCAATGATATTTTAGTTTCTTCTGTTTTTGGAGGAGTACTAATTGGTCTTGCTGTGGCAATTGTGATGTCCGCCAACGCAACAACCGGTGGAAATGATATCCTCGTTAAGTTGTTGCAGAAGTACTTGCAAATTCCTTTTAGTGAATTAAATCTGTTCATTAATGGAGCAATTGTGTTGATTGGTGTTGTCATTTTTAACGACTACACAATGGCGGCGTATAGTGTTATTTCTATCTTCACAATTAGCAAAACCATTGAGTATTATCAAGAAAAAGCCGTGCAAACGAAAACAGTTTTGGTATTCTCACAGCGTAACAACGAAATACAAAAGGAGATTTTGAATTCAAAGCAACTCCCCAAAGAAAGCGTAAAGTTAATTCACCACGATTCCAGCGAAAAAATGATTTTGGTGACGAAAAACACGAATAAATTAGCAAAATTGGAAGAGCTCATCGCGAAAACCGACCCGAAAGCGCATGTCGTGTTTTTGAAATCGAATAGATCGGTAGTTTGAAGGGGGCGTTTTGGATTAGTCGAAAACTCCATTAATCTCTTCCTTAATAAAAGAATCCACGTTCTCTTTTTGCACACCAAATACAGTTGAAAGAGAATCGTAAAAGTTATTTTTAGATTTACCTCCGCTCATTAATTTTTCAACGAGTGCTGAACCTCCTTTTTCATAAGCGATCTTAATAAATAGTCCACCTATAACATATCGGTAATCGGTTCTGTCATCGAGACTTCTTAAGTCTAGTAAGTTAGAAAAACTAAATTCGGGGTGAGAGTCAATGTGTTGTTTCAACTTAGCGATATGCCAATCTAAGTCTTTACCTCGACTTTGTCCGAAATAGGTCACAAAGCCTTCATTAAACCAAAGGTGTGCATTCTCCCACTTGGAATTAATTAATAGATGCAATAACTCATGCGGATAATACTCATTATTACCAAAGGAGTAAACTTCATTTCTGTCCAAATCTGCTTTCCCTGAAGGATATTCTGCACCAATATTCTCAAAATGAAAATCATAACCTCTCAATTTAAAATAAGAACTTCGATTATCTGTAAAAAAAAACGTGTAGTTTCCTAAATCAATATTAAATTCATTAGCAACGCCTTTTAGAATCTTATTCTGCTTTTTAGCCAATCGTCTATCTAAATGATGCCATTTTGGATAAACATAGCTTACATTTCCAATTTTTTTGGACTTCATATAAAGAGATTGATTAATCGGAAACGGATTGTACAACTTTAACCCTCCTAATTCATCCTCTATTTTTGCATACACGTGAAAAATAAAAGGAGTTGTTGACACACTGTCGTTGTAATCTAATTTAAGTTGAGACATTATTTTATACAAGGAATCAACCTTAGTAATGCTCAAAACAGTTGTGCCGTAGTGAAGCGTTTTTATTTTATCACCCAGTTCAAAATAATCAAGATCGTTTAATTGAAAATAATCATTGCTTCCAAATTCAATTAACTCATCTTGATTCCAATACTTAGAACCTATAGAATCATTTTCAGAGTGTAAAAATTTTAGCCATAAATCGAGAGGCTCTTTCAGTTGAAATAAATCTACATTCTGCTCTAAACTAGCGTCAACGAATATTTTTTGAGCATTCGACGAAAAAGCAAGGTTTATAAATACCAAATATGTGAAAAGAGTTTTCATTCTTGTATTTTTTAGAGTGTTGGATAAGTCTAAAGCTCCAAAACTCTAACGCTCTAACGCTCTAATAATCCCTGTCGTCGAAAAACCTTCCACTAACGGAATTGCAATTACCTCTCCTCCATTCTTTTTCACAACATCCGAACCGACGATGTATTTTTTAGAATTTGCATCTGTTTCGCAAGGGTCATAATCGGCACCTTTTACCAAAACGTCTGGTTGCAATTCTTTAATCACAGAAAGCGGTGTGTCATCATCGAAGAATACGATTAAATCTACAAAACCTAAGGATGCTAAAACCATTGCTCGTGCATCATTGTCGTTAATAGGTCTGTCATCGCCTTTGCCTTGTCGTTTTACCGAAGCATCCGTATTTAACGCAACTACTAAGCGATTTCCTTTCTCCGAAGATTGTGCCAAATAAGAAACGTGTCCTTTATGGAGAATGTCAAAGCAACCATTGGTAAAAACAATTTTGTCACCTTTCAAGCGCCAAGTTGCAATGCGCCTTTTTGCTTCTTCGTTAGAGAGAATTTTATTTTGGATGTATTGAGTTCGAGTAATCATGGAAGTAAAGATATTATTTTTTTTAGATACGCTTCGCTTTTAGACACGCCTTCGGCTTTTAGACTGTTCGCTTCGCTCTCGTTTAGATACATTCATTCGCTACGCGAATTCATTCTTAGATACGCCTTCGGCTCTTAGACTTGAATCTTGGTAAAACATTCGTTGTTGATTTTATTTTTTAACCATTCAAAATTGAGCAATCGAAACAACAACGAACCTCCTCGAAGCGAAATCAAATCTAAGAGCCGAAGGCGTGTCTAAAAGGAAGCTTGCTTCCGTATCTAAAAGCGCAGCGGTCTAACAATGAGCGAAGCGAATGAATCTAAGAGCGACGAAGGAGCGTATCTTTCTTCCGCTGTATCAAAAACAAAGAAGCTAATCCTAAAACGACTATCAAAACTGTCTGTGCAACCCAAAGAAAAATACCGAATGCGGCAAAGTCAATGTTGTAAATTAAAAGGACTTGGGTGATCCACAAAGGATAGATTCCGATGCCGCCAGGCAATAATGCAATGGCAGTTGCTCCAACGAAGAACGCACCAAAAACACATCCGATTTCCATCAATGAGGTTTCGGGAAACGCTTGGGCAAACATCCAAATTGAACTAACGTAGCAAGTCCAAATGAAAATTGTATGGAAGATAAATGCCCATTTCTTTTGCATCGTCCAAACAGATTTCAGGCCTTCTACAAAACCTTTGAGTTTGTCATTTACAAAAGCGTTAACTTTCTTGTTCTTAAAATAAATAACAAGTCCTATGATTCCAAAAATTGCTCCAGCACCAAGAATGTACCAAATCAAATTCGATGCTCCTTCACCTGTTCCATTCTTTGTGATGTCTTGAAATTTTTCTGTTTGTGTTTGCAAAACTCCTGTGATAAGAAAAACGATTCCGAGCATAATCACATCGATTAATCGCTCAATCACAATGGTTGCAAATCCTTTCTCAAAAGGAACATCTTCATAGGTTGTCATTAATCCTGCTCGCGCAATTTCTCCAGAACGAGGCACTGTATAGTTAATGACATAACCAGCCATTACTGAATGGTAAGACGTTGAAAGTTTTGGTTTATATCCTAGCGGTTCTAACAAGAATAACCAACGGTATGCTCGACTCACATGACTTAAAACTGCAGTTGCCAACCCCAGAAAAACCCAAAAGTAATTGGCCTCAAAAAAAGCGTCTTTGGCTTGGTTGGCTTGTTCTTCAGAAAGTCCTTTTAAGAAATACCATGTAAGATAAACACCGATTCCTATCGGCACCACAATCTTCAATATTTTAATCAATTGAGATTTCATTTAGTCGATTAAATTGGTTTTCTCGTTTGGAAAAACAATAGATGGTTTGAATTCTTTCGCTTCATCCATGGTCATAAAACCATAACCAATGATAATAATTTTATCTCCAACAGCCACTCTTCTCGCCGCTGGTCCGTTCAAGCAAATTGTTCCAGAATCTCTTTCTCCTTTAATCGTGTAAGTTTCTAAACGCTCGCCGTTGTCAATGTTTACAATTTGCACGCGCTCACCTTCCACCATATTAGATGCTTCGAGCAATGCTTCGTCAATAGTAATACTTCCGATGTAATTCAATTCTGCCTGAGTAACTGAAACCCTATGAATTTTTGACTTTACAACTTGAATTAACATGCTTTTCTCTGTTTTTTTTTGCAAATTTAGCTTTAATAACGAATCAAAACTCCGTTAATTGCATATTATCTATCAATCGAACATCTCCACAGTACGCAGCAATACACGCTTGGCTCCCGGGCATCCATTCAGAAATGGAAAGCAATGTTTTTGGGTGCACTATCTCAAAATATTCTAATTCTAACGAAGATCTTCCAATAATTTCATTGATAATTTCCTTCACTTTAATTGGTGGGAAAACACCTGATAATTCTTTGGCAATTCTTAGAGAAGTTGAAAGAACAACTGCCTCTTCTTTATCTTTTTCAGAAAGTCTTGCGTTACGACTGCTACTCGCCAAGCCAGATTCTTCTCTGATAATTTCACAAGGCACAATTTCAACGGGCAAACTGAATTGGTTGACCATAAACTGGATGACTGCTAATTGTTGAAAGTCTTTCATTCCGAAGAAAGCTAAATCAGGTTCAACAATTTCAAACAGACGATTTACAACATTCACAACTCCATTAAAATGACCATCTCGAAACTTACCTTCCATAACCGTTCCAAGTGCTCCGAGGTCTAATTCGAGTTCTTTATAAGAAGAAGGATACATTTCTTCAACAGTTGGGGCAAAAACAAGCACTTTTCCAGCTGTTTTCAGTAAATCAATGTCTTTTTGGAGGTTACGAGGGTATTTTTTTAGGTCGTCTGGATTGTTGAATTGGGTAGGGTTTACAAAGATGCTAACGACTACAACATCCGCATGCTCAAACACCTTTTTCACAAGGGCTAAATGCCCATGATGCAAGGCTCCCATAGTCGGAAAGAACCCCGTTTTTGAGTCATTATTCTCGCTTTGAAGTGCTTCCCTTAAAGAATCAACACTCGTAAATACCTCAGAATCTGCCATTTTTATTGAAATTCAAAGCAACAAAACTATCTGTTTTTGTTGAAGTTTCACTTTTTTTTGTATATTTTTGTATTCGATTTATCAATAAACAATTCATGGAGAAAAAGAAAATACTATTTATCTCACAAGAGGTGTCCCCGTTTTTACCAAAATCGGAGGTTTGCTTAACTGCGAGAAACTTAGCACAAGGTGTTCAGGAGGGAGGAAAAGAAATTCGTGTTTTTATGCCGCGTTTCGGAGTTATTAATGAAAGAAGACATCAATTGCACGAAGTGATTCGATTGTCTGGTATGAATTTAATCATAGACGATACAGATCATCCACTAATTATCAAGGTTGCATCTATTTCTGCAGCAAGAATGCAAGTATATTTCATTGACAATGATGAATATTTCAAACGTAAAAACACAGTTGTTGATGATAAAGAAAAAGAGCACAAAGACAATGATGAACGTTCAATGTTCTTCTGTCGCGGTGTTTTGGAAACAGTTAAAAAATTAGGATGGCAACCAGACATCATCTACTGCAATGGTTGGATGACTGCATTGATGCCAATGTATTTGAAAAACATCTACAAAGATGAACCTCATTTTGCCAACACCAAAGTTGTTTACAGCCTATTCAATGAAGGGTTTAACAATAATTGGGACAAGCGTTTTGGAGAAAAACTTAAATTTGATGGCTTCAACGATGATGTGATTAAAGATCTTGCAGAAGCAAACTTTAAGAGCATTACTGAATCAGCTGTAAAATATGCAGACGGTTTGTGCGTTGGTAGTGAAGAGTTAACCCCGGAATTGAAAGCAATTTTTGATGGTGCAACATGCGAAAAGTTAGATTACGTTGCTGAAGAACATCAAGTAAAAGAGATTTCGGAATTTTTGGATAAAGTAATTGGTACAGAAGTTCTCATATAATATGAATCAAATTAAAACTGCATTGTGGCGGAAAGGCATTGTACTTTCCGCTACTTTTTTATTAAGTCTACTGATAAGTATTTCTTGCAAAAAGAAAGAAAATTTACTTGGACAAAATTCAATTGACCAGAATGAACTTCTAGGGTCTGAAGGAATTGATACCTTTTCTTTGCAAACGTTTTCCTATTTCGATGATTCTGTAATTTCTGACAACGCAGCATTCGGAATATTGGGCTCTTACAATGACCCTGTTTTTGGAACCTACAGCTCAGAAATATTTACTCAAATTCTTCTTTCTGGAAGCAACCCCAACTTTGGAGACCTTAATAATATTGTTATTGACTCAATGGTTTTAGGTTTAGTCTATAACGGGTTCTATGGAGACGCTGGAAATCAAAATATTGAAGTTTATGAAATGGGAGAGGAACTTTTTATCGATTCTACCTATTACTCTTTCGAGACAAAACTAGATGCGAATACAACCAACCTTATCCTTGGTTCTAACACTTTTAATTTTGACATGGATAACATTACCGTTATCGGAGTTGATACAGTTAATACGCAGTTGAGAATCCCATTGGATACTAATCTTGCAAGAACATTTATGACAGAAGCAAACGCTGCAACAGGAACATTTGCAGATGACGCTTCATTTACAAACTACTTTAAAGGTCTTCACATTGTCACGAATAATGGTGTGCAAGCAAGTGGTACAGGAGGTGCGTTTTATTTTAAACTTACAGACCCACTCTCCAAAATGACTATTTATTACCGTGATTTAGGAGTTGCTAAGACCTTTGATTTTATAATGAATACAAACGCAGCTGATTTTAACCGAGTTGTTCTTGACAATACGATGACTAGTATCGAGACCGTTCTCAACGATACTGTTTCGGGTCAGGTTGAGTTCTACACACAATCTTTTGGTAGCCGAGCCGTTGTTCGATTTGATGGCATTAATAACATTCCTAAATCGGCGGTTATTCATAAGGCTACCTTAGAATTGCCTATCAGCTTCCAATCTAGTTCTCCATACTCTCCTGGATTTAGCCTATCTGTTGCCACAACATTAGAAGAAGGAACTACACAACTTTTTGGTGTGAATACAGCTGCTAATTACAGTGATTTCTCCAAAAGTTTCACCATGGATTTACGTGCTTATGTTCAAGCAATCGTTAATGAAGACATCAAGCACATCGGACTAGTCTTATCTCCAATTCTCCACAGTACTTCTGCAGAAAGAATTATATTTAACGGAACGTCATCAACCAATAAAAAGAAACCTAAATTGAGTATTTTATATACTGAATTCTAACGAGAAAACTGATATGTGTGGAATTGTTGCTTACATCGGAGAGCGAGAAGCGTACCCAATAATAATCAAAGGATTAAAGCGTCTTGAATATAGAGGATACGATAGTGCAGGTATTGCATTGTTGGACAATGGAGAATTAAACCTCTTCAAAAAACAAGGGAAAGTCGCTAATTTAGAAGCTTTCACGGAAGATAAAAACCGTAGCGGTTCTGCTGGAATTGGTCACACTCGTTGGGCAACTCACGGAGCACCTAATGATGTTAATGCTCACCCCCACGCCTCAACTGATGGAAATATAGCAATGATTCACAACGGAATTATTGAAAATTATGATTCTTTAAAAAGAGAACTGATTCGTAAAGGATATTCTTTTAAAAGTGACACAGATACAGAAGTTTTAACCATCCTGATTGAAGATATTAAAAAAAACACCAACGTTTCAACAGCAGAAGCATTGCGTTTAGCATTGCAACAGGTTGTCGGGGCTTATGCAATTGTCCTAATTTCTCAAGATAACCCTCGCCAATTGGTTGCTGCAAGAAAAAGTAGTCCTTTGGTAATTGGTATAGGAAAAGACAATGATTTTTTCTGTGCATCTGATGCAACCCCGATTGTAGAATACACCAAAAAGGTTGTTTACATGGAGGATGAAGAAATTGCTGTACTCAACTTAGACAGTGGTCTAAAATTATACAGCATCGATGATGTGGCTAAGACACCTTATATTCAGGAGCTAGAAATACAGCTTGAAGCCCTAGAAAAAGAAGGTTATGATCATTTTATGCTCAAAGAAATTCACGAGCAACCTCGTTCAATCACTGATTGTTTTAGAGGAAGATTGAACGCTAAAGAAGCTTGGGTAAAATTAGGTGGAATTAAAGATTACGAAGAGAAAATGGCCAATGCCAATCGTATAATTATGATTGCGTGCGGTACATCTTGGCACGCTTGTCTCGTTGGAGAATACTTATTCGAAGATTTGGCAAGAATCAACGTCGAGGTTGAATATGCGAGTGAATTTAGGTATAGAAATCCTATTATTAATGAGAATGACATTGTCATTGCAATTTCTCAATCTGGTGAAACAGCTGATACATTGGCTGCACTTGAATTGGCAAAATCAAAAGGAGCAACTATTCTAGGGATATGCAATGTTGTCGGTTCTTCTATTTCAAGAATTACAGATGCGGGGTCTTACACTCACGCAGGACCCGAAATCGGTGTTGCATCAACCAAAGCGTTTACTGCACAAGTAACAGTGTTGACATTAATGGCGCTTTCTCTTGCTAAAAGAAAAGGAACAATTAGTGATTCTAAATTTAGAACTTTGCTGTCCGAATTGGAGGCTATTCCTTCTAAAGTGCAAGAAATTTTGGACACCAATGACAAAATTAAGTTCATTTCAGAGCAATACAAGGATGCAACAAACGCCTTATATCTTGGAAGAGGCAGTTCCTTTCCTGTTGCCCTTGAAGGTGCACTAAAATTGAAAGAAATTTCCTACATCCACGCTGAAGGATATCCGGCAGCAGAAATGAAACACGGCCCTATCGCATTAATTGATGAAGAAATGCCTGTGTTTGTGATTGCCACACAAGGGCCTTCTTACGAAAAGGTGGTAAGCAACATCCAAGAGGTGAAAGCCCGAAAAGGAAAAATCATCGCTGTGGTAACTGAAGGTGATGAAACGGTAAAAGGAATTGCAGATCATGTGATAGAAATTCCAGAAACGGATGAACATCTTGTTCCATTACTTTCTACAATCCCATTTCAGTTGTTGT
Organism: Fluviicola sp.; assembly: GCA_002734065.2. Lineage (GTDB taxonomy): Bacteria > Bacteroidota > Bacteroidia > Flavobacteriales_D > Crocinitomicaceae > UBA4466. The sequence goes on from NVXU02000023.1 coordinate 135,613, forward strand.
CTTACCATATTGCCGTTATGAGAGAATGCAATGTTGATCAACCTCGTAATTTGGCAAAATCAGTGACCGTTGAATAATGGAAATTTCCATTCCCAATAAACACAAAGATTTTTTTCATAACGTTTATGATGTCGTGCGACTGATTCCGAAAGGGAGGGCAACCTCTTACGGCGCCATTGCAAAATATTTAGGTTCTCCTAAATCCAGCAGAATGGTAGGTTGGGCTATGAATGCTGCGCATCAATTTTCTGATGTCCCTGCGCATAGAGTCGTTAATAGAAACGGAATGCTAACAGGCAAGATGCACTTCTCTTCTCCCAATAAAATGGAAGAATTACTACGCGCAGAAAACGTTCATGTAAAAAACGATAAAATTATTGATTTTAAAGAGGTTAATTGGGACCCAACCGCCGAATTAGAACTTTAATTGCTGAATATTTCTTTCAAAAATAAATCTTCATTCCCTGAAACTTTTGCTAGCAAATTGATTTCATTCTTAATCTGACTTATCTCTATTTCTAATTGATTGTCAGACAGGTAATTGCTCGAGCTTTCCACTTGTTCCAATCTGTCTTTTAGACTTTTCCCTTGTTGCAAACGCTCTTCATACTCTGAAGTGCACGAACTGGCACCAAGAAGAATTAATAGTAGTAATGTTAACATCTTCATAGGGTACAAAGGAACGAAAGTAGTTTCGTTGCTACAAAAAATTTGGTAATTTAAAAGTGCATTTCACACATCCAGAGCTATGATTTGTCCTTTCTGAATCAAAAGAGTCATTATCTTTTTGATTTTTTGAAAACTCTGCTTCAATTTTAAAGAAAGAGTATCTTTACACCATGATTTTCGTAACAGGTGGGACCGGTCTTTTGGGCAGTCATTTATTGGTTGATTTAACTAAAAAGAATGAGGCAGTTCGAGCTATTTATCGTTCTGAAAAGAAAAAAGAACAACTTAAAGAAGTTTTTAAATTTTACTTCGGTGAGAATTGGCAAATACATTTTAGCAAAATAGAATGGTTGCAAGGAAACATTCTCGATATTCCGTTCTTGCAGGAATCAATGGAGGGTTGCTCGCAAGTCTATCATTGCGCTGCTTTGGTTTCTTTCAATAGAAAAGATTTTAGCCTTTGCATGAAAATCAATAGAGAAGGGACTGCCAACGTCGTGAATGTCTGTTTAGAGAAGAAGGTGGGTAAATTCTGCTACGTAAGTTCAACCGCGGCTATTGGCGGTGATGATTTTATTGAGGTTACAGAAAAACGAAAATGGAAAACAACCCCCACCACAAGTGGATACAGTATTTCTAAATATTCTGCAGAAAAAGAAGTTTGGAGAGGCATTGAAGAAGGTTTAAACGCTGTGATGGTGAATCCTTGTGTGATTCTTGGCGCCGGAAATTGGAATGATAGCTCTTTGACTATTTTCAGAACGATGCGCAAAGGAGTTAAATTTTATCCTCCCGGATCTAATGCACAAGTTGATGCAAGAGATGTTTCAGAAATTATGATTCGATTAATGAATTCTGAGATCAGCGCCCAAAGATACCTTTGCATCGGCAGCAATCAGTCTTTTAAAGAATTAATGACAACCATCGCCGTGGAGATGAAGGTAAATCCTCCTTCGATTGCCGTAAAAAGATGGATGGTTGAGACTGTCCGATTTTTTGCCGGGCTTCTATCTTTCTTTACTCGAAAAAGACCCTCAATAACAAAAGAAACCATCAATAGTTTATTTGGGAACCTTTCTTATTCTAATGAGAAAATTTGCAAAGAATTAAACTTTAAGTTTCGTTCTTTAGAGGATACTGTTAAGAATTCAATTTCTGGGAGAATCTCCTAATGGAAATACTCAACCTCATTGAATCTTAATATCGTCATATAGCCAGTACTTACTTGGCGGGTAATTATCGAAGAAACCAATTTACTTTTACTGTTGTAAATAATTTGGATGTCTGTTGTAAACACACCGTTTTTAGTAATGTGTTTCTCTACGACATTTCCCAATTCATCATACTTGAACGTTAATTCTTCGAGAAATTCTTCTTGTCTATTACTTGCTTTTCTAATGGCAGAAAGTAACCCTTTCTCATTATATTCATAAGAATAAGTATAGACATCGGATGTCATTTTTACTCGTTCAATTCTCTCGACAAGGTATCCAAGGTCATTATAATTAAAAAATTCGTCCAAATAAGGCAAGTCATAGTTGTTATACCTCGTTCTTTTGATTTGTTGGTCAAACGTAAAGTACTTTAAATGTTCCTTATTGAATGTCAATACACGAGAAATGATATGATTTCCTGTATCAATTTCTCTTTTGTATTCTTCAGAAATCACCCTGCCCAAAGAATCATATTCATAATAAACCGATGTGAAACCATCTTGATCTGTCTTTTTAAAAACGGAAAGGTTGCTTTGGTCGTCGTACTCATATTTATTCCAAATAGTGTCTTTCGTTCCATCATTTGGCATCGTTTCGTAACTTGAAACTAAATGCCCCTTGTTATCAAAATCGTACACATATTTGTATTGAGTCGTCTTCATTAGTTCCCCTTTTTTCTTGAGAACATAATAGCCAGATAGTTGCTTAATATGATTCTGATGAATGAATTTCTCGTTAAAAAAAGGTTTATCGGTAAAAGCATTGCCTTTTCGATTATCCAAGACTTGGGAGGAAATAGAAAATGCTAAGAATAGAAAAATGATTGTAGAAATTCTCACGGTTGCAAAGAAAGCATTTTTTTGTTTAATAGTCGCATCCATATGAACACAAAAAAGCACCCTTCGACTACCAAAGGATACTTTTTCAACTCTTTATCAATTAATTCTATCGAATAATATTCACGTGCCCAACCTTCATAATTCTTTTATCATCTCGGGTCTGCTTGAACTCAATTTTCCACGTGTAAGTTCCATCTTGCATGAGTTTACCTCCATAAGTCCCGTCCCATCCAATAGATGCATCGTGGGTCTCAAAGATAAGTTCTCCCCATCTGTTAAAGATGTACATATCAAAATCAAATGGATCATAACCCGATGTAAACACCGGTTGGAATGTGTTGTTAAACGCATCGTAATCAGGTGTAAAAGTATTCGGCACATAGAATATCAATTCTTCTATTACCGCAATCACTAAACGTGCCGTATCGGTACAACCAATCTCATTGTAAGCAACCAATATCACTGAGAAATTGTCATCCTCTTCATCTGGATAAATGTGTGTAGGATTTTCTATCGATGTATTAGGGGTTCCATCACCGAAAGTCCAGTCATACGCAACTGCAAACTCCGAGGTGTTTGTAAATGAAACTTCGGTGTCTAAGGTTGACAGATTCGTGCTCGATGCAGTGAACGAAGCAATCGGCATAGCAATCACATTGATTAAATCTGCATAATAAACTGAATTCACGCAACCGTTCACAGAAGTGATTGTCAATCCAACATCGTAAACACCTGCCGCTGGGAAAGTATACGTTAAGTTTCCACACTGATTAATTGGTGCAGAACCTTCTACATCCCAAACACAATTCGCAATCACACCGTTGGGTGCGCCTGCAACTGATTGGTTGGTGAAAGTAACCGTAAATGGTTCACAACCAGGTTCGCTGGCAATAAACATAACTGTTGGTAGTTCTTCAACGGTTACCGTAGCTGTTGCCGTAGAAATACATCCTAGGTTGTCAGCTGTGACCGTGTAAGTTGTCGTTTGTGTTGGAGCAAAGGGTTGTGAATCAATCACACCATTGTCCCATGAAATTGGAACACCCCATGGATTGTCTGCAACTAACGTTACTTGATCTCCAAAGCAAATCAGTTTGTCATCCTCACTAATCGGAGCGGGAACTGCCAGAATAACAATCAACTGAGTCACCAAAGTTTGATTACCGCAATCATCCGTTACAGAATAAGTTCTGGTGATTTCTTCTAAGTTACAAACATTGCCATCTGAAACATCACTTACCCAAGCAACAACAGGATTCACTGTACAGTTATCTGCCTCGTCATTAACAAGGGTAATATCTGGAACGGGAACATCCATAGAACCAGGAACTGATATTGGAATCAGGTCACTCGCCGTTGGTGGAGTTACGTCATTGACTGTAATTGTTTGGGTAACCAAGATTTGATTCCCACAATCATCCGTTACTGAGTAGGTTCGTGTAATCACCTCTGGACATGTTTGACCATTGGAAACATCACTTACCCATAAAACTGTTGGGGTAACCGCGCAATTATCTGCCTCATTGCTAACAACATTGATATCCGTTACTGGAACATCTCCGATACATTCTACATTTACAGCAATTGGGTTTGATGCTGTTGGGTCAATTGTATCATCCACAGTGATTGTTTGGGTCACCAAAATCTGGTTGCCACAATCATCCGTTACTGAATAGGTTCTTGTAATGACCTCTGCACACGTTTGGTTGTCAGAAACATCACTCACCCATGCAACAACAGGTGCTGCCGTACAGTTGTCTGCCTCGTCATTTACCACATTGATATTTACCAATGGAACATCTCCGATACATTCAACAGTAACTGCTGCTGGATTCGATGCTGTTGGAACCGTAATATCATCCACAGTGATTGTTTGGGTAACTAGAATTTGATTTCCACAATCATCCGTTACCGAATATGTTCTTATAATAACTTCAGAACAAGTCTGGTTGTTGGATACATCACTGACCCATAAAACAGTTGGATTAGCCGTACAGTTATCCGCCTCATCAGTAACTACATTGATATCAACTACAGGAACATCGAAAATACATTCAACATTCACAGCAATTGGGTTTGATGCCGTTGGATTGGTAATGTCATTGACCGTAATTGTTTGAGTCACTAGAATTTGATTGTTACAGTCATCCGTTACAGAATAGGTTCTTGTGATCACCTCTGGACAGGTTTGACCATTGGAAACATCACTTACCCATAAAACAATAGGATTTGCAGTACAATTATCTGCCTCATCGGTAACAACATTAATATCCGTTGCAGGAACATCGAAAATACATTCAACATTCACAGCAATTGGATTAGATGCTGTTGGATTCGTCACATCATTGACCGTAATTGTTTGAGTAACCAAAATTTGGTTGTTACAATCATCCGTTATTGAATAGGTTCTTGTAATAATCTCTGGACAAGTTTGATTGTTTGAAACATCACTCACCCATAAAACAACAGGAGCAGCCGTACAGTTATCTGCCTCATCAGTCACAACATTGATATCCG
>NVXU02000024.1 GCA_002734065.2 Fluviicola sp.
AATAGGATGGGATGGAACTTATGGAGGTAAACTCATGCAAGATGGAACTTACACTTGGAAAATTGAGTTCAAGCAGACCCGAGATGATAAACGAATCATGAAAGTTGGGCATGTGAATATTATTCGATAAAGATAGTTGATCCGAGTACAAAAGCATCCTTCGAGAGACAGGGTGCTTTTTTACTTTTAAACTAAACCCTATCTTTACCAAATGTCTTCATTCAAAAATGTATTGATTATTGGAAAAGTCTGGCCAGAACCAAAATCTTCTGCCGCTGGACGAAGAATGATGCAACTCATTGACTTTTTTCTTTCTCAGAATAGTAAAATAACATTTGCAACTGCTGCGAGTGAAACAGGATTTCAAAACAATCTCAATCAAACAAAGGTAGAATGCGTTAAAATTGAGTTAAATAATGACTCTTTTGATTCTTTTATGGAAGAATTGCAACCTCAGATGGTCATTTTTGATCGTTTTACAATGGAAGAGCAATTTGCTTGGCGCGTGTCAAAAATTGTTCCTTCTGCAGTGAGAATAATCAATACAGAGGATCTTCATTTTCTCCGTGATGCAAGAGAACAATCAGTAAAAAAGAATCTTGCCTTGGATGAGTCAATGATTAGAACGGAAATGGCAATGCGAGAATTAGCAGCTATTCAACGAAGCGACTTGTCTTTATTTGTGTCAGAATACGAGGTTGAATTGTTGCAAGAAAATTATTCTGTCCCTCCCAACAGAATGGCATATTTACCGCTTTTTGCAAGCAAGAATGATGAAATTTCTTCTTTTGAAAATAGAGAAGGGTTTATGTTTATTGGTAATTTTTACCATGCCCCAAATTGGGATGCCGTGCAAATTCTGAAGAAAGAAATCTGGCCATTGATTCGAAAGGAATTGCCTCAAGCAACCTTGTCAATTTATGGTGCGTACGCGGGAAAAAAGGTGCTTGATTTTCACAATGAGAAAGAAGGCTTCTTGGTAAAGGGGAGAGTAGAGGATGCTAAAAAAGTGACGCAATTAGCCAGAATTTCTCTTGTTCCATTGAGATTTGGGGCTGGAATTAAAGGCAAAATCATAGAAGCAATGGAAAATGGCACACCGACCATCACAACTTCTGTCGGGAGTGAATCTATGTATTCGAAAAGTGGTTTTGGAGGATGCATTGAGGATGATTTTAAGCAATTTTCTCAAAAAGCAGTCCTTCTTTACACAGATAAAGAAAAATGGTTACAAGCTCAGAAAACGGGGTTTGAAATTCTATCAGAAAGATTCTCCAAGGATGAATTCTACGAAAAATTAAGGACAACTTTAGATGATTTAGCGCTCAATTATTCAGAAATAAGAAAGAATGATTTGCAATTCAATTTATTGAACCATCATTCTCTCAAAAGCTCGATGTACTTGTCGAAATGGATAGCAGAAAAAAATAAAACGACCCTATAAATAGAATCGTTTTACTTTGGCTTTCTACCTAAACTGCACTTTATGAAAGCAATCTATAAGTAAGACAGTCGAACCGTCAAAAAGTTACATCTCGTGATAATTATCTTAATCCCAGTGATAATATTTTCCATTGTATGATATCTTACCATGTTCGAAATGATCCGAATTCTTGTGCCTTTTTTGTGATTCTGAGAATGAAATAATCTCCCCATCGATGACAACTTTTCCATCTTTCGGTATTTCGATATAAACCTGCACTGTTTGTGCTCTTATTTTGTCATTCTTTGGAAAAGAATAAGCAGAAGATATCGTTAAGGTGTCATTCTGCATTGTTGCGTGATGCTCAATGTTCTTGCATTTTTGAATGGCAACCTCGTAAGAATGACTTTGCGCTTTGAAATTCTGCTTGATGTGAAACAGAGAATCCGAGGACTCTGAATAGTAAATGTTAATTCCGTGAAAAGTAATGTCATCCTTACCGACATTCATCATGTGGAATTTCCCGTTGCTTTTTATGGTGTAATCGCCGTCAATTTTTAGACTTTCAATCTCGGAAAGAATAGTCAGGGTATTTCCGTTGAGTGAGCCAACAGGGCGGTCTAATTCTCCAGAAATAAAGAAATCTCTTCCTGTTCTCATGCTGACTGTGATACACATTAAAAAACCGATTAAACCAATTAAAAAGAGAACGAATAAGCTCACCTTGCCCCAGATATTGGAGAGTCTAAAAATGAGAATGGAACCGAGTAAAACGAAGAAAAGAACCATAGATGCATTCAATAGTATTGCGCCCCACCAGAATAAGTTATAGTCCCCATTGTCAAGTAAAACAAGGTTCCCCAGCTCAGGCAAAGATAAAAAACCTTCGCTGCCCTGAACTGGAAATACTTGCATTTCGGCTATTCCAAATACAATTAATAAGACCAAGAAAGCGATGCCAATTCCAATTAAAACTGTTCCAAGAATTGCGGACAGAAGTCGTGCGCCACGCTTGATGCTTCTTTGATAAGAGTCGTCTTTTCGTACTCTTCGCGCAAATTTTTTGGAGCCTTCTTTGATTTTTTCTGCGGCAATTTCAACTTCTTCTCTGACCGTTTCAACGGTGATTGGTTTGCCTTTCATTCTGAGTCGGTCAATGGAACTTTTGGTTTGTGGAACAATGACCCAAAGGATTATGTACAACGGAAAACCGAAGCCTGCGAATAGGAAAAACACAACGAAAATAGCACGGATAATAACGACATCTATGTTGAAGAAATTTGCAATACCAGAACACACACCGGCAATGGTCGAATTCTCAACGTCTCGGAACAACCTCCGTTCTGACTTGGTGTAGTCTTCTGATTTTGAACCGTTTGAATCATGCTCTTTTTCTTCTTGCTCAATGTAATCTTCAGGATTCCCAAGGGTTGCAATGATTTCTTGAATGTCAGAATAATCGATTACCGTTTTGCTGTCAACGAGTTTTGCTGAGCAAATTTCTGCAATTCTCAATTCGACGTCCTCGATAATTTCTTGACTTCCGTCTTCGTGTTTTAAGGTGATTTCGAGTCGTTTTAAATAATCTTGCAACAATTCGTATGCATCCTCTTCAATCATGAAGTTGATGCCTTTGATATTTATGGATACTGTCTTTTTCATTTCGATGTGTTTTTAGTGATTTTATTTACTGCTTTATTAAGGTCAGCCCACGTTCCCGTGAGTTCTTCTAAGAAGGCTCTCCCCATTTTTGTGAGCGAATAATATTTTCTCGGAGGTCCAGAAGAGGATTCTTCCCAGCGATAGGTGAGCAATTCTGCATTTTTCAATCGAGTTAATAAAGGGTAGAGTGTTCCTTCAACAACAATCAATTTTGCATCTTTCAATGCTTCAATGATTTCAGAAGGGTAGGCCTCTTTTTTTTCCAGTATCGATAGAATGCAGAATTCCAAAATTCCTTTCCGCATTTGAGCTTTGGTATTTTCTAACTTCATTTATTATTATTTTATACAAAGATATAGGTTTTAGATTGTATTATGCAATACATAGTACTATTATTTTTCAAAATAATTTCTTAAAAATGTTTGCAAAGCTCTATAAGGTAGTTGTGGTAAGTATTTCGGAAGGCGGTGTGATTTTGATTAAAAAAAGGGATAAAGCACGGGTCGATCGCGAAAGCCCCGTGCTTTATCCCTTTTTTTATTGAATTCTTCTCGTTAAATGAATGAATTTTCTTCTTCCTGCATCATAAGAATAGGTTTTTTTCTCAGCATGAAGTTCTATTATTTCCAAGATTTCAGGTTTTAAATCTGGATAGAGAAGAACAAATTTTGCTAGAATATACATGGCATTTACTTGAGCAGCAACCTTCGTTTCGTAATCTTGAATGTAAGAAATGAGCAAGTCAATGAACTCGCTTTCTTTGTATGCCGATAGTTTTAGGTTGAGAATAACAACGAGCATGTTTCTTCTCACCGATTGATTTTCATTCTCCAATAATAGATCAACAATGTTATTGTAAAAAACTTGAACCTCTTCTTTTTGCGATTTGACAAGATGTGAAAGTATCCAAGACGAATATTCTTCGAGAGGGTATTTTTCTTTGTTCTGAACCAAGTCAATTAATTCACCTATTTGTTCGGAATGCGTTTTGAAATAGGACTGGTAGTCGGAGAATTTTCTCCCGTTGCGTATTTCAAGAACGATGTCGGTGATTTGCATGATGGCAAAAGTAGTAAATTGTCGGGATGACAAAGAAAAACCGCTTAGGTTTTGAAGTCCAAGCGACAGTGCCGGACTAAGTCCTGCATTTCGCAAGAGTCTGTAAGACGAATTGTCGGGATGACAGGACTTGAACCTGCGACTTCTCGCCCCCCAGACGAGTACTCTACCAACTGAGCTACATCCCGATAGATTTTGCAAAAATAGCTTTTTATTACTAAAGCTTAACAAATTTCTTCTGAACTTTCTCACCATTCTCCATTTCTATAAGAAGAATGTACAAGCCTTCCGTTAACGAATTAACATTAATATTTTCGGAATATGCACTCATTTTTTTGGAAGTCATTATTTTACCACTAAGGTCAATGATTTTAACCTCATTGATTCTCGAATTAGAGGATATGTTTAGCTTATCCGAGCTTGGGTTTGGTGAAATGGAGACCGTAATATTGTTTTCAGGTAAACTTCCAGCGCAAAAGGGACCTTCAGAATGAATAACTTGGACATAATGTGTGGGAGTCAATCTTGCATCAAAAGGAATGAGAACAGTCGGATTTCCCTGGTCTATAAAAGCTAAGAATGTAGAATCACTCTCGTAACGTAAATCATGGTACATATCACTGGTGAATAAGACACCTGGACTGTTAATCATGTAGAGATAATTGAATATGATATTGAAATAATTGGTAGGGTTCGACATTGTTAAATAATCTAAATCAATACACTCAGAGAAGGGCACAATAGTATAACTATTCATATTTAACGAGGTAAAGTCTAAAAAACTACTACTTGGAATTTGACGGACATCGTTTATACTGTCTCCGTTAAGTACAAGCAAATCGGTTGATATATTACTACCCAGAGTATCGAGAGGAATGTTAAGTATAAAATTAAGGTAACCCCAGACATCATAATCTATTACTTCGTATCTCTGATACACGTCAACGAACCCTCCTAGTTTGATGGTATAGTCTTTCGTGTTTTGAAGTTGATATTCTCTCTGATACGAATGGGATAAAATATCATACGTAGAAATGATGTAATTTTCAATCTTATTATCTAAGGTGTCATTATCAATTGCGTTAAGTATTTGATAACCATACTTCATTGTATCATTATCGAAAGTTGTCCATTGTGTATGGTTGTAACTTAGCAATAACGGAATATAAATACTGTCTAAAGGGGGGATATTGAAGGTGGCAGAATTGACTTCATCATAATAATTAATAGTCGAGTTGTTCAGCTCAAAATAAAATCGAAGTTGTAAATTGCTTGCGGTGTCTGTGCCATGGTTGTAAACCCAACTGCCCCAAAGTGTATCTTGAAGAGACAGACTTTCGAAAGGAAAGCATCCATACATTGACCACCAACTACTTTCCTTGTAGATGCCTACTTCAGTTGTAGAAGTTCCTGTTTTGTCACCAAAAGAAACAATAACCGTTGTAAAGGCTGTTATTTCATTGAACAACTGTTCCCCGATGTCATTCGAAATGATAACAAAAGGAATGGTAATCAATGAATCTATAGAATCGTTAGGGAAAGGCAATGGTCTCCCAGAAATAGTATCGATGATTACCGCTCCTGTTGCACCAGAATTTTGAATATTTAATAAAGTTTGCCTTAATTCACACCCAGTTCGGTAGGATAGCGCAAAGTTGCCAGTTGCATTGTTGTTTAATGCTGCGCATGCAGAACCTATAGCACCGTCATTTGTAATTCTTAGGGTGTCAGAGAACCAATTTCCATCGCTTAATAAATTTGGAGTATTCCAGTTGCTATCGGCTGAAATGCAAGGATAAACTCCGTTTGATGAGTTGGATTGATTGACCTCAAAGACTAATTGGCCATAGCAAATACCGTGTAACAGCACAAACAGAATAAGTATAAAGACTTTCATTACTGTGCAAATTACGAAAAATACAGCGCAAAAAAAAATTCTTGATAAAATGTATCAAGAATTTTTTAATTGAATATCTTATTTAAGAATTAAGCCGTAACTCCCATCACTTCCGCCATTTTCGCACCGATTTGTGCTGGAGAATCAACAACGTGGATTCCACATTCTTTTAAAATTCTTTTCTTTGCTTCTGCCGTGTCATCATCACCGCCAACAATTGCACCTGCGTGACCCATTGTTCTTCCTTTTGGTGCTGTTTCACCTGCAATAAAACCAACTACTGGCTTGGTTCCGTTGTCTTTAATCCAACGAGCAGCATCTGCTTCCAAGTTACCACCGATTTCTCCAATCATCACAATTCCTTTCGTTTCGGGATCATTCATCAATAACTGAACTGCCTCTTTCGTTGTTGTTCCAATGATTGGATCTCCACCGATTCCGATAGCCGTTGTAATTCCTAGTCCAGCCTTTGCAACTTGATCTGCCGCTTCGTAGGTAAGGGTTCCAGACTTCGATATGATTCCGATATTTCCTTTTGTGAAGACAAATCCTGGCATAATTCCAACCTTTGCTTCTCCTGCAGTAATAATTCCTGGGCAGTTAGGTCCAACAAGCGTACAATCATATTCTTGAATGTATTCATCCGCTTTTACCATATCAGCAACAGGGATTCCTTCCGTTATGCAAACGATAACTTTAATTCCAGCTTGTGCAGCTTCCATAATCGCATCTGCAGCAAATGCCGGCGGAACGAAAATGATAGATACATCCGCACCTGCTTTCTCAACCGCTTCGGCAACCGTATTAAAAACAGGACGATCTAAATGTGTTTGACCGCCTTTCCCCGGAGTAACTCCTCCAACTATGTTTGTTCCATACTCAATCATTTGACCAGCATGAAAAGTTCCTTCACCTCCCGTGAATCCTTGAACAATCACTTTAGAATCTTTATTTACCAATACGCTCATATCTGCAGTTTATTTAATGCGTTTATTTAATTGCTCCCAAAAGTAAGATTTTGATTTTGTTTTGGCAATAGAAGAAGGGGAAATATTTTTTGGAGCTTTGGAACTTTGGAGTTTTAGAGTGTTGGAGCTTTGGATTGTTAGACTACTCGACCGTTTCACACTTCAATTAGCTCAATACAACGCTTTTTTGACAACTTATGGGGAAATCATACCTCTGCGAAATTCTGCGGTATCAGCGCGCTAACTTGGATCATTCGATTATTGGAGCTTTGGTTTACTTCACTTCGACAACTTCTAAATTAAATACTAAAATAGAATTCTGGGGAATATCTTCGAGTTCGTGGTTGCCATAAGCTTGTTGTGGTGGAGAAATTAAGAATGCTTTACCACCTTCGTTGAGCTGAAGAATAACTTCTTTCCAGCAGGCAATCAATTGATTTAATTGGTAATCAATGGGTTCTTTTTTCTCATCGAAAACGACTCCGTTTAACAATTCTCCGCGGTATTTGAAGGAAATAACATCTTTGAATTTTACTTTTTTGCCTTCTCCTTGCTCAATAATTTTGTAGTAAACACCAGAACTTGATTTTTCTGCATCAATACCTTTTTCAGAAAGATAGGATTGAATTTTTTCATCGAAGCTGCCTTTTTCATCATCAGAATAAGTGGAACAAGATGCTAAAAACGCAACGGTAAGAATCAATAATAAGTACTTCATAATTTAATCGGTTTTAATATGTATCCTTCTTTTTCGAGCAGTCGAATAACCCCATTGGGACCTCCAAGGTGACCTGCTCCGACGGCTATAAAAGTACTACTTTTTGCCATTTGCTCAATGATTTTCGGTACCCAATTTTGATTTCTATCGTCTAAGAATTTTTCTTGCTCGGCTCCAATCACCCCGTCATCACTACTAATTAGAAGGTAGAGTGTGTCAACATTTTGTTGGTTGTAGATTTCTTGCATTTCTTTTATCGTCTCAATTGCTTTGTCACCATCGCGAATTGTTTCCATTAACATTTCAACCTGTTGTTCGTTGCTCAAGCTATCAAATAACGCCATTTGCTCTGCGATCGTTTCCAGTCCTTTGACCTCAATTTCATTTTCTTGCGCCAATTGATTGAAAGTTAATTCATAGGATTCTGTTTTGCCAGAAAAATAAATTTGCGTTGCCAATTGCATCACTGCAAAAGGTTTCATTTTGGAGAATGCGGCACGAAAAGTGGGTTCGTCCATGTCAAATTTGTCATTTGCCCATTGCAGAATCGTGTCTGTTTGTTCTTGGGTAAAAAAACCGAAGAATGAACCTTCTTTTAACATTACGTAGCTCATTGCTTCCAAAGGGTCTGGTATTCCGGCGAGTTCCATCATTAGAACATCAGAATTCTGGACGATTTTTTTCAATTTTTTCGGAAATAAGAAGTAGTCTTTTTCAATGAGGTGCATCGTTCCAAAAAGGTAGCAAGGTTCTTTTACATTTTGTCCAGTGATTTCCCAAAGAATTGCATTTTCCTCCATGGGGAACGGATGCACTTGCAGTTTCTGCGAAAAAACATGGGTAGTTGCAACGATGAAAAGGATGAGCAAGAATTTAAACATGATTCAAAGATAGTAAATTGGAGTTGAAATTAATATTTCTTTTAAAATTCGCTGATCTTCAAATCCTCCCCCTTAATCCCCCTCCAAAGGGGAAAAAAGTAGACGTTCTAAAATCAAGTGAAGAGAATGCGATAGTGATTAGATAATTCACTAAATTTTTTTCTATTGTGGGTTTTCCCCCTTTGGAGGGGGATTAAGGGGGAGGAGAGAATGCTACTTCATTATCCCCATCTCCACCAAATAATGATCATCTTCATCAAAAATTTTCTTCACAGAAAGTCTAGCTTTTTTCGCTGCGATTTCCAACTTCTCAAAGTCAACATACAACCAATCAAACCAATCTGTTTCATGTTCTCCATAAACCATCTGAAATTTAAAATTGCCGTAGTATTCTGCGTTTAAATCGACTAATACAGAGCCATCATCATCTTGGTAGAGGTATTTTATGTCCGAAGAATCAGCAATGATTTTACCGTTTTCTGTCAGCAGTGATTTTGCTTTGAGTAGAAGCAATTCAAGATTAGAAAGCGATCCTGCAATGCCCAAACCGTTCATTAATAGAAGAATTGTCTCGAATTTTTGCTCTTCGACATCAAAAAAGTCGATTTTTTCGGCAGAATGACCGATTGATTGCAAATATTCCACCGATTTCTCACTGATATCGATGCAATGCACATCTAATCCTTGTTTTTTCAAATAGTTGGCGTGACTTCCAGCGGCGGCACCGACATCCAAAATTTTTCCCGAACATCGTTTCAGTGCGACTTGCTCGATTGTTGGCATTTCTTCGTAAAAACGAAAAAGATAGGCAGAAGGAATCACATCGTCATCGCAAATATTAGACTTGACTAGGATGTCTTTACTGATGTTTGTTTTTGCGTAGTCGAGGATTGCTTGGCCGATGGGGTCTTTCATTTTTAGAATTAATAATTAATAATTAACAATGAGTAATTATTAATTGGTTGTTTGCTTTGATTTTATCCACCTGTGTTCGAGTAAGAAAGCGATTGGAAAAGTTAACATGGATAGGATAAAAAATAGACCAGCAAAAGGCCAGTGCATCACTTTAAATAAGACATATATCATCTCAACAATAAGAGCAATCATTACAATTGAGTAAACTTGATCTTTATCGGTAAATGCGTTAGGTTTATTTTTTAAGTAATCAAGAGATTCAATAAAAA
>NVXU02000005.1 GCA_002734065.2 Fluviicola sp.
ATATAGTTGTCAAAATTAGTTCGGTCATTCCTAATTGGGAAATACAAATTATTGTTGGCATTTGCTGTTGGACAATGTGTGTCTCGAATATCGTGTGCCAAGTAGTCAAGGATTGAACGTAAATGTCCAACCAAATCCTTTATGTCAATTTTTAATTCGCTTGAAATACTTTGGTCGTGTAAAGAACTCTCATAATCAGATTGTACTTTGGGCAATAATTCGTCTGCTCTACCAATTAATGCATTAATGTCATCTATTCTACTCATTTTATTTTGGTTTATGTGCTATAACGGTATGATAATCGCAATTGCGATTATCCGCCTAATAGTTTTCCACCCTAAATCTAATAAATTTCCCCCACTTCAGCCATTCTCCCCAACAAAAAAGCCACTCTGATCTCTCAAAGTACCTTTTTCAACATTAACTATTAATCAGTGGCTTCTAGGTTTTTTGCCGTAGAAATGTTTGGTTGAATTACGAATTGATTTTCTGTTCCAATTCCAGGTTACTTGTTGGTAGCTTCTCCAAGCGTAGTCGATTGGTGCCACTATAAAGTGCATGAAACGAGTGAATGGAATGATTTGACAACAACGATTACGTCAAAGAGCTTACTTATCGTTGCTTGAGGTGTATGAATTATTAAACCCATCATTTTATGAACCGCTAAGTACGTGCCTGAGTTAGGAATACCCTGTGGGGATTTATAACGAAAGGGACTAACATAGCTGCCGTGCGCTTGGTGGCACTTCGACTAGCGTTCAGTGAACTGAGAGAGGCGCTCCGCTCAATTAGGAGCGGAGCTGTTTACTCGATTCTCGGTAGTTATTATTTCATATACTCATCAATATTCACATTCAACCCTTTGGCAATTCCTGCTCCTAATTTAGGACTTACCCTAAACCAATGGCATAATTGACGATTGATAATTTCATCTTTTTTCTCTCCTTCAATTCCGTTCATTGCACCAATAATATTGCTAATTGTATTTTGTTGTTGTTTTTCAGTCATTACTTCTTCAAACAATCCTTTTGGTTGAGAATAATGGTCATCATCATTTAGGTTTCTATCAAAGTAAGCAACCTCATTGCTATCCAATTGATACGAAGGACTTTTATGCTTTTCATCTATATAATTACCATCAAAACTATTAGGGAAATGATTTTGAGAACTTCCTCCATTACCATCAAAACGCATTGCTCCGTCTCTATGGTAATTATTTGTGTCATAAGGGCATTTATTTACGGGTAAAGCATTGTAATTTGCTCCAATTCTATAACGTTGAGCATCTGGATAGGCAAAAATACGTCCTTGTAGCATTTTATCTGGTGAAAAACCTATTCCGTCCACTAAATTTGAAGGCGAAAATGCTGCTTGCTCCACATCTTGAAAATAATTTTCTGGTATTTCATCCAATTCCATTTCTCCAACATCCATTAGTGGAAAGTCTGAATGTGGCCAAATTTTAGTCAAATCAAATGGGTTCCAATGAAAGGACTTTGCTTCTGTTAAAGTCATTATTTGAATTTTTAAAGCCCATTTAGGGAAATCTCCATTTTCAATAGCATTTACTAGATCTCTTTGAGAATAATCTGGGTCAGTACCTTTTAACTCTGTTGCTTGAGCATCTGTAAATGTTTTATTTCCTTGTTTTGTTTTGTAATGAAATTTTACATAAAAACGTTCATTATCCTTATTTATCATAGAAAAAGTATGACTTCCATAACCATTCATATGTCTATATCCATCAGGCGTTCCCCTATCTGACATTAATATCAAAACTTGGTGTAAACTTTCAGGGTTTAATGACCAATAATCCCAAACGGCAGTTGCATCTTTACAATTGGTTTTTGGATTTCTTTTTTGTGTATGGATAAAATCAGGAAACTTTTTAGCATCTTTTATAAAGAAAACAGGCGTATTATTTCCTACAATATCCCAATTTCCTTCTTCTGTATAGAATTTTACAGCAAAACCTCTTGGGTCTCTTTCTGTATCTGCCGAACCTTTTTCACCTCCAACGGTGGAAAAACGAACAAATAATTTTGTCTCTTTTCCTATTTCTGAAAATAAATTTGCTCTACTGTATTTTGATATGTCGTGTGTTACTGTAAACTTACCATAAGCACCTGTTCCTTTAGCGTGTACAATTCTTTCAGGAATTCTTTCCCTGTTAAACTGTGCTAATTTTTCTTGTAAAAAGAAGTCTTGCAATAATGCAGGACCTCTTTCTCCGGCTGTTTGGGTGTCTTCATAATGATTTACTGGACAACCTGTGTTTGTGGTGATTTTTTTGTTTTTTGACATTGCTTTATTATTTAATGAAATACAAATGAAGTAATTATTATAGGGAATTTAGATGTAAACGATATTGATAATTTTTATATCTATATAAATTTATCCTATTATTTTCTATTGCCGCCAACAATTGAATATAGTATCACTAATGTACCATACCTAAATTGCCTCCCCTAAATCTAACAATATTTCCCCACTTCAGCCATTCTCCCCAACAAAAAAGCCACTCTGATTTCTCAAAGTGGCTTTTTTTAATCATTAACTATTAATCAGTGGTTTCTAGGTTTTTTGCCGTAGAAATGTTTGGTTGAATTACGAATTGATTTTCTGTTCCAATTCCAGGTTACTTGTTGGTAGCTTCTCCAAGCGTAGTCGATTGGTGCCACTAAGAAGTGCATGAAACGAGTGAATGGAATGATCGCTATCAGTAAGAAGGCTGAAATAACGTGAATCTGAATCCAAATAGGAGCGATTGCAATCACGTCCAAATCTGGATTTAGGTGGAACACTGATACGAGGTAAGGAGTCAATGCCGTAGCAAACCATGTAGAACCCCATCTTACGAAGTAGGCAACTCCCAAACCGGAAACTATTTGTGTTAAAAGGATGGCATAAACGACCATGTCCATTTTATTGGTCACCAATAGCAAGGTTTTGGTTGTCAATCGACGATAAATCAATAACACCAATCCTAACAAAGCTGCCAAAGCAAAGGCAAAAGAAGAAATTTCAAGAATCAATAAACGCACCGGTTGCCCATTCCATGCCATCAAAGCACTTGGGAACAAAAACGCGATTAAGTGACCAAAAAATAAGACCATCAATCCCCAGTGAAAAGGTTGTGAACCGTAAAACAGTTTTTTTCCTTCCAAGAATTGCGTGGACAAAGAAGAAACCTTGTATCCTTTCTTTTTGTATCGGTAGATACTGCCAATAATGAAAATGGAAAAAGCAACATAAGGAAAAGCGCCAAATAATAGTGCAGCTGCTGCACCTGTTCCGTTCGCTAAAAGCATGCTCAGAATGTAAATTGCGAGTCCTGCAATGGCAAGATACATAACGAATATCATCGGGAAGTTTTTGATTGCATAAGGTTCATCATGCACACCGTTTTCTATTTTTAGTTGCTCAATTCTTTTTAAGAATCGACGCACATAGAAGATCAATAGAATGAGAAAGATACAAGCTCCATAGAGAAAGTATTTTTCACTTGCGCTCATTGGTTTCACTTCTGCAGTTCCCGTCGGTGCAACAGCCGTTGTGCCAGACCCAGAACCTGCTCCTGTTTCTGCCGCTGCTGCAACAGTTTCATCCACGTAAGCAAAGATGCTTGCTACCTCTTCTTCAGAAAGGTTAGGGTAGGGAGGCATCGGAATCTTGTTGAATTTTTCAAAGACTGCAACCGCATCTGCATCGCCACTCGCAATCAAATCTTGCGAAGCTGTAACCCAGTTGTAAATCCATTCTGCAGATCTTTTTTCTGTAACTCCAGCCAAGCCAGGACCTGTTGCATCCTTGGTACTTGCTCTGTGACAAACGGCACAGTTCTTTTTGAATAAATCTTCGCCTTGTGCAGAGACTTGCTTGGTAACGAATAATGCTACAGCCATCACTGTCAACAGTGCGATTCGTTTTCTTAACTTGTTTAAGTAATTTCTATTCTTAGACATAACGCTTATTTTTTATTTTTAATCAGTAATTACTGCTTTATCTGTTTTAGTTGGTGTCGCACACGAACTTTCACAATTTGGAACCAAAGAACTTAAAGGATCTGCTTTGACAGAATTATCAACAAATTTCGCAATGTTGAATTCTTCTCTCATCACCTCTAAAGTGGCAGAAATGGCAAAAAGATAGGCGTTTTTATTCTTCATATCTTCTTGTATAAGGACTTTTTGTTTCTTTCTTCTCACCTTTGTTTTGAGGGCAATTCGAGACGCTTCAAACTCCTTTTCCATTGCTTCAAGCGCTGGAATGTACATTCTTACAGCAAGTTCTTCTCTGAAAGCAGGGTCTTCAATTAAGGGAAGCAATGTGAGTGCATTGGGCAAATTATCCGCCAACTCTACACCGCAATCGTTTCCTGCTTTTGCTTGCTCTTTCTTCATTTGAACTAAGAATTCTCCCCGTTTATAGTCTTCTGCGTATAAAACATAACCTAAATCCAAGTAGCAAATAGCTTGAATGTGAAAAGTCATGCTAAACAGTTCTTCTATTTCAACGATATTCTTGGTCTCCATGATTTCTTCAAAATTCTTAAACTCTTTGTAAGCAGAGGGATAGTAATCTTTCAGAAGTTGACCGCAATCGGCTATTTGTTGAGGATATCCCTTTGTAGGATACCTAAACAAATTGGCCAGTGCGTTGTATTGAATATTATTTTCCATTTCGTGTTCTTTTTCCGTTTACAATCCTCTGGCAGGTTTCTCTTTGAATCCAAAACCTGTTTCTCCTTTTGCATCTGCTGTTGCTTCCAACATTTCAATAGACTCTTCTCTATGTGCTGGTGGAATAACAAAACGTTCTTCAAAAGTGGCCAAAGAAGTCAATCTAAAGATGGCATTTGCAGTGTCTTTATCTACCTTGGCATTCGCCATTAAATCTTTCACTTCGTCTTTTGATAAATCACCCACCGTTTCATTACGTCTGTGGTATTTCACACTGAGTAATTTTTCGTAAACCTTTGTGATGGCTGCTGTATCTCCATTAGAGAATAAAGAAGCTAAATACTTCACAGGTACACGATTTTGGTCCACTTTCGGGAATAAATCGGTAGAAATGGTTTCGTAATTACCGTTTTCATCCATTTGTGCCATTGCTGGTAACATTGGTGGAACATAGAATAAGTTCGGCAATGTTCTGTATTCAGGATGCAAAGGCAAGGCAATTTCCCATTCTTTTACAAACTTGTAAACAGGTGATTTTTGCGCTGCTTCTATGGTAGAATCATGAACACCGTTCTTTCTGGCTTCTGCAATTACTTTTGGATCGTTTGGATCTAAGTAAATGTCCAAATGGTTATAAACTAAATCTTTCTCTTCAGAATTCGCATACTTTTCAATTTTGTCTGCATCGTAAAGCATCACACCCAAATAGCGGATACGTCCCACGCAAGAATGCATACAAGCCGGTGCTTGACCAGACTCTAAACGTGGGTAGCAAAGAATACATTTTTCAGATTTCCCTGTGTGCCAGTTGTAATATGATTTCTTATAAGGACAAGCAGTCACACACATTCTCCATGCTCTACATCTTTCTTGGTTGATTAACACAACGCCATCTTCACCTCTTTTGTAAAGAGCACCAGAAGGACAAGAAGCAACACAAGCAGGGTTTAAGCAATGATTACAAATTCTAGGCAAATATTGCATTGTCATTTGTTCTAATTGGAACATGGCATCTTGTTCTGCCTTCGACATGTTCTTAAAATTGACATCATTTCTAGCGTAATCAGGAGTTCCTCCTAAATCATCATCCCAGTTAGGACCTGATTTAATATCGATAGGTTCTCCAGTGATTAACGATACCGCTCTACCAATGGGTTGGTCGTCTCCTTCAGGCGCAGTGAATAAATCACTGTATTTATATGCCCAAGGATGGTAATAATCTTCTAATTCTGGCATGTGCGGGTTGTGAAAGATGTTTTTCAGTCCTTTCAATTTCCCTGCGCCTTTTAGTTGAATTTTATCTCCTTTTTTCTCCCAACCGCCTTTGTATATTTCTTGGTCTTCCCACTTAGTTGGATAACCAGTTCCCGGTTTTGTTTCAACATTGTTCCACCACATGTATTCTGCTCCTCTACGATCTGTCCAAACGTTTTTACAAGCGACTGAACAAGTATGACAACCGATACATTTATCGAGATGAAAAACCATTGAAATTTGTGCTCTAATATCCATGTTATATAGTATTAATTCTTAATTCTCTATTAATATTCTACTTTCTCCATTTTTCTAACCAAGACGTGTGTATCACGGTTAACCCCAACAGGTCCCCAGTAGTTGAAATGGTAAGTAAACTGTCCATATCCACCACACATTAAATTTGGTTTTAAGTGAACTCTCGTAAATGAGTTGT
The DNA here is from genome assembly GCA_002734065.2 of Fluviicola sp. Lineage (GTDB taxonomy): Bacteria > Bacteroidota > Bacteroidia > Flavobacteriales_D > Crocinitomicaceae > UBA4466. Next base: position 6,373 of record NVXU02000005.1, read on the forward strand.
TCATACCACCTCGACGTGGTTCTCCTTTTTCGCCTCTTCTAATTTGTGATTTAGGAATGTTGTATGTTCTTTCTACAGCGTGATAAACGATGCAGACACCTTTTGGTATTCTAGAACTTACACAAGCTCTGGCAACGTAAACCCCGTGATCATTGTAAACCTCAACGTGGTCGTTGTCATTGATGCCTAATTCTGCAGCATCTTCTTCACTCATCCAACACGGTTCGTTACCTCTAGAAAGTGTTAACATTCTTAATGTATCTCCATAAGTTGAGTGAATGTGCCATTTACCGTGAGGTGTTAAGCAATTCAACATTTTTGCTTTTCCATCGTTCACCGTCTGTCTCAAATCTCCGTAAGCTTCAGGCGTTGGGGAAGGTTTGTAGGTAGCAATGTGCTCACCAAACGCGATGTATGCATCGTGATCCAAGTAGAAATGCTGACGTCCTGTCAACGTTCTCCATGGAACATACATATCTACGTTGTAAGTATAGGCGGCATAAGTCCTTCCTTCGTGCATCAATCCTGACCAAAGTGGCGAAGAATTGTAACGCTTAGGTTGTGCCTGTAAATCACGGTATTCAATTTTGATATCCTTGTAAGGCTTACCTAATTCCGCGATTTCTGGAACTCCAATTTTCTCTGCCATGTTGCGGTAAGCTCTGTCAGACAACTTACCATTTGTCAATGTTGACAGGGACAGAATTGCATTGATTGCTTCCACATCGCCATGCAATGAAGGATATTCAGTTCCATCATCCCATTTCTGAACGTGTTGTCTATGTTCTAACATTTCGTCATAGACATCTTCGCACATATAGTGGTTACCGTGAGCGCCTAATCCATTTTCTCTAACTCCTTTTCCAAGAGAAATAAATTTGTCATAGATTTTCTTGTAATCTCTGTCTTTGAAAACGATGTTATGCATTGTTTCACCAGGAATTGGCTCGCATTCTCCTTTACTCCAATCTTTCAATCGAGTTTGACTCATTTCATCTTTAGAATCATGCACCAACGGAATATTGATGACATCTTTCATTACCTCTGGTAAATGTTGAGGCGCCATTTCTTGTACTTTCTGTGCCAAGTCTCTGAAAATATGCCAATCCGTCTTAGATTCCCAAACTGGAGGAATTGCTTCCGAAAGTGGGTGAATAAACGAGTGCATATCTGTAGAATTAATATCTGCTTTCTCATACCATGAAGCCGTAGGGAGAACAATGTCAGAATAGAGTGCTGACGTATCCATTCTGAAGTTGATATCAATGACCAAATCCATTTTTCCTTGTGGAGCTTTTTCTAAAAACTCAATGTCATGGGTTACATCTTCTGCAACTTCATCGGCAATTTTATTATTGTGCGTTCCTAGGTAATGATCTAAGAAGTACTCATGTCCTTTTGCAGAAGTACCGATTGCATTTCCTTTCCAAATAAACCAAACTCTTGGGAAGTTGATTTCTCTGTCTGGTTCTGTAATCGCATGTTTCAATTCTCCAGATTTCAATTGAGCCACCATGTGGTTTCTAATTTCATCATCTGTAGAATGACCTGCCGCTTGTGCATCCTTAACAATGTCAAAGTTGCTTTTGCTGTATTGAGGATAGTAAGGCATCCAACCATTTTTAACAGCTTTTACTGCCCAATCTGCAGAGTGCATATTGGCTAGCTCGTTGTCTGGTGCAGAATTGTATTTTTTCTGGTTGCCATCGTACCTCCATTGGCAAGAATTAATATAATGCCAAATAGGTCCTTGTTGCAAACGTGGAGCAGTGCCCCAATCTTTAGAACTCATAATGGTCGACCAAGAATCCATTGGCGCCAATTTTTCTTGTCCAACGTAGTGATTCATTCCACCACCATTCTTCCCATTACAACCCGTAAGCATTTGTGCCATAATTGCAGATCGGTACATCAAGTTCTCATGGAACCAGTGATTAATACCGGCACCCACAATGACCATACAAGCTCCTTCAGTTTTTTCAGCAGTTGAAGCCCATTCTCTGGCCAATTGTATAACCTCTTTACGACCAATTCCTGTGAAAATTTCTTGCCAAGCAGGTGTGTAAGCAGCGTCTTTGTCGTCATAAGATGTTGGGTAATCTCCTTCGAGACCTCTTCCCACACCGTATTGTGCCATGGTGATGTCATAGATAGTTGCTACAGCTATTTTCTCGCCGTTAACATCAGTGATGTAACGAACTGGAACACCTCTCAATGCTTTTTTATCCAAACCGTACTCCGTGAATTCTACTTGAAGAACATCATCGTGTTTTTCTAGCAATGATAATTCAGGAGCATATTCTTTGCCTGTTTCACCATCGTTGAAATTCAAATTCCATTTTCCTTTTTCATCTTGCCATCTAAAACCAGTTGATCCCATAGGAACAATCAATCCTCCCGTGTTGGCATCGAAATTTAAGAATTTCCAATCGCCATTTTCTGCATCTTTGTGTTCAGTAATCTCGTTGGCTCTCATCATTCTTCCTGGTTGCAATTTACCGTCTCTATTTTCTAGTTTTACCAAGAAAGGAGTATCTGTAAATCGTTTCACATAATCAATGAAGTACGGAGTCTTTTTATCTACGTGATATTCTTTTAAAATTACATGTGTAACTGCCATCCAAAATGCACCATCAGAACCTGCGTGAACAGGAATCCATTGATCAGCGTGTTTTGCAACCATGCTAAAGTCAGGCGACATTACGACTGTCTTAGTACCATTGTGTCTTGCTTCTGAGAAGAAGTGAATATCTGGTGTTCTTGTCATTCCAAGATTTGCTCCCATGGAAACAATAAACTTAGATTTGAACCAATCGGCAGATTCACAAACGTCTGTTTGTTCTCCCCAAATTTCAGGGAAGGCATTCGGTAAATCACAATACCAATCATAGAATGAGAGGTTAACTCCTCCCATCAGTTGCAAATATCTTGCGCCAGAAGCATAACTGAGCATACTTTTCGCAGGAATAGGAGCAAAACCGATGATTCTATCAGAACCGTATTTCTGAACGGTATAGATATTAGAAGCAGCAATTAATTCAGTGATTTCATCCCAACGGACTCTTCTAAATCCACCTTTACCTCTTGCTCTTTGGTATCTTTTTCTTTTGGTAGAATCGGCTTGCAAGTTGGCCCATGCTTTTACGGGGTCACCTCCAGCTTTCTCTTTTTCTTCACGGAACATGTCAATTAAAGCACCTCTAACAATAGGGTATTTTACTCTAATTGGACTGTATAAGTACCAAGAATAGGAGATCCCTCTTTGACAACCTCTTGGCTCATAAGGCGGAACTTCTTTGTTGAATTGAGGGTAATCCAATTGCTGCATTTCCCAAACAACGATGCCGTCTTTTACGTGTATTGCCCAAGAGCAACCACCTGTACAGTTTACACCGTGTGTACTTCTAACAATTTTATCGTATTGCCATCTGTTTCTGTAAAACTCTTCCCATTTTCGTGTTTTGGGAGATATTATGTCTTCGATCCAACTCATAATTGTTGTGTTTTATAATTAAACTAATTTCTAATTAAAACTTTGCGTCAAACGCCTTACTTTGTCTGTCAAAAATTTCTCTTTTGACCATTTTATTTTTCTTGTTTCTCCAAATAAATGTGATGAGGATAAGAATACCAAAGAGACCACCGGCTCCTCCCATTAACAAATAAGCTTCACCAGACATTGATGCTTTACTGTCTTTGTTTGCATTGGTGTAGTTAAGAAATGCCTCAATACTTTGTCCTTCTTCCAATTGAATTTGGCGATTTTTGTAGGATGCAATCATTGCAGGTCTATCAGGATTCATTAACCAACCACCAACTCCTGGAAAGGTCGTGGATATTTCTGTTAAATCTTTGGCAAAAAGGCCTCCTGGATATACGTTTTCATTGCTCACATTGTGGCAAGCAATACACGCAGGACCTCCGTTGATTAATTTTTTGGTTCCTTGAAAAAGGTCCATGCCTTTCTGAACATCTTCTGTTAAGTCTGTTGTTTTTGTCTCTTGTACGTCTTGCGCAAATAGCGAGGATGAACAAAAAATTGCGGCAACAAAAAGTGAACAAACTTGTTTAACTGTTTTTCTACGATTCATTCTATTTAGATTTAATATTCTCATTTGATAAATTGTAACACTACAAATTTGAGAGTATCAGATTGCTAATACTATGATGTTGCTCATAGAATGAAATAAAAGTTGCTTGTTTTCGATTTGGAGTTAGGGGATTCGGAGATTGACGTAGTTGTTTGTCATCATTTGGAGATTGATGCTTACCCCTGTTATGATTTGGAGATTAAACAGCACCTGCTATGGGCATCAATCTCCGAATCTTCAAATTTCCAAATCTTCAAATATGTTTTAAAACATACAATCTGTTAAAACTATTCTTCGCTTTCTTCAGAGCAATGTGACAGTAGTCTTTTAATCATGGGAATAATCATCATCAGCATACTGATGAATAAGATACATCCAGCAATAATAAAAGCTAAGAATATAGGAGCAGATGATTCTTGCAATGCTCCATAAGAACTATTTGACTCATTCACCATCCAAATGGCTTTAAAAACACCGCCAGCGATTAACGCAAACCAGAACAATAAAAGAGAAACATTGAAGATATAAAATCCATAAGTAACAACTTTTTGCGTTTCTAGCCCTTTTGATTTAACAAGTTTACTTACGATGTAGGATACCGAGGCAAGAAGAATTGTGGTGTTAATTCCGATGGTTGTTCCCATAGAATGCGCGACAGTAATATGTGTTCCATGCGTGAAATAATTGAACGCTGGAATAGACATCAACAAGGCAAGGGTTAAATTCAAGAACACCCACAATTCGCTGGCGATTAAAAAGCGGTAAACGAGTAAATGTGTATTCTTTTTTTCTTTACTCAATGATTTACCCCAAGAATAAATGATCTGAATGAAGATAATCCATTCTGTCATGCTAACGCCGTAGGCAACATATCGAATCCAAGGTGCAGTTGGTACTATATAGGTATGGTGCGCCCATCCAAACATCAGGTTTGTTAAACCCAAGAAGTAAAAGAAGAATGATATTTTCCCTCTACCAATAGAATCATCTCCTTTTATTTTTGCCATCAGGTAAATGGCTGTTCCGTACACCAAAAGATTCCAACTTCCGACGAAGGACCCATAAGATTTCCATTGAATGCTTAAATCTTTGATGTAATCATTGCGAATGTTTGAGAATATCCAAAAGTGAGATTCGGATAAATGATAAATCATAAAAATAATTCCTGTTCCCCACATCCAATAATAGACAGGCCAATTTTTCACTTTCCCGGCCATTGTTTTGAAAAAGTTAATTCCAAATAGCAACCACCCAAGTAATATGGGAATGGTTAGCAGTGGGAAATATTCCAAGTATTCTCTCCCTCCCATTTTTCCGGATAGAAAAGAGTAATATATTCCGAATGCAGTCAGGATGAATATAAGTAGGTGTGCTTTCCCTAGATTGGCAGAATACAGTGGAATTTTCTCCAACTTGGTGAGGTAAAAATAAATACCTCCCGTTGCCGTCAAGATAATCCATGAAACAACAGTCGTCGTGTGCATGGGTCTTAGCTGGTTAAAAGGAATGACATCCTTTAAAAAATCGGGGTAGAGATAGACAAAAGAGCTTAAAACACCAATAAAAGCCCCTAAAAGCAATGCGCAGAGTCCTAGAATGATGAATATTAATGGGAAGTTTTTTTTCATAACACAATTACTTGTAATTAACAGTTACCCAACCATCAGATTCGAAAATGGCATTTCGATCAGGGTAAAACCCCGTTTTATCAACTTCTGTTAAGAACGCTGCGATCTGATTTTGCTCCTCCGTCGAAAAATTAAATTGAGGCATCGATTTTACACCACTGTTAAAAAAAGCCTTGGCATAGTCAATTCCTTTATTGGGATTGGATGCAATATTTGTTAAATCTGGACCCAAATAACCGCCTAAACCATAAAGTTGATGACAGGCAGTACAGTTGTTTTCTTGCCATAAATGTTCTCCTTTTTGGGCTTTAGGCGACAAAATAACTGCTTGATTATTGGAAGTGTTCTGTGTGTAGATAACAATATTGTACCCTATAAATAGTAGAATTAGGCCGCCGAGGATGGTTCTATTGTGTATTTTTTTATCCAACGTTTATTTTTTCGGCAAATGTATAGCACAACTGATTGTAGAAATATGATTTGAATCATTGTCAGTCTTGAGCAATCCAATGCTCTAATGCTCCAAAGCTCGAAACATGACAAACATCATTTCAGAGCTCAATCTTAGATAGTAATTTTGATTTTTTGAACCTTATAATGATCAATAAAGAACTAATTAATCCAAAAAATATTGTCGTTATCGGCGGGTCTAACAACATCTTAAAACCAGGTGGAAAGATTGTTAAGAATTTAATCGATGGTTCTTTTAAAGGAGAGCTTTTAGTGGTCAATCCTCGTGAAAAAGAAGTGCAAGGAATTTCTTGTTACGCAACTACGGAAGATTTACCAGTCGTTGATTTAGCAATCATAGTGATCTCTGCAAGTCAATGCTACCAAGTGATTGATGAGCTTGCAAGTAATAAAGCAACCAAAGCTTTCATTATTTTATCTGCTGGATTTGGAGAAGCAGGAGCGCTTGGAGTCCTTGAAGAACAGAAAATCGTTGAGAAAATAAACAGCGTCAATGGCTGTCTTATTGGTCCAAATTGTATTGGTGTGCTGAACAAAAATTACAAGGGGATTTTCACTACCCCTATTCCAAATTTTGACAAAGATGGGTGTGATTTAATTTCTAGTTCTGGCGCAACTGCCGTTTTTATCATGGAAGCAGGAATAGGTCTAGGATTGAAGTTTGCAAACATTTATTCTGTTGGAAACGCAGCGCAAACTTCCGTAGAGGATGTCTTAGAATACATGGACGAAAATTTTGACCCACAATCGGATTCATCCATCAAATTACTGTATTTAGAATCCATTAAGAATCCTAAAAAATTACTCAAGCACGCAAAATCACTCATCAATAAAGGATGCAAAATAGCAGCAATTAAAGCGGGAAGTACAGACGAAGGAAGTCGCGCTGCAGCTTCTCATACAGGAGCAATCGCAAGTTCAGATAGAATTGTTCGTGCTTTGTTTAAGAAAGCAGGAATCGTCTATTGCAGCAGTCGCAGAGAATTGATAACCGTTGCATCTATCTTTAACTACAAAGAGTTGAAAGGGAAAAACATTGTAATAATCACCCATGCTGGCGGCTCTGCTGTGATGCTCACCGACGTTTTAATCAAAGGGGGCTTGAATGTTCCTTCGATAGAAGGGGAGAATGCTGATAAACTTTTGGGCTTCTTACACAACGGTTCTTCAGTGAGCAATCCAATTGATTTCTTAGCCACTGGAACAGCCGAGCAACTTGGAATTATCATTGATTATTGCGAACATAAATTTGACCATATTGATGCCATGATTGTTGTTTTTGGCAGTCCTGGATTGTTCAATGTTCAAGACGTTTACAACGTTCTCAGCGTGAAATTAGATGTTTGCAAAAAGCCGATATATCCTGTTTTGCCGTCATTGATTAATGCGCAGAAAGAAATTGATAGTTTTTTGATAAAAGGGAACATTAATTTTCCAGATGAGGTTGTGATTGGTCGTGCTTTGCCAGAAGTTTACAATACATTAAAACCGTCTTCAGAGAAAGTAATTCTCCCAAAAGTTGATGTGCAAAGAATTCGAAAAGTGATAGATGCCGCCAATGATGGCTTTCTTTCTCCCAGAGAAGTTAATGAACTACTAGATGCAGCAGAAATAAGTCGAGTAAAAGAAATTGTCGTCGCAACGAAATCTGAATTGCAAGAGAAATTAAGCTCTTTTTCTTTCCCTGTTGTGATGAAAGTTGTCGGGCCAATTCACAAAACGGATGTTGGCGGAGTCATTCTCAACGTGCAATCAATGGAAGAGTCGCTTTCTCAATTTGATCGTTTAATGCAACTCGAAGATGCCAATTCTGTCATGGTTCAAAGCATGCACTCAGGCGTTGAACTTTTCATCGGCGTATTGAAAGAAAAAGGATTTGACCATGCCATTCTTTGCGGTTTAGGCGGAGTTTTTATTGAGGTTTTGGATGATTTCTCTATCAATCTTTCTCCCGTCTCTAAAAAAGAAGCAAAAGAAATGGTTTTAAAGTTAAAAGGCTACAAATTAATTGAAGGAATAAGGGGAAATGAAGGGGTCGATGAGCAACTGTTTATAGATACGATAGGCAAAGTCTCAGCACTGGTTGAAGTAGCACCAGAAATTCAAGAAATGGATATGAATCCGCTTTTTGGTAGAAAGGATAGTGTAACGGCGGTGGATACGAGGATTAGAGTTTTGAAGTAGATGCCTGTTAGAGTGTGGAGTGTGGAGTGTTGACTTTGGCTCCTGTTAGAAAGTATAGCGGATAATGTATAATGAAGTAATTTTTATAAAAATAGTAGTGGTAAAGACTGACTAACTCCTTAACTCCTAATATTCTTAACTTCTTATTATAAAAAAAATGAAAAACTTATCTGACAAAATAAATCAACTCAAAAAGGAAAAAAACGCGGTCATTCTTGCGCACTATTACCAAGAAGAAGCCATTCAAGACATTGCCGATTATGTCGGGGATTCTTTGGGTTTATCACAAATTGCCTCGACAACAGATGCAGATATCATTGTTTTTGCAGGCGTACATTTCATGGCGGAAACGGCAAAAATTCTCAACCCGAACAAAAAAGTTTTAGTGCCTGATATGGAGGCAGGTTGTTCTTTGGCAGATTCCATTCCAGTGGAGGAGTTTAAAGCGTTCAAAGCCTTGCATCCAAAGCATATTGTTGTCACTTATATCAATTGTTCTGCAGAAATAAAAGCGTTGAGCGACATCGTTTGTACTTCTTCCAATGCAGAAAAAATTGTTGCTTCTATTCCAAAAGAGACGCCGATTATTTTTGCGCCCGATAGAAATTTAGGGAAGTACATCAATCAACAAACGGGTAGAAATATGCTGCTGTGGGATGGTGCGTGCGTTGTTCACGAGGCTTTTTCCATCGAGAAATTGTTAAAATTACACGCGCAACATCCCCAGTCAAAAATCATTGCTCACCCAGAATCAGAAATGCATATTATTGACGTGGCTGAATATGTGGGGTCAACGGCAGGGATGATTAACTATGTAAAAGAGCATCCGAAGGACAGTTTTATTGTCGCAACGGAGGCAGGCATTCTCTATAAGATGCAACAAGAAGTACCTGATACTGAGCTTGTTCCAGCACCTTCAAAAGAGGATAACACTTGTGCATGCAGTGAATGTGCCTTTATGAAGGTGAATACTTTGGAGAAATTATACAACTGTTTAAAGAATGAATCGCCAGAAATTATCGTTCCTGAAAGTACTAGAAAAAGGGCATTACTCCCGATTAAACGAATGTTAGACTTGTCTAACTAAATATGTTAGGCTCGTCTAACTAATTTATTCTTACAATTATGAAAACAGATTTCTTAGTCATCGGCGCTGGAATGGCAGGTTTGACCTACTCGATCAAAGTAGCGGAAAAATTTCCAGAGAAAAAGCTTGTTGTCGTAACAAAAGGGAGTGAATACGACTCCAACACGAACTATGCGCAAGGGGGAGTGGCTATTGTGCAGAATGAAGGCGATTCTTTTGAAAAACATGTCAGCGATACGTTAATTGCTGGTGATGGACTTTGCGATGAGAAAGTGGTGAGAATGGTGGTGAGCAACGGACCCGATTGCCTGAGCGAAATGTTGAACTGGGGAGTGCATTTTGACACGAATAAAACAGGCGATTTCGACCTTGGAAAGGAGGGAGGGCATTCAGAAAATAGAGTTGTTCATCACAAAGATTTTACGGGAGCAGAAATTTCCAGAGCTCTTATTCAACGCTTAGAAAGACTAGAGAATGTTGAATTTCTAAAGCATCATTTTGTCGTGGATTTACTTTCTGACCATCATTTAAAGAAGATGCTTCCTGAAAACGAAACAACTTGCTACGGCGCTTATGTTTTAAATGAAAAAACGAATGAAATTAGTACCATTCTATCCAAGATTACTTTATTGTCATCCGGTGGGGCTGGGCAAGTTTACGGTCACACGACCAACCCCGAAATTGCCACTGGAGACGGTTTGGCAATGGCGTATCGCATCAAAGCAAAAGTGAAAGAGATAGAATTTATCCAGTTTCATCCGACTGCTTTGTATCATCCTGAGGAAACTCCTGCATTTCTTATTTCGGAAGCAGTGCGTGGATTTGGTGCAAAATTGATCACTAAAAATGGTGATAAATTCTTGCATCATTACGACGAAAGAGAAGAACTAGCTTCGCGAGATATAGTGGCGAGAGCCATTGATTCTGAATTGAAGAAGAGGGGAGAAGAGTACGTTTATTTGGATTGTACGCATTTGGATCAGGAGAAATTCACCGCTCATTTTCCAAGCATAAAGCAAAAATGCCTGAGTTTGGGAATCGATGTGTTCAAGGATTTTATTCCTGTGCTTCCGGCCTCGCACTATATATGTGGCGGTGTTTCTGTGAATATGCATGGGCAAACTTCAATTAAGCATCTTTTTGCGAGCGGAGAATGTTCTCAAACAGGACTGCATGGCGCCAACCGTTTGGCATCTAATTCATTGCTTGAAGCATTCGTTTACGCTGAAAAATCGGCCAATAAATCGGCGGAATTAATAGATAAGATAGAATTTCAACCAACTATTCCAGATTGGAACGCGGAAGGAACGATGACTCCAAAAGAGTTGGTGCTGATTTCTCACAATAAGAAAGAATTGCAAGAATTGATGCGGAATTATGTCGGAATTGTTCGTTCCAATGAGCGATTAGAACGCGCGCGAATTAGATTGGAGTTATTGTACCATGAAACAGAACAATTGTATAAAAAAGCAACAATATCTCCGCAATTGTGCGAGTTGAGAAACATGATTACGGTTGCTTATTTGATTGTCACACATTCTCAAAAAAGAAAAGAGAACAAAGGAGGATTTTACAATCTGGATTTGGTGAAGTAGCAAGCTCAGTTTTGACTCTTTTTCGTCATGTAAGAACAGAAGCTAAATCATGTTATTTTTTCTCAGCATCATGCCTCTGCATCTCCTGTGTCATAAGGATTTCTGCTGTTTATTATTTTGTTTATAACTTAGAAATCAAACAATTAAACTGCTTCATTTTTGAATTAATTTCGGTGATACATTCTGATTAATTGATGTAGTATTTCAATTAATTCTAATTCAAAAAAGCGAAAATGATGCATTATTCCGACATACAAATTGTCTTGCAAGAGGTCCCTGGAGAAGTGAGTATTTGCTTCACAATTACAGGTTGTAATTTAAGGTGTGAAGGATGTCATTCTCCCTTTTTATGGAAAAATAAGTCGGGAGATGAGCTCACCGAGATGAAATACCAAGAAGTATTGGAATTGTACCAGAATTTTGCCTCATGTGTCTTGTTTATGGGCGGAGAATGGCATTCTGACGAACTCGTTGGACATCTTAAATTGGCCAAAGAAATGGGTTATTCTACCTGTCTTTATACAGGGTTAGATAAGGTTGATTCGGCAATTTCTTCTCAATTAACCTGGTTGAAAACGGGTTCTTGGCAAAAAAAACTCGGAGGATTGGACAAGCAGTGCACAAATCAAGTATTCAAAGAAGTAAAAAGTAATAAAATATTAAATCATCTATTCAAATAAAATCAAATTATGCTAAGATTAACAAGTGAACAAGTCAACAAGAAAATAAGCTTCATTGATAGTTATATCAATGCAAATAATGCCGCGGATGGCTCCAAATTGGATGCAAATGCAAACGTGTCTTCCAAAAACATTGCTACAATGGAGGCAGAATTAAACAAGGACATAAATATTCAAGTCAACCGACAGTTGGTGAAGAATAAAATTGAAGAAATGTATGGAACAGAATTGTCCAATGAATACATCAGGCAAATTGAAAGTCATGAAATTTATGTGCACGATGAAACTTCTTTAAAACCGTATTGCGTTTCGATAAGCATGTATCCTTTTTTGTTTGACGGATTGACCAAATTGGGTGGAGAAAGTAGAGCTCCTCAGCATTTAGAAAGCTTTTGCGGAGAATTTGTCAACCTTGTTTTTGCTGTTAGTTCTCAATTTGCAGGGGCTTTGGCAACGGTAGAATTCTTGCTGTACTTTGATTATTTTGCGCGTAAAGATTTTGGAGATAATTATTTGGAAACACATTCTGAAGTTGTTAAAAATCACTTGCAGCATGTTGTTTATGCAGTGAATCAACCGGCAGCGGCAAGAGGTTATCAATCCGTTTTTTGGAACATTACCATTTATGATGAGCATTATTTTAACAGTATGTTTGAAGATTTTGTTTTTCCGTCCATGCACAAACCAGAATGGGATAACATTAAAAGTTTGCAAGGATTTTTCATGAAATGGTTCAATGCAGAACGAGAAATGGCTGTTTTGACTTTTCCTGTAGTGACAGCGGCGATGTTAGTAAAAGATGGAGAGCCAAAAGACAAAGAGTTTGCAAGTATGTGTGCAACAGAATTGAGTGAAGGGAATTCTTTCTTCATTTACCAATCAGAAAGTGCAGATAGTTTGGCTTCTTGTTGCCGATTAAGAAATGAAATCAGTGACAACACATTCAGTTATTCTTTGGGTGCTGGAGGAGTTTCCACGGGTTCTATCAATGTAATTACTTTGAATATGAACAGATTGGTTCAAAAAGGGCATGATTTAAAGACGCAAATAGGCAAAATTCATAAATATCAGTTGGCATACAGAAAACTAATTGATGAATACAAAGCTGCGGGGATGCTGCCGGTGTATGATGCTGGTTTTATCTCTTTGGAGAAACAGTTTTTAACCATCGGAATCAATGGAATGGTGGAAGCAGCCGAAAGTCAAGGAATTGTTGCAGACAACAGCCAAGAATACAAAGATTTCGTAACGGCGCATTTGAAGGTAATTTACGATGCCAACAAAGAGGCAAAAAAGGAGTTTGGATATATGTTCAACACAGAATTTGTTCCAGCGGAGAATTTGGGCGTGAAAAACGCAAGATGGGACAGAGAAGACGGCTTATTTGTGCCAAGAGATTGTTACAATTCTTATTTCTACCCAGTGGAAGATGTTTCGATCAACTCATTGGATAAAATAATGATGCACGGAAAAGAGACCATTCAGTACCTAGACGGAGGTTCCGCATTGCATCTTAACCTCGAAGAAGCACCCAACAAAGAAGGCTTTTTGAAATTAATCAAGGCAACGGCATTGGCAGGATGTAATTATTTTTGCTTCAATATAAAGATTACGATTTGCAATGATTGTGAGCACATTGATAAAAAAACACTGCGAAAATGCCCTAAGTGCGAATCAAGCAACATTGATTATGGAACGCGTGTTATTGGTTATTTAAAAAGAGTTTCCAATTTTAGTTCAGATCGTCAGACGGAGCATGATTTAAGACATTATCATTTGAATAATGCACGAGAGAAAAGTGAAATGATTAGAAAACAACGAGTTGCAACGCTGGAAAATCATTTTTGCAAGGAAAATCAGGAAGTATTGGTGAAATAAGAAGAGCAACAGGACAAAAGAGTCATATTTCAACATGATGCTTATTAGCTTTTCTTTATACGACTTGCTCTAATTTTGCTAATCTGTCGATAGGCAGACTAAATAAAAAAATAATATGTCAAAAACACATTCATTTCATATACCCGTGATGGGAATTGGATTCACCATCGATACTCCTATGAAAATAGCGCAGTACGGGATAGATTCTGTTATTTTTATTGGAGATGATATTCTCTTAGAGAAATTACGGGCAAAATTTTGCAGTAAATTCAATATGTCTTATTCTGAAATCAATGAGAAAGAAGAAGATTATCGTGCAAAAAGAATCACTTCTTACTTGAACCTGATCAAAGAACAGGCGGAAAAGAAGTTTGAAGAATTGAAGAATTATTCAGTAGAAAAAAGCAGCGAATTGAAAAAATATTTCAGCATGTTGCCCGATGCCTCTACAATTAAGCAAGAATTCAAACAATTTACGGAGAAAATACCCGATGCAACTGAAATTAAGGAATGGTTAAAAACCAACCTTTCTTTGGGTGATATCAATGTCAATATCATGACGAAATTGGACAAGGTCAATTATCGAAAGAAGGAAGAATTGCCTGTAGAATACAATGATGCACATGCCGCTTTAAGAGGCTTTGCCAACAGTGAATTAAGTTCGTCTATTGTTTTTTCTGCAGGAATGAATCCTCGCTTATTTAGCTACATCGAGAATTTTGACGACTTTTTTCCAGATGCAGAAGGTTGCATTAAGAAGAAAGTAGTATTGAAAGTGAGTGACTATCGTTCGGCTTTAATTCAAGGAATGTTTTTAGCAAAAAAAGGAGTTTGGGTCTCGGAATACCGAATAGAATCTGGTTTGAACTGTGGGGGACACGCTTTTGCCACTGAAGGACAGTTAATGGGACCAATTCTGGAGAAATTCAAAGAAAAAAGGAACGAATTAGTTGAAGAAGTGTATGCAGTGCTCGTTAATGCGCTGGAAGTCAAAGGACGAACAATTCCAAACAAGCCATTAGCGATTAGAGTAACTGCGCAGGGTGGCGTTGGAACTTCTGAAGAGCATGCGTTCTTAGTGAATAATTATGAGGTTGATTCCGTTGGTTGGGGAACGCCTTTTTTGCTAGTTCCTGAAGTGACGTCCGTTGACGAAAATACCATGACGCAATTGAGTGAAGCAAAAGAAAAAGACTTATTTTTAAGTAATATTTCGCCTTTGGGAGTGCCTTTTAACAATTTACGAGGCAATTCTAAAGATCTTGAAAAGGCTGCTTTCGTTGATAAAGGAAGACCGGGAAGTTCTTGCCCTAAAAAATTCTTGGCGTTGAATAGTCAATTCACAGACCATTCTATTTGTACGGCTTCGAGACAGTACCAGAATTTAAAAATTGGTGAGTTAGAAACACAAAAAAAAGACCTTTCTGACAACGATTATCATTCAAAAATGAGTGAAATCGTCGATAAATCATGTATTTGTGTCGGTTTAGGAACGTCGGCACTGATGGTTAACGAAGTCGATAGAAGAGTGGAAGGCGACGCCGTTTCAGTTTGTCCAGGACCTAACATGGCTTATTTTTCTAAAAAGAGCTCTTTGCAGGAAATGGTTGGTCATATTTATGGGAATAACAATGTGATGGTAAGGCAAGATAGACCAAATATGTTTATCAAAGAATTGGGTCTTTATTTGAAATACTTAACGGATGAAATGAGCGAAGTAATCGGGAAGTTAAATCGAAAACAAGAAAAGCACTTAACGAACTTTGTTCAGAATTTAGATGCTGGAATAGAATATTATGACAATCTGTTTGGCAGAATGAAAGACGGATTTGGAAAAGTGAGAGCATCTATGGAGAAAGATTTAGACGCTGCTAGAGAAATTCTCAACTTATTGTCTGAGAAATTAGTTGTATTGAAAGAAGTTACTTAAAAAAAGAAGCTGTTGCAAAATTTTGCAACAGCTTCTTTTTAATATTCTTCCTTAATACCTTCTTCTGTTCCCGTTTATATTCTGTTTGCTTTTTATCACATTGAAGCCTAAACTAACTCCAATCAATCCTCCATCTTTCTTGGAAGAATAGAATATATTGACAGGAATATTTAGATTTCCTGCTCTGAAAGTTCGACCAAAAGCAAAGACAAAAGAGGTGCTCAAAGCCACTTTTCCACGCGTATCCAAGTTCTTTTGTTCAACGTCGTATTCTGAGTTAAATTCTGATGGTTTTGGAGCTGTAAAGTTTCCTTGATCAAAGTATTCCGGATAGCTGGCTTCGTCATTGTAATTTCTATTGGCATAAGTATTCCATTCATCTTGCGTAATGTAATTCCCTTGATTCCCAAAGAGACCTTGGGTATCGAAGAACCCTCTTGACTCTGTTTTAAGGCCAAAACCAGGTCCAAAAGCAAACTCCCAACCTCCTTTTCCGAATCTAAAACCATTCATTATGGTTAAGGTTGGAATAAATTGGCCTTGCTCCAATCCAGAAACATTGAATATTCCTTCGATAAGCCCAGAGAAATTTTCAGTGCCGACATACTGCCCTTCTAATTGAAAACCAATCATGCTCATAACGGGTAGAATATCCATTCCTCCTTGTGATTCTGGACGCTGAGCAAATTCAACAAAATCTCCAGTTAGAATTCCCATACCAACTCTAGGTCCATTGTTTTTAATTCTGCCAACATTGTTTGAGGTAATGACCTCGTTTTTGTATGTTAATTGGTCGGCAACTTCTTTTTGAACCTCCATTTCGTGCATTTCTTTGAGTGTAATCTCGGTCATTCTTTGCAATTCATTAATCTGATTGTCAAATTCTTTCACTTTTGACTTGACAACCCTTTTATTCTTGACATCAATCAACTTAAGCGAGATTACAATTTTCTCTCCTAACAAATCATAACTTCCTGTTAGCATATAATCTACATTGAGGTCTTCTCCCAATCGAATCAGGCAGGTTTTGCTCAGGCAATTATCTCGATAATTAGAATCAACTGTGTAAATATCTTCCATATCGAATTCATCATAGACAATGTATGTATCCATCTTAATTAACTCTAAACGAAGCATTTTTGCAACGATGACAGAATTCGTTCTTAGTTTCACAACATTTGGGTTAGCAACTGCGATGCTCGATTTAGTTTGTCCTAAAGAGGAGGCAGAGAATAGTAGTTGGATGGCAACTATCGTTAATAAATTTTTAAGTACTGATTTTACATTTTTCATAGCTTATCTATTTTTGTTTAGAACAAATGTATAGGTAGAACTATGAAAGTGATTACTGAATTTCGCTAGTGGATGTTTATCATTTGCGATAATCGCAAGTGGTAAACAATGAACAAAAAAAAGACTTGATATGATTATCAAGTCCTTTAATGTACCCGGGAAGGGAGTCGAACCCTCACGTCCTAAGACACACGCCCCTCAAGCGTGCACGTCTACCAATTCCGCCACCCGGGTTTATTTGCTACAAAGATAATTGAATCTTCTTAACGACGTAAAATACCTATTGATTAATTGCAGTGAAAATAGCGATGAAGATAATTGCTAATTTCATATCGTCAGAGACTTCCGAAAAATCTACATCAACGTTCCAACGATCAAAACTTTTCATGAAAACAGTATTTATAGAGCCGTCTGTATCTCCAGAAACACTCCATCGCTCAAGATCATTGCTAAAAGTGGACCTGATTCTTACCGTTTTTCCATCGCCCGTAATTTCCCAAGAATTGTAATCATCATGAAAAACTGTTTTGAGTCTCACGTTGTTTCCAATTCTCCATTGATTCCAATCATCGTGAAAAATGGTTCTTATTTTTTTACCATTGTTGCTCCAACTGTTGTAGTCACCAGAGAATGTAGTGTTAATAGAGCCACCGTCAAACCTCCAGCGAGAAAAATCATCGTTAAAAGTAGTGGACAATCGTTGACTAATTCCAACTACTGGAAGCAGCACTAAAAAAAGAAGAGCAATTAATTTCATAAATCTAAATGACAACATTTGTTTCTTTGTCGAATCGCTTGTATGAAATAAATACAGCAATCACGGCCAATAATATCATTACTGCAAAACTCAAGCCAAGAAGTGAATAATTCAAGGTTCCGGCTACTAATTCTTTGGTAGAAAGAACAATATTCACGACTGGAATACACGCTGTGAGAAAAGTCAACTTAATTCCTGGGAAAAAACCAATCATTGCGGGCAGCACAACAATCAAATTAATAGGGGTGATAATACTCTGCGCTTCTTTGAAACTTTTAGCATACACGGCAACAGGTATCATGATTCCAGCAAAGAAAACCGTGAGTGGAAAAAGCAAGATGAACAACATCAACACAAATTTCAGTGTCAATATTTCGTGAACAACATTCAGTAATTCTTCATTTTCCACGATATTCATGACTTCTATGGAAATAAACAGTCCCAACAGTGCCGCAGATGCTGCAAGTAGCCCTGAAAGGACGACAACGCCCATTTTTCCGAATAGAATTTGCCAACGTGCGACAGGTGTTGTCAGCAAGGTTTCTATAGTTCCTCGCTCTTTTTCTCCCGTAAATAAATCAATGGCGGGGTACATACAACCTAAAAAACCGAAGGCAATGAAGATGTAGGGGAGAATTCCACCTGCCAAAATTCCAATCATTTCTTTGTCAGACGCAATGTTGGTATAGCTCGTTTCTATGGGGGTCAACTGCTCCACATTAAGGTCCAAATCAATGTAGCGTTCCTGACGTGCAATATCTTCTATCGTTTTTACATAAGCCTCTGCTCGCTCTCTAACTCCCACATCTGTTGCATTGTAAAACACGGTGAGTTGCGCGGGATGTTTTTCTTCCATTGCATCACTAAAATAATTGTCAGCAAAAATCCCAACTTGAATAGAATCAACTTTTAGGTCGGCTTTTAAAGCAACAGAATCTTTGTAGAGAATAATTTCTTTTTTGCCCAATGCATCAGGTAGATTTTCTAATTGCGTTAAGAAATAATTATTATCTTCTCCTACAAATCCAATTTTGAGTTCTTTTTGTGCAGCTTCTTCGGAGAATGATTCCGAAACGCTGACAAAAATGCTGAGAATGACAGGGAAAATTAATATCGGGATCACCAACATCATCATCAAGGTTCGTTTGTCTCGAAGTGTGTCCTTTAATTCTTTCTTAAATATCGTAAAAATCATGCTTCAGCGAGGTTAGAAGATTTAACAATTCGGATAAATTCTGCGGTTAAACTATCGCTTTGCATTTGCGATTTGAAGTCAGTCATTGTTCCGTTAAAAAGCATCTTTCCTTCATGAATAATAGCCAAGTCATCACAGAGCAAATCGACCTCACTCATGATGTGACTGGAGAAAATCACTGTTTTTCCTTCGTTTTTGCAACTTCTGATGAGTTCAATGATGTTTTCCGCTGTAATTACATCCAAGCCGCTTGTGGGTTCATCAAAAACAACAACATCTGGATCGTGAATCATGGTTCTGCAGATGGAAACCTTTTGCTTCATTCCTGTAGAAAGCTTTCCGATTCTCTTGTTCTGAAAAGAATGCATGTCGAGCAAGGCGTATAATTTTTCTTTGCGTTCTTCAAATTTATCTTTGGGTACTTCGTACAAATCGGCGAAATATTTGATGAGCTCGTTGGGTGTTAATCGTGCGTACAGACCTGTTGAACCTGTCAAAAAACCAATCTGTTTTCGTGCTTCTTTAGGATTTGCAATTGCGTCAACGCCATTAATAACAATGGATCCAGAGCTAGGTGTGAATATCGTTGAGATCATTCTCAATGTGGTTGTCTTGCCAGCACCATTGGGACCCAGTAACGAAAAAACCCGCCCAGGTTGGCAGGTAAAACTGATGTCATCAACGGCAATTGCCTTTGCATCAGTGGTATTTAATTCTTTCCGTTGCTGCCTGGAGAGAATAAATTCCTTTGTAAGATTTTTAATTTCGATCATCTACTTTTTTAATTGATGCTTAAAAGTAAGCATTAAAAAAAGAAGCAAATGTTAAATTATTAGAAGCAGAAGAATTTATGGTTGAGTGGTAGTTATTATACATACTCAAAAAAAACTACTTTAAAAGCAAACTCCTCTTCGGTCGCAATGCTTCCTTCCAAGAAAAGCCAGATATAAACTGCTCGTCTTTTTTAATTTGGTCCATGGGATAAAAAGCGCCGTCTGGTTCTTCCAAGTAAGTGATGCCAGAAATTTCGTTGCTATCCAAGTCTATTCGGAGGTCACTAGCATACAAGCGATTCATGCCTTGTCGTTTTTTGGTGAAGGTAGAATCCGTTTTTATTTCTTCTTCGGGGTAGAAAATAGTCACCGCATTGCCCGAAACATCGGCGCGGTACAAATCATTGTCTCTGAATTTTGCGACGATGTTCTTGCCCGCAATCTGATTGTACAAAGTATCTTTTTGAACCTCCATCACAATAGATGCTTTCTCCAAAATATTCACTTGATGAATGAGCGTGTCAGAAAGATGAATGGTGATTAATTCTCCCTTTAATTCTGCCGTTTTTGCCCAAACAATAGGTTGAGTATTGAGAATAATTATTTCTTGCGATTCGTCGAAAGTGATGCTGTCAGCGACGCACTGAACCTTCGTTGAGAATATTCTAGCATTGCGATACGCTTTCATGACGTTGGAGTTGTCAATTTTCTCCATGAATAAAGTATCGGCAAAAACGTACATCGTATCGTCTTTCATGTACTTGGTTGCATAAGCGTTTCCAGTCAGAAAAGAATAATTTAGTGTGTCGGAAGAATAGGCATAATCGCCATTAAATTCTAAATTCTGCGTTGAATCTTTGTAGTAAACATTGCCTTTTCCAATGGAATATCCTTCTTCAGGATGATAAATTAAGGTGTCTGCCGCGATGTAATCTTTCTCTTTGGAAATCCACGCGTTTTGGCGCAATGTTCCTTGTCCAGTTGTGGTGTTGTACCAACCAGATTCACAGTACATGGTCGAATTATCAGTCTTGATGTCAGTTGGGCCGTAAAAAAACACCTTTTTCTGACTGTAAATGTACTGTAAAGTGTCCGTTTCCATATGCAAGCCGGGTCGGTCGTAAACAACATCCTTGCTGAAGAAAAAATTCTTAGAATTCGGATGAAAATAACCGATTCTACTGGTCAAAATTTCTTGCGTGAGAATGCTTTCAACACGACCTCCGTAATGATAGTGCGCTTGTCCTTTTTTGGCATCGTAATCGAGTGTGTCGGTGGTCAATTTAAACTCATTGTCACGCACCCGGACATTGCCCCAAAGTTTTGCCTTGCGCGTTTTCCCATTGTAGTAAAGCGAATCGCAGAAGAGGTTGAGTGTGTCTCTTTTGTTGATGTGCACGTTTCCGTATGCTCGAACGGCTCGTTGTTTTTCAAAATAATGCGCAGAATCGCAAAACATTTTATTGCCTTGATAGATAAAAGAAACGTTGCCAATCAATCGGTGGACACCTGTTTTTTCATCGTATTCTAAAGTTTCAGAACCCGGTAATAATTCAATCTCATTCTGAGAGAATACGTGGGATGAAACCAAAAAAAGTGCGCCAATGAACAGCGCACTTCTCAATATATTGAATTTTGCAATCAAGCTAATACTTTATTGTTAAGTGTTTGTGTTCTGTCCGGACCAACCGAAACAACTGTAATTGGAACCTCCAATTTTTGTTCCAAATAAGTCACATACGCTTTTAATTCTGCCGGAGCATCCTCAAAAGACGATAATTTTGTTGTGTCACAGTTCCATGCTTTAATTTCTTCATACACAGGAACAACTTCCACGTCATTAACGTCGTAAGGGAAGTAATCGTATCTTTCTCCGTCAATTAAATAATGTGTACACGCTTTTATGGTGTCGAAATTATCCAAAACGTCTGCTTTCATCATTGATAATTCTGAAACGCCATTAATCATAATTGCGTACTTCAATTGTGGAATATCAATCCATCCGCATCTTCTTGGGCGACCTGTTGTTGCGCCAAATTCAAAACCTTCTTTTCTGATTTTTTCTCCGACTTCATCTTCGAGTTCAGTAGGGAAGGGGCCGCTTCCAACACGGGTGCAGTAAGCTTTGAAAATACCGATAACGTCACCGATGCGTGTAGGTGCAACGCCTAGTCCTGTGCAGGTTCCAGCAGTCACTGTGTTAGAGGATGTCACAAAAGGGTAGGTTCCGAAATCAATGTCTAACATCGTTCCTTGCGCACCTTCTGCAAGAATTTTTTTACCTGCTTTTAATGCGTCGTTGATGTATTGTTCACTGTCAATCGCATCGAGTTCTTTCAACTTCTCAATGGCTGCCATCCAAGGTCCTTCCAATTCGTCAAGGTTGTATTCAAAATCAGGGAAACGCTTCAACATGGCTTTGTGTTTTTCCACCAATGCTTTGTATTTTTCTTCGAATCTTGGAGAATAAATATCTCCAACACGCAAGCCATTTCGACCTGTTTTGTCCATGTAAGTCGGTCCAATTCCCTTTAAGGTGGAGCCAATTTTATTCTTTCCTTTTGCTGCTTCTGATGCTGCATCAAGAATTCTATGAGTTGGAAGAATAAGGTGTGCTTTCTTTGAAATAATCAAACGAGAAGGAATGTCAATGTTGAAAGGCTTCAACTTATCCAGTTCCTCTTGAAAAATCACAGGATCAATCACGACTCCGTTGCCGACGAGGTTCATCACTCCGTCTCTAAAAATTCCTGACGGAATGGTATGGAGAACGTGCTTTGTTCCTTCAAATTCAAGTGTGTGTCCCGCATTTGGACCTCCTTGAAAACGAGCAATAATATCGTATTTTGGTGTTAATACATCGACGATTTTCCCTTTTCCTTCGTCGCCCCATTGTAATCCTAAAAGTACATCTACTTTCATTGAACTTGTTTAAATTGATTGATTGCTTCCGTCTGATTTTCGCAGATGGTATAGATTTCATCCAGTTTGGAGATGGCGAAAATCTTCTCAACGTTGCCACTTACTCCTGTTAATATTAATTCTCCCCCCATAATTCGTGATTTAGTCAACGTACGCATGAAAAAACTAATTCCTGAAGAATTGGTGTGCGTTAAATTGGTCAAATCAAAAACAATGCGGTAATAGTTCTGATTAAGGTAATCAAAAACGATTCTTTCTAATTCAAGATAGTCATCGTCTGTTGTAATTTTACCTGTTAATTTGTAAACAATTACAGGATCTTGTATATCTATTTGATACGTCAAATTCATATCAGTCTTTTTTTGAGTTTTTCTTTATTCCGTAGAAATAAAGAGAATGATGTTGTATTTCTATGTCGAAAATTTCTTCGATCGTCGCTTTGATGTTCTGAATTCGGGGGTCGCAGAATTCGAGTAATTCTCCAGTATCTGTTAACACAACGTGATCGTGCTGCTTAGAGCCATGCGACTTCTCGAATTGAGCAATGTTTTTTCCGAACTGGTGTTTGCGCACTAAATTACATGCTAAAAGTAAATCTATGGTGTTGTAAAGTGTTGCTCTGGAAACGCGATAATTCTGATTTTTCATCTTCACGTACAAGGCTTCGATGTCAAAATGACCATCGTAATTGTATATTTCATCAAGAATAGCAAAGCGTTCGGGTGTTTTTCTGTGCTGATTCTGCTCTAAATAAGCGGAGAATATATTTTTGACCTTCGTACGTAATTCTTCGTGAATCATCTTTCGTTCAGTAAGCAACAAAATTAGAGTTTAATAAGTGATTCCCCCTTTTTTTTAATGGAAAATTTGGGGAGTTTTCAACAACTTATCATTATTTGAGTGTTGAGTGATGAGTGCAGAGTTTTTTTTTGAAAGCTTGGTTTTATCGAATAATTATTCTTAGCTTGAATAAGAAAACTACTATTATGAAAAAAAGCATTATGCAAGAAAAGAGTTATTCTTTTGCAATTCAGAGTATAAATCTTTACAAAGAATTGATTTTAAAAAAAGAATATGTTTTAAGCAAGCAGTTATTACGATCCGCAACTTCTGTTGGAGCTAACATTAGAGAATCAAGAAATGCTCAAACAAAAAAAGATTTTATTCATAAACTTTCAATTTCACAAAAAGAATGTGATGAATCTATTTATTGGTCAGGACTTCTTCAAGAAACGAATTATATAGATATGGAAACCTATCAAGAAATGTCTAATTCTGGAAATGAAATTCTAAAAATGTTAAAAAGTAGTATCATTACGGCAAGAAATAACTTAAATAGATTTTCTTAACACTCCACACTCCACACTCCACACTCCACACTCCACACTCCACACTCCACACTCCACACTCATCACTCATCACTCTAACACGAATCTACGTAAAATCTCCTCTTTCCCACAACCGTCCATTGCACATTGCATAATTACTGGTTCACATTCTTCGATTTGTTCTGAAGAAAATCCCAAAGCGATTCCGTATTTTGCTACAAGTTGTTCTTCGGCTGGGTCAACGATGCCGTCAACGACTACCATCTGAATGAAATCGATAAAACGCTCGTATCTTTCTTCTTTAGAAATCGGTGGAGTCATTGGGTACGAATCTGGATGTCCAATTATTTCTGCAACTTGCTCAGAAGTTAAAGACAAACGTTTTGCCGTTCTTGCCAAAAGTTTAACCTCGGCATCGTCAATTTTGCCGTCAACTCTTGCGAGCATCACTAAATTCTTAAATAAACCTTTATCAGAAGACTGTTTCCCTGATTCAAATAATTGTGCTATTGTACCCATTTTGTTCTAAAATTATTGGCGCAAAGATAGTGCATCCAAAGACCTTTGCAACAGAATTAGTCAATATTTTTTTCGATGTATCCTATCAGAGAATGAATGACCTTAATGTGAATTTCTTGTGCTCTATCAGCAAATTCAGAATGTGGTGCACGAATTTCAATGTCGCACAGGTTGGCCATTGCTCCTCCCGTTTTTCCAGTGAGACCAATGACTTTCATTCCTTTGCTTTTTGCAACCTCAATCGCGTTGATTATGTTCTTAGAATTTCCAGAAGTTGAGATTGCTAAAAGAACATCGTCTTTTTTGCCAATTCCTTCAATAAAGCGAGAAAATATTTTATCAAAACCATAATCATTGCCGACACAAGTGATATGAGAGGGGTCAGAAATGGAAATTGCAGCAATTGATGGTCGGTCGTCTCGGTAACGTCCTGTGAGCTCTTCTGCGAAATGCATGGCGTCCGACATGGAGCCTCCGTTGCCGCAACTAATTACTTTTCCGCCGTTGCTAAGGCTTGAAACCATTACCTGGCCTGCGTTTGCGATCTTGCTGTGATTTTCTGTTGTGTTAAATTTTGTCAGAATTTCTTCTGCTTCAGAAAATTGGTCTGCTATTTGTTTAGTGTTCATTGAAGATGAATTTAAAATCAAAAATAAATAAATTTATGGCAGTTGAGTTAAATAAAATCAATTTGCTATATTTGAACCCGAGCTAAACCGCTCTAAAACAAATTAATTATGAAAAAAAGTTTACTAGTCCTTATCGTTTCCTTTATGACAACACTGTCATTCTCGCAGCATTCAGAGTGTTTTTTACGATTGCAAAAGGCGTTTGACGCACGTGGAGCCTTTACAGTTTCAGATGATATGCACAGAAATGTCATTATTTCTTATTTCCAAACGGACGGAGGTTCTGTTTGTTATTCAGGAAAAGCACGTGTTGAAAATGGTTTAATTGTCTCCATATTTTTACAATATGATGATAATGCCTATGAATTGATAGAGAAGAAATTTTACAATTCTAAAAAGAATCCACCAAAAATAATCAATGGAATTTCAGAAATGATATTTAATGAGGACGGTGAGAAATTTAAAATTGTTTTCATCGATCAACTTCGACCAAAGAAAAA
This sequence comes from Fluviicola sp., assembly GCA_002734065.2. Taxonomy (GTDB): domain Bacteria; phylum Bacteroidota; class Bacteroidia; order Flavobacteriales_D; family Crocinitomicaceae; genus UBA4466. The sequence goes on from NVXU02000005.1 coordinate 31,833, forward strand.
AGCGTACAAGGTTGTGGAATTACCAGACGATTTATAAAAATATTAGAGATTGAGAAAATCCTGTTCTGCTAAAGAGCGGGATTTTTTCGTTTAGAATACTTACATTTACAGCAATGAATGTTTTTCACAATAAAATCGCATGGGTCATTGGCGCATCCTCTGGAATTGGGAAGGAGATGGCTGTTCAATTAGCCAAGAATGGTGCGAAAGTGATTTTGTCTTCTCGCAAGAAAGAGCAGTTAGAGGAAGCTCTTGCAACACTGGAAAGAAAGGACGAGCATTTAATTCTGCCTTTAGATTTAGAACATTCTGCCAACTTTCCAGAATTGGCAAAACAAGTCATTGAGAAATACGGCCGCATTGATTTTCTGTTCAACAACGGAGGCTTGTCGCAACGATCGAATGCCGCAGACACGCCTTTAGAAGTTGACCGCAGAATAATGGAAATCAACTATTTTGGCAACATTGCATTAGCAAAAGCCGTTTTGCCGTACATGCAGAAGCAAAAATCTGGTCATTTGGTCATTATTTCTTCCATTGCAGGGAAATTTGGCTTCTTTTTACGTAGTGCCTATTCTGCATCGAAACATGCGCTCCATGGTTTCTACGAAAGTGTTCTGTTGGAAGAAGAAAAGAACAACATCAAAGTAACCATTGCTTGCCCAGGGAAAATAAATACCAATATTTCTGTCAATGCACTGAATTCTGAAGGTTCTACCCACGGAAAAATGGATCACAACCAAGAAACGGGAATGTCTGCTGAAGAATGTGTAAAACAACTCCTTTCTGCCGTCAAAAAAGAAAAAAAAGAGGTGCTAATTGGGAATAGAGAGATTAAAGCGGTGACTTTGAAAAGATTTTTTCCGAGGTGGTTTTGGAAGGTGATTAGGAAGCAGAAGGTGATGTAGGATGAAAATTAAAAATTAAAATTTCGATAAACTCAATGCGAGAAATGAAAAATGCAGTTGACTCTCTGAAATTTTGAGACTTCGTTTAATTGATGACGATTTTCTGCCATGCAACATTCTTACTGTTAAAAATCTGTATAAAATAGACTCCTTTAGCGATATTCAAAAGGTCTATTTCATCAATAAACTTTGTACTTTTTATTGAGTGTATCATATTGCCATTTGAGTTATAAATTCGAATATTTTTTTCGTCATTACTTTGAAATTCTATTTGAAACGTCCCGTTAGACGGATTTGGATAAATTTTCACGGTTGAAAGTTCATTTTCACTTAAACTACTCGTTAAAAGAACACAATTTGGACAAACATTAGCGTTTGAATATAAAGTATCGCTCGTGCAATAGTTTGGATATGCATAAGCTGTCTCAATGATTAATTCATTTGCTGGAATATTGTAAATGATTCCACCGTACACATTGCCATTATAATAATAGTCCTCATTGCATAAACCTTTTTCATTCCACTTAAATCCCCATACTCTATCTTCCCAAACCACTCCATCATAGGAAATTCTAATCCCTTCAAGTTCCATGAAATGATGATAACTCCCATCGCTTAGTAATGTAGAGTCTTTGGCAGTTACTCTTGCATCGTAATAGGGTACCCCAAAATCGTATAAACTTGAGATTGTATCTCCTACATTTGCATCAAAATCCATGATTAATTTTTCTTGAATGGTGTCAAAAATTCCATATAGCTTATTTCCAACCTGTCTAATTCCAAAAGAATAGTTATTTGCTCCAAAAAGTACTTTTTTATAGGAGTTGCCTATAATGACTGTGTCACTCAGAGGATTAATGTGATAGTTTCCTGAATACATAGTCGTTCCTCCTTGAGTATAGAAAAAACTACAAAAAGTACACGAGTCTGGAATTAATTGATAGTTCTGAGAATAAACAAAATTAGATGTTACAATAGAGGCGATTATTAAAAGGTTTCTCATGGTGTATCTTTTTTATAGGATAAAAAGTTCTTTATGATATTCAAATATACGTCAAAATTATAATTTGATAAAAAATAGATTATTTTTGAAGAGGGGAGGATGGTTTAAAAAATTAAAATTGGTCAATTTCATTCTTCTTAACTTCCACTTTCTCTTTAAAAAACCACTTAGATATTCTATCGAAATTAGTGAGAATAAGATAACCGAGAACGATATTTATTCCAGAAACGATCCACTCAATATAATCAACTTTTATTAAATCGAAAGTTGTCAAAAATTCATCTAACATATTATCCTTTTGGATACTCGCTTTGAATGAGAGAATTGTATTTCTTAGGAATGGAGCTATACTGGTAAAGAGTAAAAAACTTGCTATTATAACCAATCCAATCTTAATAAACGCACTTGAGTTAACATTTCCCAGCTTAATTTCTGCAGAATCATAATTTTTAGTGAGCCTTAGGATTTTAATTATTTGGTCAGTTTTAAAAATCAACACCCATGCTATGAATCCAGATAAGACAATTGGCGAAATGAAACTGATTAGATAAAAAAGATCATCCAAATAAAGGAACAAATAGGAAATTCCTGAAATAAAGGAATAAACGAGTTGCGTGATTAAATACAGCCCGAAAAATTTAATTAGAATTCTAAAAAAGTCTTTTTTTGTCATTTATATTTTCCAATCTTTGAGAGTTGCCCCCTAACAACTGTGAAGTTCATTTTTAACCTTTCATTCTTCATTTCTACTTAACAAACAAAGGTCTTCCTCCCATCATCTCATTCACTTCTTTCTTCACTTCAGCAATTACAGTTTCATCCTCCATATTCGTAATCACTCGGTCCATTAAGTCAACAACTTTTGCCATTTCATCCTCTTTTACACCACGAGAAGTGATGGCCGGAGTTCCTACTCGAATTCCAGAAGTAACGAAGGGAGATTCTGTATCAAAGGGAACCATGTTTTTGTTCACCGTGATGTCAGCAAGTACGAGTGCATTCTCTGCATCTTTTCCTGTGACTCCTTTTGAGCGTAAATCAATAAGCATTGAGTGGTTGTCTGTACCACCAGATACAACGCCGTAACCTTTGGCAACAAATGCGTCAGCCATCGTTTTTGCGTTCGTCACAACTTGTTGCATGTAGGTTTTGTAATCGTCAGAAAGTGCTTCTTTAAATGCAACTGCTTTTGCGGCAATAACATGTTCTAACGGTCCACCTTGAGAACCTGGAAACACTGCAGCATCTAATAATGCCTTCATTGATTTTGGATTTCCATTCTTCCATTTGAGGCCAAAAGGGTTGTCGAAATTCTTGCCCATCATAATCACCCCACCTCTCGGTCCACGCAGTGTTTTGTGTGTCGTTGTGGTCACAATGTGACAATGTTCCATCGGATTATTGAGAATTCCTGCGGCAATCAATCCCGCTGGATGCGAAATGTCAGCTAAAATCAATGCGCCCACTTTATCGGCAATTTCTCGAACTCTTTTGTAGTCCCAATCACGAGAATAAGCAGATGCACCGCAAATAATTAGTTGAGGTTTCTCTCGCAAAGCAACTTCTTCCATCATGTCATAGTCAACACGCCCCGTTTCTTTATTCACTCCGTAAAATGAAGTTTTGTACAACTTTCCGGAGAAATTAACCGGAGAACCGTGCGTTAAATGACCACCATGAGAAAGGTCGAATCCTAATATTTTATCGCCTGGATTTAAACAGGCCAACATCACTGCGGCATTTGCTTGAGAACCTGAATGCGGTTGAACGTTTGCCCATTCTGCACCGAATAATTTACAAACTCTCTCAATGGCAATATTCTCTATCTTATCAACGACTTCGCAACCTCCATAATAACGTTTTCCAGGAAGTCCTTCTGCGTATTTATTCGTGAGAATGCTACCCATTGCTTCCATTACTTCGTTACTCACAAAGTTTTCTGATGCGATTAATTCAATGCCGTTTAGTTGGCGGTGTTTTTCTTCTTTGATTAAATCAAAAATTGCAGTGTCTTGTGCCATGTGATCAATAATTTCGTTTGTAAATTAATTTTAAACCATCGTTAAGCGTAGTGTCAGGCTTGTATTGAACGAGTGATTTTAATTTCTTTGAACTTCCAACTCTTCTTTCTACTTCATAATCGTAGCGTTTTTTTGGTGCTTCAATGAACTTAATTTCAGAAGTAGAACCTGTAATTTCTTTTATTTGCTCAGCAACATCAATGATGCACCATTCAGCTTCATTGGCAATATTGACTGTGTGGCATCCTTTCAAGGTCATCAATCGGACGCAAGCATCTACGGTATCATCAATGTAAGTGAAATCTCGTGTTTGTTTTCCAGAACCAAAAACAGTGATTGGTTTGTTGGCTAAAGCTTGCTCAAAAAACAGTGGAATGACCATTCTGTTGTCTTGATTCCAACCGTAAACATTGAAAAAACGCAAAGAAACAACATCAATTCCTCTTTCTTCATGATGCGAAGCCAGGTAAATTTCGTTGTAGCGTTTTGCCATTGCATAAGAAGTTCTTGGATCAACCAAAACCTCTTCCGTCAACGCATTCTCTATGGCAGAATGTCCATAAATTCCACTTGTTGAAGCGTACATTATTTTCTTAATATTGTTGACTTCTGCTGCGTTTACAACATTTCTTGTTCCGATAACTTCAACATCCATTGTTTCTACAGGATTGTCTGCAACGATATCGACCCCTAAAACAGCTGCTAAGTGGAAAATCAAATCGCAACCTCTCGAAGCGTCAATTACCGTATCTAAAACTCTCACATCACCTTTAATGAAGTTTATTTTAGAAAAAGTGTCTTTTTCTAACTTGTTACCTCTTAACAATGAGTCCAAAACGACAACATCGTGTCCATCATCCACTAACCTTTTTGTCAGATTACTTCCAATAAATCCTGCGCCTCCGGTGATTAATATTTTCATAGTATTGATTTGTTACAAATATAGATAATTAAGAAAGGAGAATTAAGAATTAAGAATTAAAAATGAAGAATTGACGTTGATTCGTGTGAAATTGGAGCGTTAGAGCTTTGGAGCTTTGGAGCTTTCGAACTTTGGGTTCCAGTTTACGAGTAAAACCTATCCAGCTCTGTGGACCTCTGCGCCTTCTCTCCCGAAAGGTCGGGACAAGTTGTGGTTCTCTGTGAAAAAAAGAGCATTGGAGCTTTCGAGCTTTCGAGCGTTGGACAACTTACGAGTAAAACCTACTCAACTCTGCGAACCTCTGCGCCTTCTCTGTGGTTCTCTGTGAAAAAAAGAGCATTGGAGCATTGGAGCTTTCGAGCGTTGGACAACTTACGAGTAAAACCTACTCAACTCTGTGAATCTCTGCGCCTTCTCTGTGAAAAATGGAAGACGTGCCCTTCCGCTAATAAAAGGACTACATAACCCTCTTCACACAAACCAACCGATGCGAAATTTCCCCGCTTTCTTCACGAATAATCCCTTCTTTCGTCATTCTGTCCTTTCTTACATGACCAGATGCATGAATTATAGCTCCTTTTCCATCTAAAATTCCAACGTGCATTATTTTTCCTTTATTATTCTCAAAGTAGGCGATATCATTGGCTTGAATGTCTTCAAAATTAACATCTTGTCCCACTGAAATTTGTTGAGAAGCATCTCGGGGTAAATTGACATCAAACAATCGATAGATGACTTGAGTTAATCCAGAACAGTCGATTCCAAAGGGTGATTTTCCGCCCCAAAGGTAAGGTGTGTTGAGGTAGTCTAAAGCGTATTCTATGGGAGAATTTAAACGAGTAGTCGGCCTCTCTAAAAAAGTGAATTTTTCATTAGCAATGGAAAAAAAGTCGTCTTTTTGAGGAAGAAAAGAACCTCTAAAAATTCTTTGCTCGCCGTTTTTTATAGTGATAATCACCTCTCTGTCAGTCAGATATGAGGAGTTATTTTTCCACCAGTGATTTTCTTCTTCTGTCAATTTTTCAAAGTGCTTAGAATCAATGAAGCCAGAATAGTTGTCCGATTGAGTTGTGATTTTAGCCCAAGATTCGTTGACTTCTTCGACGGTAATTAATTCTCCGAAAAGCAATTGAGTAACCATTTCTGCTTGGTCTTTCCCTTCTGCGCGAACAGGCGAAATACTGACTTTACAATAAGCCGGAAACATTATTTTTTTGGAAAATTACGGTTGTCCTTCAAGTTGGTAACCTGTTGAATGTGTCGCTGATTGTGATAAGTAACAAACAATAATGCGTCTCCTAAACGAAGTCGCACAATTTTTGAAATGGATATCGGAATCTTCACGCGACGTAAATTAACCGTTGCTGCTTTATCAATAATCGTTAGAAATTCTTCCTGCTGCTGAATAAATGTCTCTACTTCCTTACCTGTAACCAATGTAGGGTCATGTGAAGGATTATTCCCTTTCTGCGCTCTAAATTTTCGTTTAATGTTGTTTAAACGACCTAATTTCATCGATTTCCAAGCAGAACGACCTAAGGGAGAACTGATAAACGCCTCTTTCGTGGAGGTAAAGCGTGTGTTCTCAATCTTTTTAATAAAAGCAGGATGATAATACTTTCCGTATTCGTTGACGTGAGCAATGATTTGAGCAACACTCCAAATACCAGGATTCGGAACCCAAGCCAATTGAGCATCACTCATTTTACGGCCATACTTCGCCATAAAGTCGATATTTGACTGAGTTATTTCTCTAACTGTTTGAAGTAATTGAACTGTTGTCATTTCTTGAATTAGGTACTTATTTCTAATTAATAACAAAAATAAAGAATTATTAGGGAATTGGCATTGTTTTATAATTATTTATTGTATGGCTCGGTCGCGACCAACCCCTACAATAAATAATTATAAAAAATCCTTACTTTCGCAACAAATGGAATTATACAAACACGATGCAATCTAAGAAACCATTAATTTTAGTCACCAACGACGATGGAATCACAGCAAAGGGAATTATCTCCTTGCAAAAAACGATGGCAGAATTTGGCGATGTAGTCGTCATTGCGCCTGATTCTCCACAATCTGGAATGGGGCACGCAATTACCATCAACGAGCCGCTGCGATTAAAGAAAGGTGATTTTTTTAAGAATGTCGAAGCTTATTCTTGCTCCGGAACACCCGTTGATTGCGTAAAATTGGGAATTTATGAAGTTCTTCACAGAAAACCTGATTTAGTTGTCTCTGGGATCAATCACGGCATTAATGCTTCAACGAATGTTCTGTATTCTGGCACCATGTCCGCAGCAGTCGAAGGAGCGATGGAGGGAATTCCTTCTATTGGTTTTTCATTGTGTAGTTTTGACAGCAATGCTAACTTTGCAAATGCAATGGACGTTGTGAGAAAAGTGGTAAAGAAAGTGCTGGAGAATGGAATGCCAAAAAACGTTTGTTTAAACGTCAATATACCTGATGTGGCAGAAGGAGAAATTAAAGGATTAAAAACTTGCAAACAAGCGCACGCCTTTTGGGAAGACCGTTTCGACAAGCGCACTGATCCTTTTAAAAAGGATTATTATTGGATGACAGGCGATTTTGTAGCGCAAGACACAACCAAGGATACCGACCTGTATTGGATAGAAAAAGGATACGCCAGCATTGTGCCTACGCAATTTGATATGACGGCCTATGCAGCAATGAACGAAATTGAAAATTGGAACTTATGAAATTAAAAAGATGGACAATGAATCATACAAAAGGAGTTCTTTTGGGTATAATTACCCCATTGATTCTTGCGCCCTTAGTTTTATGGGTCATTTCGCTCACGCAAAGCTATTATTTTGAACAATTATGGCATAAGTTCACCTTAAATAGACCATATCAAATTAAAATAATCACCATTGCAATTATTGCCAATTTAGGATGGTTTTACTTATTTCTGAATAAAGAAAAATTCGACATTGCTAAAGGAGTAATTCTTGGAACGGTCCTTTTTGCACCGTACATCATTTACATTAAGTTCTTTTAATGAGTAAAAAGACAAAAATTTATTTCATTGCTGGAGAAGCTTCTGGAGATTTGCACGCGGCAAATTTGATGCAAGCTATGTTGGATAAAAACGATGCTTTAGACTTTCGTTTTTGGGGTGGAGATAAGATGCAAAACGTCGCGAAAAAAGGCTTGGTGAGACACATTAACGATCTTGCATTTATGGGCTTTTTGGAGGTTCTTTTAAACATCAGAACTATTCTTGGCAACATTTCTTTCTGCAAAAAAGACATCGAAGAATACGCCCCTGACGCATTGGTTTTGATAGATTATCCGGGTTTTAATTTGAGAATTGCAGAATGGGCAAAATCGAAGGGAATTAAGGTTTATTATTACATTTCTCCGCAAGTTTGGGCGTGGAAACAAAATAGAGTGCATAAAATCAAGAAGGTGGTGGACAAAATGTATGTCATTCTGCCCTTTGAGAAAGATTTTTACAAGAAGTTCGATTTTGATGTAGAATACGTCGGGCATCCTCTGTTGGACGAAACCGCAAAGTATAATTTTGATACTTCAAGTGTGTTTTTAAAGAATCACAGCCTTGATGACAGACCAATAATAGCAGTGCTTCCAGGAAGTCGCAAGCAAGAAGTAAGCAAGAAATTACCCATCATGCTTAAAGCATTGGAAGGTCTGGATTCGCATCAGATTGTCATCGCTGGAGCGCCAACTTTAACGGAAGAATTCTACCAAAACATAGACCAATCAACGAAAATAATTTTTGGAAAAACGTATGAGTTATTGGCCAATTCAAACGTGGCAGTCGTCACTTCTGGAACCGCAACTTTGGAAACGGCTTTATTTAAAGTGCCGCAAGTTGTTTGCTACAAAGGTTCACAGGTTTCTTACGCCATTGCTAAAAGGTTGATTAAAGTGAAATATATTTCGTTGGTGAACTTAATAATGGATGCTGAAGTGGTCAAAGAATTGATTCAAAAAGAGTGCAATCCTGAGAAAATTCGCGCAGAAGTTGACCGATTAATCACTGACGATTTGTACCGAACAAAAGTGATTTCCGACTATGAAAAACTCGCCAAAATTCTCGGTGGAGGAGGAGCCAGTGAAAAAGTTGCACAATCCTTGTTGAAAACTATTCATTAACGGCGAATAACGTCCATTACTGAATTGTATTTTTGACTGTGCGAAATTGTTTACTCATCTTTTTTTTTCTAATCGGATCTTTCGTTTCTGCACAACAGGTGCGCATTGGCGTTTTTCATTCTAAGAAAATTTCACAAATTACTTTACAAGTTTCAAGCGGAGAATATCGTGTTTTTGGGGACACTACTTTCTTGAAAACACTTCATGCAGAAGAATCAATGAGCGTCAAAACGATAATCAATGACGTCTCTATAAGTGTTGATGGTGTTGGGTTTTGGAAGTTTGCAAAGATTTTTATTGTTCCGAGCAAGAATAATTCTTCTCTAAAATACACAACGACACATCCCGTTTATAAAGCGAGAATTTACGATGATGGTGTAGAGCTTTCTACCGCAAAATCAAAGTTGAAAATCGTAAATATCGTTGATATGGAAGATTATCTCTCTGGCGTTATTGAGTCGGAAGGTGGTGGTGGTAAACATCTTGATTACTACAAAGTGCAGGCCGTGATGAGCAGAACCTATGCACTGAAGAATGAGAAACGGCATCGCAAAGAAGGCTTTCAATTGTGTGACGGAGTCCATTGTCAAGCCTATCATAAAAAGTTGACGCATACGCCGAAAATTAGACAAGCCGTGAAAGAAACCAAAGGAGAAGTTTTGGTTGATGCTAGAAACAAGTTGGTTACCTCCTTCTTTTCTGCCAATTGCGGAGGACAAACGAATGACGCTTCGTATGTTTGGAACACTTCCGTTTCTTATATAGAAAGCTTCATTGATACCTTTTGTATTCACACACGGCAATCCACTTGGACGAAGAAAATCAGCAAAAATGCGTGGAAAAATTTCTTAAAAAAGCAATACAATGTCACCGAAGAGCAGGTTGGAAAATTGCTTTACAATTTTGATCAAGAACAACGAAAAGCGTTTTACATTCATCCATCTTTGGGTGTTCCTCTTCGTGATTTACGAAAAAAATTCAAGTTGAAATCTATTTTTTTTAGCACGCATTTAGAAGGAGAATTTGTGGTTTTAAACGGCCGTGGTTTTGGTCACGGCGTTGGACTTTGCCAAGAAGGAGCAATGAATATGGCAAAAAACCACATTTCTTACGACAGAATAGCACGGTTTTATTTCAAAGATGTAAGGGTGATTGATTATTACAAGGAGTTGTATTTTAAGCAGGAGTTTAGAGCACTAGAGCACTAGAGCATTAGAGTATTGAGGAAGCTGTGTGATTAATGTATAATGTATAATGGAAGTGGTTTTCTCTGTGAACCTCTGCGCCTTCTCAGTGGTTCTCTGTGAAATAATAAGTATTGAGCAGTCAAATAGTCAAAAAACTCACTCTTCAAAAATCACAAACACATCCTCATCATCCTTCTTGAAGAATTTTTTCTCACGAGCGTACTTTTCAATTTCACTGTCGTATTTTAATTTATCGAGAATGCTTGTTGTTACGTGTAAATCGTCCAACATCATTGCTTTTTTCTCTTTGAGGTCTCTCAATTTGTATTTCTGAGAGATGACAGAAAAAATATCATTTTCATCCAAGAATAAGACAAACACTAAAAACAGAGTGCTCGCAAGAATAAATTTATTTTTAAGATAAGGAAGATACTTCTTCATGTCTCAAAGATAAGCGAGAAGTACAGTGTTTTAATAAAAGGCCAAAATTCTTTTGCAAAGAGATATGTTGAAAAGAAAAAAGCCGCTTCTGGTCATCGAGTTTAATCGAGATGCAAGAAACGGCTTTTCAATTATTTTCAGCAAAGATTAGTTGACAATCTCGTCGTATCTTTCTTTCCAATCTGCATCTTCTTCAAACCATTGCGCAGTTTTGTTAAGCAATGCTCTTGCTTTGTCCTTTTGACGAGTTTTCTTTAAACCTTCTGCAGAAGAAAGTAAGCCGAGTTTAAAAACTTTTAAATCTGCCTCACTCCAACCTTCAACGGACGTTAATTCTGCCAATAGTTTTTCACCATCTTGCCACAAAGTTCTTGCAGTCGGCTTGTCTTGATCGTTGTATTTACATGCTCCCATTAAATATTTAACGCCAACATAATTGGTGGTGATTTTCTGATATTTAATTGCCCAACCATAAGCTCTTTTAAAATTTCCATCGGAAATTTCATTGTCAATGACTTCAAACAGACTCAATTGAAACTTATCAATAAATTCTTTGTGCTCAACAATTGTAGAACCTTCATTGTACTTTTTGTCATATTTCATCCCCTTTGACAAGTACTTGATTGCATCTTTGTAGGCATTCTTGAACTTCTCATTGTCTGTTCCAGAAAGTGAAATTTTATACAAGCCTTTTGACAACCAGATATAAGGAAGAACGTCTTTTTTCGTCTTGTCTTTCTCCGTGTAACCCGAAGCAACTTTCGCTAATTTCTCATAGTTCGCATCTGCGTAGAGAATTTTTAAATCATCATATTTTGGAGGTTGTGCATACGTCAACGTTGTGATGAATAAAAAGCTTAAAATAGTAAGAAAATGTTTCATTTGTTTATGTTTTCACTGTGAAATTCAAATACTGTGCCGAAAAGTTGTAATTCAAAGTTATCAATTTTTTTTTAATCTAAGGTTATTTGTTTTTACGCCGTTAACTCTTGACTGTTAGTATTCACTCAACACTCTTAATCAACAATCCTAAAATCTCTTGCGCTGCCTTAGATATTTTCGTACCGGGTCCAAAAACGCCAAAAACGCCTGCTTCGTAGAGAAAATCGTAGTCTTGTCTCGGAATAACTCCTCCCGCAATGACCATGATGTCTTCTCGACCTAAATTCTTTAATTCTGCTATCACTTTTGGCACCAATGTCTTATGACCAGCGGCTAAAGAAGAAACACCAAGAATGTGAACGTCGTTTTCAACGGCCTGTTTAGCAGCTTCTTCCGGAGTTTGAAAAAGAGGACCAATATCCACATCAAATCCAATATCGGCGAAGGAGGTGGCAATAACTTTTGCTCCTCTGTCGTGCCCGTCTTGCCCCATTTTGGCAACCATAATACGTGGCCTTCGCCCTTCTAACTTGCTGAATTGATCAGCCATTTCTTTTGCTTTGTTAAAGTCTGTATCTCCCATAGATTCTGATGAATAAACGCCACTAATTGATTTAATTGTTGCTTGATATCGTCCATAAATTTCTTCCATTGCCAAAGAAATTTCTCCCAAAGAAGCTCTTTCTCTTGCGCAACGAACGGCAATTTCTAATAAATTTCCTTCTCCTGATTTTGCAGATGCGGTCAATTCCTGCAAAAGTGCATCTACTTTAGATTGATCACGATTGGCGCGGAGTTTATTCAAACCTGCAATTTGTTGCGTTCTCACAGCAGAATTATCAACCTCCAAAATGTCCATTTCGTCTTCTTTTTCTAACTGAAAGCGGTTCACACCGACAATAATGTCTTTTGCGGAGTCGATTCGGGCTTGTTTTCTCGCTGCCGCTTCTTCAATGCGCATTTTGGGAAGTCCTGTTTCGATGGCCTTTGCCATGCCTCCCAATTCTTCAACTTCGGTGATTAATTCCCATGCTTTGTCAATCAGTTCTTCGGTGAGTTTTTCTACAAAATAACTACCTCCTAACGGATCAACGTGTTGCGTAATTCCTATCTCTTTTTGCAAATAAATTTGCGTATTTCGAGCAATTCTTGCAGAAAAATCAGTCGGTAAGGCAATTGCCTCGTCCAAAGCATTGGTATGCAAAGATTGCGTTCCGCCCAGTACTGCTGCCAATGCTTCGATGCAAGTTCTCGCAATGTTGTTGTAGGGATCTTGCTCGGTTAAACTCCAACCTGAAGTTTGGCAATGCGTTCTCAATGCCAGTGATTTTACATTTTTTGGAGAGAATTGTTGAACTAATTTAGCCCACAGAATTCTCCCTGCACGCAATTTCGCAACCTCGGTGTAATGATTCATCCCGATTGCCCAGAAAAAACTCAATCGAGGTGCAAAAGTATCGATATCCATGCCTGCATTGATGCCTGCACGTAAATATTCCAGACCATCTGCTAGGGTATATGCCAATTCAATCGCGGCAGTTGCACCTGCTTCTTGCATGTGATAACCCGATATCGAAATCGAATTAAATCGAGGCATATTTGTCGATGTGTATTCAAAAATGTCAGAAATAATCCGCATTGATGGCAATGGAGGGTAAATATAGGTGTTCCGAACCATAAATTCTTTCAAAATGTCATTCTGAATGGTTCCGGAAAGTTCTTTTTGGTCAACGCCTTGTTCTTCTGCGGCTACAATATAAAAAGCAAGAATGGGCAAAACGGCACCGTTCATGGTCATGGAAACAGACATTTTGTCCAAAGGAATTTGGTCGAAAAGAACCTTCATGTCTATTATAGAATCGATGGCAACTCCTGCCTTGCCAACATCTCCTTCTACACGAGGATGGTCTGAATCGTAACCTCTGTGCGTTGCTAAATCAAAGGCAACGGACAGTCCTTTTTGTCCTGCAGCAAGATTTCTGCGGTAGAATGCGTTCGATTCTTCTGCGGTAGAAAAACCAGCATATTGGCGGATTGTCCACGGGCGAATAGCATACATCGATGAATAAGGTCCGCGCAAATAGGGCGCAATACCAGAAACGAAACCAATATGTTCGGTGTTTTCTATGCTCTTTTTAGAATAAAATGACTGCAAATCAATTTTTTCTGCGGTTGTAATCACCGTTTCACTGTTTTGCATCTTTTTTTCGCTCACAGTTTCAAAAGCGATGTCTGTGAAGTTGACTCTTTTCATGCGTTAACAGTTTTGTATTCTCTTTCGAGAATTAAAGGTTTTAAATTCAAATAATTGACTTCGTATGCCCAGTCATTCTTCATTTCTTCATTGGGAGGATAGATGTTCATTCCAATGCCAGTGATTTTTCCTTCGTTGAAGAAGGCGATGCGTAAATTACGTTTTTCTGTCACTTTTTGAGTAAAATCAATCAGTATTTCACTGTTAAACAGACCTCCTTTTGCATCTATTTGCTGAAATTCAGCCCATGCTTTTCTGCCCACTAATTCTGTCAATTTTTCGATAGAATAGCTGCCTCCAAGTGGGTCAATTACTTTGTCAAAATAAGATTCTTCCGCTAAAATCGATGAAATGTTCAAGGCTGTTCTTTCTGCCAATTCACTTTCTCCATTGCTTGAAAAAATATCGTAAGGAAGTATTGCAAGCGCATCAACGCCAGCATTCACGGCGGACATAGCTTCCGTTGTTTGTCGCAAAAGGTTGGTGTGCGGATCCTTTAAGGATTTGTTCAAATGTGTTGTAACGGCAGTAATGTGGCAATTGTAAGAACAAGAATGTTCTGGAGAATAGGCCCGAACTATTTTTGACCACAATTGTTTCAAGCTTCTGAATTTTGCCGTTTCTAAGAAGTAATTGCTGCCAATTCCGAGGTTAAAAGTAACACACGCCGATGCTTCGTCAATGGAGAAGCCTTCTGCCATTAATTTTACCAAGTATTCATGTGCGGTGCTCAAAGAGAATGCTATTTCTTGCCATGCGTTTCCACCGGCCTGTTGAATTTTGAAACCATTGACAGCACAAAAACGTTGTTGATTTATTTTGAAATTCTGCGCAACAGCTGTGAGGTCATTAAGCTCAAAACTATCCTCGTGAAAATCAATGTTGTATTGAATATTTGCTTCTTTTTGGAGCAGAGAATGCAGTGTTTCAAATTCTTGAACGGATTGCACAACAAACTGAGTATGGATGTATTCAAATCGAATCCCTTCGAGAACAATCTTCCATTCTGTCTTGGCTATTGCGGTTTTAAAAATCAATAAATCAGCCCCTGAATTAAGTGCATGCAAAGCCTTTTTATTTGCCTCTTTTTCATTTTGAATGAGAATCAGCTTGCCATTTTGAAAAGCATTGCTTGGTTTGTTCATTCCTCTTTTGTTCGGATAGTTGCCCGGTAGTTCATTCTCCGCAATTGAATCTTCATTGTGGTAATAGGTAGAGAATTGGATGTCCTCGATAGCGTCATTTACGACCAATAAATCGGGGTCTTTTCCTTTGAGGTCGGCTTCTATTTTTGTGACCCATTCTTCTTTGGAAACCTTGCTAAATTCTTTAAAAAAATCACTCATTGTTATTGCTTTCGATTTGCTCAGTATTCATTTTAATCTCGTTCTTTTTTGGCAATGCTTTTGTGATGTGTAAATATACAATTGCCGATATCATCACAGTCACAACAGGTGCTATAGGTACTCCTGCTATTGGGATTGCGTAGATTGCAAGAAAAATACCACCTGTTAAAATCATTGACAGTGGATTTCTGAAAGCGAATCCAAGGGTGCTAAACACACCTTTTTCATAGCGTTCTAAAGAGAAGTCGTAAAAGGAGAAACCGAAGAAGAACGCAGACATCGTCCAATAGACGTAATCGTCTAAGAATCCAAGTCCAAAAATCCATGAAAAGAGGTAATAAATGCCCATTAATCCGAATTCTAAGACCAACGCGATGATGACAACGAAGATCATTCTGATAATGTCATTGACAAAGCGAATTAAGCCTCCAGTGAATTTAGTTCCTGTTAATTTATTGTCTAATTTTTCTCCAAGAAGAGTATTGAAAGGAGAAAGAGCAGTAAGCACGATGAAGATGTAGAGTTGTTCAAAAAGGGAGCTGATAAAACCAAGAAAACTATGAATTCCCGAGTTTGCATATCCTGCTAACCAGTCTAACCAAGAATATTCACTGGAAAGGTTAAAGGCTTCGTCTAAACCAAAGATACCTCCGCGAAACCAAAGGAATAGTAATGTAATTACGGCTCCTGGTATAAAAAAGAGGAGATAATTGCCTTTTGCAAGGAGTTCTAGGGTTTTTATAATTCCGGTTATGTGGTATTTAATCGAATTCATGGCTCGAAGGTACTTATTTTCGATTAAAAATAAACCTTCTTAATCACTAAATACAATCCTGCATAAAACAGCATAATTCCCATTCCTAATTGCACGATTGAAGTGTAACCTTGCTTTCGCCAATACAGCCAATTGAGCGTACCGAAAATTATTGCGGGAAGAATGGGGTAAAGGTAAACAGAAACCATTTATTTTCCAATCAGTACATTTAGACTTTGTGGAACAACACTGACGTTTAGGTCAGCTTTTACATCAAACGGCTCCCCGTCGTAGTGTGCAATTTTTTCCGAAAGGTGAATTTTTGCATTTTTAAAGGATAAAATCTCCGTAAAACGGGATTTATCACTCGTTTTTCGGAAAAAACGATAGATAATAGAGGGTGCAGACCAAATAGAGAAAGGTTTTAAGATACACATTTCTAACTTTCCGTCTGTTACATCAGATTTTGGAGAAATAGCAAAACCATTTCCAAATTGCGAAGAATTGGCAACTGTCAACAGAACGACAGGCAATGTTTTTACTTTTCCATCTATGTCAATAGATACATTGATAGGGTTGTATTTAAAAAATTCTTTAAAAATAAGGTAGATGTAACCTCTTAAACCTCGTTTTGTGTGCGTGTCAAATTTCTTAGCAATAACGGCGTCAAAACCGTATCCTGCAACGCCTAAAAATGACTTATCATTCACTTTTACAGTGTCCATTTTGATGGCGTTATTCTCATTGATACATTTAATAGCTGAGGCAATATCCATCGGAATTTTGAGGTGTCTTGCGAGACCATTTCCAGATCCGGCAGGTACAATCGCCAATTTGGTATCGGTTCCAATAAGCGTTGTTCCAACTTCATGCACAGAACCGTCTCCACCTACAGCGCAAACAACATCGTAACCACTTTCTGCCGCTTCTTTGGCAATTAATTTTCCATGCCGGCGGTATTCGGTGTAAACGATATCGTAATCGAAACGACCTAAATCAAGGTGTTCTTCGATTAATCCTGGTATCAAATTCTTTCGACCGACTCCCGATTTTGGATTTATTATAAAGCGTATTTTCTGTCTCATTCTATTGTTGTTTGATTCAGATTCAAGTCTCTATTGTACGTTTGAAGCATCGCTTTTACACGGTTTTCATTCTGTTTTCCTTCTTCTTTATAGAAAGAAAGAGAGTCAATTGGAGACAAGCTCTGAGTCGTGAAATTATGCAAAAATCGTGCCTTACCGTCAATAATAGTAGTCATGTGTTGATTTTTGAAGTAAAAGTAAGACCCACTTATGTATGCAAGTGACTCTCTGTCAGTGTCTTGATAGATTGAATTCCCGAAGGCATAATAATCCGTTTTTATGTTCAATAAGTCCAAAATAGTCGGCATAAGATCCAATTGTTGGATGATTTCATCCTTTTTTCCGACACTAAGATAACCTTTTGGATGGTAAAACAAAATTGGAATACGATACATCTGCGTTCTGATGCTGTATTTTTTTGTTTTTGAACCAGGTGTATGATCGGCAAGTATAACAAACAAGGTGTTATCATACCAAGGTTGCTTCTTTGCCTCTTTGAAGAATTCTTCAAGCGCATAATCACCATAATTGATTGACGCACACAGTTTCTGAGGACCTTGCTTTACTTTGTCACGCATGTGTTCTGGTATAAAGTAGGGGTGATGCGATGATAAGGTAAAAAGCGTGCTAAAAAACGGTTCTTTTAAGTCAGACATCATTCGGGCAGTCCATGGATTGAAGTATTCGTCTAAAATCCCCCAAGTCATATCAGAATGCTTCTCATTGTTGTATTCCGTTCTCCCAAAATAGTGATCGAAGCCTGTTAAATGCGCAAAACCATCAAATCGCATAGAACCATTGGTTGCTCCGTGGTAAAATGCTGATTCGTACCCGTTTTTTGCAAGAATATTAGGGAGTGTATTGATTTTATTGTCTCCAAAAGGAGAGGAAATGTATGGATTATCCATTAAAGTAGGCATAGAAGCAATGATTGCGGGAATGGCTTCTATTGATTTCTTGCCGTTTGCGAAACCGTAGTTAAAACTCATCGATTGTTCGATTAAGGAGTCTAAAAAAGGCGTGTAACCTTCTCCATTTTGATAAGATCCAATAAATTCGATACCAAAGCTTTCCAGAACGATAATCATCACATTCGTGTTGTCAGGTAGGATGTTTTGAGGAGCTGTTTTTTTCTTCGGAGAAAAATAACTTGCTAATTCTTCATCTTTAAAATAACTAAGAAGCTCAAGACTGCCTTGGTCTATGGTTTTAACCATGGTAAAAGGAGTTGTGAGCACAAGGCTAGTATTCTTTCCTTTGGTGAAATTGGATGCCTCAATTATTCCAGTCGGTTTTAAAGCGAACCCTCCACGACTCACTACAATAAGAATAGGAAGTGCAATGACGATGGCTAGAACGTTCTTTCTGTAGAATAATTTAGGCTTGGTTTTAAAACTTGCAAACGTCCCTGTTGCTTTCCTGTAAAGGATTTCGCTAAGTGCTATGAGAATAATTAAGAACAAAAAGAGATGCCAAAAGTCAGAAATAAAAGTAGTTGCTAACTGTCCAATATCATTTCCTGTACTCACCATTGAGAATAAATCAAAGGTTGATCTCTTGCTTGTATATGTAAAATACTCTACGTCTAAAAGGTTAAGCGCAATGAGCAAGGTATTGGTTGCATGGAATAGAATTTTGAAGAATACCCGATGGATTTTGTATTCTCTTATCGGCAGAGGAATCAAAAATAGAACGTAAAAGGGAAAGAAAAATAAGCAAACGGTCATCATGTCGAACCACAAACCGAGAATAAAATCAAAGACAGAAACGTCATTGAAAGCGTTAGAGTTGAATGCAAGAAAAATCAAACGTGTAATAAACAGCATCAAAACAGCAATTCCCAATCTTTTAAAAAGAACAATTACATGAATTGGTAAGAAATCAATGATTTTTCGCATAAAACTCAAAAGTAGAAAAATATAATCGGAATTAATTTATCTTTGTCAGAAACAATTAAAAAAAAATGAAGACACTCATACTTATCTCTACACTATTTATTTCTTGCAATTTATCCGCGCAAAAGATGGAAGCTTACACCTTGTATAATGCTAAAGGAAAGAAAGTAAGCTTTAAAAAACTGGCAAAGGATGTAACAGATACAGAGTTTGTTTTTTTTGGAGAATATCATGATAATCCTATTTCTCATTGGTTGCAATTGGAGGTTCTCTCAGTGATGCAGAAAGAATATGGAGAGAAATTGATGTTGGGTTTTGAGATGTTCGAACAAGATCAACAAACTTTACTTAATGATTACTTAGAAGGTGAAATTACCGCAAAAGAGTTTGAAAAAGAAGCTCGATTATGGCCCAATTACAAAACGGATTATAAACCGCTGATTAAATTTGCTATCGAGAATAAATTAGCGTGTATTGCCAGTAATATTCCAAGAAGACACGCTTCTTTGTTGTTTAAATACGGCAGAGATACCCTAACAACCTTAACAGAAGAAGAGAAAAATTGGATGGCACCCATTGATTTTAAGATAGACACAACCTTATCGCAATACATTGAAATCGGTAAGATGGCTGTTCACATGAACGGGATGTCTGGAAAAGATTTGATGCAAGCACAAGCGATAAAAGATGCTACTATGGCTTATTTCTCTCTAAAAAACATGAAAGATGGCAATGTTATGTTGCACGTTAATGGAGCCTTTCATTCTGACTTCTACCAAGGGATTATGTGGTACATTCAACAAGCAAAACCAGAAATGAAAATTGTAACCATTTCTACCGTTAGTCAGAAAGACATTTCTAAACTGGATAAAGAACACAAAGGAAGAGCGGATTATATTATTTGCGTTAACGAAAACATGACTAGTACTCATTAATTTATCAAAAATGAAGTTCAAATTAATAATAAGTGTCGTTTTTTTATTTCTATTGGTTGAACCGGTAAATGCTCAAAGCGATAGCACCAGCAAATCTTCCACCTCTTTGTTTTTGTACACAAACTGGTCGAGTACGTACAGGAAATTAATCGTCAATGAAGGGCTTTTTGCGGATAGCATTGGTTTTCGAGTGGACGAAACAAAGTACAATCTTTGGTCTTTCGGTTTGGGATTCAGAAGTGATATCTCCAACAATATTACGGTTGAAGGCGGGGTTGCTTTTCAAAGAAATGGAGAGAGGTATGACTTCGAAGAATCGGATACTCTATATAAGTACGATTCTCAATACAATTACATCTCCATGCCGATAAAAGTGTATTATAAATACGGAAAAAGAGCAAAAGTAATCGCTGGAGTGGGTGTTGTACCTCAATTATTTGTTAATTTTAAACAGACCTTGGAAACTGTATCCAAGGACAAGCAGCAGACGAAAGAGGATATTAAGACCAAGATCGGCTACAACAGTTTTGTGTTTAGTACGGTGTTTAACGTTGGATTTGAGTATGATTTATCTGAAAAAACAACCATAATAATCATGCCTGAGTACAGGTTACAACTGACTTCAAGTTATTTGAAAACCAATGGGTTAAAACACTTTGGAAGATCTTTAGGATTGAATATTGGCTTGTCATTCTACTTATAGAACATGAAAATTAAAGAAATAACTGATTTTTTAGAATCACTAGCGCCACTTTCTAGCCAAGAAGGGTATGATAACTGTGGGTTGATTGTTGGCGATGCTAATACCGTAGTTGAAAAAACATTAATCACTTTGGACTGCATCGAGGCAACAGTCGACGAGGCGATTGAAACAGGTTGTAATTTAATCATTGCGCACCATCCTATTATTTTTAGCGGAATTAAGAAATTGAATGGGAATAATTACATTGAGAGAACTGTGATTAAAGCCGTAAAGAATGACATTGCGATTTATGCAATTCACACCAACTTGGACAATTATCAATTTGGAGTGAATTTTGAAATTTCTCAACGATTAGGCTTGAAAAACGTAAAGGTTCTTGCCCCAAAAAGAGGTGTTTTGACTAAATTGGTATGTTTTGTGCCTTTGAAGAATGTACAAGAAGTTGCCAATGCACTTTTTGACGCTGGAGCAGGAAGAATAGGCAATTATGAGGCATGCAGTTTTCAAACTGAAGGTAATGGCACTTTTAAACCATTAGAGAATGCCAACCCCGTTGAAGGAAAGGTGGGAGAATTATCGACGGTCAATGAGCAACGACTCGAGGTGTTGGTTTCTAATCACGTTTTAGGTAAAGTTGTGAGCGCTATGAAAAAAGTGCATCCCTACGAAGAAGTTGCCTACGAAATGTATCCAATTCTCAATGAAAACCAAAGCGAAGGCTCTGGGATGGTTGGAGAATTGGAAACAGACATGGAAGCAACAGTATTCTTGCAAAAATTAAAAGATATTTTCAACTGTAAAGTCATTCGTCACACCTCAATTCTGCAGAAAACAGTTAAAAAAGTTGCTTTTTGTGGTGGAGCAGGAAGTTTTTTATTAGAGAATGCAAAAAAGAGTGGAGCAGACGTGTTTATCACTGGTGACTTCAAATACCACGAGTTTTTTGATGCAGAAGATGACCTCATTATTGCCGATATCGGGCATTTTGAAAGTGAACAATACACTTCTCATCGATTAGAGCGTATTTTGACGGAAAAATTTAGTAAATTTGCCCTTCGTTTAACGGAGGTAAATACAAACCCAATAAATTATTTTTAGGATGGCAAAAACAGCAACTAAAAAAGATCAAACTATAGCTGAAAAGTTAGATAGTTTATATGCTTTACAAGTAATTGATTCTGAGATTGATAGAATTAAAACTGTCCGAGGAGAGCTACCTTTAGAGGTGCAAGACTTAGAAGATGAAGTGACAGGTCTTGATAATCGCATTGAAAAAATGCAGGAAGAATTGAAAGAAATGGAAACAGAAGTTTCTGATAGAAAGAATTCGAACAAAGATGCTGTGGAAGCAATCAAGAAGTACAAGAAACAGCAAGAAAACGTTCGTAACAATAGAGAATACGATTCTATTTCAAAAGAAATTGAGTTTCAAGAATTAGAGATTCAATTGAATGAGAAGAAGAGCAAAGAGTCTAATTTTAAGATTACGAGCAAAGCTGAAATTCTTGAAGCAGCAATTGAGAAAAAGAAATTGAGATCAGAAGATTTAGCGACTAAAAAAGCAGAATTGGATGAAATCATTGCAGAAACTCAAGCGAAAGAAGAGAAGTTGACAAAGAAATCAAATACGGCTATTAAAAAATTAGATCCTCGATTAGGGAAGGCTTATGCCCGTCTTAGAGCGAGTGCTAAAAATGGATTGGCTGTTGTGCAAGTAGATAGAAATGCTTGTGGAGGTTGTTTTAACAAAATTCCGATTCAACGTCAAATTGACATTCAAGCGAAGAAAAAAGTAATCGTATGTGAGCACTGTGGACGAGTATTAGTTCCAGGTGAATCAGAAGATTAAAAATTAGCAACTATATTTTTTTAAAACCGCTCCTGTATCTCGACTAAGTTCGATGACCAAGGAGCGGTTTTTTTATTTTGCAACAATGAAATTCTCGGACTATAACATATCGGATGAAATAAAAGCGCAGTTGAAGGTACTGGGTTTTAATAAACCTACGGACATTCAGTACAAAGCGATAAAACACATTCTCAATGGAGAAGACGTGATGGCTATCGCACAAACAGGCACTGGAAAAACGGCTGCTTTCGCCATTCCGACGATTAATATTCTTCAAAAAAAAGGAAAATACGTTAAAAAAGGAGTAAAATGCTTGGTCATGGTTCCAACACGAGAATTAGCCAAGCAAATTGCCTCTGTTTACAGAGAAATTGGCAAGAAAACAAGCGTTAAAGTTTTCGGGCTGTTTGGAGGCGTAGAGCAAGAGCAGCAAATTGCAACCTTGAACAATGGGGTAGATGTAGTCGTTGCAACTCCTGGAAGAATGTTTGATTTAATTTCGCAAGGAGCCTTGGATTTGTCTTCTGTCAAGTTTTTAATTCTGGATGAAGCCGACTTAATGTTAGACCTCGGTTTTGCTAAAGACATCACTGATGTTATGCGATTTATACCGCAAAAGAGGCAAACTTTGTTCTTTTCGGCGACCATTTCAAAAAAGATTAAAAAATTGGCGTATGATGTGGTTAAAAACGCCATTCGTATTCAAATTTCTCCTAAAAATCCAGTTGCAAAAACGATAACGCACACCATTATCGATGTTGAAATGGATGACAAACGTTTTTTCTTGGAAAACATTATTAAAGAGAACGAAGAAAGCAAGGTCATCGTTTTTGTAAGAACGAAAGTAAGAGCAGAAAGAGTTGTTGCAGCCATGGAAAGAGTTTCTATCAGTGCTGAAGGTTTGCATGGAAGCATTGATCAAAAAGAGAGATTCGCTATCCTCGAACGTTTTGCAAAAGGCGAGAATAAGGTCTTGATTACAACAGATGTTGCCTGTCGAGGAATTGATATTCCCAATGTTGATTCGGTTGTTAACTATGACATTCCTGAGAATCCGGAGAATTATGTTCACCGATGCGGACGAACAGGTAGGGGTAAAAACAGAGGGCAAGCACTTTCTTTCTGCAGTTCAGATGAAAAAGAATTGGTAGAAGCTATTGAAGAATATACCGGTGATAAAATTGACCGCTTTGACCTATCCAAAGGGGATTACCTAGAAATTCTAGACGGTTCTGATGACGGTGGCAACAACTGGAAAAAACTCATTGACGAAGAAAATAAGTTCAATGATTTGGACTTGGAATGGTAATCCTTTGTTTTATAATTAGTTGATTATTTTCTTTTAACACAATATGTTTTGATTAATTCAGACAAATAGTGTACTTTTGCCGATGAAATGATTTTTATAAGCAACTAAACCCATCAGTTATGAAAAATTTCAAACTACTTTTAACGAAGACATTCGTACTTTGCACATTTATATTTACCCTATCTAATGGGTATTCTCAATTTACAACAGACTTCGAATCTAGAAGTATTGGGATATTTAAGTCAGAAGTCGTTGATGATACGATGGAAGATGCTTCAGGTTTTAGCCTTGAAAAAACAGCGACTTGTTCAAATATTAGTCAAGGGACAATACCATTGATGGATTGTTCTGATATTGGAACAAGTGCATATAATACGAATTCTTTACTCGCGAATGTCGACTATACACCTGGTGCATCACCACCATCACCTTACCCAGGTTGTTATAGCGGTCTTGAAACTGCTGGTAACTGGTCGGTTTATGATCTTGATGCGAGCGTGGAAACTGTCTCCATAACAGTTGACTTTTCTAGTTTTGCTGAAGGAGGTGGTTTATTTAATTTATACATGTCTTTTTATCAGGGGACTGATTGTTCTAATCTTACACAAGTGGCATGTGAGCTAGTTTTAACGTATGATTTATTGCTTGGTTGGATTCCAATAGACCCAATAATTACAGGGTTAGATCCCACACAACAACTATGGGTTTCCACTGCCGCTGATGATATTTTCTTATTAGATGTCGAGTTAAGAGGTTTTGTTGCTCCCGTTAATTCAACTTGTGTAACTGCGGTTAGTACAAGTGTTGGATGTAATGCCGGAGCCGTTGGTCAAACAAGTTGGACAGGTCCATCGAATAATGGAGTCACATGTTCAGGAGGAACTTGGTATTCAAATGAGAATACAGTATTCTATACCTTTACGGCGACTGCAGCAAATGCAACACTTGAAATTCAAAATGTTGTTTGCAACGATGGAACAAACGGAGAAGCTCAGTTTGCAGTTTGGGATGCTTGCGGAAACATTGGTGATTATACAACAGGATTTTTAGGATGTGCTGTTGGAGCAGGGACTTTATCAATGCCAGCATTGACAATTGGAAATTCTTACATTATAGTTGCTGATGGACAGGCTGGAGATGCATGTACGTGGGACTTTGTTTCTACAGGAATCGCATTGCCAACTGAGTTGATTAGCTTAGAAGCAGAAAGTTTAAGCGGATACAACCGTGTTTACTGGACAACTGCAAGTGAAATTAATTCAGATTATTTCATTGTAGAGAAATCAGTGGATGGCTTTGAATTTGAAGCAATTGGAACGGTGAAGAGTGCAGGAAACTCTCAAAGTATCATTGATTATTCTTTCGATGATTACGAGCAAAGAAACGAAAATGTTTATTACCGACTAAAGCAAGTTGATTTTGACGGGAAGTTTGAGTATCACGGTCCAAGGTCATTAAATTTTCTTGGCAAAGATGAGTTGACAATCACACCGAACCCTTTGAAAAATGGAGGTGTTATTAACTTTCCATTCAAAGCAAAACAATCTTATTCAATGCAATTGATTGATGTGAGCGGGAGAATTCTTCAAGCAGAGCAAATTTATAATTCTATATTTCAGTCATCATATGTGATTAGTACAGCAAGCCTTAAAAAAGGAATGTACACATTACGATTAACGGACAGCAATGGCAAAGTAAGCCAGACTAGAATGCTTAAGAATTAAGAATTACTTCTTAAATAATTTAGTCGTGTACGTTTTCTCAGCAGTTGTTATTGCGATGAAATAAAGTCCTTGAGAATATTCTGTCAAGTCTAAATCAAAACGATTACCTCCTGCAACAACATCTAAAGATGTATTAACGATTACTCGTCCATCATTGGTCATCACTTTCAGTGAAGCTGACTGCTTAGAGTAAGTGTTAAATATAACTTCCGTTATACCAGATGTTGGATTCGGGAATACCGAAAGCATATCATAGTCATCACTTAAAATATTAACAGAACGAATTTCTGAGTATTTTGACTTACCATCAATATCAAATTGATTTAAGCGATAGTAATTTGTTCCAACAGTCGGGTTTGGGTCAACGGAATAGTATTGACTTGTGTAATTTGAGTTTCCTACGCCTTTTACTGTATGAAATACTTCAAAATTAATTCCATCTGTTGATTTTTCTACTTCAAAACGATCATTGTCTCTTTCTGATTCAGTTTCCCAGTATAAATCTACCACATCAAATTCTGGTGCGTATTCCACAGTAAATTCTGAAAGTTCGACAGGTAAAATTGTACAATCGAGGAGTGCTGTCCCTCCAAAAGATAGTTGATAACCTCCACCAGAACCAGATGTGGTCCATTCATCAATTACCAACATATAACTTTCACCTATTGTAACATTCATTGATTGAACGAAAGAATTTCCAGTTACGTCTTCTGTGAAGTCAGTGTCACCACCAATCCCAGTATTGCCTGTCATTCCTGAATCAGAACATCTTAATGGAGCGCCAAGTGTTCCACAAGTAACGTTAGGTCCATAAACAGCAAGGTCATAATCATCTGTTGCTATTGTTGGGGTTAATAAAATATCTAAAGAGCCAGTAAAAGAAACTGTAAACGTAAACCAGTTCGTATTATTCTCTCCACCAGCAGGACAGGTTCCATAGCTACATCCTTCGGCTACGATG
>NVXU02000025.1 GCA_002734065.2 Fluviicola sp.
TCTGATCGAGTCAGTTGGCTTTCTTCATAATCTTTTACGACTTCTAATTTAAAGGCTTCGCTATAACGAATTGTTTTTACTTTATTCATAACACATTGTTTTGTGTCTACTTTTTATCAGGACGTGACAAAAGACTTTTCGTTGTAAAGTGAACCATACTTTTACATTCAATGTTTAATATTTTAAATTTATTATTTCATTTGTGGAGTGATGAGGTTGAAAACGTATCCAAAGCTCTAAAACTTCAACGCTCCAAAAATCGAATGCTCGAATGCTCTAATTCTCCATTAAATCAATATCTTTACTCCCTTAATTCAATTACATGAGCACAATAGAACTTTCTGACCAAGAAATTCAACGTAGAGAGAAGTTGAATCGTTTGCGTGATTTGGGTATCAACCCTTATCCGGCGGATTTATTTCCGGTAACTGACCATTCTGCTGAAATAAAACAGAAATTCGAGGATACTTCGACAGGCTCAGCACAAGAAAGAGAAGTTGTGATTGCCGGCAGAATGATGTCGCAACGTGACATGGGGAAAGCGGCGTTTGCAGAGTTGCAAGATGCTGAGGGGAGAATTCAAATCTATGTAAATCGAGATGAAATTTGTCCCGGAGAAGATAAAACGCTCTACAACCAAGTTTTTAAGAAATTATTAGACTTAGGTGATTTTATCGGGGTCAAAGGGACCGTTTTTAAGACAAAAGTGGGCGAAATTTCTGTGAAAGCAAGTGAAATTACACTTTTGAGCAAGTCATTGAAACCTTTGCCTCTTCCAAAAACAGATGCAGATGGAAAAATCCACGATGCATTCACCGATCCTGAAATGAGATACAGACAGCGCTATGCTGATTTAGTGGTGAATCCTCACGTGAAAGAGATTTTTGTGAAACGTTCAAAATTATTTAAAGCTATGCGTCAATTTTTTGATGATGCTGGCTATATGGAGGTTGAAACGCCAATATTGCAGCCGATTGCTGGTGGTGCAGCTGCTAAACCATTTATCACACATCACAATTCATTAGATGTTCCAATGTATATGAGAATTGCGTGTGAACTATATCTTAAAAAAGTATTGATTGGTGGTTTTGATGGTGTTTTTGAGTTTGCAAAAACTTTTAGAAATGAAGGGATGGACAGAACCCATAACCCTGAATTTACTATGATGGAAATTTATGTGGCCTACAAAGATTACAACTGGATGATGGAATTCTGTGAACGTTTGTTAGAACATTGCGCCATTGCCGTTAATGGAACTTCAAAAGCGACTTTCGGAGAACATGAAATTGACTTCAAAGCACCTTACAAAAGAGTAACCATGCGTCAAGCAATCATTGATTTTACCGATTTTGACATCAAGGACAAAACGGAGGATGAATTGAGAGCTGCTTGTCAAAAAATGAATATTGAAGTGAATGAAACGATGGGTGTTGGAAAACTCATTGATGAAATTTTCGGAGAAAAATGCGAAGGAAATTACATTCAACCGACTTATATCACTGATTATCCAAAAGAAATGTCGCCTTTGTGTAAAGAACACCGAGAAGATTCTTCTTTGACAGAACGTTTTGAATTAATGGTCTGTGGAAAAGAAATTGCGAATGCTTATTCTGAATTAAACGACCCAATTGACCAAAGAGAACGTTTTGAAGAGCAAATAAAATTAGCTGCCAAAGGTGATGATGAAGCAAGTGAATTCATTGATCAAGATTTCTTGCGTTCGTTAGAATACGGAATGCCCCCAACCAGTGGAATGGGAATAGGAATGGATAGATTGATCATGTTCCTGACAAATAATCCATCCATTCAAGAGGTTTTATTCTTCCCTCAAATGAAACCAGAAGTTTTTGGAGGTAAGAAAGGACCAGAGTTAAATGATAATGAAAAAGCGGTAATGGCATTACTTGAAATCAATAATGAAATAGAACTCAATACGTTAAAAGAACAATCACAATTAAGCAATAAACAATGGGATAAGAGCTTGAAAGGGCTTAGAAATCATGAGCTTATTAATGTTACAAAAGAAAATGATATTCTTACCGTTTCATTAGTATAACAATGAAATAATATAGTGTAGTTAACACTCATTCAATAAAAAAAGCACACTTTTTAAGTGTGCTTTTTTGGTTAGTTTTAGTTTATTTTCTTTGGTGATAGTGTTACTTATTTGTTACTCTTGCCTCATTTTATTTAAAGCATTTTCTAGCCAATCTGGATATTTACCCTCAAAATATTCGACAATTAATGGATTTCCAGTAAAAAAGTGTGCAGTTAGTTCAATCCAACTTTTCACTTCAACCTCACCATTTAGTTTGAATAGTTTTTTAGCTTTTGATTTAATTAGTTTTTTTCCTTTGTAATTGTAGTTAAAATCAGAATCCCGTCTAGCTAGGTAATCATCTTGATTATAAAGATGAATGGCACCATCAAAATGACGAAAAGTATTTGTAGCCAAATCAAACTCTGCGTGAACATATTTTACAGGGAAGAGATTTTCCCCATCAACATCTATTGAAATAGTTTCATCACTAAAAGCAGCAATTTGAACCGTTTTTATTTTATCTTTTGTATACCAATAAACATCTAAAGAATAGGCGTTTTTAAACATGAATGAAAGTGTTGAAGAATCTATATCCATTGGTGGTCTTATCTTTACCAATCCATCTTTTACATCTTTTATTTCACTAGTGAAATTAGCTCCATACCAAGTATCAAACTCCATATATTCACTTTTGCTCATATCAATACGAACTCTATCCATATCAACAGCAACATAACTATCAATTTTATTGTGATCATAACCCCAAAACATTGCGATAAAATGAGGAGCCCAATTTGCTTCTTCATACAAACCTCTTCTAAAATAAGGGTGAGCCATTATAAAATAATTCTCGCAAAGTGAATGTGCTGTTTTTGTAGTTTTATTAGGGTATAATTCATTAATAACCTTAGTAGGGATCAACCCCTCCTTATCAACTTCAATTCTTTCATCAATAAGATTAAGTAAATTAGGGTAACAAGCTACCAAGCCAATTCTTCTAATGTAATTAAAATTAGAATCATCCAATTCAACTCCTTTCGATTTACAAAAGTGAATAAAGTTAGTTATCACAACTTGGTATTTTTCCAATTTTTCCAAACGTTCTTGATTCACATCTTTAATGTACCTTTTGTATATTTCTTCCGCTTCGCTCATTTCTCATCATTCTGTTCGAGTAAAAGACGTAGCACAATATTAAATGTTGCGTAATTTATAAATTCAAATAAACATTCATTATTTCTTGTTGGGAAATTCCAAGATATCTTCTTGTAATTGCAACATTTGAATGGGAGAATACCATTGATAATAAAATTAGACTATTCTCACTTTTATTATTCAATTCGTAGACACGCTTTCCAAATGTTTTTCTTAATGTATGAGTACTCGCATTATCAGTAGAAATTTGATATCGATTAAAAACTTCTTTTAATTTCCTATTGATAAATTGAAGTGATATTCGTTCACCTTTACGATTTTTAAAAATGAATTGATTTACATTTTTATTCCGACTTAAGTATTGGTTTTCCCATGCACAAATTATATTTGCTTTGCACCTAGGATGAATTGAGATTTCTCTTTCTTTACCTGTTTTCATTTCATTAAGTTTAAGTGATTCTTTATCTAGTATATCACACCACTTTAAATTTAATAAATCCGAAGCCCTTAAGCCCAAATGACAACCAATTGAAACAAGAAGGTATTCACGCCATTGGTTTTCTTGTTTTAATTGAGAAATGAGACCTAGCATAACATTCCAATCAAGGCCACTACAAGTAGTTTTCGTTCCTTTTAATCCCATATGTGTTTATGCCAA
This sequence comes from Fluviicola sp., assembly GCA_002734065.2. Taxonomy (GTDB): domain Bacteria; phylum Bacteroidota; class Bacteroidia; order Flavobacteriales_D; family Crocinitomicaceae; genus UBA4466. Next base: position 3,855 of record NVXU02000025.1, read on the forward strand.
AGTAATCAAAAACCGTATTTCGGAGTTTCATTTTTATCATTAAAAAAACAAAAGAAAAACTAATGCATTATTAGTAAAGACTTGAATGATAATAGGCGATGATGATTGAAGGTGTTTAGTTTCATAATTGTTATTAATGAAACTAAACATCGTTGACTTGTTTTTATGATGATTTAACTCTACTTTTGCATACTAAGAGTAGCAATGAAAGAGAAAAATAATATTCTACTTGAGTTTGGCAATGTTATTAAATCACATCGTAAGAAATGTGGTATTTCTCAAGAAGAACTAGCGTTAAAAGCAGGGTTACATAGAACATACATTGGTATGATCGAGCGAGGAGAAAAAAACCTAACATTAATAAATATTATGAAAATTTCATCTGCTCTTGAAATAAAAATTAGCAACCTATTTTATGAATGTAATCTATAAATTTGGCACAGGACGAATTGGCGAAATAGTAAAATGGCTTCGAGACACATATAGTGCAGATGATATAGCTGATATTGATGAAGAAATAAAGCTCAATACTATTCTTACAGCCTTACAATTAACTAGTGGTGAGTTTGATTCTGTAATTGCTAACAATTCCCCCGTTTTTAGAACCGTCAAAGGGCATGTTTTTGAATCTGTCTTTAAATATATTTTGGAGGAAAATTCGATTGATGTTGATCATATTGGAGGAGACAATGTAGTTGACCTACGTGTTAATAAGTTTGATTTACAGCTTAAAACACCTAATATGGCTGGCACAAAAGGAGATGTGGCACAATACAAAACGCATAAAACACATGGTGCAAAATCCGAGCAAGAATCAATGGATTATTACTATAAAATTGATGAATTTGCAACTTTTCTTGTTGGACTAATTTCGTATGAACCATTTCAAGTAATATTTTTAAATCATAGCGAAATACCACGACACCCTAAGGATGTTAATAGAATCCAAAGCCCTTTTAAAGTTACTTGGAGAGGACATCATGGGCTTAATGCTTTTGAAAGAATAGGAGTGAAAGATTTAGATTTAGATAAGAATACTCATGTACCTGAAGATTTTAGCAAAGAATTACTACCATTAACTAGCGCCAAACTAAATTTGAAATCTGAAATTATTCTCGATACAATTTTAAACGAAGGTAATTTTAGAATATGGGACATGTCAATTAGAGGCTTTGCTAGGGAAGTTGCAATCGATAATTTACTCAGTGAATTTGGAATCTCATCATTAAACCCAGTACCTCTTAAGACTGAACGAGGGGATAAAGCTGACTTTGCAGTTAACATTAATGGTAGTCATAAGTTTTTTCAAGTTAAAGGTGTTTCAACTAATAATTGTAAATTCAACGGAGGAAATTCAATCGTTGCAACAGAAACACAATTGACTAGAGGAAGAGTTAATGACCACCCTACTCAAAGTAGACTTTATTTAAAAAGTGATTTTGAATATCTTATTTTAGCACTTGATCCTCCACAAGTTGCTTTATTTGAAAATGAAATTGGTAACGATGCTAATTTAGAATGGAAGTTATTTTGCATTCCAACCGATGAACTTACTGCTCATTCTGTAATAAAGCATAGGCTAAATTCTTTACAAAAGTTTAGTTATCAAGATTTAAAAAAATATGAATTGAAGGAAGCAAAAATTAAAGAAATCTTTGATCTTTAACTTTAAAATTTGTGATTATCAACTCGTTACCTGTGTTTCTTGATTTTCCACTAATATTTGCAGTATTATATAACCAATTTCGTTCATAAATATTTGCCCAAGAATATAGTTTTCTAACTTCTTCACAATCATCATATGAAAGGCAAAAATAATGTTCTGTGCTTTTTAAAACTTTTGCTAATCGAAGATGATCATCGGTTTCAAAAGACTTAGTATAAGCTCGTTTTTGATCAGCCTTAAAGTAAGGTGGATCTAAATATATTAATACCTTTTTACCTTTTTTCTTTGCCCGAATTACTTTTTCAAAATCAACACTTGTAATTTTTATATTATCAAGTTTTTTTGAAGAGCCAACTAAGAAATTTTTCCAGTTTTTAGGAGGAGAACTTTTGCCTTCTTTATAACCCCATGCGGGCTTATGTATTATTCCAGAGTATGATGTTCTATTTAAATAGTATGTTCTAAATGCCCTATCTATAGCTGTATTTGGTTTTGAATTAATAACCTCCTTATGCCTAATTTTTGATGCAATTTCATTATCATACATCTCGGCAAATTCATTAATAATCTCAGAATTGGCAATATGTTGATAAACATTAATTATTTCTTCTTCCAAATCATTAATCCAATTGTATTTAGTTTTAGCTTTTGCTAGATAAACACTTCCTCCACCTAGAAAAGGTTCTCTATATTCATCATGTTCTACACTATCTAAAAATGGAATTATATGTTTCAAGGCATAGAATTTTCCTCCCGGATATCGAAATGGAGATTTTGCATAATCTTTTGATTTCTCGTATTTATTTAATTCAAACTCTTCCATTAAAATAATGTGGTTTTTGGGATTTCATAATTTGTAATAATGAGCTCAAACCCCATTTTTCTAGAACCATTTTCAATATTTGAATTATCTACACGATAAAAAAACTTCACTTCATGAATATTTGCCCATTTATACAGCTCCCTCACTTCTTCACAATCTTCATAAGTAAGAAAGAACTTATGCTTCGTTAACTTTAGAGTTGAAGCAAGCCTAATATGATCCTCAGATGTAAATCCATGACGGTAATGTTTCTTCTTCTTTGGTTTAAAGTATGGTGGATCTACAAATAATAAAACTTCCTTGTCACTTTTGGCCTTGATTACCTTTTCAAAATCCAACGAAGTTAGTTTTACATCTTTTAATTTTTCCCCGCATGGACCTAATCTTTCATGCCACCTCTCAGGTGGTAAACTTCTTTTTTCCCTATATCCCCATGCTGGAGAAACTAGTTTGCCACTAAATGAAGTTCTATTTAAATAATAGTACTTTTTAGCAACTTCATAATCATCTTTTGTTTCACTCTCAAAAACCTCTCTCCATCTTTCTTTGTTAGCAACTTCATTTTTAAAAGAAGCTATTAGTTTTTTACGACTTCGAGGTGACTTGACATTTTTATAAGTTGTAATTAACTCTTCATCAAGATCATTTAACCAATTAGTTTCAACTTTTTGTTTCGCGAAGAATACGCTTCCACCGCCCACAAAAGGTTCTCGATACTCACCATGAGGCACGGCATTCCAAAACTCACTTAAAAGTTTTAATGCATAAAATTTACCGCCTGGGTATCTAAATAATATTGGAACTTTCCCCATTTTTAATTGCTAATTATAGTGTGCAAAATTAGTCATTTTTTTTCTTTGATTGATAAATGAATTAAGCAATTTTAAACAATTAGTACGTAATCTATTTACGATGATCTTAAGTTAAGATTCTAATTCACTAAAAAAAACAGTGCTTTATACTAAAATAATTGCTTCTTAAAAAAGTGTTACCCCTTAAGATATACTTAATTGATTTATATGTTACTCCTATGTTTTACACTTGACTTTTGTAAAAAAAACGTTGGTGTAAAAAATGTTACCTCTTAAGATATACTTAATTGATTTATATGTTACTTCTTTGTTTTACACTTGACTTTTGTAAAAAAAAACGTTGGTGTAAAAAATGTTACCCCTTAAGATATACTTAATTGATTTATATGTTACTTCTTTGTTTTACACTTGACTTTTGTAAAAAAACGTTGGTGTAAAAACATGTTACCCCTTAAGATATACTTAATTGATTTATATGTTACTACTTTGTTTTACACTTGATTTTTCACAAAAAAGAGTTAGTGTAAAAAATGTTACCCCTTCGCGTAATCTTTTCTACATATATAAGATTAGAAATTGTTAAACTTAGCGCATAAAAAGAACCAAAATTAACCGAAAACAACTTCAATAATTTAGTTTGAAATTGTGTATAAAAACAAACTAATTATGAATGATTCACCGATTATATATTCCCGAAAACTTAAACTTAATAACTCAACTATCCTCAATCCGTGACGAAAAATGGATTAAGAAAAATAAATACCGCTATTTTTTCATCTTATCTTCAATACACTATAGAAGAGTAACGAATAAAAGCTATGGTAAAAATTCTTACATCCCTTTACACTACAAACAATTAAGAACAATTGTTAGCCAAAGGCTTGCTAAAACATTCATTGATGACTTAATAAAGGTTGGGGTAATTGAATGTGACAATCACCACATTCAAGGTGTTAAATCCCGCGGATATAGGTTTACTGCGGCTTATCGTGATGTTAAAACTAGGGCGTTTGAAAACATTGATGATCATCTTATTTCCCGAATGAAAAAGCATATTGAAGATGTTGACACTTACGCACTTTCATTAGAACCACATATTAAGCGAATCTATCAATGCATGAAAAGTATTCATCTTGACACAAATGAAGCTAATAAAGTGTTAAGAAATAAATATGAAAATCAAACAGAAGCACTCGCTCATTCAAAAATTGCTTTAGATTTGATTGAAGATAAATTTTGGTTTTTTACGCGTGATAATTTTGGAGGTAGAATTCATAGTAATTTAACTACACTACCAAAAGTTGTACGACCATATATCATAGCAAGACATACGTTTACTAATCAAAAAATTGACCTTACAGAATTGGACATTAAAAATTCTCAACCCATGTTCTTTTTAGCTTATATGAAAACACAAAATGAATGGGATATACCACAATTTGAAATACATCAATATGCCAAATTATTAAAAAAAGGCTTTTATGAATTTTTTATGAACGAATTAGGTAACTTTAATCGTGAAGCAGTTAAAACTAATGTGTTTAAAAAGCTATTCTACAACAAAAGTTACCCTCTCAAACTTACTAAATATGAGAAGGTATTTAAAACTCATTTTCCGATAATGTTTAAAGTTATTACCAAAATCAAACAAGAAAAACATAATCAATTGGCTCTTAAATTGCAAAAACTTGAAGCAGATTTGATCATTAACATTATTGCAAAGGAATATGTAAAAAAACATCCACTTGATTTTATTACGACCATCCACGATTCAATTTTAATCAACAAATTTCACGCAACCAATTTTCAATCAATTATCAAAAGTAAAATTTTAAAAATGTATGGTGTTGATGCCGAAATTCATCTAAGAAATCTTCATTAGTCGATTTGAAAATCAAACAACTCGCTTGGAGTTATTTCAAGTGCGATGGCTAGTTTAACAACCATTTTAATTGAAGTGTTTACTTTTCCTTTTTCAATTCTTCTCAATGATGTGGTTTCAATTGGAATTCTTGATGATAAATCCAACATAGTAAGCCCTTTATTCTCTCGCAAACTTCTCAGGTGCTTACCAAAAGCAACTTCTATACGTTTATCATCTTGTTTATCCATCTGGAAACAAAGTTACTTGTGTACGCTCACTTAGTAGCAATCACATTTGTAGTACATATATGACTCTTTTTAGTTTTTATTGATTATATTCGTAACGAATATAAAAGCCAATAAGCATGAGATTTAGCAAGGAAAATGAAAAAGGAAAGCTACTTTTTTGGATAGACATAACTATGGAGAAAATAGACCTATCCAAGTATAGTGGTGTAGAAGGAGATTATGGAAATCAATGGACTTATACAATTGCCGAGGTACCTAAAGAACTTTGCGAAGACATTACCAAATTAGGTTCAAAACTAAATGTAGATGGTGAACCAATAACACAAGAAGATTTAGAAAAAGTGATAAATGAGGCGATGAATCAAATTGTTTCATCACAAAGGGCTAATTCTTATTTCCTAAACTAAGTGAAAGGTTTTATTGAGTGTGCTCTTTTAATGGAAAAGTTAATTTCCATTGTTACTAAAGAAATAAACGATGCGGTAGCAATCAAGGACTATGAAAAATCCGCATACTTACGCTATTTAAAAAAAGATATCGAATCAAATCTAGACAACCTTAAAAAACGAGAAAGCATATGAAAAATTATAAGATCACATTCCAATCCGCAAAAGTGACAGCATCATCAAGCCCTTCAAAAGGTTCTAAAGTTGTTAGTGCAAAAAGTAGTGATGAAGCAATTAACAAAATCATTTCAATGTATTCAAGTATTGAAATTCTTAATGTTGAAAAACTTTAAACTACTTCTAAAGAAGTTGTTTAACGCACGTAAGAAAGTTAAAAAAACAATTCAAAACACCCAAGAAAGTGTTTTGTGAAAACCATTATTCAATTCAATACAACTTCTTTAGAAGTAGTATTGAAATTACTACTATGCACGATTTTGAACAACTCCTTCAAGGAAAGTTGCTAAAGGCAACAATAAACGAAAATAGTACAGTTTTCTCCTTAAATGTATTAGTGCCGAAAAACACTAATACATACCCTGTTGAAGATGTTCCTTTGTTTGAGCCTATAATAGTTGAAATAAGAATTCATAAGTTGTTTATTGGGACATTGGAAAACTCAACAATGAAAACAAAATTAGAAGAAGATAATATTATTCTTTCAACTTTTGAAGGAAAGGTATTTCAAGGTGATTTTGGTAGCCCAGAACAACATAACGTTGACGACATAGATTTTCCATCATTTATAAATGTTCAATTCACTCCATCACACTTAAACACTCCTTTCTACGAATTAGAATTAGTATTACCAATAGGAGAAAATATGCCATTCATTAAAATCGTGTTTAACCATTTTGAAGTTAAAAACAATAATGGTAAAAAATTAAACTATCATAATCTAACAAGTGCTTTAAAAATATATTACGCTGATGGTTTTGTATCAACGAAAGATCGGATGAAATGGGATTGGGAAATACTACATGGGATTAAGAATAGCCCAGAGTTTTATTCAAATAAACTTAGTAATAACTATTGGTTTAAACATCAATTTAACACCATTCTTGGCGAACCCAAAATTGACAAATCTTTTGGTGAGTTAACTCTCCCATGTTGGATAGAAATTGAAGAAAACTCCATCCAATATGATGATTATGGAAGTTTGATTGATATTAAATTTATCAATGCTACAAAGTGCAAACATGAATTATTAGAGAATAAGATTTATGTGTGGTTGCCTTCCGAAGACACTTTCGCGATGCTTACGTTGATTACAAATGAATTGATTAATTGTGAAGTTAGTGACCCGTTTAAACATATAATTAATTTGTATTTCTCGAAGTGGATACCGTGTGACATAATAAATACAACACTTGTATATGACTTAAAACGTGTAGTGAAAAGTGATGATAAATTATCCGAACACTCAGGAAGGGAACTTTTTTTTAAGAATATTGAAACTATTATCGAAGACAGAAATTTAACCTTAGTGTAAGTTTAAAACTTACTTGACCATTCAATATTTATAGAAATCAAAACACACTTCCAAGATTTGAAAAATGCGTTCTTAGAAGCGTGTAATTGAACTTTATTATGATGTTAGGTTATTGAGCCTAAGGGATGATTAATAATGTATTGATATTCATATTTAATGATTTTATTCAACATAAGAGTAGTGTTCTCAAGTGCATTAAAAACATTACCCTCAAGACAATATCTATCATAGATTTGAAATAAATCAACTAAATGTTCTTCACCAATCTTTCGAGAAACGTTAACCTTCATATAGTTGGCATAACCATTTAAATCATCATGATTAATGTAGCTTGAATTTATTTCAAGGTGATAATTTTTTACTATATGATCTATGGATAGAAAAAAGAAATAACTAGAAAAATTTTGCTTTGACGATAACCGTTCTTTTTTTTGTATTAGGTTAAATCTTTCCACAGTTTTTTCAGAATCAATAGCCTTAATGATTTGTTGCAAATTATAAAGACCTAGATTCTCAAAAAATGAAATTGCCTTTTGTTTTATGATTTCATATTTCCCATTTTTATAGCTATCAGCCCATTCTAATTCAGTATTGATTTCAATATCGAGTTCCAATATTTCAACCCCAACCTCTCTCAACCAAAGTGAGAAGTTGTAGCCATTTTTTTCACTCAGATACATGGTACTTTGAAAAAGCCCAAGTTTTGTATTTTCAAGGTGTGCAACAAAATCATCGTTAAAATGAAATAATATGTGTTCTTTTTTTAGTTGGATTTCTTTAACTATAAATTTCAAAATCATCGAAAAGTTTTCTGTTAATCCGTGAATATCTACACACATTTCATAATCTCCACGCTCAAAGGCAATTGATTCAATTTCTTGTTGATATTGATATTCTTCATCCATTAGTTCACAAATCTTAATTAGCTTTTTCTCAGTTGAAAAAGTAGGGTTATCTAGTATTTTATTGTAATTTAATTGTATCATTTAAAATTTATTTTGCCATTCTTTACGAATGGAATTGTTAGTAAAATTTGTAGGTTCTACCCTACATTCATTTATGTAAGTTCTTAGCCTGCTTTCTTCAAAACAAAGCCTACCACCAATTTTAATATGTGGTAATTTCCCAGCTCTAGTCATCTTGTAAACATGATCTACCGATAATCCGAGCCAACTTGACGCTTGTTTGATATTCCAGAATTCACATTTTGGAATAATATTGTTGTTTTGCATTCATTTCTATTGAATTTTAGCGAGTTTAAAGGCACTCGTAGCCTTTTAAGCAATTGATTTAAACTATGGAGGTATTCTTATCCAATCACCATTAAAAGAATAATGGTGGCTTGAAAACAATAATTCAAATCGAATGCTAATTAAAAGTGTTCGATTAACACTTCCAATTAGCACAAGTAAATTGAGCGAATCAGAAGCTACTTTTAAACAACACCAAATTGTTATTACAGCATGGATGAAAGTGTGTACCATGTTGTATTATTGCAGAGAAACAAAAAATAGTTTAAACTTTTGGATCAGTACCAATCCATTACACACGAACAAATACAGTTATCGTGTTGATAATTAGTATTTTAAAAAAACTTGAGAAAATTTTAGAATTAACCTTTTAAAGACTTGGTCGAGAGTATAGTGAACGTATTAATGAACTAGTTTCAAGACGGGAATAGTGAAGTGTACTTTTAATATCGCGGTGACCTAAAAGCGATTTAATTGTATGTAATTCTACTCCATTATTCCTTGACATAACACCAAAGGTATGGCGACCTTTGTGCATTGTAATGTTCCTCTCGTTTAATGATGGCATATTTGCCTCTTTGAATACTTTCTTCAGAGTTCTATTGCAACTACCATTATGGGATGAAATATTAAACACCTTTTGTTTTTCGTTCCTTCGTTCCCCTAAAATTTTCAGTGTGGAATCTAGAATAGGTATATTTAGAACAACACCAGTTTTGCGTTGCTTAATTTTAATCAAGTAAACATCCTCTTTTCCATGAGGGTTATCAACTTTGTAGATATCTCCCCACTTTAGATTATAACAATCCGAATACCTCAACCCAACTAAACAAGTAAAGACGAATGCTTTTTTAGTTTCATTGAAATCTTTGATTTGACTTGTGTGATTGTTAAGTTTTCTAATCTCATCAATTGTGAGTGTATGCATTATTTTACTTTCTCTATCATCTTTAGGAATCCCTTTGACGAAAAGTGTAAAATCCTCTGTTATTAACCCTTGTTTGTGAGCTTCTTTAATTGCACTTTGAAACTTTAAATAGTATAGCCTTATCGTCGAAAATTGTAATGTTTTGACCCTTTTTAATCGTTCATGTTCTATACCTTGTAGCAAATTCAATCGTTCATCAATTGTGTTAGGATGAAGTGATTTTAAATAATCTAAAAAATGTTGACACAACTCAGAACCTATGCGTTTAAACATAACTTTTGAACCAAAGCATTTTTCAAAATGCTTAATGCAATTAATCCATATACTCTTAGTGCTTGGGTTTAATTTTGTATTACTAAAATCACAAAAGAACTCATTAAAAAGTGCATTCCGCTTAAGTTCCAAGCTGTTTAATTCAGTAACACCATGCTTTAAATAATGTGATTCTTTTAGGTAGCCTTCACGAGTAGCACTTGCTATTTTTTCTTTCCTTAACGATTTAGGTTCGTTTTGATACAATCTATAATCCGAAGTTTTCGTGAATCTTTTACCGTTTATGTAGAAATCGAAATACAATGAAACATCACCATTTTTCAATTTTCGTTCTCTTAATTTTACCGCCATATTGCAAATTTCCGCGTAATTAATATAAACACAAAGCGAATAACTTGTATTGACTTAATTGAACTAAATTAAACCAAATGATCAATTTGCAATTGGGTTTAAATTAGGATGTTTTGGTCATTGATTGTGTTCTTATTTGTTACTCAATATAACACAGTGTTTTAAGTTGTTGATATTCATTGTTTTATAATAGTGGTTTTGTTTTTCCCTCAAATGAAACCAGAAGTGTTTGGAAAACAAGGTCCAACCTTGACGGAGAATGAGAAAATCATCTTTGACATTCTTGCAAAAGAAGAATCAATGGGCTTGTCGGAGCTCAAGTCACAAGCGGGATTGAGCGGCAAGCAATGGGATAAAGGCATCAAAGGGTTGACCAAAAATGGCGTTGCGAAAGTGACGAAGAATGAGGAAGGGCTGTTTGTGGAAGTGGTTTAAAACAAGCCTAATTCTTTATACTGATTGCCTAAGACTTCTTGCGAATTAACTCCCAAAGTTGAGGTTAAAACTTCTTGATAGACGCTTCTGAAATCTACTTTAAATTTAGGGTCGCCATTTTCGAGGTCGCTAAGGTCAATTTGATTATAACCATGTGCTTTTTTGGACAAATTCGTGTCAATAACAAACAGGGCATTTGCAGCTCCATGATCGGTTCCTCTGCTTGCATTTTCTTTCAATCTTCTTCCAAATTCTGAGAAAATTAGAATGGTTGTATCTTTTAACAAATCATCTTTCTCTAAATCATTCACAAAAGCCGTAACGCCTCCGTCCAATTGACCAAAAAGATAATCTTGCGTGCCTTTTTGATTCACATGTGTGTCAAATCCGCCCAAAGTAGTGTAAAAAATTGGTGTTTGGATATCTGATTTGATTAAGGTGGCAATCTTTTTGAGTTGCTTAGCAAATTCTCCTTTTGGATAGTCTGTAGAATTGGTTTTCAGCTTGTATTGGTCAAAAATGTATTTCGCCGAATTTTTGGTGTCATTCAAAACCTTATACAGAAAGTTCAACTCATTGTTTTGTGAATTTGGGTGCTGCAAGGCATCAAAAAAATCGGAATGAATGGTGTCGTAAAATGCCTTAGGATCGGTCAAAGCAACGCCTGAATTTGTTTGCCCTTTCATGCTAAGTGACAAGCTCCCTCCTATTTCGATTCCCTCGAAAGCATTTTCACAATTGTTATCTAAATAACTGCCCAACCAGCCCGTTTGTTTGTATTCATTTGAATCCGAAGCAGTGTGCCAAATGTCCATTGATCTAAAATGTGAGCGATTAGGATTGGGATATCCGACGGAGTTAATAATTGACAACCATCCTTTCTGTTGCAAACGGTGTAAACCAGAAAGTTGAGGATTAAACCCAAATTTATCGTCAATTTTCAACAATTCACTTTGCGCAACTCCCAAAACAGAACGATTTGTATAATATTCATCCAATCCGTAAGGAACAACGGCGTTAAGTCCGTCATTTCCACCACTCAACTGAATCACAACCAATCGTTTTTTTGATAGATTCAATTGAGATGAAAAGGTATTCGCCTTCAAAAATGAGGGCACAAGAATTGCTCCTGCCGTTATAATTCCTGTTTTCGATAAAAATTCTCTTCTGTCCATCCTTGAAAATTTAGGTTAATTGAAAATCTGGAGTCGATAACAAATGAATAACGCCTGTATTATTAACTTCCTTGTGATTTTCTTTCAGTTGGTTATTTTCATTTCTAATCAACAAATCGAATAAATTAGCCTCTTTGTTATTCTTCCAGAATTGATCCCAATTAATCGGTTCAGAAAATTTAAAATCTTGTTTTTTTTGCTTTTTAGCAAGCATCTCATCCAATTCTGGAGACAATTCATCCATTACATACCCTCTGTTTAATATCAAAGAAGGCAATCTTAACCTCAACGCAAATCTAGAAGCATCAATCCAATGTCTTCCTCCTGCACATCCGGCAACATTTGGCGGGTCAAAAAGTACTTGTCCTAAATAATATTGAATTCCCTGAATGGCTTTCTGATGTGGATACTTCAAATCAAACATTTTCCCAAATCCCACTAAAAATTCTATCGGTCCTTTGATTAATTGACCTTTGGATTCGTAAAACCAGTCGGCATTAAATAAAAACTTCATTAAGCTTGTAATATCATACTTCGAATCGTAAAAAACGGCCGAAAGCTCCTTAATATGTTCTTTATTTACGTCTTCTTTCACGAAGAATTTATAAACTTTTGTAACAATAAAATCAGACGTGTGTTTATTGTCCAATAGCATATTTAGGACATCTTCTCCGTTGAAATTTCCCGTTTTTCCGAAAATAGTTTTCTCGCCATTGTCGTGAATTCTATCAACTACTAGGTGTTTTCCATATTCATCTGTTCTCCAACCTGTAAACGCTCTTGCAATTTCAGAAACGTCTTTTTCTGTGTAATCTACATCACGACCGAGGGTAAATAATTCGCATAATTCTCTTGCAAAATCTTCATTGGCTTGTCCTTTTTTATTCTGACGTAAGTGCAGATAATTTATCATCGAAGCCGATTTAGCCACTGCAAACAACAAAGTTTTAAAATTACCAAGAGCGTTGTTTCTTAGCAAATTATTCATTTCCAAGGTTAAATAGGGATCGTCAATTGTTCTGCAAGCGAAGTGACCGTGCCAAAATAAAGTCATTTTTTCAATGAACCCTTTGTCAGAATCCAACATTTGCTTGAACCACAAGTAATTTAACTGTTTTGCCTGCTGGCGTCTTTCTTTTCTAATTTCCCTTTTTTGTTTCTCTGATTTATTTTTAAATGACTTTGGATTCCATTTTGGCAGTTTAATAAATAGAGATTTGTTTACTTGCCTGTCAAAAATTCCATCTACAAATCTTGCTCTATCAGTGGTTGTGTCTAACTGCTGATGATGCACGAAAAATTCTGCTCTTTGCGATAGATGATATTTTTCTTTGACATTGAAATCCATACTGGTTAGACTTTTAAATATAGAAATGGTTTAACTCCATATAAATATAACGAATTTTATGCCACGTTTCATCGAGCGGCTGATAAACAAGTTAAACCAAGAATCAATAGGCTCTCTGTAACTCAACACACAAGAGGTGTTGAGCGGTTTGCAAAGAAATAAAGGAGCAAGGATTCTCAAATAAATCGTGATTCACTGAAATAAAAATTCTTTGGTTACCCTAATGCGACTCCCTTTCTATAAACTCACAAGGTAAAATTATTTGCTTTCCAAAAGGGAGAGAATCATCGGCAAGTCTTGCTACCATTCTTTCTGCTGAATGAACCGCAAGATCAGAGATAGGTTGTCTCAATGCCGAAATCGACGGAGTCATGTATCCAAAGGACTCATGGTCATCAAAAGAAATTAGTTTTAAGTCTTTTCCAATTGCCTGATTCAAGGTTTTTAGTCCTGAAATTAATTTGAAAATCACACGACTATTAAGAGCGATGAAAGAATCAGACCCTTTCTTAATTTGTTCCTGAATGACTTTGTCAGTATCTTTTTGGTCTTTAGATAAAGTAATGATTTCGAAATCAATTTTTAACTTTTCGCAAGCGGTTTTGACCCCTTCTATCCTCATCTTCGTGTTCGCATCAATATCGTTTGGTGAAAATGCAGTAATTCGTTTTGGCTTGTTTTTAAACGCAGAAACTATCTTTTCAGTTTCTTCTAAGTTGTTAATTCCAACAAAATCAGTCAAATCATCACCTGGTCTGTCGGTAAAAACGACTGGAATGTGCGTTTCATGCAACACGGGAATAATTTCTTTGATGTCATTACTCGGAACGATAATCATTCCATCAATACAACGTTGAATTAAGCCTCGCATTAAGGTTGTTTCCTGCTCTTTGTCATCGTTTGAGTTGATAATATAGGTGCTGTACCCTGAATTAAACAATGTTTGTTGGATGGTTTTACACAATTCTCCATAAAACGGATTAGAAATATCTGGAAGCACCAAACCTATAGTTTTTGTAGAACCTTGACGTAAACTTTTCGCGAAAAAGTTCGGCACATAAGACAGTTCTTTTGCCTTTGCTTTAATTAGCTCTTGCTTATTCTTACTAATGTTAAACTGGTCTCCTTTGTCGTTTAAGACAAATGATACTGTTGCTTTTGAAACGCCCAATGCTTTTGCAATGTCGTTCAAAGAGGTTCTTTTTGCTTTCATTCTTTTAGGTTGGGAGTACAATATACAAAAAAACACCAGTACTAAACTGGTGTTCAAAGAATCTTAACCTAACGTTAACATTAAGGAAGTTTTGCCAACATCGCTTTGTATTCTGTTTCATAGGTTTTTGTGCCTTGACACCCATTTACGATAGCCATGTTTTGAAAATTTTCAATTCTGTCTCCTGGATCTGGGTGAGTACTTAAAAACTCCGGAGTTCTTGATCCTCCTAGTGCAGTAATCTTCTCGAAGAATGCTCCCCCAGCATTAGCATTGTAATCTAAAGGACATAAATAATCAACTGATTTTGCATCTGCCTGAGACTCGTGTTTTCTTGAGAATTTCAAACCAATTAACCCAGCTGTCATTTGCTTTATTGCCGCTCTATCTCCAGCAAGAACGTCTAACAGCACCTGAATACCGTACATTTTTGTCATCGAGCGGGTAGAATGTCTTAAATCCGCATGCGCAATTTCGTGTCCTAAAATTCCTGCAAATTGATCTTCAGAATCCAAAAACTTTAGAATTCCCGTGTAGATATAAATGTATCCTCCTGGTGCAGCAAAAGCATTCAGCGTGCTATCATCTTGAATAATTCTCAACCTCCAAGAGAATTCATCTTTGTATTTTACATTTCCCGTTGCTAATATTTTATCTCTAACTTTATAGACATAATCATAGACTGATCTATATTGCACAGAATCCAAAAGAGGGTATTGCGCCGGATTTCCATCAATTTCTGCCGCCAATTGTGCTCCAAATTCCTTGTCTTGATCTAAAGTGAAAAGGTTGAATCCTTTATCCCCACTTTTGTTTTTTGATGTGCCACAAGAGAATATAATCATCAGTGCGACAAACATTACGAGTATGTTTGATTTTTTCATTTTTCTTTGTTTAATTGTATTAATTCAAAAATCTTGCCTTCTTTAGAAAAAGTAAAAATAATTGACGATAAAAGTAATAAAACTTCCAATAATCCAGCCAATTATTAATTCTTCCAAAGTATGTTTCTTTAAAAATAAGCGTGCAGACATGACTAATCCAGAGAGAACAAATCCAATCGCGAGGACGCCGATTTCAAATTCTTCATGATCCAAAAGGTATGCAAAAAGAAAGCCAACAAGCATTCCAACGGCCGCTGCGTGTATGCTCACTTTCTTCCATTTATTCAGAAAATAAAAAACCAATGTCACGAAAGCTCCAGAAAGTGGGAGTGCAAAAATATATTTAGGAATAAAACTCGCATGCTGAGTGCCAATAACGGTTGAAATATATAAAAGCATAGAAAAAATGAACATCACCAAGATGGGTTTCGCCCTTTCTTTTTGGGTATTCATTTCTATGGAGCTAACCATTCCGAATTTAGCCATAATGAAAAATGCTAATCCTGGAAAAAGTGTACAGAGTAGAAAAAATCGGTAAAGGATGACTAATTTGTTAGACTCCGGCATCCGAAACATGCAATATGGATTGTAATAAATATGATCAGAAGGGATGTACATCACCAAAAGCAATGCGTAAATTGGCATTAACAAAGGGTTAAAAACCCACGAAATTGTTTGCGCCACTTTTTGCATTACAATTCTTTTCTCAATCGTGCAACAGGAATATTCAATTGTTCTCTGTATTTAGCAACGGTTCGTCTTGCAATGTTATAGCCTTTATCTTTGAGTAGAATTGCCAATTTTTCGTCCGTTAATGGCTTTTTTTTGGTTTCATTCTCAACGGCTTCAGATAATATTTTCTTTACCTCTCTTGTCGAAACTTCTTCACCAGAACTGGTAGAAAGAGATTCTGAAAAGAAGAATTTTAGCGATATAATTCCTTGCTCTGTTTGCACATATTTAGAATTTGCAACCCTCGATATCGTAGATATATCAAGGCTTACAATCTCTGCTATGTCTTTTAGAATCATTGGCCGCAACTTCGTTTCATCACCTGTTAAGAAATAATTTTTTTGGTAATTCATGATGGCATCCATTGTTAAAAGCAATGTGTTTTGCCGTTGCTTTATCGCGTCGATGAACCATTTTGCTCCGTCCAATTTTTGCTTGATAAACGTCAATGCTTCTTTGTCCGATTTTGTTGATTTTGCTCCTTCAGCATAGGCTCTTAGCATATTTTTGTAAGTCCCACTCACCTTTAATTCAGGTGCATTCCTTCCATTGATTGTTAAACTTAGTTTTCCTTCGTTTTCTGTGATTTCAAAATCGGGAACAATCTGTTGATAATTGCCCGCAGCTTCCTTCATAGAACCTCCAGGTTTCGGATTTAACTTAACGATTTCTTCTATGGCATCTTTGAGGTTTTTATCATCAATTTCCAACCGTTTCATGATCTTTTTATAGTGTTTCTTTGTGAATTCTTCAAAATGATCTTCCAATATTTTTTTTGCCGTATAACGACTGATATCTCCGTCTTGTTTTCTGTTAATTTGCAACAAAAGGCACTCTCTCAAATCTCTTGCACCGATTCCAGCAGGATCCATTTCTTGCAACATCGTCAATATTTCAACAACCTCATCTTCGTTAGTTGAAACATTATAAGAGAATGCTAAATCGTCAACAATTGCCTCAATTTCACGGTTTAAGTAGCCCGATTCATCCAAATTACCAACGAGTGTGTCTCCAATAATCAGTTGATTGTCTGTCAACTTGCGCATGTGCAATTGTGTTGTTAATCGCTCGTGAAAAGATTTATCGCCGGAAAGCGGCATTACTTTCTCCTCATCGTCTTTGCTTTTATTGTTGACTTGTGTTTTGTA
The DNA here is from genome assembly GCA_002734065.2 of Fluviicola sp. GTDB lineage: Bacteria > Bacteroidota > Bacteroidia > Flavobacteriales_D > Crocinitomicaceae > UBA4466. The sequence continues at coordinate 20,943 of NVXU02000025.1, forward strand.
GTCGGCATCATCGGCTAGGTAGTCTTCGATGTTAAAATCTTCTTCGACAACCTCCTCTTCTTGCTCCTCAAACTCGTCTTCCTCTACTTCTTCTGCTCCTTCTTCCAAAGCAGGATTTTCTTCAATTTCTTGCTTTATCCTTGATTCTAATTCCATCGTCGGCACTTGCAACAATTTCATCAGTTGGATTTGCTGTGGAGACAGACGTTGGTCCATCTTCTGCGATAAAAATTGTTTTAATGCCATTTGATTCTGCTAATATTAACTAAAAATACTCATTTTTCTGCAAAGAATTAAAACTCTGCGTTTTGAGGTGTTCTTGGAAATGGAATTACGTCTCGAATGTTAGTCATGCCTGTCACAAACATCACCATTCTTTCAAAACCTAAGCCAAAACCGGCATGAGGAACCGTTCCAAACTTACGTGTATCAATGTACCACGCCAAATCTTCTTCAGGAATGTTAAAATCTGCAAATTTCTTCTTTAAAATGTCCAAACGTTCTTCTCTTTGTGAACCTCCAACAATTTCTCCAATCCCTGGGAATAGAACATCCATGGCAGCTACCGTTTTTCCGTCATCATTCTGACGCATGTAAAATGCCTTAATTTCTGCCGGATAATCAGTCAAAATCACTGGACATTTGTACTTTTTCTCTACTAAATAACGTTCATGTTCACTGTGAAGATCAACTCCCCAAGCGACATCGTATTTGAATTTCTTTTTCTTGAAGGGTTTAGAATTCCGAAGTACATCGATGGCTTCTGTATAGGTCAAGCGAACGAAATCATTCTCCGTGACAAATTTTAAACGCTCAATTAATGTCAATTCATTGCGTTCTATTTGAGGTTTTGATTGTTGCTCTTTTTCTTCTCTGTCATTTAAGAATTGAAGATCGTCTTTGCAATTATCGAGGATGTATTGACAGATGTATTTCAAAAAGGTTTCTGTCAAATCCATGTTGTCTTTCAAATCGTTGAATGCAACCTCAGGTTCTATCATCCAGAATTCTGCCAAGTGACGAGAAGTGTTCGAATTTTCTGCTCTAAATGTTGGTCCAAAAGTATAAACCTGTCCGAGTGCCAATGCTGCTAATTCTGCTTCCAACTGACCGGAAACTGTTAAATTTACAGGTTTCCCGAAGAAATCTTCTTTGTAATCAACCTCTCCATCTTCATTCAACGGAGGATTTTTTGCGTCGAGTGTAGAAACACGAAACATTTCGCCTGCACCTTCTGCATCTGACCCTGTGATGATGGGTGTGTGAATGTAATTGAATCCGTTGTCATTGAAATATTTGTGCACCGCAAAAGAAACGGCATGTCTAATTCTGAAAACCGCACCAAAAGTATTTGTTCTAAAACGCAGATGTGCTTGCTCTCTTAAAAATTCTAAACTGTGTTTTTTAGGCTGCATCACTGTTTTTTGCACCTCATCAGGATTGGCATCACCCAAAATGTCAATGTTTGTCACTTTGATTTCCACAGCCTGCCCTGCACCCACTGACTCTACTAACTCTCCCGTGATTGCAACCGCTGAAGCAGTCGTCACTCGCTTTAAAATTGCTTCGTCAAAATTTTCAAAATCAACGACTGCTTGAATATTTTTAATGGTAGAACCGTCATTCACTTGAATAAAACGATTGCTCCGAAAGGCTCTCACCCATCCTTTAATCAATACCGATTTTCCAATTTCTGAAGCACTCAGAATGTCTGCAATTTTTTCTCTTTTCATCTGAACTAATAAATGTGGCTCAAAAATAAGAAGAATGTAAGAAAGTAGAGGTATTAAAACAAGAAAGCATTCATTAATCTCATTTGTGTTGGGTGAAAAAGCGTTTTTTGAGTAGAAAGTAAACATTCGAAGAGAGGACCTTGCGCATTCATTTTAGAATGACTGAAATCGAAATCAATATTTTTAGTTAAAAGTTTAGCGACAGCGGAGCTCAAACGCATTAACTTAATATTGATAAAGATTGAAGGAATGAGAAAATGCCAGCGCTAGACTTTTTTGCGAACTTTTTGGGTCAATGCCAAAAAGTGGTGATAAAAATCGATTACACTACTTCCCATTCCAATTCGTCATGGTCAACTGCAAACCAATAGTCGCAAAACCTTTGATAAACTCGATAGCTGTTTCAATCCTTTCTGGTAAATCTAATTGCTCTTCTTTGCTCCATTCCCCCAGTACATAATTCGATTGTTTACCCGGATTAAATTCACTCCCAACCCCAAAACGAAGTCGTGTGTATTCGCTCGTTCCGAGAACAGCTTGAATATCTTTTAGTCCATTATGACCTCCATCAGAACCTTTTCCTTTCATTCTTAACTTACCAAAAGGAAGGGAAATGTCGTCGGTAACAACTAAAATGTTTTCTCTTTTTATTTTTTCTGTTTGCATCCAAAAATTAACGGCTTTCCCCGAAAGATTCATGAACGTATTGGGTTTGATCACCACAAACGACCTCCCTTTAAATTTCACCTTTGCAACATCTGCCAATTTATCCGTTTCGAATTCTCCCTCTCTTGAACGCACAAATTCATCTACTACTTTAAAGCCAATATTATGGCGCGTCTCTGCATATTTTGAACCGGGATTTCCTAAACCGATGATAAGGTATTTCATTTGTTTGCTTTTACAGATTGCTAAATTACAAGAATTGTGCAAATTAAGAGTCTAGATATGTATTTATAGCTCTTGGCTTGGTTTCACTTCGAAATACTACTCTTTTTTACAGAACCGTTTTCTAGTCGAGTGTGAATAAGAAAAGAGAAAGTCCTCATTCTATCTCACAACCAAGCTAAAAGCTATAATTGGAAGATTCTTTGGTTTTGACCATGTGTTTGCCCTAAGAGTAAAGAACAAGAGTTGTAAAATGAGGCTGAATGCTCGAAAATTTATACTAAATTTATGCGAAGAAATCATAATCAACAAATTAAAAATGTTTTTGAAATCAATTTTAGGTCTCCTTATTATCCTATCGGCTCATTTTTCTTTTTGCCAAATACAAGATGTTGATGGTATTGCAAAAAGAGCAAATCGACTGCTTCAATTTTTAGAGCAGAATCATCTTCAACCTAGAGAAGTGAACAACGACTTCGCGAAAGACCTTCATCATACCATTTTGAACTCATTAGATACTGATAAGGAGTTCTTTTTTCAGGAAGACATTCAATCATTAGTAGTTTTGTCTGATTCTTTAGACGACTTTATTCTGTCAAAGGAACTCAGTTATCTTCTTTTACTTGAAGAAAAATTTCTCGCTAGAATAGAGCTCGCGTCTCAGATCGTCATGTCTTTTTTAGAAAGAAAAAAAATCAATCTGTTTCAAGAGGGACTCCCTTTTTCTGAAAACACTTCTTTCCCAATCGACAAGGAGGGTTTCACAAAAAAATGGGAGGCAATTGTTCTTGAATCATTGCATCGCAAAATACTTTTCTCGATTGAGGATGAGAATCAGCTAAATAAGGACTCGATCCAACTTGCATTGAATGATGCCATTCTGAAAACTAAAAAATCGTACTCCGACTATTTTAAAAGACTTTCTGCAACCGACGACTATTTTGAAATTCTTTACTTGAATGCTATCGCAAAAACTTTTGACCCACATTCCAGCTATTTTAATTCAACTCTTCGTGATGAATTTACGGAAGAATTATCCAGTGAACGGGTTGTTTTTGGCATCTCATATCAGACCAATAATGTTGGCGAAGTAGAAATCACCGAAATTCTTCCGGGCAGTTCTGCTTGGTATTCTGAAGGCATACATTCTGGTGATGTTATTCTTTCCATAAAATCTGGTGAAAAACAATATTTAGATGTTTCTAACTCTTCAATTAGTGAATTTAGCTCTTTTTTCAATGATTTAGAGTCAAATTCTATCGTGTTAGAAATAAAAACAGCTAGAAATGAAGTAAAGGAAGTTATACTGAACAAAAGAGCCGTTTATAGTGATGGAGATGTTATCAAAACGGCTGTTCTCAAGGGAGAAAAAAAAGTAGGTTATATTTCTCTACCCGATTTTTATACAAATTGGACAGATACAAGTGTTCTCGGTTGTGCAAATGACATCGCTAAAGCTTTGCTAAAGTTGCAAAAAGAAAACATAGACGGTTTAATTCTTGACCTCAGAAATAATGGTGGCGGTTCAATCGATGAAGCTATTGACATTGTGGGGATATTCATTAATTACGGTCCTGTAGTAATTGAAGAATCTTCTGAGGGAGAAGCCTATACCTATAAAGATTTCAACCGAGGTTCCATATACAGAGGTCCTTTAATTGTGATGGTTAACAACGCTTCGGCATCAGCGTCGGAAATTGTGGCAGGAGCAATGCAAGATTATAACAGAGGTCTCATTGTTGGACAGAAAACCTTTGGAAAGGCAACTGGACAATACATACATGCGCTAGACCCAACGCGGGAATTCATTTTTTCAAATTTAGTAGAAGAAGATGATAGCTGGGGCTATGCAAAAGTGACAAACATTGGTCTGTATAGAATTAATAAGCAATCCTTGCAAGGAGTTGGAGTTTTACCTGACATTTTAACACAAAGCATGAGACCTAAGTCTGCCTCTAGGTACGAGAAGGATTATCCCCATTTTATACAGCTTGACTCGATAGGAAAAAAGGTTTATTTCACTCCAAAAGCAAAGCTCAATACTGCAGCAATTAGCACTCAGTACAAAATAATCGAAGAAAATAAAATAGATAGTATCTCCCTACTTATCGAAAAAATGGATTCTATTCTTCTTCAACTAGACAGGGAAAATAATCTAAAGACCTCTTACGGCCTGCTCCAACAAAGACAAATATTGCGAAAACGAATCACATCTTTGAAGGGTGCTGTTGAGTTTGATTACACTCCCAATTCATTCTTGTTCAATGAGCAAGTGATGAAGATGTCTCCTTTCTTACTTGACTACGATAAGTCTTTTTTAAACCGGCTAAATCGTGATGTAGAGCTAAACGAAGTCTATAAAATAATGAATTTATACCTCCAATTTCAGTAATACTCTTAATTTAGTGAAAATTAAAACGTAAAACAGCTATGAAACAATTCCTATTATTATCAATCTTATTTTTATCGACGACGACCTTTTCACAAAATTCTGAAAAGGCAAATCAATACATGGAAACTTTTTCTGTTAGTTATTTACAAATACAAAAAGACATGTGGGATTACACCCGCTCTGTTTCTCACGGAAAAAGTGCTCGAAAGGTTGATAAAAGAAGGAAAGAATTAATTGTTACAACCAATACTGCCTTAAATAAAGCGAAAAGAAAGCCTGGTTACGAAGGCAGCACTCGCTACAAGGATTCTGTCGTTAGGTATTTTGAAATTATTGACATTGTACTTCGTGAAGATTATGGTAAGATTGTCAACATGGAAGAAATCTCTGAACAATCTTATGACTTAATGGAGGCTTATATGACTGCCAGAGAATTAGCAAACGACAAGATGAAAGACGCTGGGGACATGGTTGGGAGAGAACAAAAAACATTTGCTGAAGCGAACAATATTAACATCATTGAGAATGAGTCAAAGCTATCACAAAAAATGGAGGTCGCAAGTCAGGTCTATGATCATTACAATGCGGTTTATCTCATCTTTTTTAAGTCTTATAAGCAAGAACTATACTTGTTAGATGCTATTTCTAAAAATGACGTTAGCGCTATTCAGCAAAACAAAAATGCGCTGATTGAAACCGTTGAAGAAGGTTATCTTAAACTTAAAGAAGTAAAGAAATACGAAGGAGATGTTTCGATGATTACTGCAACTCGCCAGTTGTTGACTTTCTACAAGAAAGAAGCAGAGAAAAACGTAGAAGTAATGCTAGATTATCTAGACAAAACTCAAAACTTTAACAAAATTAAAGAGGCTTTTGATAAGATTAAAGAAAAGAATAGAACACAAGAAGATGTTGATTTATTTAACAATAGTGTAAACGAAATGAATGAAGCTGTTAATAAATACAACCAACTAAACGACTCTTCCAATAAGGAAAGAGGTGATTTAATTGATAATTGGAATAAAATGGCGGAAAAATTCACATCGAAATATGTACCGAGGGGTAAATAGTGTCGATTTGGTTTACAATAGGTAAAACGTGTAGTTATTCACCGCAAAATATGCGGAGATTAGTGATTTTTGACCTTTTTTGGAGAGGGTGAGAGAGCAAAGTGAGGTCCGAGATGTACCACGAAGTAGCACCGAAGGTAATCTCGAACCAGCGGCTTCATTTATCCTTCGTTCGGTATTGGGGTTAGATTGAAGATAAGATTATTTGCTCAACATCATCTAAATCAATCGATTTTCTTTCGCCCATGGCTGTCCACCCTCTTTCCTTGAAGATTGCGCTGATTATTTTTTCACAACCTTGATAATCAGCTGTGTAATCAGACAATTTTGTTTTCACCCCTAAACTTTGGAAGAATTCTTCGGTCTTTGCTATTGCCATTTTTGCCACCGTTACGTTGTCGCCTTCAAGATGCCAAACTCGCCGCCCGTATTGCGTTAGTTTATCCTGTTTTTCGGAGAATTTTCGTTCCCACAATCGAGGTGCGATGATTGCCAAACTTTGTGCATGGTCAACTCCGAATAAAGCTGTTAATTCATGCCCAATCATGTGTGTAGTCCAGTCAGAAATAACTCCACAACGAAGATTTCCGTTCAATGCGTGCGTTGCGCAGTGCATCAAGTTCGATGCTAATTTATAATCCTCTGGGTGGTCGACAACATTGGCAATCTCTATGAGCGTAGAAAGAATTCCTTCCGCTTCACGTTCTTGCAACAAATTCTCCATTGGATAGGTCAGGTATTGCTCCAAGGTGTGCATGAAAGCATCTATGACGCCATTGGCAATCTGTCTTTTTGGCAAAGTGACAACAACCGTTGGGTCGCAAAAAGAAAATACAGGGAAGAATAAGGGTCCGCCCATAGTCATTTTCAATTTCAATTCGCTACGACTTATCACAGCGCCAGAGTTGGCTTCAGAACCTGTTGCCGGCAAGGTTAAAATAGTTCCAAAAGGGATAGATGATTGAAACACATATCCTTCTTTTCTTTCTAAGACATCCCAAGGCTCTCCTTTGTAATTAATTGCCCCAGAAATTAACTTCACACCATCAATGATGGAACCTCCGCCAAGCGCGATGATAAAATCAATGTTGTTTTCTTGTGCAAGGCGAACTGCCTTCATCAAGGTAGTGTATTCTGGGTTGGCTTCTACTCCACCGAATTCTATCACATTGAAAGAAGATAATTGACTTAGAACTTTGTCAAAAAGTCCAAATCGTTTCACGCTTCCACCTCCGTAAACAAGAAGAATGTTTTTTGCTTTTTCAACGTTTAATAATTCTGGCAACCTGTTTAGCTGTTCTTTTCCAAAAACAATTCTCGTTGGGTTGACTACTTCAAAATTCTCCATGACTAAAAAATAAAAAACCCGATTAATCGAGGATCAATCGGGCTAATAAAACTTAAATATGCTTACTTTTTACCGTTCTCTCCTACTGCATAAGCAATAGTTAACGCATCAATAGCTTGTAACTCTTTTCTAATATCAAAAATAATTCCTGATGGAGCTCCTTTATCTGCTTTTATGCATGTAATAACAGACTCAATTGGCTCTGTCATTCTTGGTGGTTTAGATTCAAATTTATCTAATTTCCATGCTTGAATTGCACTCGAGTTGTACAATAAATCAGGAGTAGATTGAACAACGTTATCCATAAACAACATGTATTCCATTCCCATTGCTGCATATTGTTCTGCTCTTGCTTTATTCAGAGGTCTTCCCAAGTACAAAAAGTCTATTTCTGATTTTTGCTTGTAAGGTGTCATGTCTGTTGTACTAGAACCTTCCGGTTTAATAATTTTAACAGAAGGATCTGATTCTTTACTTGTTGTCGCAACCATAAAGAAGAACAACAACATGAATACAATATCAGGTAATGATGATGTATTAATTGCTGGAGCACTTCCTCCACTATCTTTTTTAAATTTTGACATATAATTTCTTATTTATCGTTTAGGAGTTACCTCAATAATTCTAGCCGGATAAAGAATTTTCAACAGTTGAATTTTTTCTCTGTCTTCAACACCCTTATCCATTGCTAACCTATTCTTTATCGACTTGTATGATTCATTGAATATTTTCATTGCTGCATCATCTCTGAGTTCAGATATTGCTTGCTCCACTTCTGATTGAATTTTAGCAAACAACTCATATTCTGTTGCTTTTTGAACCTCAATCCGAATATGCGCTTGAACAGAAATTTCTGCCAACTTATCAGTTTCGAGCATTTCTAACGCCGTTTTTTTCTTTTCCCATTCAGCAACTTGCCTCCATTTAAAGTCAATGATGTCTGGCAATGCATTTGGTGTGTTCTCGACCTCTTCCGCTTCTGTAGTTGTCTTATTAATCAAGGCATTTATTTCTGGCATAGAGATTCTAGAGTACATTGGAAAGTCATTTTTAACATTGTTACTTTTCTCGTTCTCGCGGTAAAATTCTATAATTCTTTCAGAGATTTCATCCGGATCATTCATTAATGACCCTCTCACCATCAATTGATTCTGACTATTTGCTTGTATCGCAAATATATTTCTCTCCTCAACAATAACAGGATCGTCTACTAACTCTATCTTCTTAGGAATATTTCTGATATATGCCTGATCTTTATCCATGGTAGTTGTTACCAAAAAGAAAATCAATAGCAAGAAAGCAATATCCGCCATCGAACCAGCATTTACTTCAGGTATGTCTCGCTTTGCCATATTAATTATTTTCTAAGTTTCCCCATTAAAGGAGATAAAAATGCTGCCAATACTGCAATTACAATTAAAGTAATTACCAAATATAATCCCGCAGTGGAAGAAACAATTGTTCCTTGTTCCACTTGAACATCTTCAGCCAATTGTAGTGTCGTATTTGTATCTGAAGTGCCAATCATCAAAAAGATAAGGTACAACACCAATGCAACCACTACTCCTATAATTGACATAATTGTCTTTTTAGGGTTAGAAATCAACTGAACAACGAAGAATATTAAGATTAGACCCACACTTGCAAAAATCAAAAAGCCAGTAAACGATGTTGTGAAACTTAAACTCGCACCATCTCTAAAAGAAACTTGATCTTGAAGTGTACTATTCATGTCTGCCCCTGTGAATAAGAATAAACATGCGATTACTCCTACTGCAACAAGACTGATTTTAAGAATACTCATGTATAAATTGAGTTTTTTAGTATCCATGCTTTTTACAAATTATATTAATAAAAAAATATTTTTTATTCTATCGCTAATTAGACTTTAGCAACTTTATGCTTTAACATCATATCAATTAAAGAGATCGATGCATCTTCCATTTCATTAACGATACCATCAATTTTAGAAACGATATAGTTATAAAACACTTGAAGAATAATTGCTGCAATCAAACCAAATACTGTTGTCAAAAGTGATACTTTAATACCACCAGCCACAGTAATTGGAGAAACTTGACCATCTGCAATAATTTTATCAAAGGCGAAAATCATCCCGATTACCGTCCCCAAGAAACCAAGCATTGGTGCAAGAGCAATAAACAATGAAATCCATGTTAATCCTTTTTCTAACAGTCCCATTTGAACACCACCGTATGAAACGACAGACTTTTCAGCCATTTCAATTCCTTCATCAGCTCTGTCTAAACCTTGATAGAAGATAGACGCAATAGGTCCTCTTGTGTTACGACAAACATCTTTTGCTGCTTCAACTCCACCATTCTTCAATGCTGTTTCAACTTCATCTACAAATTTCTTTGTGTTGATTGTAGAAAGGTTAAGGTAAACAATACGCTCAATAGAAAGCGCAAGACCGATGATTAAACAAATCAATACGGGCGTCATCCATAAAGGTGCACCTTCAATATATTTTTGCTTTAACGTTTGAACGAATGTTAATTCGTCTAATTCTTCAGCAGAACTTGCTGTTTTATCTTTATCCTTGTTTTTTGCTTGTTGAGCAACTGTTTTGGTAGGTGAAGATTCTGGAGCGTCCTGTGCTACCGAGAAGTTAACAAATCCAAGCATCATAATTGCTGCAATCACTAATGAACTAATCGTTTTTTTCATGTTTCTAATTATTAATTAATCGTGTTCTAAGTTTATAATGAGCCAAATTTAATAAAAAATAATTCACGAGAGCAATCATTGTTGAATTATGATGTAAATGATGCGTTTTATTGAGTGAATGGGAAATGTTTTTTCAATTATTTTCTACAAAGTTTTAAAAAACACAACCTCAACTCTTCTGTTTCTAGCTCTGTCTTTTTCGCTTTTTTCTGGGAAAACAATGGGACTTAAATTACTCAGCCCTTCAAAAGATAGTCTTTCTTCGTTGATGCCCTTACCAATAAGGTATTCAAAGACAACCTTTGCCCTTTTCTTTGACATCCTTTTGTTGTTTTCACAGCAAACGTGTCCTTTTATCGTTGCGTTGTATTCTTTATTGTTGTTAAGTAACTCATACAACTCTTCTAAATAGATGGTTGAAGATGCCAGTACATCTGCTGTGCCACCTTTAAATTTTATGGGGAGAACAACAGGTGTATTTTCAATTATTCTGGGCGCAACATCTTCTATCTGTACAATTTCTTCTATTTTCTCCTCTTTTGGTGGTGCTTCTTTTTTAACCACCTCAATTACCGGAGGTACCGAAGCTATTAATTCTCCCAGAAAATAATATACATCAACTCTGTTCCAGTTACGTGGTCGGAAACTTAAAAATTCTCGTTTGCTCCCTGAGCAATTCAGGTTAATTAATTCTGGATTCAATGCCAATTGCGATAAAATTGATTCCGCATAACGGCAAGACTTATCTATTGATTTTGCATAGGCATTCATTTCTATAATCTGAAATTCATTGAGATTTTGTTTCTCAATTATATCATTTAGGATTTCTTGAGAACTTGAAGTTAATGTGTCAGAATCAAAATAAAAAGAGATCAACTTCACTTCTGCACCAACAGAAAAAATAAAGAAAGAAAAAATAACAAGAAGCGCTTTATTCATGGTTTTTAGCTTGTTAAGCAATTTTATAACTGTAAACTTATAGGATTTTTCTTAAAAAAAAGAGCTCCTATCGAAAATTGAGTAACTTCATATTGTTAATAAGGTAAAGAATGCAAGCAAATCATCAAGAAACTATTTTTGAAATTATAAAGAAACAAATTGGCAAGGAGTCGCTTGGGGTTGTTGTAGGAGAGGTGTTAAGCATTAGTCAAGATGCTGTTTACAGGAGATCTAGAGGAGAGACTCTCTTAACTATTTACGAAATAGAAAAACTGAGTAATCATTTTAATTTTTCCGTTGATTCTATCTTCGGTTTGAGAAAAAACAATGTGCTTTTTAATTTTAAACCTTTAGAAGAATTTGACTTTAGCATGGATGTCTATCTGGAAGGGCTTTTGGAGAATGTAAAAATGCTAAAAGCACAGAAAAATCCTGAGCTCTTACTTTCAGTGAACAACATTGCCATGTTTCAACTGTTAAATTATCCTCATTTGGTTCGTTTTAAGCTTTTTTTCTGGGCGAAAACTTACTTGAGAGTTCCTGGATACGAAAATGTATTATTTGATTATGAAAAAATATCTCCTAAGACTTTCAATACTGGATTGGAGGCGCTCAAAGTATACTGTACCATTCCGTCAAAAGAAATTTACGACTCTGAATTTTTGAGAGGTTTCGTTAGGGAAATTTATTATTACTACAGCTCTCGACTGATAAAAGACCCTAAGTATGCACTCTACTTATTGGAAGTTTTAGACCGATTTGTGGATCATTTAAAACTCCAAGCTATTGCTGGTAAAAAGTTTGTTTCTACAACAAAACCTCCTGCCAACGGCAACGGTTTTGAAATGTATTACAATGAAACAAACAATGGTAATGGCACAACGTATTACCATTCTGAAAATGGAGAAGGTCTTTACATTGCTCATAATATGATGAATTATGTCTATACAACGGATAAGGAATACATCCAAGACAGCTTAACCACTTTAAATAAGCAAATAGATAACTCGAGCATGATTAGCTCTATTAATGAAAAGGAAAGAAATAAGTACTTTTTCCAATTGAAGAATACAATTAATGGAGTCCGATTGAAAATAGAGGCAGATTTGAGTTTAGAAGAATAGGTGACCTTACCCTTTGTTTTTTTGTACATTTCGAATGATGAAATTAACCATCCTTGGAAAATGTTGCATGGTGAAAACAGTTACTTTTCCAATCACCGACATGACTTTCTTTGATTTTCTTCGAGAAATCATTGACATAATCTCTTTTGCTACTTTCTCGCGAGATTGAACCATAAATTTTGGTCGTTCTGGAACGGGAATCAAGTCTCCATTTGCAGTCACCATTCGTTTTGATTTTTCATTCTCCGTAAAACTTAAATAGCAAATACCGAAATGTATTCCTGTTTTCACTAGTTCAGCTCTTAACGATTGCCAAAAAGCAGTTAAGGACATTTTGCCCATGCTGTAAGCAGAAGCAGAAGGCAAACCATGAACGCCAGCTAAACTGGAGAGAAAAATAACACTCCCTTTCGTTTTCTTTAGGTAAGGCAATGCTTCTAATGTTGGCAAAACAGCACCCAACGAATTACTGGCAAATATCTTCTGAAATAACTCGCCATCCATTTTTTCAATTTGCTCATTCATGGTGATACTACCGTTGTTAATCAGCCCGTCTAGCCGACCGAATTCCTCGATGGTTTTGCTAATTAATTCTTTGCAATCTTCTACAGAGCTTATGTCTGCTGGGATAGCTAAGGTGCTGTGATTATTCAAATCGAACTCTTTTTTTACTTTTTGCAACTTGCTTTCATTTCTACCGTTCAGCACCACTTTAGCTCCCTTCTCGCACAATTGCTTGGCTAATTCTTTTCCAACTCCTTGACTAGAACCGGTTATTATATAGACTTTATCTTTAAAATTCATTCCTTTATACTATTTAACATCAGTGTCATTAAAATTTAATTTTTCTCATTTCCACTTTTTTTTGCCAAAGCATACCTCGACAAGCTCGGCACGGCGTAAAAAAAAGTTCGCAAATTTATGTTGAGCGAAGTCGAAATAAAAACTGCATTGCGCTGAGGTTATTCCATTCACTCAATCTTTATCAATATTAAGTTAATGCGCCTGAGCTCCTGCGTCGCTAGTCTTTTAACTAAACATTGATTTCGATTTAGCTCTTTTCAAAACCAAGGCGCTGACCTCGCTTCGAAACAAGATTTTTCTTAAAAGAGAAAACCTATTGACTCTAAAAGCATGACCTAATAATTCAATTATTCTGAAATAGCCCCATACACTTAATAAGACAGGTCTTTGTTTTTTCACTCGGACATTGATAATTACTTGATGTATTTATTCAACTTAAACCATTCAAAACAATCTCTAATCCCTTCTTCTATTGGGTTTTGAGGTAGCCCCAGCTCTTCTCTTGCTTTCTTAGCAGAATAAAAGTGCACGTCATTTGAAATAACAGCTAATTCATACGTGACAGACGGTTTAAACGCCAGAATTTTCCCAAGCATTGAATTTATCCATCCGTAGCTTGTAACAACGAACGGGGGAAGTTGCATTTTGGGCGCTTTTGCACCAATAGCTTGACTTATTCGGTGAAATGCATCTTTAAACGTTAAATTCTCATTCCCCAAAATATAGCATTCTCCAATTGTACCCATCTTTAATGCATTCGCAACCGCAAAAGCTGCATCTTTTACGTTGATGAAATTCTTGCCGCCAACAGTATATCCAGGAACATTGCCTTTGTGTAAACTCAAAATCATTTCTCCAGAACTTGGCCCAGAATCATAAGGTCCAATCATAAACGTTGGATTAACAACTATTGCTGGAAGTCCTTTTTCCTTGACTGCTTTCAACACTTTCTCTTGCGCTATCTTCTTTGAATCCATGTAATCCAACTTATAAACGTCGGATTTATACTTTTTAGTTTCTTCTCCCAATTGCTGATTATTTCCAAAGCCAAAAGAGTTAGCTGTACCGATATACACCAATCTTTTGATGTTCTGCTGCAAACAGGCTTCAATCACATTTTCCGTCCCTTTTATGTTCACTTCACATGTTTTATCACATCTTGAAGGCCAAACATTGGTCATGGCAGCACAATGAATCACAAAATCTGTGTCGTGAAAGTGTTTTTCCAGAGAAGAATAGTCAAGAATATTGCCATAGACTATTTGAATATTCAATCCCTCAAGCGTTGCTGGTTTTTTTCCTTGTTCAATAAAGGCCGTTACTTGATAATTTCTATCGAGCAGTTCTCTTACTAAGTTACTTCCCAATAATCCGTTTGCTCCTGTTACAATTACTTTCATATTTATTTGTTTTAGTTAGGACAAATCTATGGGTGAATGAAAGTTTGTGTGAACTGAATGCAGCAAGTAGAAATTGAGTAGTTGCGATTTTCGCAAATCAACATGGGTCACAAATTAAAAAAACACCTCATCCAAAGACGGGGTGTTTTAATTATTTATCAGAATTAGTCTTCGTATAAATCAATGCTCGTATAAAAAATGCTTAATTAGTTTTTGAAAAACGTAAAAAAGGACTCAACATTCTCGTCTAATTTAGAGAATTCAATTTCTGCGCTTTCAATAGTTTCAGCAGAAATTAAGTTGTCTTTATTTTCCAAAATAGGCAACAGGACAAAATGCAATTGATCGTGTGCTGCTCCTTTCATAGAACAATTCGAAATAATAAACGCTGTTTGCTCATTGCTTTTGTCACCCAAAAGATGGTAGTCTTCTAATGTTTCTCCGTTAAAGTTTTCTAATAATGTTCTCAACTCAGTCATTCCTTGATAAGTTTCTGCGTTAGATTCCCATTTTTCTCCGTTATCTAGAGTCAATTCATTAACTTTTGAGGTTGGAAGTTCTTTTTCTTGTTTAGAATTACCTTTCTCAATGTTTGTTTCACCTGAACATGACACCATTAAACTGCCAAAAGCAATCGTAAAAATTAGTGTTGTTTTTTTCATTTTGATAAATTTATTGTTGTTTAATTATTCCCTTTTTAAAATTTTTGAATATGAAATAAGCCAAATTACCTATTAAAAGTCCCATAACAATGGAGTTCGGTATATTTAACACCTTAAATAGGATTGTCACCATTGCGATAGAGAAACCGTAAATAACCTGCTCTTTTATTTTAATCGGTGAAGTTTTAGGTTCAATAATTATCGCTGCACCAACAAATAGTATAATAATAAAATTAGAAAGGAATTCACCTTCAAATTGCCCCAGTATATAGCCGACCAATAACGATGCAACAATGAAGCTAATCGCTAACGGATGACGTTTTACTCTTGCAACATTAAAAATAAGTGCCAAAAAAATGGGGATTATGGGTAATGGGAATTGCATCCCAAACATTGAAAATCGGATGTCTATTCCTGACCAGTCCAGCGGTGGAACAAGCATGGCTGGGATAACAAATGACAGCAATGTGGTTACTCCTATTGCAAAAACTATAGGGTTGAATATGTTTTCACCCTTGTACTTAACAAGGAATTTGGCTACAAAAAGCAGCAAAATCAGCACCAGACCACGAACCGGTTCAGGATCCCCATGAGAAAGAACTAATAAAATTAGCAGCGCACTAATGAGGACGTTTTTATAGCCTTTCTTCTTATCAAGAAAAAACCGGAAGATTAAAAAAAGTACTGTAGAAATCACCATTAAAGCGACACCAAGTTTCACAAAATGAAGCCCTCCAGCAATTCCACTCAGCACAAACACATTAACGATTTTAATGACAGAAAGTATTATCAAAAAAACCAAAAAGTGATCATAGGCAGTTAAGCCTTTAAATATTTTACCTAATTTACTCATAATTACATGTATATGATTTTAACTTTTTTATACGTAGTGCCTTTCACATAAAAGCTTGCATCCTTGAAATTAGGCCTATTTGTAATCCCAATACTTGAATAGTTTGAAAAACCAATTCCTTCAACGGGTAATATCCAACCTTTTTTAATTTTACCATCTTTATTTTCATCGTGCAATATATTGACTGCATATTTCCCTTCTGGAATATTTGAAAATTGAACCTGAGCCTTCCCGTTTACTATTTTCCCTGTTTTCTGCAGGTAATATTTTTTAAACTTTTCATCGGGTATGGTACCGTCTTTATTGTATAGGCTAAACTGTACATTTCCTATAGAATTTCTTAATCCAGAAACACCAACCTTCAACGAGTGGGATGTTTTCTCTTTTTCTGTGTGAGAACTGATAAAAACGGTACTTACCGCCATTAAAACGATTGCAATTATTATTTTCTTCATCTTTTATAGATTTAAGTTTGTTCTACTATTTTACTTTTCTTACTGCTGAAATGTTCTTTAATTCTATCTACAACATAATACACCACGGGGACTAAAAACACGGTCAAAATTAAAGACGACGTTACACCTCCAATAATTACCCATGCCAATCCATTTTTCCACTCGGCAGCCGTCCCTGTTGCCAAGGCTATTGGTAACATTCCAACAATCATTGATATAGAAGTCATTAATATTGGTCGCATTCTACCTTTAGCTGCAACAACAATCGCTTCCTTATAATACATCCCTTGCGCCTTCAACTGATTTGTGAAATCAACAATTAAAATTGCATTTTTCACTACTAATCCCATTAACATGATTAATCCTAATAAAGCAAAAAGGCTTAAATGGCTAATGGATAAATTCAAGGCCAAAAATGCCCCAATTACTGCAACTGGAATGGAGAATAGCACAACAAATGGATAAATGAAACTATCATAAAGTGCGACCATAATTAAATATATCAGCAAAAAAGAAATCAGTAGGACTGATCCTAAAGCTCCAAAACTATCATTCTGACGTTTTATATCACTTCCCCAGGTCATATCTATTCCTTCCGGCAAAGGATTCTCTTTTAAATAAGCCACAACGTCATCTGCAACAGATCCAGAAGGTCTTCCTAAGGCATCTGAAGTTAACGTAACCGCTGCTTGCCTGTCTTTTCTTTCAAGAAGAGAAGGAGAATTATCTTGAATCACATCAGCAAACTGTTCGACCGCAACAGAAATCCCCGCTGGATTTACAATTGAGATATTCTGAATGTCTTCATAATTCTGCCGGTCAAAATCATCGAGCCAAGTTCTAATGGGATATTCAACACCATCTTCAGTCATACTGGCGTCATCATTACCCGTCAAGGCCATTCTTAAATTTGCACCAACATAAGCCGTGGTCAAGCCGAAACGTTGCATCTTATCTTTATCTGGTACAATTACAAATTCAGGACTTCCTTCTTCCACAGAAAGACGAACATTGTCAGAGCCTGGAATTGATTGAATAACTAATTTCAACTCGTTTGCTGTTGACATCACCTCCTCTAATTCCCTACCGCTTAAAGTAATCTCTACCGGTGCTGTCCTTGGTATTAAGCCAAGAGCAGACATAGAATAATTGACGCCAGGGAATCTAACTTGAAGTTCATCCCTTAAATCCATCATAAATTTTTCGGTTGGCTGGTCATTCCGTTCTTCACCGGGTTTTAATTGAATCGTGAATTCGGTTTTGTTAGGAGAACCCATACCTAAACTTCCAATTCCTGTACTTGGACCTCCTACATTACTAAATATTGAATTGACATCTGGTTGGTTAAGAATGAAATCCTCCATTCTTAGCGAAACAATATTATTCTGTTGAATAGAAGTCGTTTTATCAAATTCTAAACTTAATCTAAATTTACCTTGATCTCCTGTTGAAATCAACTCAGCACCAATAATATTTTGTTTCATCATTACTCCTGTAAACACAAATAAACTCAGCACTATTCCAACAAAAGCTATTTTATGATTCAAAACCCAGTTCAATTTTTTTCCATACCAGTCTGTAAAGGTGTCTAACACCACTTCAAACCAAAGCAAAAATTTATTAAACAAATTGGTTGGTTGAAGGTCTTCAGATTTTCCCATTCTAGATGCCATCCATGGTGTCAAAGTAAATCCTACCAAGAGACTGGTTAAAGTTGATGTAATTACCACTACAGAAAACTGTTTCAACATATCTGCAACAAACACTTGGATAAACAATATGGGCAGAAAAACAACGATATCCACAAGTGTAATCGACAGTGCAGAGAATCCAATTTCCATTCTGCCATCCATTGCTGCTTCATGCTTCCCTTTCTTCATGTCAAGATGACGTTGAATATTTTCAAGTACCACAGTGGCATCGTCAACCAGAATTCCAATAATTAAAGACATGGCTAATAATGTCATTAAATTAAGTGTATAACCTAACATCCACATCACTGCAAAAGCGGTAACTAAAGAGGTTGGAATTGCCACTAAAACAATTAGTGAATTTCTAAAACTTCGTAAAAACAAGAGCATTACGATAGAAACCAGTATTACTGCCATTATCAAATCCTCTACCACTGATTCTACTGCTGCAATTGTATTCTCCGTGCTGTCATCAGCAATAATGAAATTGACATTCTCCGTTTTGTTTTGATTCTCAATAGCTTTGAGTTTTTCTCTCACGGCAGTTGATACATCTACTGCATTAGCATCCCCTTGTTTCTTTAATAAAACACCAATTCCATTTTTGCCATTGTACCTGCTAATAGAAGTAATTTGCTTTACACCGTCAGTAACTGTAGCAACGTCTTTTAAATAAACTGGGCTGCCTGGCTGAGGCATGTCAATTTGGACATTTTCAATATCTTCAATAGATGTAAACTTCCCCGTTAAACGTACTGAATTGCTTTCTGTTGAAGATTGAATTTTACCAGCAGGTAAGTCTAATCCTGCTTGATTTATTAATTGAACCACTTTATACAGTGATAATTTATAATGTTTCAACTTTTCTTGGTCAACTTTTACTTGAATTTCTCTTTCTTCTCCTCCAAGAACAGTCAATTCAGCCACGCCTTTAATTTGTTGAATTTGAGGCAGGATATCATCCACCATTTTTTGATAAAATTCAGTTGACGGCAAATCACTTGTTGCACTTATAGACATAATCGGCAAATCATTAGGAGAAACCTTACTCATTTCTGGGGTAAGAATTGAAGCTGGCAAATCCTTTTTGATATTGTCAATGTAATGCTGAGCATCTGTCATCGTCTTATCTAAATCCGTCCCATACTTGAGGTTAGCTATAATCACTGAAGCATTCGGTAGAGACTTAGTCACTAGATAGTCAACTCCTTCTAAGTTAGAGAGTGCGTCTTCAATTTTTCGAGAGACGGAGGTTTCTACTTCTTTAGGCTCAGCTCCTGGATAAACTGTTTTAATCACGACTACTGGTTGATTAAAATCAGGCATTAGCTCATAGCTCAGGTTTTTGAAGCCAATGTAGCCCAAGAGAATAAATACACTGAAAAGCACAATGATCAGTGATGGTCGTTTAATTGATATTTCTGTAATATTCATGTCGTTAATGTTTAATGATTCATAAGGCTTTTCATCTTCTAATTATTTACGATGACATTCGCTCCGTCAAATAAATTGATGAATCCACTGGTTACTATTAAATCGCCCTCTTTTAAACCTTTACCTACGACTGCTTTATTATTAAAGCGATTTACAACCGTAATAGAGTGTTGTGAGACTTTACCATCTTGTATCAAATATACTTTTGGAGCTATATCTGATCCAATAATAGATGAGGTCGGAATAACAATTGATTTACCAGAGTTTGACCTGTCTAATGTCACTTTTCCGAACATATTTGATTTAATTTTTAAATTCTTATTGTTAACCTCAAATTGAACTGGGAAGCTATTCCCTCTGTTTCCTTTGCTGCCAATCGAGACAACTGTCCCAGTAATATCCATAGAAGGAAAGGCATCTGCATTAATCTTGTGACTACTTCCTGATTGAAAGAGTTCTAAATCGCTTTCCGAGACATTGACGGTGAACTTTAACGCTGCAATATCAGTTAACGTCAATAGGGGGACTCCTGGAGATGCAAAAGAACCAATCTCGGACATTTTCATTGTCACTATACCTTTATACGGGGCTCTAACGGTTGTTTTAGAAATTTTAGTGATTAATATTTGCTTCTGAATTTTGGCCGCTTTCAAACCATTTTCAACTTTTTCCAACTTTACTGCTTCTACGGCATCTGCTTCTGACAAGATAGTGAATCGTTTAACATCTGTTTCCAACCCTTCGATAGTAACATTAATGGTCTTTAGTTGAAGCTGAAGTAATTCATCGTCTATTTTTACCAACATTTGACCCTTTACAACTTCACTCCCTTCGCTTACATAGTACTTCATAATTTTACCTTGTACATCTGCATTTATTCTGGCATCTTTATTCGCAGCGAAAGTTCCTGTAAACTCGTACGCATGATTTATTTGTTCAAATTCTATTTTTTGAGCCTGAACGATTATTGCTTTTTCTTTGTCGTAGTAATAAATTCTGTTTTCCGAAACAGCTTTATTCGCTAGTAACTGTACTATAACTATTGCAACTAGCGCAAGTAACGTAAGTATGCTTATTGTCTTTTTCATATTCTAATTATTAATGATGATTATATTTATATGTTTCCTGTTAATTTTCTTAATTCGAGGTCGGCCTTATAGTAATCTACAATTGCAGAAATATATGCTTGCTGAGCTGTTCTTAAAGCAGAATCCGCAAGAAGGACTTCAGTTATATTTACTAAACCTTCTTTTTGCTGCCGCAAAACTTGCTCATATACAGATTGAGCAAGCTCTATTTGTAATTCTCCTGAAACAACTAACTCGTTTGCAATACTCATTTGCAATTTCGCATTCTCAATTTGAACTTCATTTTGATCAATCAACAGCTCTTTTTGTAGTTCATTATTCTCAAGCTCTATGTTTTTCTGGTTGATTTTTTTTAAAGTCGTAGTGCCATTAAAGAGAGAATATGACATTTTTACGCCCAGGAAGCCAACTGTATAGAAGTTCAGGAATTCATTTGGTGATTCTGTATATCCATACCCCATTGTGCCATAAGACCCATAAAGGTAAACAGAGGGTAAATAACGACTTCTTTGAAGGGTAGCTATATCAGCACTTAAAAGCCTGTTTTGCACCTCATTCATTTGAGTGTTTATAGTCTTCTGCAATTGATAATTAGTTGTTTTTTTGAAATTAACTTTTGACTCTATCGTAAATTCCTGTTTCAATTCTACTCCCATTAACAATTTCATTCCGTTCAAGATTTGCTGATACTTATTTTCAGCAACTAGTTTGTTTGTTTTTAATTGTTGTAGTTGCAACTTAACTTTGTCAACATCCGTTTTTGTTAAGAGAAGTTGCTCATTAAGTAGCTCAACTACCTTTAAAAGCTTCTTGCTGTTCGTCAAATTGTTTTGAATAAATTGAATTTGATTCTTAACAATTTGAGCGTTGTAATAGTAATATGAAACTTCAAAATAAATATCTTCTTTTGATTTCTGGTAACTCAAATTGGAAATTTCAGATGCAATTTTAGACTTCTTAATTGCTCCAAATATTTCAGGGTTATACAAGGCCATGTTTAGCGCTACATTTGCATTAATGTTATGTTGAACACCAAATTGAGCTTCCCTAAACTGACCTTCTGGCCCACCAAAAACAGACAGAGGCATTAATTGAGTCGGTAAATCTGTGTAATACTTATAATCACCATTCACAGATAGTTTTGGAAGTAAATTTGATTTCACTTCTTTCTCCCTTTGAGAGGAAATGAAAGTCTCATTCTTCTTTATCTGCAACTTTTTATTCTTTACCATAGTGCTATCAATGCATTGTTGCAATGTCCACATGTCTTGAGCTTGAGCGCTCCCTAAGCTAATTATTACTGTAAAGATGGCAGTCAACAGTTTTAATTTATTCTTTGCTGAGTATTTCATAATTTATCAATTTGTTGTTTTTTAATTGTTAGTTAGCAATCACTAACTTTCGATTCAAAAAAAATATTTACGTTTTAGAAGCTAGTTTTTTTATTGTTTCCCATAAGTTGTTGCCATCAGCTATTAAATTAAAATTATAATTATTCAATCTCCACCGCAGAATTGTAAATCGCATACTTCCCATATATACCGACGCTAAATATTTAGCCTCAACATCCTCCCTAATAGAACCATCTTTCTGCCCTGATTCTACCATTTGCTCAATCATCATTTTCTTGTGAGTCAATATCTTTAAAACAGTCTCTGAAAGAACTTTATCATATTGAAAACTCGTTTCTGCAAAAATAACCATCACTACAGCTGGATTTTGACTAAAATGGTTGAACTGAAATTTAAGGATTTTCTCCAGCTTATCTAGCCCTGTCAATTCACTTTCAACAATTTCATTCATTTCTTCTTTAAGAATTGCTTTGTAAAAGTTTAAAACGGATACTAAAATTTCTGTTTTTCCATTAAAATGGCGATAAAGTGCCGGTTCAGAAAAACCCATTTCAGCCGCCAAATTCTTCATGGTAAGACTCTGTATCCCTTTGCCACCAATTAATTTAGCAGCAGCTTTAACAATTTCTATTTGTCTTTTAGTCAAACTCATACAACAAAGTTAGTGATTACTAACTAACCTTGCAAGTTTTTAGTGAAATTTTTTATGTTTGATGAAATTAGGAGCTTTTTCCAAATAAAAATTTGTCAATGTGATTTCAAGCACGCGGGATTACTCCGCTGCGCTCCGTGATCCCCAAAGCGAGGTTCCTGACCAAGAAAAACGCTCTGCTGACGCATCGCTGTTTTGTTTTATAGATTAATTGAAATTTCAAGCGAGCTTGATTTCAATTAATCTATAAAACAAAACGCCCCATCAAAGATGGGACGTTTTTCTTGCGGAGAGAGGGGGATTCGAACCCCCGTTACATCTCTGTAAACACGCTTTCCAAGCGTGCGCGTTCAGCCACTCTGCCACCTCTCCGTTTTGTGGTTGGCAAAGATAGACATTTATTAGAAAATAAAGATTCGAAATTTAAAAAATACTCGTCAGCTCTCCTCTCACCTCAGAGGACAGTATCTCATTGATAGAAGATGAATGTCGCTCATTTAAGAAAACCATCATCTTGGTAATTGCCGCTTCCGTGGTCATGTCAAAACCATTGATTACTCCTACTTCATTAAACATAGAACTGGTTTTGTACATTCCTTGTTTCACCGCGCCAGAATTGCATTGAGTGATGTTCAAAACAACACCGCCTTGCGAAATGAAATTCTCCAATAAAGTTCTAAAAACAACCGATGTTGGTGAATTACCTGAACCGAAAGTTTCTAACACAATACCGTCCACTTTTGACCTGTCGAACAGAGCGGAATATAAATCAAAATCCATTCCTGGATGCAACTTTAACAAAGTGACTTTTGGATTTAATTCTGTTTGCAAAGACAATTCGTCCTTCTTCGTTCTGAAAAAAGCTTCTTTGTCAAATTTAATGTGAACGCCCGCGATTGCCAATGATTCATAATTCGGAGAACGAAACGCTTCAAAATTCTCTGCAGAATCTTTGGTGCATCTATTTCCTCTGAACAATTGATAATCAAAATAAACGGCAACCTCCTGAATCAAAGCTTCGTTTTGCTCATTTTGTGTAGCCGCAATCTCAATGGCAGTGATTAAATTTTCTTTGCCATCCGTTCTGATGATACCTATTGGCAACTGCGAACCTGTCAAAATAATTGGTTTTTTTAATCCACAGAACATAAAACTCAAGATTGATGCCGTGTAAGCCATCGTGTCTGAACCGTGCAGAATAACAAAGCCGTCATAAGATGAATAATTCTCTTCAATCATCTTTGCTAAATCTTGCCAGTGAGAAATCGAAAATTCTGAAGAATCAATCGGTTGCGCGAAGCTTTTGGTGTCTAATTCAACATTCAATCGCTTTAATTCTGGCACATGATCATAAATATGGTCAAAATTAACATTGGTCAATTGCCCCGTCTCAGAATCCTTTATCATTCCGATAGTTCCGCCCGTATAGATGATTAAAATTTTCGCCATTCTTTACAAATTAAACAATTGTTTCGCATTAATGGTCGTTATTTCTTCGATTTCTGCAAGACTAACACCATAAACATCTGCTAATTTCTCAGCGATGTGGAGAATGTAAGAACTTTCGTTACGTTTTCCTCTGAAAGGAACCGGTGGCAAATAGGGCGAGTCTGTTTCTAAAATGATATTCTTCAAATCCACCTGTTTTAGTACTTCGTCTAAAGTTGAGTTTTTGTAAGTTAGAACACCGCCTATTCCCAATTTGAAATTGCCATAATTCAGTATTTTATCCGCATCTTCTTTCGTTCCTGTGAAGCAATGGAAGACTCCTGTCAAAGAATCATCATTCAATTCATCGAGAATTTCATAAATTTCTTGAAAAGAATCTCGCGCATGAATAACGATGGGTAAATTCAATTCTTTCGCCCATTCTACCTGCACAGCAAATGCTTTTCTTTGCTCTTCGATAAAAGTTTTGTCCCAATAAAGATCCATTCCTATCTCGCCAACGGCAATGTAGTCTGAAGGGTTGTCGAACAATAATTTTTTCATTGTTTTTAGTTGCTCCTGCCAATTCTCTTTGGTGTCACTGGGATGCAACCCCATCATTGCTTTGCAATTCTGCGGGAATTCTTTCACCAAACGATGCATTCCGTCAATGGTTTCGACATCAATGTTGGGGAGGAGCATTAATTCTACGCCTGCATCTATCGCTTTCTGAACCGTTGCCGTTCTGTCTTCTGCAAATGCATCAACGTAAAGGTGGGTGTGGGTGTCTATAAACATGGTTAATGATTTAATGTTGAAGTTGACTGTTGTTAGAATTATGGATTATGGATTATGTTTGAGTGCTCTAAAATAGAAAGAAAACTTGTCATTCCTCACATAAGCCGTCCAAAGCTCGAACACTCCAATGCTCCAACGCTCCATGATAATCAATACAGTGAAATGCTTAGTCCCATTTGCAATAAATTAAGTTGAGTGCTACCCTTATTGGAAAATAAGGTATTGAAATTATAACTGCCAAATAATGCCCAATTTCTAAAACCTAAGCGGACGTGGGCAGAATAAATCCAATCATTCTGATCGGGAAAGTCAAAAACTTTAGTTTTAACTCTCTGTCCATTTATAATACCTCTTTTTTTAGCATATAGATTAGCTTGGTAACCAAATTTACCACCTATATGGACTTTAAAATGTCTCCAGCTTTCATTTCGAAATCTAAGTTCTATAGGGATTGAGAAGCTGTTTCCAGAAAGAGAACGTGTGTGGTATGGCTCAGTTGCGTTTATAGCAATGACAGTGCTTGTTTTATTAACTTCATTAACATCAATTATTTTATTATGACGAATATTTATATATTGATGAGAAATACCTAACCCCAAGGAGACCGTATTTCCTTTCGTTAATGGAATATCAAACATAAGATTGGTGTTAAGTCCGATGGATGCTAAGCTATTTTGGAAAGGTTGCTCATCTCCCGCCCAATCGTTGTAGGTTAAATCGAAGATTAAACGGTCGTATTTTCTTACTTTTTCTGTCTTTGCAGGTCTCACTCCTGTAAAAAACCACATGAAACCAGGTCGAAAACGCGAAATTTCGTCTTCTCCTTTGCCATCGTATTGCGCATTCAAAGAGAATGTCACTAAACAAAGTCCAAAAAGTAGTCTTTTATTGTTCATTTTTTAATTGTTTGTTAAGGAGTCAGTAGTTAGAGAAGTTAAGTAGTTAAGAAGGAAGTTATCTCGTGCCACTCCCTAACTTCTTAACTTGTTAACTACTTAACTCCTTAATCACTTATTCTCTTCTCCCAATTCCATGCATCTTTCACCGCATCTTTCACTGTCTTTTTTGCTTCCCAATTCAGAATTGCTTTTGATTTTGTAACGTCTGCATAAATTTCTACAACATCGCCTTCTCTTCTTTTTCCGAATTCCCAGTTCAACTTCCGACCTGAAACTTCTTCGAAAGTATGAATAATTTCGAGAACACTCGTTCCTTGTCCTGTTCCGATGTTGATGTTTTCCACCAGCGAATTCTTTTGCGACTGTAACCAAGCGATGCCTTTTACATGTGCATTGGCAACATCTGTCACGTGAATATAATCACGAACGCACGTTCCGTCAGTGGTGTCGTAATCGTTGCCGTGAACTGTTATTTTATCTATTTTTCCAATGGCTGTTTGAGCAACCGCAGGAAGTAAATTATTCGGCTTTCCGATGGGTAATTCTCCTATTTGAGAAGAAAAATGTGCGCCAACGGGATTAAAATAGCGAAGATTCAGAATTTTAATATTCGCACCACTTGCCACCAAATCATTGATGATTTCTTCACCGATTTGCTTCGTATTTCCGTAGGGAGAATTGGCAATTTGTATTTCTGATTCTTCGGTGACAACTTTCTCGTTCTTCGGTTCTCCATAAATGGTACACGACGACGAAAACACAAAATTTTCCACCTTGTACTTAACAGCCAAGTCTAAACAGTTGATTAATCCGAGAAGATTATTGCGATAATAAGCCAAGGGTTTCTCAACAGATTCTCCGACGGCTTTGTGCGCTGCAAAGTGAATAATGCCTTCAAAATTAAATTCTGAAAACACGCCTTCAAGACTTGCAAAGTCACAGACGTCAATCCTACGAAGGGTTACAGACTTACCTGTGATTCTCTCTATTCCGTCAATTGAGGATTCTTGAGAATTTCTAAAATCATCCACAATCACTGGAGAAAAGCCGTTTTCAACCAATTCAACGACCGTGTGCGAACCGATATAACCAGCGCCACCAGTTACCAAAATGTATTTAGAATTACTCATTGCTCCAAAGTTAAAAGAAATCTGTGTAAAGGGGGTGGTAGAACAATAATTTCCTACTTTTAAAGCATGGAAGAAAGAAAGAGATTCGACTTTAAGCGGCATACTTCTCCCGCAGCATCGAGAAAATACATCTTGAAGATTCTTTTCTATGTCCTGTTTTTAGGAGCACTGCTTTACATGATTTTTTCTCAGACGAATAAAGCAGAAAGCAAGAGTGAGGAGCAAAAAGTTGAAATTGATGGGAGTGTGATTGTGATTGAATAATGAGAACGGTCCGAGATGCACCCGAAGTAGCACCGAAGGTAATCTCGAACGAGCGGTGAAGATGATTGGTTGGAACGCGTTAAGAACGCGCACCAGCAAATTTAGTCTATATCTTCCCGCGTGAGCGGGGGGAGCAGATCAGTTGAGTATAAAATTTCATTAAATGAGGAGTTCCATTCCCTTTCATTATAAAGATATTTAAGTGCGTTCTCAAATCTTACAGGAGCAATAACGGTCTTATAATTTAATTTTAGGTCTTCTTTTGTTGCTTGGCCAATTTCTTTCCCTTGATAATTTATTACTAACATTTCTTTTTCTATGATACCTAGTTTAAAATATGGCAATCTAATTCTGCCAAGATTCACTTCAACATTGCCGATAACCTTCCAGTGTTTGTGATAAAATTTTGCATCAACAGTGTACCCCATCAAAAAAATATCACCTTGACTTACTGTGAAAAGATCTAAAGGAACGGAACTGACTTCATACCTTTCTTTAAAAACAATAATCATGTAGTTCTTTTTATTTGGCATATAAATTATCTGACCCAACCCAATGAATTGATTATTAATAGGAATTGTAAAAATATCTCCTTCTTTTAATTTCATAAAAAACATTTGTTATTAAACATCCTCATCTTGGGTCACTTTAAAATTCTTTCATCAATAACCCAAGCTCGTGCGCGATTGCATCGCGTTCGTTCATGCTATCTAACCACCACAATATACAAAAAAAGCCTCCTTTGATCACTCAAAGAAGGCTAAATTTCACATAGAAAGCTTTACACTTTCATTCCCTTAACAACGCGGTCTTTACGTTTTGTTTTTTGCAATCTCTTTTTAACAACTTGCAAATAAGCAACTCCACTTGAGCTTGTTGCTACGTAAGGTTGGTTTCCGTAAACAAGGCTACCACCGTTTTTACCGTTGTTCCAATCTGCAACTAAATAATATTTGCCAGAAGTTGAATTTCCTCTTTGTGCAAAAGTGATCGTTTTGCCTGTTCCTGTTTCAAAACGAAGAACCAATGCACCATTATCACCGTAACTTTCAAAAATACACTCCGTTCCGATTGGGATAATAATTCTGTCTTGCTCTTTGTTAGAAGAAGAAACCAATGTTCCGTCTTCATCCGTTCCTTGTGTTCCCGAAACTTTGTTTTTTTCCAAAATAATCGTCGCAGAAGTAATGAATTGAACCTTTTTAATCATTTTTTCAGAATCCAATCCGAATTCATCTCTTACTTGATTGGTGTAAGGAACTTTAGTCCCACAACTCACTAACAATAAACCGATAACGGCAATAAATAAATATTTCATCTTTAATTTTTTTACAAATATAATCATTAAGTGCACTTCTAAAAATACAATTCTTTCAAAAACAGTGCCTAAGAGCAATAAATTGAGAAAACATCCTATTTTTGTAAGAAATAAATGAATTATGGCTGTTGTTGTTCAAAAATTTTCTTTCAACCCCTTTCAAGAGAATACCTTCGTTGTGCATGATGGGAAAAACTGTGTGATTATTGATCCCGGTTGCTACGAAAAACACGAGCAAGATGCCTTGGTTTCTTTCATTGAAGAAAATAACTTGACACCCGTTGCACTTTTATTAACGCATGCGCACATCGACCATGTTTTAGGGTGCAATTTCGTTCTAAAAACATACGATATCGATTTTTACATTCACGAAAAAGACGTCGCCACTTTGGATTCCGTTTCTGACTACTCGCACGTCTATGGATTCAAAGGGTACATTCCCCCAAGAGCGCCGAACAAATTGTTGCAAGGGGGAGAAGAATTGACATTTGGAGAAATGAAATTTGATGTTCTTTTTACGCCCGGCCATTGCGTGGGGCATGTCGTTTATTTTGACAAAGAGAATGAATTCGTCATCAATGGCGATGTTCTTTTTGCAGGTAGTTTTGGCAGAACGGATTTGCCAGGTGGCGATATGAATGTTCTCAAAGAATCCATCTTTAACACCATGTTTAAGCTCCCCGAAGACACCTTAGTTTACTGTGGACACGGTGCAGAAACAACAATTAAAGAAGAAAAACGTTCTAATTACATTCTTCAATACTAAATGCGTATCGCAATCAATACACGGTTTTTGCTCTCTCACAAGATGGAAGGATTCGGCTGGTACACCTACGAAGTAGCGCGTCGCATCGCCGAGAAACACCCGGAGCATCAGTTTTTTTTCTTCTTCGACAGGCCTTTTGATGAGAAATTTATTTTCTCGGAGAATATTACACCTGTTGTTTTAAGTCCACAAGCTCGACATCCGTTTTTGTTTTACTGGTGGTTCGAATTCTCTGTGAAAAAAGCACTAAAAAAACACAAAATCGAACTCTTTTTTTCGCCAGACGGTTATCTTTCTCTCTCTTCAAATGTAATGCAGGTCGCAACGATTCACGACATTAATTTTGAACACAATCCGAAAGATGTGGGTTGGTTGGTGAGGAAATACTTGACACATTTCTTTCCAAAATTCGCCAAAAAAGCAGATCACATTCTTACCGTCTCAGATTATTCTAAAAAGGACATCGCCAAAACGTATGGGATTGATCCTTCCAAAATAACAGCAATATGGAACGGTGCTTCAGATGCGTTTAAACCCATTTCTGAAGAGCAAAAAACGGCAATTCGAGAGAAATACACCTTGGGGCAAGAATACTTCCTTTTTGTCGGTGCACTTTCTCCACGCAAGAACTTAAAGCGACTGATTGAAGCCTTTGAAATTTTTAAGAAGAAAAATCCGGAGAATAAAGAGCAACTGCTAATTGTCGGTAACGAATTATGGAAGAATTCTAACGCAAACATCACTATTTCTGATGCTTTGAAAGAGCAAATTCACTTCACAGGGCATCTTGCATTAGAAGAATTGGCAAAAATAATGGGAGGAGCAAAAATTTTCACTTTTGTTCCTTACTTTGAAGGTTTCGGCATCCCTTTAGTCGAGGCAATGAAGTGCGGGACTCCAATTCTCTCTGGAAATTTAACCTCCCTGCCAGAAGTAGCGGGAGACGCAGCCTTGTATTGCGACCCATTGAACGTACAAGACATCGCAGAAAAGTTAGAACTGCTAAATAATGACGAAAAAATGCTCCGTGAATTGTCAGAAAAAGGATTGCAGCGATGTCAGCAGTTTTCTTGGGACATTACAGCTGAAAAAGTCTGGGAAGTTCTTTCAACAATCTAATTCCTTTTTTTACCTTTACTGAAAACCTTGAAGTTCATGAAAAATTTATTTATTCTATTTGTCAGTGTCCTGTTTTTAATTAGTTGTGGCAGCAGTAAAAAGTTCAACGTTGCAGAAATAGCTTCTATTTATATGGAATACAATCCTGCGGCAGACCTCAATTATGGCAAAGAGTTCCAAGCCACCATTTTTGCAAGAATGTTGGACGGTCGAGAGGTTGATATCACAAAAAAGAAAAAGCTTTCATTTATTTCAGAAGATATCAAAAAACTCTCTTCTAAGAATACTTTTTTAGTCGTTAAGAAACCAACATCATTTACAGATGAAACGATATCTGTATCATATGCTTTCTCAGGCAAGGAGGAAACATTTACGGATGCACAAACTATTAAGATGAACTTGAGAGGCTCTCTTATTATTCTTGCAGACGGTATTGATGGGGAAAACGGAGTCAACAGAAAGAGCAGAACTGGAAGAATCATCTTTCGCGATGGAAAAGATGGAGAAAATGGTGGAAACGGGACTTTTGGAACTAACGCTAAGCAATTAACCTGTTATATATGGAAAAAAGGTAATTACAACTACGTTTCCGTTAATAACTTGACAAATAATGAGGTCTGGAAATATAAATTCGCTGTAAATGGCACATTGCTGGTTAACGCAAGCGGAGGAGACGGTGGAAATGGTGGTAGAGGTGGAAACGGTGGCAGCGGACAGAATGGAGAAATCAATAAAAACAACAAACAACTTCGTGTTGGGGATGGAGGTGATGGAGGCAATGGAGGCAACGGAGGTAATGGAGGTGATGGAAGCGTCGTCAATGTTTTCATTCACCCATCAGCATCAAGCGTCAGTTCATCAATCACTGTTGTCAACATTGGAGGCACAGGAGGTAGAAATGGTACGGCTGGTACGGCTGGTAATCCTGGAAAACCTTTGTCAGGTCAACTTTTAGGACGCAAAGGTCGTGTTGGTCTGCGCGGAATTCGTGGGGTTGCAGGCGTAAACGGACCTCCTCCGTCTATTACTGTTATTGATTTTGATATTAGTCAGTATGAGTAAGTTAGAGCATTAGAGTGTTGGAGTTTTAGACTGACGTTGTTTGTGGGGAAGAAGTCAGGAGTTATGTTGAGTCAGCTCAACAACCTTTTGTTAAGGAGTTAAGAATGAAATCTGTGAAATCTGCGTGAGAAAAAGAAGATGTCTATAAATTAGCAATGGAACCTCCTCCAAAGAGCGACTAATAAAACGGAGAAATCAACCAATAAACCACCACTCCGCTCACTGCGACATAAAACCAAATCGGCCATGCAAATCGCGTCCATTTTTTATGCCTTTCAAAGTTTCCTTGCCAAGCAAAAAGGTAGGTGAATAAAACAATTGGCACTACAGCAATACTCAGCAGTATGTGCGAAATAAGGATGACAAAGTAAATTGTTTTGTAATTTCCTCCGTAAGGTGTAGAATCGGAGGTCATGTGATAAGCCACATAACAAGCCAAAAAAAGTAAAGAAAGCAACAACGCAAACCGAATCAATCCTCGATGCAGTGCTTTGTTCTTCTTTTTAATGGCAATAAGCGCAACAATTAAAACCAATGCTGTTACCCCGTTGATTGTCGCGTAAATTGGAGGTAAAAAAGTCAAGTCAACACCTTGTATTTTGACGCCAAACAATAGAGCAACCACTACAGGAATCACAATTGATAGCGAATAAATAGCGATTTTAGCTTTCTTTAATTTACTTGCTTCCATCAACTCCATATTCTTCTTTTAGTAACTTTCGGATAGCATTCTCCAGAAGCATCATTTGTTCGGTGTCTGTTCCAACATAGATTCCTCTAACGTGTCCGTTCGTGTCAACCAACGCAAAATAATCTGTGTGCCCGAAACCTCCATCGGCCTCATCATTGCGTTCTGCTCCATTGAAAAAACTTTTTGCCAAACGGTGCGTTGCATCTTCTTCTCCAGAGAATAGATACCAGTTTTTAGTGTTTAATTCTCTTGCTTTGATGTATTTTCTCAAGTTAGAAGGTGTATCTCTTTTTGGATCAATGGAGAATGACAAGAACTGAATATTTTCTTCCAAATCAGAGGTTGCTTCTGCCAATGAGTTCATGTTAGACGTCATTGGTGGACAAATAGTCGGGCAACTTGTAAAGAAGAAATCGACAATCCAAATTTTGTCTTTAAGGTCTTCAGAAGAAATTAGAACAGAATCTTGATTGAGGTACTTAAAATCAGGAACACGATGATAAATAGTGTCCGCAACTTCTTTTCCATCAATCATTTGATAATCGACATCTCTTTCTCCAAGAATGGGTAGAGGATTTATTTTTTCTTCTGCAGAACCACAAGATGCAATGGCTAGAATTCCCAGGGAAAGCAATAAGAAAACACTTCCTTTTTTCATTGGTTATTTCTTTTTTTGTTGCGCTTCTTTTTGGTCGTATTCTTTTTGCAACAGGCTGACATGTTGATTCATCCTCCGAATCATGCCTTCCGTAGTTCCAGAAAGAACCATGCGCAAGTGGTTTTCTCTATCGAGTAGGAGTAGTAATTCCTGAAAAGCTTGACCACCAAAGAATTCATCCCCTTCACGCAACAAACGTTCGTCATTTCTTTCAAAATCATACAATTCTTTTGCATCACCCGAGGCAAGAACCCATAATTCTGGGTCGTAATTCTCAACTCTATCGTACAGCATATCTTGAACAGAAGACATGTCCTCAATGGGGTTTCCTTCTCCATCTGTGACAAAAGAAATGATTCTAACACCGCCTTTTTCTTTCTTTTTGCGCATTTTCTGATAAACCAATTGGTCTAAATGCCACATTGATATAGCGCAGTCATCAGGACAAGTGATTTGCAAGGTTGTTACGAGCACAACTTGGTCACTAAACTCTTTGTAGTCGCGTTGATTTCCTTTTGCGTCAACGAAGGTGTAATTCGTTGCAACACCAAAATCATCTAATTGCTTAAAGTTGTGGGTACACTTTGAAGTTCCAATAAGTACTAAAATAAAAGCTGGACCAAACAAGAGTAGCATTACCAGCAACCGTTGTTTGAATCCAGCAGACTTTTTTTCAGACATTTGTCTCTTAGTTTATGCGTGCGAAGCAGAAAGTGTTGCAAAAATTGCATTCCCTTCTGTAACTAGAATATATATTAAGTACAACGCAAAGATAAAGTAAGGGATTAAAATAACGTATCTCAACCCTTTTCTCTCATCACCGAGGTGCATAAATGAAAGAACAATGTATGCCGCTTTGACGATTGTTAAACCAATAAGCACCCATTTTACAATATACCATGAAGCATCAGCTTGTTTTATAACTGAACCAATAACAACTTCAACAGCTGTAATTAACGTTAAGATAGCTGTTACTTTCCAAATGTTCTTTCTGAGTTTAGCTCCGTGCTCTTCGCTGTGATGAGCATCTAAAGAATATTCTATAATATCATCTCTTTCCATAACAAATTTCTTTTCCTGATTATACTAAATAGAAGAATGTAAATACGAACACCCATACCAAATCGACAAAGTGCCAATACAACCCAGTTTTTTCGACCATTTCATAGTGACCACGTTTGTGATAAACTCCACCAATAACTCCAAGAAGTATGATGATGTTGATCATTACTCCTGAGAATACGTGAAAACCGTGAAAGCCGGTTATGAAGAAGAAAAACTGACCATAATGCTGAGGTCCGTATTCATTTTGCTTCATGTTTGCTCCGTAAATCACTCTGTTTTTTTCTCCCGCATTAATAGCTTCTTCATACATCTTAACAGCCTCAGGTCCTTTTATTTCGTCACCCATTGCGTAAGTTCCTCCGTATTCTTTTACGATTAAACGCATATCCGTATTTGCTGCTTTGTTAATTTTAGCGATTGAACCATCATGCAAAGTAATCATACCGTTATGAATGTGTCCTTCTGCAGCTGCATGTGTATATTCATGCTTTAAATCTTCCGTTACTTTATCTCCAACAGCCAAGTGATGTCCAGCTTCAACGACAGTAAAATTTTTGATATCGCCAAATTTACCTTTCACGATTGCTTGTGAACCATCTGCTAATTCAACACGGCCAAAATCAGATCCGTGAATGAAATGTTTCCATTCCCATGCTTGAGATCCAACGAAGAAAAAACCACCAATGATAGTCGCAATCATCCATTTCGTTACACCTTTCTTGTCCATTCTATGCCCTGCCTCAACAGCAAGTACCATTGTTACAGACGAGACAATCAGAATAAATGTCATCAACGCCACGTAGATCAATGGAAATCCATTTCCAAGGAACGGCAAAGATTCAAACGTCTCTTCACCAATTGGCCAAGAACCTAAGTAATCGTGTCTTGTGAAGCCGTAAGCAATTAATAATCCACTGAATGTCAAAGCATCAGATACCAAGAAAAACCACATCATTAGCTTTCCATAACTCGTGCTAAAAGGAGAAATTTTACCTCCCCAGAGTGTTTTTCCGTCAATTTGTTTAGAAGCGTGTCCTGCCATCTTAATAAAATTTTATGTGCAAGTTTAATGAATAAAAAGTAAAAATAATAATAAATAGAGCCATAAAAATCCTAAAAAGTGCCAGAAGGCTGCTCCCATTTTAATTTTTATGGTTGTTTCACTGTCTATTTCTGTTGAAAATGAGCGTATTAGAAGCTTAACTAAGTAGAATAAAGTAAAAATGATATGTAATAAGTGCAAGAATGTAATTATGTACAAATAGGAAGATGCTGTATCTGCTGCTTCCATCGATTTTAGTTGCAAATAATTATCTAAATCCTGACCATCTTTTTGAAGTTGCCTGTCTTTATATTGCAACTCTTTTCCTTTGTAATATATCTGAAAATCTTTGCCCATCTTTCCTCGCACAAAGAAATCGCCTCTTAAATCACGGACATTGATTGCTAATTGGTTCAACCGAACTCTGTCTAAATATTTTAATTCTTCATCTTCACCTGTCATTAGTCGAGAATTATCTACCGTCATGGGAACACTCTCAAAATAAAGG
Organism: Fluviicola sp.; assembly: GCA_002734065.2. GTDB lineage: Bacteria > Bacteroidota > Bacteroidia > Flavobacteriales_D > Crocinitomicaceae > UBA4466. The sequence continues at coordinate 56,267 of NVXU02000025.1, forward strand.
ATGAAATCTTTGCCGTACTGATTAACTTTAAATGGTTTTTTATCACTTACAGCAATAAATTGCGACATAAAAGACTGGTACTCTTCTAATTGTGCATCATTCATTTTTTTTCCTTTGATTAGAAAATCATTGCCGTTGATTTCGATAAAATCCCCTTTGTATTTCACTTCAAAGTAATCACCGTATTTACCTTCCGTAACTAATATGTGATTGTTTGCTGCGTGAATTCCATTCTCTACAAGTGCTCCGTATCCTTTGAACTGAAAATAAACAAACAAAAGACCCAAAATAAAGGTGATTGACATGAATGTTTTTAGTTGGGCAGTATTCTTTTTCTTCACCGCATAAGTAGCAAGCATAAAAGTAATGCTACTAAGTATGATAATGCAAGTACTTATCCAAAAAGGCTGCGGCAATGGAAATTTCAACCAAAAAGAATCGCCCATAGAGACAATATACGCCGAAGTAAGTCCTGCAAAAAGCATCACAATACTAAACATACTCACGTAAACGAGGTTCAATCGAGCCTTATCTCGTTGAACAGCATACTCTTTTTCTTCTAAGTTACTCTCGTTTTCTGGAATTACATCTTCACTCATAGTGCTAATAATTTAATAATCATTTCATCGACAGCGTCGAAAACATAGACAAATTGGATAATCGGCAGATAAATAAAGGAGGCAAACATTAATTTTTTTGCATCCTTTACTTCTAATGTTCTGTAAAGTCTTAATGCTAAGAACAAGAAACCTAAGCCTAATAAAATGGCAAAGATAAATGACACGAGTCCTGTTGTTCCCATCAACCAAGGCAATAAACTAAACGGAATCAATGCTAAAGAATACACTACGATTTGAAAGGCCGATGCTTTTGATTTTCCCGACCTTGAAGGAAGTAATGAGAATCCCCCCGCTTTATAATCGTCGTACATGACCCATGCAATCGCCCAAAAGTGTGGGAATTGCCATGTAAATTGTACGAAAAATAAAATTCCAGGTATCAGTCCGAATTCTCCAGTATGCGCTATCGCTCCTAAAAACGGAGGAATTGCTCCGGGAATTGCTCCTACAAACACCGCCCATGGGCTTATTCGTTTCATCGGAGTATAGACAAACACATACAGCACAAACGCAAGAACACCAAGAAGTGCAGAATACAAGTTGATTTTTAAGAGTAAGAAACTTCCTACTATTAAACACAATACAACAATAAGCAAACCTTCGTTAACAGACATTCTCCCTTGTGGAATAGGTCGGTTTTCTGTCCGCTTCATTAATTTGTCCAGGTCTTTCTCCCAAATCTGATTGGCTCCATTAGAAGCTGCTGTTACAAGAAGCCCACCAACTAAAAGGTAAGTCATGGTCAAGCCATCTGAACCTCCAACAAACAGATAACCTGTTAGTGCAGATACAATTACAAGAGCCGATAAACGAAACTTTGTGAAAACAATGTATGCTTTTATTTTCTGCCTAACAGAAGGCTTTTCAAGGACTTTTTCCATAATGAAATTTAGCAGTGCAAAAGTAGCAAAACTTCCGTCAATGAGGAGTTAGAAGTTAAAAAAAACAATCCCGTAAAAAAAATCCCTTTCGATGTAAATCAAAAGGGATTTTAATATGTTTAAGTTCTGTAAACTACAAAATCAACATCGCATCTCCATACGAATAGAATCTGTATTTTTCTTTTACAGCCTCTTTGTATGCTCCCATCATTAATTCATGTCCTCCAAACGCGGAAACCATCATTAATAATGTTGACAATGGTGTATGGAAATTTGTAATCAATGCATCAGCAATGCTAAACTCGTAAGGTGGGAAAATGAACTTATTAGTCCAACCTTCATACGGCTTTAACATTCCTTCTGTTGAAACAGAGGTCTCAATAGAACGCATCGCTGTAGAACCTACTGCAATGACCTTCTTTTTATTTCTTTTTGCTTTATTTACCTCATCTGCACATTTTTGATCGATAAATGCTTGCTCAGAATCCATTTTGTGCTTGGTTAAATCCTCAACTTCCACTGGACGAAAAGTTCCTAAACCAATGTGCAAAGTAACCTCGGCAAAGTTGACTCCTTTCAACTCTAAACGCTTCATTAATTGACGTGAAAAGTGCAAACCTGCTGTTGGAGCAGCAACTGCACCTATCTCTTTTGCATAAATTGTTTGGTATCTTTCTTCGTCACTTTCTTCCACATCTCTTTTGATGTATTTTGGAAGTGGTGTTTCACCTAGTTCAGTGATTTTCTCTTTAAATTCTTCGTAAGAACCGTCAAATAAAAAACGTAGAGTACGTCCTCTTGAGGTTGTGTTGTCAATAACTTCTGCAACTAAAGATTCATCTTCTCCGAAGTATAACTTATTGCCGATTCTTATTTTTCTTGCAGGATCAACAAGCACGTCCCATAAGAGGGTCTCTTTGTTTAATTCTCGGAGCAAGAAAACTTCAATTTTAGCTCCTGTTTTTTCCTTATTACCATACATTCTGGCTGGAAAAACTTTGGTATTGTTCATCACCAAAACATCTTCTTCATCAATATAATCAATGATGTCTTTGAACATTTTGTGTTCAATTTCACCCGTATCTCGGTGAATGACCATCAAACGTGATTCATCTCTATTCTCTGCTGGATATTCTGCAATCAACTCGTCTGGTAAGTCAAATTGAAACTGCGATAATTTCATTTTATTCATATCGAAACTATTTTTTTCTAAAATTGGAACGCAAAGGTATAAATATTAAGGTAATGAGTAAAGAAATGAAAGATGAAAAATGAAAAATGAAGGATATTCGCTATAATTCAGCTGATTCAATGAAATTAATCCACTCTTCAACGGTTTTTGCGTCCTTTATATCTTGCTCGCCCGATTTTGTTCTGCGCAACTTTATTAACGTCCCTCCGGAATTTAATTTTTGCCCAAAATCATTGGCAATGGAGCGAATGTAAGTTCCTTTGCTGCAGGTTATTTCAAATTTCACTTCGGGAAAGTTGCTTGTGTCAATTGAAAAAGAATGAATAGTGACAGTGTTAATTCTCATTTTTACTTCTTGTCCTTCTCTTGCTAATTCATAGGCTCTTCTCCCGTCAATTTTTTTTGCAGAAAATATGGGGGGTGTTTGTTGCTGTTCTCCCAAGAAGGAAAGACGAGCTTCTTCCATCAATTTTTCCGTGATGTGCTCTGTTGGAAATTCTTCGTTAAATTCAGTCTCTAAATCATAAGAAGGTGTTGTTTTTCCCAGAAGAATGGTTCCAGTATAAGTCTTCTCCCCGACCATTAAATCGTTGATTAATTTTGTATGCTTGCCTATGCAGAGCACTAACAGTCCAGTCGCCAACGGGTCCAGTGTTCCTGCATGACCGACTTTTAACTTCTTTACGTCCAACCTTTTTCGCAAATGCCAGCGCAACTTATTAACGACATCAAAGGATGTCCAATTGAGAGGTTTATCGACTAAGATGGTTGTGCCTTTTGAGAATTCGGTTAACATGATTTATTTTTTGTGGGCTTCGAGAGCCTCAACCCACAGATTTCGAGTTTGCGGGCTGAGGCTCTCGAAGCCCAAAAACTTACTTAAAAATGGTCCATCCGATGGCCAAAATACCAACGATGAAGCAATAATAGCTAAAATAAGACAATTTACTTTTCTTGACAAGGGCAATCATCCATGTGCAGGCTAAAATTCCGGTGATGAATGCAGCAACAAAACCAACGGTGATTGCTCCCGTTGAGACTCCTTCTGTGGTGAATTCACTATTCATTAAGTCCTTTGCTATTTTTCCAAAAATCAATGGAACGACCATTAAAAATGAAAAACGAGCTGCTTTTTCTCTATCAATTCCGAGTAAAACAGAAGTTCCGATGGTGGCGCCAGAACGAGAGATACCTGGGAGAATGGCAATTGCTTGAGCAACTCCAATCACAATAGCACTTTTTACATTCACTTGTTTAGTGGTGTTTTTCGCTCTGTCTGCAACAAATAAAAGTAAACCTGTAACGATGAGCATCAATCCGACCAATAAAACCTGACCTCCAAAGAAACTTTCAATAATATCATCATATAGTAAGCCAATAATTGCCGCTGGGATCATCGAAATAACAATTTTTACGGCAAACATGAATTCTTCGTTGATTTTGAACTGAAAAAGTCCTTTTATAATCTCCAAAATGTCTTTTCTGAATACAACAACTGTACTTAATGCTGTCGCAAAATGCAGAACAACCGTCATCATCATGCTTGATTTTTCTGACAAATCTTGCCCTTGAATGGTTTTAACCAATTCTAAATGACCGCTACTACTTACTGGAAGAAATTCTGTTAAACCTTGGATAATTCCAAGTATCAGTGCCTCAAGAAAACTCATTGCTTACTTTTTTTCTACTTTAGGTTTCTTCATAATAGAATAAATAATTATCCCGAAACCTGCAACGATGAGCATTGGTGCAATAGTTATTCGCATAGTGCTAAACATTTCTCCGTCAAACACGTTTGGATCTTCATTCGCCCCGCCTATCATCAAGAAATAACCCAAAACGTTAATTGCCAAACCGATTAGCAACAGTTTATAGTTCTTCTTATTGAAAGAAAACGGTGCGCTGCTACTAAATTCTTTCAATGACTTTCCTTCTGCATTCGAGCTTGTGTCATCTAATAAGTCAACCTTCTCTTGCTTTGCTTTTTTCGTTTTCTTTTCACTCATGGTGCGAATTTAATATAAATCATCCAATTTAAGACGCAAATATTTGTTAAGAGCAAACCAAGTGGAAATAAACGTGATGAAGATTCCGATAGAAATCAGTGTTCCTACGAGTAAAATGAAGTTTTGAAACCCAAACGAAATTTCAAATACATCGACCATATTATTCAATGCGTAGAACAAACCAAACAGCAAAGCAATGGCGATTATTCCACTGATTGTTCCAATTCCAATTGCTTGCCATAAGAACGGACGGCGTATATATTTTGATGTTGCCCCTACCAGCTGCATTGTTTTTATGGAAAATCTTTTAGAGTAAAGTGCCAATCGAATGGTGTTGTTAATCAAAGCGAAAGCAACTAAGATGAGTAGCAAAGCAACTGCTCCAAAGAGAAAAATGAATTGCTTGAATCCAAGGTTGACTTTTTTTACACTGGCTTCATCATAAGACACTTCATCCAATTGGTCGGCATAGACAAGTAATAAGGTATCCTTTATTTTTCTCATTCCCTCTATCGTTGCAAATTCTTCTTTTGGTTTAATTCCAACCGTTGGTGGTAGAGGATTATCTCCCTCAAAAATTTCCAAGATATTGTCTGCGTTTTGATCTTCCCCCGTGAATTCTTCAATTGCTCTTTCTGGAGAAACATAAAAAACCTCGCTGAATTGATACCATGTTTTCAGTTCTTGCTCCACTTGCTTAATGTCGGAAGAATTCATTTCTGGCAAAAAGAATAAATCTGCCTGTAAACTTTCTTTGGATCTCTTTTGCACATCATCCAAGCCGAAAAACCCTCCTAAAACAATCCCAATCATGAAAAGCACCAAGGATATTCCAATGATTGAAGAAATGTAGCTTGATTTTACTCCGCGCTTGTTTAATTTATCGACATTCTTGCTCATTGTGTGAAATTAACTATTTAGTTTGTGAGATGGAGAATAGTTTTGAGAAGTTTTGAAGTGGGGGGTGTTGAAAGGGGCGGAGCGTTTGATTTTTCGAGCATTGGAGCATTGGAAGGCTTAATTCTGCGAAAAAAATGTATCTTGTCGGAGCAAAAAATAAAACTATGGGAGAATTCAAATCAGATATTGAGATTGCACAGGCTGCAACGATGCAACACATTAAAACGATTGCAGAGAAATTAAACATTGGAGAAGATGACCTTGAGTTATACGGAAAGTACAAAGCGAAACTTCCTTTGTCACTCATCAATGAGAATAACATTGCGAAGAATCACTTGGTTCTTGTAACGGCACTGACACCAACACCTGCAGGTGAAGGCAAAACCACAACGTCGATTGGTTTGACCGAAGGAATGAACAAAATTGGAAAGAAAACGACGGTTGTATTAAGAGAACCTTCTTTAGGTCCTGTTTTTGGAATTAAAGGTGGCGCAGCAGGTGGCGGTTATTCTCAAGTTCTTCCTATGGAGGATATCAATTTGCATTTTACAGGTGATTTTTCTGCCATTGAGAAAGCTAACAACCTTCTTTCTGCCTTGTTGGATAATAACTTGCAAAGCAAAACAAAGAATTTAGGAATAGACCCAAGAACAGTTGCTTGGAAAAGAGTAATGGACATGAATGACCGTTCTTTGAGAGATATTACCATAGGTTTGGGAGGTGTCTTTAACGGAGTTCCTCGGCAAGATGGATTCAACATTACACCAGCATCAGAAGTGATGGCAATTTTGTGTATGGCAGAGAATTTTGAAGACTTAAAAACGCGTTTAGGTAATATTTATGTAGGAATGACTTACGATAAAAAACCTGTTTATGCACGTGATTTAAAAGCAGAAAACGCCATGGCAATTCTATTAAAAGATGCCGTGCAACCTAATTTAGTGCAAACAATGGAAGGCAACCCTGCAATTATTCACGGCGGTCCTTTTGCAAATATTGCGCAAGGAACAAATACAATTTTAGCAACCAAAATGGGGCTTTCTCTTTCTGATTATGTTATCACGGAAGCTGGTTTTGGTGCAGATTTAGGAGCAGAAAAATTCTTAGACATTAAATGCGTTTCTGGAGGATTAAAACCCGAAACGGTTGTTTTAGTCGCAACAATTAGAGCGCTGCGCCATCATGGAGGAGCAAAAAAAGAGGAATACAACACGGCTAGTGTCGAAAGAGTAACTACTGGAATTGTTAACCTCGAAAAACACATTGAAAACATTCAAAAATTTGGGTTGAATCCAGTTGTTGCTATTAATGCTTTTCCAACAGATACGGCAGAAGAAGTTGAGATTATTGTAAAACATTGCGCTGCAAAAGGGGTGAAAGCAATTCTTGCGAACGGTTTTGCCGATGGCGGAGACGGAATGACAGAATTGGCACACGCAGTGGTTGAAGAGGTTGAGTCTGGAAAGAATAACTTCAAGCAACTCTACGATTGGAACTTGCCAATTACAGAAAAAATAGAAATCATTGCCAAAGAAATTTATGGTGCTGATGGTGTTGATTATGCGAAGAAAGCAGAGACTGATTTGAAAAAAATTGATGCTTTGGGCTTGAATGCACTGCCTATTTGTATGGCAAAAACGCAAAAGTCGTTTTCTGATGACGATAAAAAACTTGGACGACCAACAGGATTTAGAGTAACCGTTCGTGAATTTGAATTTGCAGCCGGTGCTGGATTTATCATTCCGATTTTAGGAAAGATGATGAGAATGCCAGGGTTGCCAGCCACTCCCGCTTCAGAAGGAATGTTTATTGATAATGACGGGAAGATTTCGGGACTTTCTTAGAAAATCTCGCTACGCTCGTTTTTAGACACGTCCGCTTTGCGAACTTTTAGACTTATTCGCTTTGCGAATTGTTAGATACGCGCTTTGCCCTTTAGACACGGTCGTAACCTCCCTATTAGACAGGTCTCGCTATTAACATTAGTAACTTGAAGCAAAAAATCTCCATCATTCTACCCGTAAAAGATACCGCAAAGTATCTTAAAACTTGCGTAGATTCTATTCTTGCTCAGACTTATGAGAATTGGGAATTGCTTGCTGTGGACGATGCTTCTTCTGATGCTTGTTATTCTATTCTGCAAAATTATGCCCAGAAAGATGAGAGAATTAAGGCTTTGCAGAATCCTAATCCGAGGTTATTGAATGCTTTGCGATTTGGATATGCGCATTCTTCGGGAGAGTTGATTCATAGAATGGATTCTGATGATGTAATGCCGAAGGATAAGTTGGAGATGATGGTGGCTGGTTTCGAGAACCTCAACCGCCACGAGAACCTCAACCAGCAAACAACTAATCATAACGTTTTAATTACTGGGGCAACGGAATATTTCTCAGATGAAGGACCGATAGGAGACGGTTTTAAGCGCTACGACAAATGGTTGATGGAGCTTGCAAAAAAGCAATCTTACCGAGAAGAGGTTTACAAAGAGTGTGTGATTCCTTCTAATTGTTGGTTGGTGCATCGCGATGATTTTGACAGAATTGGAGCATTTTCTCCAGACACTTTTCCTGAAGATTATGATTTGTGCTTTCGTTTTATTGCCGGAGGATTGAAAATCATTGGTTTACCCAAAGTTTTGCATCACTGGCGAGACAGAAGTGACAGAATTTCTCGAAATTGGGAGGTATACAAAGACAATCGCTTTTTTGAACTCAAGGTGCACTACTTTTTTAAGATGGACAGGGATAAATCACGTCCTCTAGTTCTTTGGGGTGCTGGAAAAAATGGCAAAGACTTGGCAAAATTGGTTCTCAAAGAAAATAAAGACCTCCATTGGGTCTGTGACAACGAAAAAAAGATAGGCAAGGATATTTATGAGGTCAGAATGCAACATTTTAGTTCTCTTTCTGAACTTAATTCTCCGCAAATTATTATTGCTGTCGCATCACCAGAAGGGCAGGTTGAAATTTCGCGGGAATTAGCAAGAATGAACTTTGAGAAGGGAGTGGATTATTGGTTTTTTGCATAGTAGTTCTCTATACTATTTCGCCTTCGCTTCTTGCCTCGCCTTTATTTTTGCACGACGCTTTACCCTTCTTTTTTCTCTGCGCATGTAAATCACAACTCCATTCTTCTCAAAGGCTTCCAGTCCAGCTTGAAATTTACGAATTGGCATATTGTATCTTTTTTTGACTAAACCTAGAGAATGATAAGGAGAATAAAACGGAAAAGGATTGCGCAATTGAACCAACGATTGATCCCTTAAAACAAAAGCACTGATTGAATTTTTGCTACTATAATAAACCCAATTACCTGCAGAATCTTTTGAATATAGTTGCTCTACATGCCCAAAATTACCTACGAGAAAAAAATCTTCTTGCACTGTAATTGCAGGGTCTAATTTCAGGTTAGGGTTGTAATAAGTCACAGAGTCAGCATGACCGTTTACAAAATAGTGAAGGTCTTCTACATCAAAAAAATAGACCATGCAAAAGGTAAACAAAGAATCGAAAGAATTAATTATTTGCTGGTTGGCAAGTAATCGCTCTGAACGAATTTTATTTGCTTCCTTGGTGTTTTCGTACTTTTCAAAGTAGGCAATTTTTTCTTTTTTAAAGTCTAAAGCGACAAGAATAGCGCCATTTTTTAGTTTCTTTATCGTTCCTAAGGCCGTTTTCCAGTCAGCATCTTTTTGTAAATTGGCTTTTTCTTGCGTTTCTGCTCTCTTGTATTTCTTCGTTTGTGAGAATGAGAGCGTTGAAAAAACCAGGCAAAAAAGTAAAATGAAATTTTTCATGCGATAAAGATAAGGGTTTTAAAATCGGTCTGTCTATTCTTCTAACTCTTTCAGAATTTGATTCACATCCTCTTCCGTTGCTGTTAGTTTTTGTTTGCAAACTTTGATCAACTCAGAAGCGCGTTTTACTTTGATGCTTAATTCGTCAACTGTAATTTCTCCATCCTCAATATCGACAACAATTTGTTGTAATTCATCAAATGCTTCGGTATATTTTATTTCTTTACTCATGATTTTTTTGTGTTCACTACTTCTGATTCTACACTAAAAGTAGCCGTTTTTGTTTGAATAACATCTCCTTTTTTGACCTTATTCTTCTCGCCAATCGTTTTTCCATTGATTGTGGTGATAGAAAAACCTCTATTCAACACATTAATTGGGTCCATTAAGCGAATAGATTGCGAAAGTTGGTCCAATTTATTATTCTCCAGTAAAAATTGTGCTTTTGAGCTTGCCGGTAACAATTCTTGCAATTTTAGCAGTTCATTTTGTTGATTTGCGACCAAAAATTTAGCATTTCGATAAACATTTTGTTCGCTTTTTCGAATGAGCATCTTGTGATTTAGCAAGGCAAATTTAAAGTTATTCTCCAGCTCTTTTCCATGAGAACGAACCAATTGCTTGTTCATGGAAAGCATCTGTTTGGCAACATTCTTAAAAAGTTTAGATGCGTTGTTTAACAACAATTTTTCTTCTGATACAATAGACGAAGCGGATATTTTTAGTCGTTTTACGGCATCTTTCACGGGAACTGCGAAGTTGTGAAAGGCTTGTATGAGAAAATCACCCAATTCGGTCGGTGTTATCGCATTTCTAAAAGCAACCATTTCTGCCACAGTGAGGTTGGTAGAATGTCCTATTCCAGTGAGAATAGGCAACGGGAAAGACGCAATATTTTTGCAAAGCTCGAAATTGTTGTAACAGGAAAGCCCAACTTCTCCGCCACCGCCGCGCACAATCACCACCAAATCGAAGTGATTTTGAACCTTTTTGATGCGCTTTAATTGCTCACTGATAGAATTTGCTGCATTGTCTCCTTGCAATTGCGCAGGAAAAATCATGGAGAAAAAACGATAGCCCCAATCGTTGTTCTCAATGACTTGCATAAAATCAGAAAGTCCTTTGCTCGACTCTGCCGAAATCACTGCTATTCTTTTGGGGAGAACTGGGAAATCCAGTTGTTGATTGCGGTTAATTAACCCTTCTTTTTGGAGACGTTTCAATGATTCTTGTCGTTCTTTTTGCAATTCTCCCAAAGAATAATTAGGATCAATATCCAAGATGTTTAAGGTCAAACCAAATGTCTCGCTGTACGTTATTTTCACCAAAAGAAGCAACATCATGTCATCTTTTAACGGTTCTTTCACCGTCTGAATAAAGCGCTTATTGATTCTATCAAAATTCGTTTGCCAAATCATCGCTCTAATTTCAGCGACAATTCTCCCGTCTTGTTTTTCCAATAATTCAGGATAGCAATGCCCTTTTTTGGAAAGGTTTAATTTGTGCATTTCCGCCTTTACCCAATACGTCGAAGTATAGCGCTGTTCTATCGTTTTTCGAATAGAAGACAGCACCTGTTTTAGGGTAAATATTTTGGGCGTTTCGGACATTAAAACAAAGCTACGATTTTTGGGAGAAAAATGATTGCTCCGACAATGAAAGCCGTTATTGCACTGAACAGAACGCCTGCTGCCGCAAGGTCTTTTATTTTGCCTATCACAGTGTTTTTTTCAGGAGAAATGAAGTCGCAAATATTTTCTATGGCAGAATTAAAAAGCTCTGCAACGAACACAAAGCCAATAGCAAAGACCAAACACACCCATTCTAAAATACTGATTCTCAACCAAATACCAAGCACCAAAACAGAGGTTGCCAAAAATAGATGAATCCAAGAATTGTGTTCTTCTTTGAAAAGAACACGAAGACCGCTGAAGGCAAAAGAGAAACTCGCCAGTCGTTTTGAGAAGGAGAATTTTTGTTTCATTATAGAATGGTAATATTTAATTGCTTGCCTAATCCTATTTCAATTAAACGATGGTAAGTTGACAATTGAATGTCGCTCAAACCTCTTTCTATTCGAGAAATATAGCTTTTTTTTGTCCCCGTTTTTTGAGCCAATTCTTCTTGCGTTAAATTGACTTCCTGTCGTGCTTGCTTTAACATCACGCCAAGTCTGAAAGCCAAAGAATTATTGTCAAATTTATCCCTTTTCTCGGTCCCTTTTTTTCCGTACTTTTCAGTTAGAATGTTTTCAAATGATTTTGTGTTTTTCATTTCCCTCCGTCTTTCTCAAAAAAATATTCTCGTTTTAAATGCTCTGCTTTTCTAATTTCATTTCTTGGTGTTTTTTGCGACTTTTTCAAAAAACAATTGACAAGAACCACGAGGCTCTCCTCTTCTAAAAAGCACAGTATGCGAATACTTTTGAATGTTGTTACAATTCTTATTTCATAAATACCATCTGTACCACTTAAATGTTTGAAAAATTTGTTTGGCACTCGTTTTTCAAAGCGAATTAAGTCTAATACGTATTCAACTTTAAGCTGTGTTTTATTGTCTAATTTGCTATAAAATTCAATAAAGTGTTGCTTGTACACAATAATGTTCCTTTCCATTACTTATTACAAAGTTAACTAATTAGTTAACATTTTTCGACTTATTAATACTTATTTTTCGGTTAGGCAGAACAGATTCTCAATTCTCCTCCATATAATTTAAGAAATTTTATTCAAAAAAATTAACTTTACTGAATAATAATAAATTCATCGATGCAAAACATTCACACATACGATTTCACCAATAAACGCGCCTTAGTTCGTGTTGATTTTAACGTTCCTTTGAATAAGGAGACCATGGAAATCACAGACGACACTCGAATCCGAGCAGCGGCTCCCACGATAAAAATGATTCTAGAAAAGGGCGGTTCTGTTGTTTTGATGTCGCATTTGGGGAGGCCGAAAAATGGTCCCCAAGATCGTTTTTCATTAAAAAATATCGTTGCACACATTGCAAAAGTGATTGGAACTGACGTGAAATTTGGTGGAGATTGCATTGGAAAGAATGCCTTCGAAATGAGTGCTAATTTGCAAGCAGGAGAAGTAATGTTACTGGAGAATGTTCGTTTTTACAAGCAAGAAACGGCAGGAACGGAAGAATTTGCCAGACAACTGTCTAAACACGGAGATGTCTATGTCAACGATGCATTTGGAACAGCTCATAGAGCGCATGCAAGCACAACCGTCGTTGCAAAATTCTTCCCGAACGACAAGATGTTCGGTCTATTAATCGAGGGTGAAATCATCAGCGTTGATAAGGTGCTAAATTCTACCGAAAAACCCGTAACAGCGATTGTTGGTGGAGCAAAAGTGTCTTCGAAAATAACAATTATTAAACGCTTGCTCAACACGGTTGACAACCTCATCGTTGGTGGCGGAATGGCCTATACTTTTGTAAAAGCACAAGGAGGAAAGGTTGGAAATTCTTTGGTAGAAGACGATTATTTAGACCTCGCAAAAGAGATTATAGCAGAATCACTGGAGAAGAATATCAACCTCTACATCCCAATAGATTCAGTTATTGCAGACGCTTTCAGTAACGAGGCAAACATTTCTGAAGTGGCAATAAACGCAATTCCTGATGGTTGGATGGGTCTAGATGCAGGAACACAAACCAAAAAAGACTGCGCTGAAATTATTCGAACTTCTAAAGTCATTTTATGGAACGGACCAATGGGTGTTTTTGAAATGGAGAATTTCCAATCAGGAACAAAAGCAGTTGCCGAAGCTATTGTTGAAGCAACCTCGAACGGTGCGTTTTCTTTGATTGGTGGAGGAGATTCTGTCGCGGCGATTAATAAGTTTAAGTTGGCAGACAAAGTGAGTTATGTTTCGACTGGTGGTGGCGCAATGTTGGAATATCTGGAAGGAAAGGAGTTGCCGGGGATAGCAGCGATAAAAAATTCGGATTACTATTTGAACGGTACATTTCAATAAATGAATGCCACTATTCACAATTTTCCTGAAAATCACCAACCCTAATGCGTTATATTTGTTAAACACGAATAGAAACTTCTACGCTATGAAATTTATTGTTTTATCTACTATTTTATTGTTTTCAATAAACGTAAATGCACAGTTCACACGATCATTTTATACATCGTCGTCTGCGAATACAAATCATTCAACCATTGTCACAAACGGAAATGTTGATAAATTTGTAAGCATTAAAGAGTCAACAACTGACACCCTCGTTATCATAACTGGAATCATTGATGCTAAAGGAGAAACTTCTGACTACACAAAATTAGTTTATCCTTTACCTTCAAGTTTATACCATTCTCTGCTAGGAGCTGGGCTTGCTCCAAATGGAAATGTTGTTTTATCAATTCTGTACCAATCTTCTCCTTTCACAAAGCTAATTTGTATAGAAACAGATGGAACAACAATAAGTCAAGTAAATATAAATGCTGAAATATTCAATAGAGGATTTACAAGATCTGTTTTTTCTTCAGATAGTATTATTACTTATTTAGGGAAATCAACGGGTGGCTTATATCGTATCTCAAAGCCACTAAATGATCTAAGTTTAAGTTATGAAGAATTAGTAGATACAGGTAACACTGTTAATGTCGTTATGATTCAGTCTAAAAAGTTTGGAGAATTAATAATCGTGAACGACACCGAGTATTTTATTTATCGAACAAGTCTGGTTAAAAGAATTTCTGCTGGAAACTATCAAAGTAATGCTCTCAGTGTGATTCCAGTTTACCCATTTAATCTTACAATGAATGACAATAATGAATTGGTTGTTTTTTACGGAAATAATTACTTCGTTTTTGATCAAAATTTTAATCAAATCCAAACAGGAAACTTAGGGATTACACCTATTTCTAGTTCTGTTTGGGAGCTATTCTATGAGAACGGTTATGTTTTATATGGAATGAATTCTAGTAACTCTGGTAGAATGGTTTTTGATGATTCTTTTTCCTTAATTGACGAACTAGAGTTAAGCAACACTGTTCCTTTTGGTCATAAAAAAAGAAATGGAATGCATTATATATTCGGAAGAAAAATAGAACCCATACGTATCAATGTAAATTTAGACGGTTTATCTACTGCTCCAATATCAAATTCACTTTTTTTAATTAAGGAAGACACAACAAGACCTCAAGATTTCATTGAGTATAATAGAACTCTGATTCATAAAAAAATGAAGGCTCACGTAGGTCATCTAGGAAATACTTTTTCAAAAGCCTCGCAAAGTTCAGTTACTGCAGGCTTATATTTTCAGAAGCCAGGAGTTGATATACCCATGATTTATTATTCAGCTACTAGTCTTTTAGGGAAGAACAATGTAGATAGTTTACTTGGATTTATTAACATAAATGACAACACTTATCCACCATCTCTTTTGCCCGGTCCAATAACAAATTCGATTGATTATTCACACGAGATAATGGATAAATACAATCGTGGTTATTTGGTGACAAGAACAATGATTGAAGACCACATCACAGCAATTGGAAACTCAACTCAAAATTATAATATACCTTTTGCAATAGAATTTTGGCCTGCTCATGGAGATGTTTCTATTGGACAAAGTCAAAATTTAGCCCCTTATATAGACAGAAACTTAAATGGTATTTATGACCCTGAAAATGGCGATTATCCAAAAATTATAGGTGACAGATGTCTTTTATACATATCTCATCAATCTGAGTCTTCAACAAATTCTGCTGTATATGAATTATTGCAATACATCTATACTTTTAACTGCGAGACGAGTAAGTTTTTAAAAAACACCATTTTCGTCCAAAGTGACTTTATTGGAAGAGGGGTTGACTTAGACTCTGTTTACTTAAGTTCCTTTTTGGATTTTGATATCGGTTCTCCTTATGATGATTATATTGGAACGAATGTAGATTTAGGTTTATCTTATGGATACAATGGTGACCCTTATGATGAAAATTCTGCACCTTTTGGGTTTGGGTTTGGAGATACAATTCCTGCTGTTGGGGCAATGATTCTTTCAGGTGTAAAAGGCATAGCTGATGGTATTGACAATAATTTTGGTCCTTATCTAAACGAATCTACTAACGGTATTGGATTTGGAGATGCTATTAGTGACAATGAAAAATTTGGTCTAACGTCTTCTCTTAACATTTCTTCTGCCATTGTAAATTTACCGACTAGTTTGTCAGGAGTCTACTTTATTTATCAAGGACTAGACACTCTTGGAAACGCTCAAACAAATGGGAATGGTGTAGAAATAAAACATTCTTATTATGGTCAAAGTGACCCCTTATTTTATTCTTCAGGAGGAGTGAATCATGGAAATAACTTATCAGAATCTAATTCTTCAAACCAACCTGGAGACAGACGAATGCTTTCAAACTCTGGACCTGGAACTTTAAACATTGGTGATACACTTAGTATTACTTCTGCTTACCTTGTAGGTTTAGACACTATCAACATTAGTAACAACGCTAGTGTTAATAGATTGTTTTCTTTAGCATCAGATTTAAAAATAGCTTTCGCAAACAACTCTTTGGGTTGTAACAACAGTTTTGACCCTTACATCTCTACCAATGAAGCATCTCTTAGTGAAAATGAAATAAACTATTTTAACCTATTTCCAAACCCAACAACAGGTAAAATTACAGTTAGCGGAACTATAGGTGAATCTTCAATTAAAGTATTGGACACAAAAGGGAGTATATTGTTTGAGAAGACTTTTAATTCTGAAGTTCCAGAATTAGATTTATCACATCTAGAGAATGCAGTCTATTTCCTAATTGTTACAGATGAAAATAATTCTCAGGTTTTTAGAATTGTGAAACGTTAACTTTTCTTGGTAAGTTAAAAACAATATCATTCCTCAATCAACACTCCCATTTTTCCCATCTGATAATCGCGCATTGCTTCCATTATTTCTGTCTCTGTATTCATCACAAAAGGTCCGTGTTGCACAACATTCTCCTTTATCGGAACGCCGGCAAGAACTAGATATTCTGCGTCAGAATTAGCCGTTATTTCAACTTTTGCTCCACTATTTTCAAATAGAACCAGTGATTCTGGGTCAACAACCCCATGACCAGCTACACGAATTTCTCCACTAATAATGTATATCATCAGATGATACTTGTCGTCAATGGTCAGGTTTTGCTTGCCCTCTTTTTTGGCATTGTTCCAAAGAATTAGCAAGTCTGAATCGCCTTTCATGGCGCCAGAAATGTTATTGTATTCTCCTGTGATTAATTTACTGCGCACCAATTTGTCTTCAGAGAAGAAAGTAGGTAAATTCTTTTCTGATACATGGTTATAATAAGGTGCTTCCTTTTTAGTGACAGCAGGGGAATTAATCCACAATTGAATAATTTTTGTTGAACCGGCAGCCTTTGCAATCGCATCTGACGGTCGTTCACTGTGCACAATCCCAGAACCAGAATTCATCCATTGAACCTCCCCTTTTTTGGCTACTTGGTTGTTCCCACGACTATCACGATGATGAATTTCTCCATCAATCACAAAAGTCACAGGACTAAACCCACTGTGTGGATGCGGCCCAATTCCTTGCTGAATAGCTGGTTTTCTGTCCGTGTATTTGAAACTCCCGTGATGCAAGAGCAAAAAAGGATCAAAATTCGGCACATTATTGGTTGGAAGTGCTTGTTTAAGCGGAATTCCACCCATGTCTATGTCAAATGCGGGGATGATTCGTTCTACTTTTCGTAACATAATTAAAATTTAAAGTGCGCTCTGAAATAACGCTATTTTTTCATTCAAAGTATTGTTCAACTCTTCGTCTTTGATGCCATTCTCTGAAAAATTATCATTGAAACTGGGCAAAGAAAAAGTGGCAATGACATTTGCTCCCAAGTGTGGAAAGGAACTTGCCGCAAAATTTAAAACGGTCTGTCCGCCTCTACCTCCAGGAGAAGTTGCCATCAATAACATGGGTTTTTCTCCCCACAATTTTGGGTTGATTCTTGACATCCAATCCATGGCGTTTTTAAATGCTGCAGAATACGAACCGTTGTGCTCTGCCAATGAAAGAACCACTCCGTCAGAGGATGTAACTGTATCAATTAGTCGTTGGGCATCTTTTGGAATTCCGTTTTCATTCTCAAAATCAATCCCATATAAAGGAAGATCAAAGTCGTTCAAGTCAAAAACAATTACTTCCGAATTTTCTATTTTGTTTGCGGTGTAAACAGCCAATCGTTTGTTGATTGATTTTTCACTGTTGCTTCCACCTAGTGCGATTATTTTTTTCATACTGTAAAATTAAGATGTTTGTTGTCGTTAGACGTTAATCTAAATTAAGATGTATAAAATTCAACAATTTATTCTTGTACAGAGCTGTCTGCCGATAGGTAGGGTCGAATACACTTCATCATTTCTCGGTTGAATGTTAAGTATTAAGTATTAAAAAAAATGTAAAATATTGAATAATCAATATTAAATGTAAAAGTAAATGGCTCTCGTTTTCAAATTTCGTCTACAAACCGCTTCAGTCGAAAACTCGAAAACTCGAAAAGCGTAGCGAATCGAACAATCAAACAGCGAGGCACGAGCGCATCTATTTAAACCTCATCCCTTTCACTTTGCTCAATGCTTCTGGTGTAATTCCAAGGTAGGAGGCAATCATTTTTTGGGGAACTCTCTGAATAACATCTGGATATGTTTTCATAAAATGTTCGTATCGTTCAATGGCACTTGCAGAAATCAGCATGATGATTCTTTTTTGCATCACAGACATTCTCCGTAACATGCCTTCTGCTCGATCTGTATCATTAACCGAGGCCAGAGGTAAAAATAATTCGTAGAAATCTTTTTGGCTAACAACTTCGACTTCGGTGTTTTCTAAAGCATCGATAAATAATTCATTCGTATTATCCAAAGAGCCGTCTGCAATTAGCCAACCTTCTGGAGCAAACATGAAGATGTGCTCTTTGCCTTTTTCGTCGATGATGTAACTTCTTAGCATCCCTTTTTTCACGAAATAAAGGTTAGAATTAATGTCGCCTTGTTTTTGCAGAAGTGTTCCTTTTTTTATTGAGAGAATTTGCACGCTCGCCGTTAATTCTGCCAGTTTTGGAGAATTATTTTTCGTTGCCTCGGTGAGAATTTCTGTAAACGACCGCATTAAACAAGTTTACTTATCGAAAGCATCACGCCAAAATGTAAAGCTTCGTGCACGTTGTTGAACTCAATAGCATCGTCAACACTATTTAATTCGATGTTTAAACCTGTCATAAAGGGAGAATACGGCGTCTTGCTAATTTCGTTATAATCACTGGAGAGTCTTTTTGTAAGCTCTAATGATTTGATTTTTAGGCTGTTGAATTCATCCTCAGATACAACCTCCTTTCCCGTTGCTCCTTTTTTGAACAAGTGAATAATGCTTTTTTCGAGGTGGACTTCGTTGCCTGACAAGCCGTAAGTTAGCAACTGTTGCACAACGACTGCATGTCCAAAATTCCACAGCATAGAATTGGAAAATCCTTCTGGAATTTTAGTCAATTGCTCGTAAGAATAGTTACTCATGAAGTCATGCATAAACTTCCGCGTGGAAATCAATGACTGTATGCTGAATTGAATATTTTCGCTCATAATTACAACCTTCTTTCTAAAATTTCTATCCTTTTTTCAATCGGCGGATGCGTTGCAAAAAGGTTCTTTACGGATGATAGAAATCCTTTTTTCCGCCCACCATTTTCGATGAACATTTGTTTTACGTCTTCACTTTTGACTTCTACGTCTGAGTTTCCTGAAATTTTGCGCAATGCTGAAGCAAGAGCGTGCGAATTCTTCGTTAATTCTACAGCGCCGGCATCCGCTAAATATTCTCGTTTTCTTGACAAGGCAAATCGGAATAGCATGGTTAATAAATAACCTAAAGCTGCTACCGCGATGGCGATAATCATAATTTTCGGGTCCATTTTGCTGTCTCTTCTCCTCCCTCCAAATAACATAGAACGGAACATAACTTGTATTAAAAAGCCAAAAATGCCGACAAAAATGATGGAAATAATGAGTAAACGAACGTCTTTGTTACGAATATGCGTCAATTCATGTGCAATAACTCCTTCTAGTTCTTCATCGTTCAGTCGCTCGATAATTCCCGTTGTGAGTGTCACAGAAAAGGTTTTTTTATCTAATCCAGATGCAAAAGCATTAAGCCCTGGAGAGTTAATGATGTACAATTTGGGCATTGTCATTCCGACGGACATGCATAAATTCTCCGTCATGTTGTATATTTTCAAGTTCTCTTTTCGAGAAAGAGGGTTGGACTTTGTTGTTCTTTTAATAATTGCAGAATGAGAGAAATAGGCAATCAAAAACCACACACCGACACCAACAAATACAAAAGGAATCACTTCTATAAACGAACGATTAACCAACTCCATATTTGGCTGGTAGCCAATAAAGAAAACCAAGTAGGTTCCTCCTAGAATAATGGCAGGAAAGGAAAGCAACAGTAGAATTGACTTAAAGTTATTCTGCCGAATTTGCTTCTGTAATCCGATGAATTTCATAGACTAATGCGCTATTTAATGAACTCTAAAACTTAATCTCTGGAGCTTTGTCCATCTGAACGCGTTGTGCATCGCCCAAATCAAACATTGGTTGTGGTGTCATTTTTTTGATGTTCGCCACAATGTTTGTAGGAATTGATTCTATCGCAGTGTTCAATTCTTTGGTTGCAGAATTAAAGAAACGTCTTACGGCCGCCAATTTATTTTCCACATCAGAAATTTCACCTTGTAATTGCAAAAAGTTGGTGTTGGCTTTCAAGTCTGGGTATGCCTCGACTTGAATGTTGAAACCACTCATTGCTGCTCCCAATTCATTGTTTGCTTCCACTTTTTCATTGATGGTTTTTGCTCCCATCGCACGTGTTCTTGCTGCTGTCACTTTTAACAGAACATCACTTTCATGATCCATGTATCCTTTTACAGTCGCAATTAACTGTGGAATTAAATCGTAACGTTGTTTTAATTGCACATCAATGTCTGCAAATGCATTTTCACGGTTGTTTTTTAATGCAACTAATTTATTGTTCGCAGAAATGTACCATAATATTACCACTGCCCCAATTCCTAATAAAACCCATAATCCTGTCATAACAATTCTTTTAAATTTTGACATAAAGATATAAAATTTAGTGAGAAGTGTAACTTTTCTGTAACTTGTTGGTCTTACTATTGAAAGAAACCTGAATGACTCAAAAAGAGTACAATACTGCAGTGGATGATTTTTCGGATAATATTTTCCGATTCGCATTGAAGCACCTTAGAAATGAGATGTCTGCAAAAGATATTGTGCAAGAAACATTTGCAAAAGTTTGGGAGAAGCATGAAAGTGTGAATTATGCAAAAGTGAAGTCGTATTTATTTACGACGGCTTACCATGCAATTGTTGATTGGGCAAAGAAAGAAAAACGGTCTGGCGACATTGAACAAACGGAAGAAAGAGGAGCAACGCAGAGTATGAATTTTGAAGTTCAAGAGGTTCTAACCGAAGCTTTGGCGAAATTATCGGAGATTCAGAAATCAGTGGTGCTTTTAAGAGATTATGAAGGATATAATTACGCAGAAATTGCTGAAATAACGAAATTGAGTGAATCACAAGTGAAGGTGTATATTTTTAGAGCGAGAAAGACGTTGAAAGAGTATATAAAGAGGTTGGATTTGGTGGTTTGAGTGATGAGTGTACCTCGGCTAACGCTCGGCAACCAGTGATGAGTGATGAGTGATGAGTGATGAGTGATGAGTGATGAGTGATGAGTTTAAATAAAAAAAGATTAGAATAAAATGGGAAAAATAAGTGTTTTTAATTACGAAGCTTACTACCTTGATTTCCTTGAGGGGAATTTAAACGGGGAAGACACGGCCTTGTTTTTAGAATTCTTAGAAGCGAATCCAGATTTAAAAATGGACAACGATGTTTTGCCATCTTATTCTGAAGAAAGCATTATTCTCGACAGTGAAACCAAAGAAAAATTGAAGCATCACACGGAGGATGAAGTAATCGTTTCGACCAATATTGAACACTTTTTAATTGCACAAGCCGAAGGCATTCTTTCTGAAGAAAAAACAGAAGAAGTGGATAAGTATGTTGCTAAAAATAATGGATTAACAAAAGAAAAAGCGGTCTTTAATGCTGTTTACTTTAAAGCCGACACAAGCATCGTTTTTGCAGACAAACAATCGTTGCGAAGAAGAAAAATAATCTTTGCTCCGTCCTGGAGGCTAATGCCATACTATGCTGCAGCCGCCAGTGTGATTCTTATATTGTTGGTCTGGTATTCTAATACAGATATAGAGATAACTCAAAAACAGTACTTCACAGAAGATAATAAAAAGACAATTCCGGGCAACAAGGAGGAGCCTTTTTCGTTGGAGGATAATGTCGCCAAAAATGAAACGCAAGTTGAGGGAAATCGACATGACTACATCTCGACTCCGCTCGATGAGCAACTCGATAACAGTTTAACAATTGCTAATCATTCTCCAATAGATGATAGGGACAAAAAACAAAACAATAATTCCTCTAACGTTGCTGAGAATACAGAAAAAGAACCGATTAAGAAAAGAGAATATAAAAAGAAGTCCGGTGTTAATTCTTTAGAGAATTTTGAATTGCAACCAACCGTTGGTGAACAAACAATGGCGACAATTGAACCTAAAAACGAGCAAAACAACGATTATGCATCTGTACATTTCGGTGATGTTCAAAATCCGATAGAACAGATTACGAGTTTCATTGCGAAAAAGACAAAAACAACGGTCGATTATAGAAGACAAAAGAAAACAAAGACAAAACCAAGTAGCATTTTTGTAAAAATCGGCAAGTTTGAATTTTCGAGAAAAAAACATTGATAATGAGTGATGAGTGAGAAACGATGAGTGTGGAGTGTCAACTCGTCTAAAATGACGATAGTCCGTTTCTAAACTGCCTGCCGATGGCAGGCTTTCTAATAATCTAACGCGCAGCTTTCTATTCTACTACAATCACCACTTCCACCCTTCTGTTTATTTGTTTATTCGCCTCACCATTCTGAGGCACTCTTGGTTGAAAATTGGAATGACCATAACTCGTTATCTTATCAGCATCAACGCCATGTCTTATGAGATACTTCTGTATTCTACTTGCTCTGTCTTGAGACAATTTCATACCTGATCCACAACAAATATGTCCGTGTATTTGAATAGAGATATAGTTCGTAGAATCCACTAATGCGTACAATCTATCAACTTCTGGTCGTGATTCTGGCAGCAGTATGTCTTTATTTCGTATAAAAATGAGATTCAATATTAGTGTATCCAAGGTTTTAATCAACGGGACTTCTTTTTTCTTGGCTATCTCTTTTTTATCATAAATCAAAATGACACATCTATTATTGGCCTGTTCTCCATAAACACTTGTTTCACCAACAATAGTCGTTTTTATCGTGTTAAAATCGCTTCCAATAGACGTCAAAACACTTTGAATTCTTTGGTCGGCGAGATTCTTGTTGTATATTTTCGTTCCAAGGGTGTCGGCAAATCCAATTAGTTCAACATTCTGCCCTAAATCTATTGTTTTGGCTTTTTCTAATGCTTTTTTGTTGATGGTAAGGGTACTAACATCAGAATCATTTAAGGTGAAGTAAAAAACTAACGTATCCTTTTGAAATTGGCCAAAAGCGCACATCGAAAACACAGATGTTAGCAAAGAGAAGATAATTTTCATACCTAACGAACGCGCGGAATAGTATTATGTTACATCATCGCAATTAAAAGCAAGGCGACTCTGCTCATTTCATCCATTTTCTTTTTTGTATATTTACTTACAATAAAAAACGTACTCTTATGAAAACCCTTGTCGCACTAGTTGTCACACTTTGTTTTACTGTTTCTTTCGGTCAGAATTTACGACTTAAATCAGGAAACTACCCCATTGATAAAATGGTTGATTTACGAGAAAACTCAAGCTCTTTCGATGATCAATTCGCAATCATAGTGTTCAACGAAACGCCCACTTCCATTGACAAAGAGCGCTTAGCAAGTCTTGGCGTAACACTTTTTAGCTATCTGCCAGAGCGTTCTTTTTACGCAAAACTGAACACGGACAATAATTTAAAGAATCTTGGAATCTTAAACATCAATCGTATAGTTGAAATAAAGTCCAACTATAAGTTGACAAAGGAATTGAACGAAGGAATTTATGCTGCTCATGCTATTTCGAGCGGCGATCGCGTTGATTTAATTTGCAATTACTTTAAAGGAGTAAAAACGGAGGCTTTGTTTCCTGAGAATTTGAAAGTAGAGGTTCTTGAATCAAATCCAAGCATACAGCAATTGACTATTCGAGTGAATTTAGCTCAACTGGAAGAACTGTATGTAATTCCTGGTATTTATTCTTTTGAAAGCATCCCAGAAGAAAGCAAACCTGAGAACAAAGTAGAAAGAACAAATCACCGAGCTAATTTTCTTCGTTCAAGTGATGCGACAGGTTTATTCTACAGAGGAACTGGAGTAAAAGTAATGATGCAAGATGATGGATACATCAGTCATATAGATCATATCGGTCGAGTTGATCAATCAATGTGCTCTGGTTGTAGTTCCAGTGCTTCGAATAGTCATGGGGATCACGTCTCAGGGACGATAATGGGTGCAGGTAATTTAGACCCAAAAGGACGTGGGATGGCAGACGGCGTGGATTTACTCGTTTTTAATTCTTCAGACGCAGGTTATAACTCTGTGCCGAGCTTATATGCAAATGACAGTCTTGTTATAACTTCTAAAAGCTACAGTGGTGGGTGTAATTCTGGATATACCAGCCTTTCACGTCAATTGGATCAACAAATACGACAAATGCCCGCCCTAATTCATGTGTTTTCTGCCGGAAATTCTGGAACCAGCAACTGTGGCTACGGTGCTGGATCAGGTTGGGGAAACATTACTGGAGGACACAAAGCAGGAAAGAATGTAATCGCCGTCGGTAACCTTTCTCGATACGACGGAATTGCAAATTCAAGCAGCAGAGGTCCTGCAGAAGACGGGAGAATAAAGCCTGATATTTGTGGAGTTGGATCAAGTGTTTTTTCAACGTATCCTAATAATACCTACGCAACGATAAGTGGTACATCTATGTCCTGCCCAGGTGTTGCGGGAACGATCGCTCTTCTTTACGAAGCGTACAGAGACAACTTTGGAACAAACCCTCTTTCTGGCCTTATTAAAGCAAGTATTCTAAATACAGGAGAAGATTTGGGTAATGCAGGTCCTGATTTTACCTATGGCTGGGGGAGAATCAACGCAAGACGCGCCTATGAAACGTTTGCAAACAATCAATTCATTTATGATTCTATAGCACAAGGCAATTCTAATTCTCATGTTATTAATGTGCCTGCAGGTGTGCAAGAATTGAGGGTGATGGTTTATTGGATGGATTATGAAGGTTCGACAACTTCAGCTCTTGCTCTTGTCAATGACATAAACATGATCGTTACAGATCCAGTGGCTGCGACTTTTCAACCGTGGATTTTAGATCCTACACCAAATGCAACAACCTTAAACAACCCTGCTGTTAGAGGAACGGATAACCTCAACAACATGGAGCAGGTGACGATTTTGAATCCAACGGCTGGTAATTATACCATAGATGTTGATGGTTTTAACATTCCGCAAGGACCGCAAACCTATCATTTGGTTTATTATTTCGTGTTGGATGACATTACTGTAATTTATCCAAACGGTGGAGAGCCTTTTGAGCCTTCTACAACAGAAATTATCCGTTGGGATGCGTTGGAGAATGGAAGCGATTATACCGTTGAATACACCGAAGACAATGGAGCAACATGGAATTCTATCGGAACGGCACCAGCCAATCGTTTGTATCACAACTGGAGTGTTCCGAGTACATTAACTGGTTTGGCAAAGGTACGTATCACACGTGGAGGAATTTCTGATGAAAGTGATCGAATTTTTGACATCATTGATGTTCCCAACAATCTTAGCTTCGGTTGGGCTTGTCCTGACTCAGCTCGATTAGTTTGGGACTCAGTTCCTGGAGCATTGTACTACGAAGTGAGTATGCTAGGAAACAAATACATGGATTCTATCGGAACTTCTGTAATCAATAGTTTTACAATGATACAACCCGCAAACAATACAGGTTGGTACAGCGTTATTGCTGTTGGTGCCGACGATGCTCGAAGTGAGCGACACATTGCTATTCAAAAATCAGGCAGTGAGTTTGCGTGCCTTTGGAGTACTCCTATGGCTGTTTTCTCTGTTGATTGTGACGATGCAGGAACGGGCTATTGCGTTAATTTAACCAACCAAAGTATCAATGCAGATGCAACTTCCACTTATACGTGGTATTTCCCAGGAGGGACGCCTGCAACAGCAACTGGAGAAAATCCAAACGTTTGTTACGCGACTTCTGGTTTTTATGATGTTGCGCTAGTCGTTGACAACGGTTTTGCAATAGATTCTGTTTACACTACAAATGCTTTGCGTATTAAAGACACAAAAACACTGCCTTATTTTGAGGGATTTGAGAATTACACTTCTTTTAATGGTCTCGATGAATGGAGCATAACAAACCCTGATGGCAACGCCGGTTGGTCGGTTTTTCCAAATGCTGCATTGTCTGGAACAAAGTCGGCAAGGCTCTATAATTACAGCCAGAATGGTAATTATACCGATGAATTAATTTCAGGGCCACTTGATTTGTCAACGCTCGCTGCGACGGCTTCTATGACTTTAAGTTTTCGGTATTCTTACAGAAAGAAGAATATTAGTAATACAGAGTGGTTACGTATTTACGTTACAAAAAATTGCGCAGATAATTGGGTCTTACGAAAAACAGTTAGTGGTAATAATTTATCCAGCTTAACTTCGAATAGCAATTGGGTACCTACTGATTCTTCAGATTGGACAACTGTTCACATGACGAACATTACCAACATTTTCTACACAGGTGACTTTAGATTTAAGTTCTCATTTGAAAGCGATGCAGGAAACTCCATTTACCTTGATGACATTAACATTTATGAAGGAGCACCATCAGATGAAATTGTTGGTTTAACAGAAGGTTCACTGTTGTCAGGTTTGGAAATCTATCCTAATCCCGCGGAGAATGAAGTGAATATTAGCTATTCTTTGGAGAATGCGCAACAAACGAGCGTTTATCTACTTGGTTTGACGGGTAATGTCATTGATGTTGTTACTGTGAATAGTAATTCTGGTAAGAATTTAATAATCATGGATCTTTCCAATTACGCTTCAGGGGTTTATTTCTTAAAAATTGGTGGTGGAGAATCGCAAGTAACGAAGAAGATGGTGATTAAGTAGTTGTCGATTAAACACAACAACCTTGTGAAACTTAACATTTACCCACTTTCTTTTTTCCCGAAAAAAAGAAAGTTCGCAAAGAAAAATCTCGTGGCTGCCAGTTAATCATTTCAAAAATCTTTCTGAAATGCGACATTGTCGGGGGTCTTCTCGTACCTCAAAGCCACCTCCAATGTTCTCCCATTTCAGTGCAGTTTTCTTACTCATAACTGAATGCCACAGTAAACACTTCTGAATGATTATTCTACATTTCAATAACAAACCGAAAGATTACATTCGACTTTTTTTCTATTAAGATAATCATTACCTGCTGAGTTAAAACATCTGTTTGTGGTAATATAGGTGTGATTATGCTTATTTCAATATAATCCCCTCCTTTCGTCCGAGTAGCATTTTTTGCTGTCAAAGAATAACCTCCGGTTGATCTTACCTCATCGGTCACAAGGAACAAGCTGTGCGTAGAAAAATCAATGTTATTGATGTCGAAAGTTGTTGTAAATGGATTGATTTTGCTCAGTTGAGTTTCCGTTTTCTTCCATTCTGCAATGCTTGTTATTTCCTTAAAACCTTGTTCAAACCCTTCTTCTCCCACGCCAAATAAAACCGCTTTTTGAAGTGTTTCAACCTGTAATTCAGGAACTACGACTTCACTTTCTTTCACTGTTGAACAAGAACTTGCGATAATTAAAAAAGTTATTAAAAAAAGAGCGTTCTTCATCAATTGTTGTCGTTTTTATAGGTTAAACCAACCAATTTCTCTGCCAATTTATTCTGAACCGTATATTTTATGTCATTTTCTCCGCCAGAATTTGGGTGATAAGGGTACCAACGCCATAAAAATCCCCCGGCAATAAACTCTTTTTTCCAAACAGCTGCATATAGCGCAGCCAAAGAATTGAATTGAGAATCTTCATCAAAAACTGCATCGGATGTATGCACCCAAGGTTTAGCAGCGCTCTTTTTTACACTTCGGTAGCCGTATTCTGTCAACAGGATTTTTTTGCAATTTTCTTCGCTGACTGTTTTCATTTTTGCAAGAATTGCTTGCCAACCTTCAACTAATTCTTCACTTGTCGGCGCATCTTTCTTCGAAATTGGAAAATAGGCATCAATACCTATGAAATCTAATTCTTTCCAATAGGGAAACTCGTCGTAGTCGTCCCAATTGGCAGCATAAGTCATTTTTCCAGAATAAATCGCTCTGATTTCTTTTATTAATTTCTTCCAGAATTTCGGGCGCGATTTTACAAACTTTCGCAATTCTGTTCCGATGCAAAAAAGTTCTACATTCTCTTCTTCTGCCAACTTTACAAAGGCAAGAATGTAACTTTTATAAGATTGCTCAAACGTTTTCCAATCCTTTTTTTTTGCAAAATTAATGTCACCAACGTAACGACCGTCTTTTTCTCTAATTTGCGGTTTTAACATCACAGAAAGTCCAGATTTTCTAATTTCTTTAACCATTTGTCGCACTCCTTCTAACCTCTCTCCATAGTATTCCCATTCTTTATCATAAATCAATTTTGCGTCATTGATAGAGTCAAAATCGCAGAAAGGGACAACGGAAACCCAATTGGCAGAAATATTTTTAATGGGCGCAATGTGAGAGGCTTTCAACTCGACTTTTACCGAAACCAGACTCACTCCTGCTATTTTATTCTGAGAAAATGAAAGGGCAGAGAATAGTGAAATAATTAGGTATGATAAGATCGTTTTTTTCATTCGAGGGTTAAAGATAGTAATAATTGGCATCATAATTCAGTACGGGCGAGTCGCGACTCGCCCGTACTGAATTATGATGCTGCCTGAACTCAATTATGATGCTTATACTAAATACTTTTTACTATATTTACTCTTCTTAAAAACCAACCATAGAATTGAAGGAAACTAAATTTATAGAGCAAAACAAAAAAAAGTGGAATCGCTTTGAGCAACTCTATGAATCCAAATCCAATGACCCTGATGAGTTGAGTGATTTGTACATGGACATCACCGATGACCTCAGTTACTCTCAAACATTCTATCGAAGAAGAACCGTTCGTGTTTATTTGAACAAATTAGCGCAAACAGTTTATACAGGAGTTCACAAGCAAAAAGGAGAATCAATAAGGCGTTTTATAGACGTTTGGAGAGTTTCTTTGCCTTTGGAGATTTATCGTTCACGAAAAAACTTGCTCTTTGCGCTGGTTGCGTTTACTATTTACGCATTAATTGGTGTGGTGACCACAATGATAGACCCGGATTTTCCACGTGTGGTGATGGGTGATTATTATGTGGACATGACCATTGAGAATATCCAAAACGGAAATCCACTAAAGGTTTACGAGACCACTGATCAGATGGCGATGTTTGTGAATATCACAACCAACAATATGAAGGTTGCATTTCTGACCTTTTTTGTCGGCTTCTTTTTCACCATCGGAACACACATGTTGCTGTTCTATAACGGTGTCATGTTGGGTGCGTTTCAATACTTTTTCCATGCAAAAGGCTTGCTAATTACCAGTTTTCTCGGAATCTGGATACACGGTGCTTTTGAAATATCTGCCATCGTTCTAGCTGGTGGTGCAGGAATTACAGCAGGAAATGGTTTGCTTTTTCCGGGTAGTTACACCCGTTTGCAGTCCTTGCAACTTTCTACAAAAAGAGGCTTGAAAATAATGATGAGTTTAGTACCTTTTATCGTTGCCGCGGGATTTTTAGAAAGCTACGTGACGCACAATTATCAAAACTTGCCAGAATGGTCAAAATGGACCTTGATTCTTTTCTCTTTTGCACTTATTCTCTTTTTCTATGTCTTTTACCCCATTTATGTGGCAAGAAAGCACCCCGAATTGATAGACAAGGAAGAAGTCGGAAATTTTGAAGACAGAAAAATTTTCGATTTACATAAAATCAGAGGTTCAGGACAAGTAATGGCAGATTCTTTTAGAATGTATCGGGTCATTTTTCAAAAAATAGCGCGCGTATTTCTGTTGATCGTTCTCCCTATCATCGCTGTTTTAGTGATTCTGCAAGATTTCAATCATTATGAATTACAAAAGACACAATATTGGTACGATTGGTCGGCGCAACTCGAATTTATGATAGGTTATGGCTTCAGAAACACGCAAGATATAATTGTCTTCACGATTTGGACTTTTGTCTTCGCGTTGATTTTCTCCACACTATTTTGGGCGATTCAAAATTACGAAAAGACATTCTCTTGGAAAGATTTTTTCTCCTACCTCAAACAACGCTTCTTTGGAATCTGGGTAGGTAATTTATTCTTTGCTCTAATTTGCCTGTTGTTGCCATGGTATTTACTGCTTTTTGCCATTTTCTTACTCCCCTTCTTTTACCTAAATGCGGCCGCAATGGGCATCAGTAAAGGCAAGTTCAAAGAACGATTTAGAAAAGGATTTAAGTACAGTAAACAACATTATGGAAAATCACTGGTGCTTCTACTTGTCTTGATAGGCCTAACCTCCATCATTTTGCAACCTGTAGCATTTGTATTTAGCATCCACGATACATGGAGTGATGAACCTCAAATGAGAGACCTTTTGGACATGACCGCAGACTTCGTGAAAAGGATAGGACAAATCTATTCAACCGACTACATGGTTTGGGCAAATGTTTTAAGACAAATCGTCTATGTAATTTTTATGTTAGGCTTACTTCCATTGTTGGTGATTACGATGGCATTTGGGTATTTTTCTGAACGAGAAGAAACAGAAGCATTAGGTTTAAGAAAGCAATTTGAAAAGTTTGGAAAGAGAAGTAACACACAAGAAACTCCCGTAGATTTTGATTAAATTCTGTCTATATATCGCTCTTTTTCTATTCTCATTTAACCTGACAGGTCAAGTAGAGGATAAGAAAGAAAAAGTCTGGAAATCAGAAAAAGAATACCTCCAATACAAAAAGAAAGACAAGTACAACGGCCCCGATGACTGGGGAGGCTCTTACCCGACGGAGATAGAAAAAGATGAATACAACGATGATTATGTCAGCACAAGTTCTGGAGGTAACCGAAGGCTCAACTATAATCCGCAACAAATTAAAAGAGACAGAGAAAAACGCAATGGATTTGACCGAGGCGGAGGAAATGGAGGCCTTCCTTTCGACCCGACAGTAGAACGTCCCGACCCTCTTGAAATTCCAGACATTGACCCCATTGACATTGATACGCCAGACATTGATTTGCCCGACGTTGATTTAACATTCTCACAAAGTCTCTGGAGAGTATTGCTCTTTATTCTGCTGTTTGCCGTTATTTTTGTGGTGGCTTATTTGATTATTAAGAATCACAAACCGGCGGATAAAAAAGTGCTGATTGAGGTAGAAGATGAATGGAATCCGGAGGTTATCACCAAGACAGAATTAGAACTCCGTCTCGAAGAAGCCATGGAGAAAGAGGACTATCGCGAGTGCATTCGCATCTATTTTACCTTTATTCTCAAAGAATTAATCCGAAAATCATGGATTCACTGGAAAAAAGAGAAAACAAACCACCATTACGTTCTTGAAATGAGCAAGCAAAAGAGTGCGCTTTCCTTCAATGAATGCGTAAGAATTTATGACCTTGTTTGGTACGGAGAATATAACATCGACAGTGATATTTACGAACTTTTGAAGCCCAGTTTGAACGATTATTATCAATCACTAAATCCTGTGAATGAATAATAAGACAAAAATAGGATTGGTTGGTGGCATCATTTTATTGATGGTGCTCATGGTGTGGATGTTCTCGGCGAGCGATAATTCCGTTGGAAAGGATGGAAAAGGACGAAAACCTTATGTTTCTTCCAATTGGTCGAACAAATTTCAGGTGTATGATAAAAAACCGCTGGGACTTTTTCTATTTACGTCTCTGGCGCAAGCGCATATTGACACTTCACATAATGTAAGCATCGCTTACAATTGGGATGTTTTGGACTCACTTGTTTACAGAACAGAAGACCCTAAAACCTATCTTTTTGTAGGAAACAACTTTGGACTTTACACCAATGAGTTTTTGGAAATCTTGCGCGAAGTTGGAAACGGTTCCGACCTGTTTTTGTCCTACAACATCCTCACAGATAACTTGGTTGAAGAACTTTTTGTAGAATCTGACCCACTTTTTGACTATGCAGAATCCATCAACCTGTTTGCTGGGCAAAAGAAATACAGTATGATTAATCTTTTCCAAAACGACACCATTTCATGCAATTGGAATGCTTTTGGAGACATCCAAACTGTTGACAGCAGCTACACCACGCTTTCTTCTTTTATGGAAATGAGTAATTTCATTAGAATTGAGCACGGAGAAGGGAATATTTACCTAAACACGACTCCTGCGGCATTCTATAATTACCAAATCAAGCGAAATCCGGGTTATAAATACACCGAATTTGTGCTCAATCAATTGCCCAAAGACCAAGACATTATTCTCCTCGAATTGGGACGATTAACAGACAATTATGGGGATGCTGACACAGATGATCAGGACGGTGAGAACCTAAAACGAGACGACAGTTATTTGACCCTCATTTTCGAGAATCCAACCTTGTTGAAGGCGATGCTATTGTCTATTCTAGGCATCATTCTTTTTGTTATTTTCAGGTCCAAAAGAACGCGCCCCGTTGTCCCTTATATTGGTGAAAAGAAGAATATGACCTTAGCTTTTGCTGAGACGATAACCTCCATTTATTACGCAAAACGGAATCCTTATGGTTTGTTGCAAGTGCAGAAAAAGAATTTCTATACAATGGTGCAAAAGCATTTTTTCATCGACCTCAACAGAAAAGATAAAGACAATGCTTTGAATTCTCTGGCAGAAAAAAGCAATAGAAGTCGCCAAGAAATTGACGAATTGGTCAATTCTTATGAAACGAAAGAAGCATTCTCCGTTTCTGACCAATATGTTGCCAAAGTGCTTACAAAACAGCAAGATTTTTACCGTTCTGTCGGCATTATTTCTGAAAAAACATCAGAGAGAATAAAGGGGAGAGAGCTCGTTTTTAGACGGTCATTGTTACTGCCTTCCGTGTTTATTCTCAGCGGATTATTCTTGTTCTTCTTTGGTTTGTACTATCTTGTTAGCGCAATCGGAATTGGAATCATTTTCTGGCCTGTCGGGATTTTACTTGTGAGTTTAGGAATCATTCGCTTATCAAAACC
The DNA here is from genome assembly GCA_002734065.2 of Fluviicola sp. GTDB lineage: Bacteria > Bacteroidota > Bacteroidia > Flavobacteriales_D > Crocinitomicaceae > UBA4466. The sequence goes on from NVXU02000025.1 coordinate 89,159, forward strand.
CTATTTACTCATTAAAGATAAGGAATGGACGCATTATTCTGCTTACGGTAGAAAGAAAGAATTCAAGGAGAATGACATCACACACATTGAAATTTTAGCCTCTGGAACGGTCATCAGCTTCGGAGAAAATGAAAAGTTAATTATTAATTACTGGGATTTAAGCCGCTTTGATCAAAAGCAATTTAAGCGGCACATCTCTAAACTTCATACACTATAATTATGAGCACAACAAATGAAGATTACATGCCAAAAGACGGCAACGAGGAAGTAAATTCTCCCGACAACACAAAGGCTACTTCGATAGACTCAGCAACCGAAGAAACAAAACAAGAAATCACAGCGAACGAGGAAACTCAATCAGAGAAAGGCGCTGAAGAGCTTGCAAAGGTTGAGTCAGCACCTGAAGCAACACCACAAGCACCCGCAAAAGGGTTTGATTTTGAAAGAAAGAACGATGAGCTCATCTGGGTTTCTCAGAAAGTAAGCGAGGTAAGAACTGAACTTAGTAAATACATCATCGGGCAAACGCAAATGGTCGATTTACTAATGACAGGCATCTTCTCTAACGGACATATTTTGTTGGAAGGAGTTCCAGGAGTGGCAAAAACGCTTTCTGCAAAAGTGCTTTCAAAATCGTTGAATGTGGGCTTTTCAAGGATTCAATTCACGCCAGACATGATGCCGTCAGATGTCATCGGAACTTCCGTTTTTAATTCTAAAGATGCCACTTTTACCTTTAGAAAAGGTCCTATTTTTTCCAATATCGTTTTGATTGATGAAATAAATCGTGCCCCTGCAAAAACACAAGCAGCACTTTTTGAGGTCATGGAAGAACGACAAATTACTTATGACGGAACACGCTACCCGATGACTTTTCCGTTCATTGTTATTGCGACGCAAAACCCGATTGACCAAGAAGGAACATACAACCTTCCAGAAGCACAATTGGATAGATTCTTATTCAAAATAAAACTGGATTACCCAGAATTGCACGAAGAAGAAGAAATTTTACATCGCTATAAAAACGATATTCAATCCCCAAGTTTAGATGATATTGTGGCGGTATTTGATGCGAAAGAAATCGCAAAAATTCAAGAAGCCGTCGGAAAAGTAATTGTTGAGGATAATTTGGTGAAATACATTGCCGCAATTACGCACAAAACACGAAATCACGGGAAAATTTACTTGGGAGGCTCTCCAAGAGCATCTCTTTCTATTATTAAAGCGGCGAAATCCATGGCAGCTATCAGAGGTCGTGATTTTGTAACACCAGAGGACATCCAATTTGTGGCTCCTCACGTTTTAAATCATCGATTAATTATGACACCTGAAGCAGAAATGGAAGGAGTTCGCGTAGAAGATGTCATCGAAGAGATTGTGAAAACATTAGAAGTTCCAAGGTAGGTTGAAGGTCATTCAAAACATATATTTAACCAAATGGTTTTTTGCGCTCTTCGTTGGGGTGATTTTGCTCTATGTTTTGGCATTTTCTATTCCGTCTATGGAGTTTATTGCCAACATCATCTTGGCTTCTTTGCTTGCCGTAACGATGCTCGATATTTTATTCGTTTTTAGCAGCAAACAACCCATAAAAGTAACTCGAAACGTCAGTACACGACTGAACTTGGGCGACGAGAATCATATCAAATTGGCGGTAGAGAATCAAACGGGATCAATGATTAATTTTTCTCTCATAGAGGGTTACCCCGTAGAAATGCAAGACAGATCCTCCGTTTTGAAAGGTATTTTATCCGGTCATTCGAAAAAAGAATTTGATTACACGTTTACGCCTAAAAAAAGGGGCGAATATAAATTCGGAGATGTCTTTATCATCATCCGATCTATGTTTTTCTTAGCTTCTCGGAGAATTGATCTTCCCCTTGAAGAAACCATCCATGTTTACCCTTCTGTTTTGCAAATGAGAAAGTATGAATTGCTCGTTTTTCAACAACAGAAAACAAGTGCAGGCATCAAAAAAATTCGCCGTTTGGGGAACAACAGTGAGTTTGAGCAAATAAAAAACTACGTTCAAGGAGACGAGGTAAAGTCAATCAACTGGAAGGCAACGAGTCGTCGTAATGAGCTGATGATTAATCAATACCAAGAAGAAAAATCACAGAGCATCTACTGCATCATTGACAAAAGTCGCAGCATGCAAATGGAATTCGACCACCTTTCAATGTTGGATTATTCGATTAATTCATCCTTGGTTTTTACCAACATTGCCTTGAAAAAAGGCGATAAAGCAGGATTGATTACCTTCTCCAATAAGATAGGAAGCGTTTTGCCTGCGGATAAGTCGAGCGGGCAAATGCGAAGAATTCAGAACGTTCTTTACAATCAACAATCTTTGTTTCATGAGGCAAACTATGAATTGCTTTACCAGACGATTCGAAGAACGGTGAAGCAACGATCGTTATTGGTCCTATTTACCAATTTTGAGACAGAATTTGCCATGCGCAGAGCGATGCCTATGTTGAGAAGATTGAACCAAAAGCACATCTTGGTGGTTGTCTTTTTTCAGAACAGTGAATTGCAAGAATTGGCGTTTCAACCTTCAAAAACAGTGCATGAAGTTTATCAAGCAACCGTGGCAGAGAAACTAATCTCTATGAAGTCAAAAATTGCACGGGAATTGAAGCAAAATGGTATTCAAACAGTGTTAACCTTGCCTGAGGAACTGTCGATTAATACGATTAATAAATATTTAGAATTGAAAGCGAAGGGGGCGGTTTAAAAGGGGGGTGTTATTAGCACTTCGACAAGCTCAGTGTAAAAGTGATGAGTGTACTTCGGCTGACGCTCAGTAACCAGTGAGGAGTGTGGAGTTGAAGTAGTCTGGTGTTAGCAACTTCGGGACTTCAAAAGCGGTGCTTTTTCTTGCTCAGTGTAAAAAATGTATAGCGGATAATTGAAGCTTATTTTCAACTGATGTTCGGAATCAAACTCTAGTTATATCAATCGTGCGCGACTCTGTGGTTCTCTGTGTAATTAGTATGTTCCTCACATCGCTCAAAGTTGAATCCGTTAAAATCGCTCAGAAAGATTCCTTTAAAAGGTCGAAGGTTATTTATATGAAGTGAAAGTGAGTATTAAGTCCTCTAAATAATAGATTTCGACGCTCTCATTAAATAAAATAGAGTAATGCCCCAGATATCTAGAACAATTCCACTTATCTTCATATTCTAAACTATAATCAGTGTGAACGTTCAATTTATATCCATTCTCAATATTGCTGATCTTATCAAACAGAAGACTAAAAACAAGATTCTCATTCTTTTCAAAGTTCAAACATATAAAATTGGTCGTATCAGAATCATTAATAAAAACAATTAAATCTTTTACTATTTTTTCTCCATCATACAGTCCTGACAACCAAACAAATTCATTTGTATCTATCCAAAATTGATGAAAAGGATTTCTATAACAAGAGAAATAGTCTTTATCTATGATAGCCACGTCGCTATACTTTTCTTGTGAAAAACAAGGGAAACTAAACCAAAAGAAAAACAATAAATATAAATAATTTCGCATACTTACTTCTATTAAATCCCCGCCTCCTGATTTTCAATTCTGCGGAACTCAATCCAAATATACACTATAATTTTATACCTTCTTTGGAATTGAAACGAAAGGGGCGTTTTAAAAGGGGAGTGATGAGTTGATGGCTGGTGTTAGCAACTTCGGGACTTCAAAAGCGGTCCTTTTTCTTGCTCAGTGTAAAAATGTCTAGCGTATAATGTATAATTGAAGCTTATTTTTCAACTGATGTTCGGAATCAAACTCTAGTTATATCAATCGTGCGCGACTCTGTGGTTCTCTGTGCCTTCTTTGTGGTTCTCTGTGCAATTACCCCAACGTTTCTTAAAAAAAACCTACCTTCTTCTATAAACCGTCAATGCTTTAGACACTTTATTCTCAAACTCGTCTTTTACGACAACCAAATACTTGCCTCCGTTGAGATTCTTTATGTTCAGCACAAGGCGATTATACCCTTCGGATAAGTGTACAATTTTTTGAATGACTACTGTTCCATTTTCATCCATTACTGTGATTTTGCCTTCAGAACAAATGAGAGAATCGTAGGAAAGTATCATTGATTTATTCGCCTTTCCTTTAACGGATAATAACAGCATGTTTGTCAAGATAGGCTGATTGATTTCAACCACGTCTAAGATTTCTTGTTTGTTGTACTTATCTACACGAACAATACGAAAATATTCTTCTGCGCTTTCGGCAAAATTAATCTCAGAAATAGCATACGTATGTCGCTCCTTGTGGTCTTCCAATGACTTTACTTTCGTTACTTTTTTCCAAGTAGCACCGTCAAGGGACTTTTCAATTAAAAAATAGTCTCCTTTGTTCTCTTTTTCCACTTCCCACTTAAAATGAATGATTTTTTTGGCCAAAGTTGCCTCTAAATGACTAAAAGTGATGGAAGAAGATAATGAACTGTCCCCGTCTTCTCCAACAGCGAAAGAAACGCTAGAAATCGCTAATATAAAGAATAATATGTATAATCTCTTAATCAAATTTAGCTTGTTTTACGAGGAAAATCACCTTTCCACACCATTAAGATAGTGTTTTTTACTGTGTAAGCATAATAAAAAGAGCAAAAGTTATTAACAATGGCGTTTTAATCCTTGTTATTACACCAAAAGCAGTTTCACCGCTGCCAGTGTCAGCACGAAAGCCAGTAAATACCTCAATCCTTGATTATTCATTTTCTTACTACCAATCAATCCGCCTAAATAACCGCCGATAACTGCCAAAAGAACAAACAACCAACTTTGCGCGTTGAGAGTAACTCCTTGCGAAAGTTGTCCTGCCATTCCTGATGCTGAATTCACCCAAATAAACAAGGCCGAGACTGCAGCAGCTTCTTTCATCTTGCCCCAATGCATTAAGAGAATCACGGGACTGAGGATGATGCCACCACCAATGCCAATTAGTCCAGAAAAGAAGCCTATCGCTCCTCCTACAAGAATTCCTTCTGCCCATTTCACCTTTCTGGTTTTAGTCGATTCTTTCCCGAAAAGGTTGAGCATTTTGGCAATCGCAAAAAGCAAGAGAACACCTAAAATGATTTTATAAATTTTTGGATCAATATCCATTGTGCCTCCCCAAAAAGAAAGTGGAATGGAACCAATCGCAAAGGCTAAAAACAACTTTCCGTTAAAATGACCTGCTCGGTAATAGTGGAAAAAAGAAATCGCCGCAACAAATAAATTGAGCAACAAGGCAGTAGGTTTCATTTCTTCAGGTGCAAAGGAAAATAACGCCATCAAGGCAAGATATCCACTTGCGCCACCGTGACCAACTGCCGCATACATGAACGCAACGATTGGAAGAATGATGAGGAATATGATTGAGACATCCATAGGGCAATGTTACTAAAATCTATGGTGATAAAAAAGCTTTGTGATGTTAGACACGCTCCTTCGTCGCTTTTAGATTCATTCGCTGAGCTCATTCTTAGAAACGCTCGCTTCGCTCTCTGTTAGACACGCCTTCGGCTCTTAGACTTGGTTCTTGATGAAATTTTAGTTGTGATTTTTTATTCATCACCTTAGGAAGCCGAGCAATCAAAGCGAGATTAACCTCCCTAAAGGAAAACCAAGTCTAAGAGCGACGAAGGAGCGTGTCTAAAAGCGCAGCGCGTCTAATTAACAAGTCTTTAACATCATCAATTCCAGTAATCTATCGAAAAAATGTACCTTTGCGCATGATTTCATCCTTCATAAAAAACAGTATCCTAGTTCTCTCGGTGCTTTTTTCGCAGAATTTATTCGCCAATAATGTTGATTCTTTAGACAACTCTTCTGAAAATTCTTCTGAGGAAACAATTGATAGTGTTATTGCAACTTCCAAAGAATTATTAGGCAAAGCATACCGTTCTAAAAGCCCAAGTGGCAACCTTTTGGATTGCAGTGGTTTCATCAAATATGTTTGGTCGGTGCAGAACATTGCTGTTTCAGGTTCTTCGCTGACAATTGCGTCGCAAGTTGATCGAATTGACATAGAAAACGTTCAAAAGGGCGACTTTTTATTCTTCACAGGCAGAAATAAGACATCTAAAACGGTGGGGCATTTAAGCATGGTCATCGAAAAAACGGATTCGACATTTAAGATGATTCACAGTTGCAACAGAGGAGTTGTGATTGATGATTTTCCAAGAAGTTACTACGACGAACGTTTTTTGTTTGCCGGACGATTGAAAGAATTGACACCGATGCAAGAGCAAAAAACTTCAGATACAATGACCCCACCCGTTGAATCTATTTCAATCATCGGTGTTGGAGACATGATGATAGGAACCAACTTTCCTTCCAACAAATACTTGCCTCCGAATGACGGAAAGGACATTTTTGCTCCTGTAAAGCACATTTTACAAGACGCAGACCTCACTTTTGGTAACCTCGAGGGAGTTATTCTTACAGGCAAGGGTACGGTGAAAAGATGCAGTAACCCTGCAGTTTGTTATGCGTTTAAATCGCCTGATCATTACATTCATTACTACAAAGATGCCGGTTTTGATGTCGTTAGTCTTGCTAATAATCACTCGGGAGATTTTGGGCTGATTGGGAGAAAAAACACGGTCAAAAAATTAGAAGAAGTAGATATTAAATTCGCAGGTTTGGAGTCATACCCATACTCTATCTTCGAAAAGAAAGGCATAAAGTATGGTTTTTACGCTGTTTCTCCGAATCGGGGTACAGTTAGAATAAACAATTACGCTTTCCACAAAAAAACGATTGCCCACTTAGACTCTTTGGTCGATATTGTCATTGTATCCTTTCACGGAGGCGCAGAAGGAAGCAAATACACTAACATCACGAAGAAAACGGAAATGTTTTTGGGAGAAAACAGAGGCAATCCTTATGAGTTTGCTCGCGTTGCCATTGATGCCGGCGCTGATATTATTTTCGGACACGGACCACACGTTACAAGAGCTATGGACATCTACAAAGGTCGTTTTATCTCGTACAGTTTGGGGAATTTTGCAACCTATGCTCGTTTTTCTTTATCGGGCGTAAAAGGCTTGGCTCCTATAGTTAAAGTGAATGTGACCAAAGAAGGAAAGTTCATTGATGCACAAATCACTGCAACGAAACAAACGGGTGAAGGTGGACCTCAATTAGATCCAGAAAAACGCGTGATTAAGGAAATTATCCGATTAACAAAGAGTAATGTGCCGAATTCTCCGATTGTTATTTCGGAGGATGGGAGAGTGACGATGAAGCCGAATTAAAATTGTCAGTGAAACTAAAACTGATAAAGTTCTATTAAATTTCCATCTTCTTTTGGCTCTAAACTCTCTAAATAAGATGCTATTTTTTTTACTTCTTGATTTTTATTACTCTCCAAGTCTTCATTTGCGACAAAAGCTCTTACAATATGGTACTCTTTTAATGACCCGTCATAGTTTTTCATCACTATTGTTCTTTTAAAAACGATGCTTTTGACTTCATACTTAGCAGAATCTAGTTGAAAGTCAATTACCATGTCCATTTCTTTGATGGCCATTCCAAACTTCTTTGTTATAGAGTCCATAGGAGAAGTTAAATCGACTTTTAATTGCCATAAAGTAATCTTGTCGTCAACATGGTTGATTCTATATTCGACATCGCTTTTTGTTTTAAGCATCCCCTCGTGTTGCTTGCTTAATAGCAAAGAGTTAACTTTTCCGTTATCTCTTCTCGCATTGAAGCTTTCCGTTTTAATTTTGAACATTTTAGGAGTTGACAAATCATAATTCATCATCTTACTAAAAACTGGAATGAAAGCAACTTGATTCGATATCCTTTCTAAATTTATTTTACTTTCTCCAAATTCGCGATAGCTTACCTTTCCGTTGCTCGGGTAAACTGAATAGTTAATTTTCTTTTTGGATTTCTCTTTAAGTAAGGTCAAATCACATTTTTTTATCAGCAAAACGGAGTCTCTTGTTGCTAAGTCTATTTCTAAGGTGGATTCAAAATAGATTCCTTTTAGCATATTTGACTCATCTTTTAATATTGCCTTGTTTGATTTTTTCACCAACTTGTCGTAAAACTTTTGCACATCAAAAGGGGCAGCAGAGACTTCTGCTATTTGCTGATAGCTTGCGTTGAGAAATACTGTGTCGGTGTGTTCCTTGACCTTTTTAAAATCGTATTCCCAATGTTTTAAAACAAGCGGAAAGTTTTTTACAGAGAACAAACCCGAGCGATTGCTAATTGCGACTAACTCATTTTGGTCAGAATAGGCTTTTACATCTTCGATGGGTAATTTTGTTGAGCTGTCAACAACAATGAGTGAACTTTGGGAGAAGGTAATTGTTGAAATTAAGAAAATCGATAAACACAAAGCGTTTTTCATAAGCTGGAGGTTGATTTCGCTCTAAAGTAGTAAAATATCAAGCGTAATAGACAAAAAAACGCTCACATCTTCCGATGCAAGCGTTTTTAAAAAAGTTTCATCCTCTTCTACCCGTTCAATGCTTCTGCACCACCAACAATCTCTAAAATCTCGTTAGTAATCGATGCTTGACGTGCTTTGTTGTAAGACAATGTCAAGTCATTCTTCATGTCGTTGGCATTATCCGTTGCTTTGTGCATCGCAGTCATTCTTGCTCCGTGTTCAGATGCGTGGGAATCTAATAAACCTTTAAACAATTGAATTTTCAATGATTTTGGTATTAAATCGTTCACTATTTCCGATTTTCCTGGTTCAAAGATGTAATCTCCGGCTGCATTCTCTCCTTCTTGAACCGTTGGAACAATTGGTAAGAAATCTTCTGCCATCACTTCTTGACTCGCTGCATTGATGAACTTATTATAAACAATAATTACCTTGTCAAAAGACTTATCGGTGAATAAATTCATCAAATTCTCGCCAATAACGGTAACATTATCAAAAGTAAGATCGTTAAAAATGTCTTCAACGGGAGCAAGTGCATCGTTAATGAAGTACTTGTCCGTTTTCTTGTAAATATCTTTGATTTTCTTCCCTAAGCAAAGAACTTTTGGATTGGCAGAAGAATATTCTTCGTTGACCAATTTGTTCACTCGTTTGATGATGTTGTTGTTAAAACCACCACACAAACCTCTGTTAGATGTGATTCCGACGATTAAAACATTCTTTACTTCACGTGCATCAGAATAGGCATTCTCAGAAAGATCAAGTGTAGCGCTCAGGTTCCCCAAGATTTCTTGCAACTTCTCAGAATAAGGACGCATTTGCGTAATTGCATCTTGCGCTCGTTTCAATTTTGACGCCGATACCATCTTCATTGCAGAAGTGATTTGCATCGTAGAGCTGATTGAGGTAATTCTGTTACGTATTTCTTTTAAGTTTGCCATATCATCAAATTAATTTCAAGTATTGTAGGGGTTGGTCGCGACCAACCCCTACAATACTTGAAATTTAATATTTACTCGCGATTTCTTTTGCAACTGTTGTTAACACATCTGTTAATTCATCCGTGTATTTACCAGACTTCAACAAGTCCAAAGTATCTCTGTGCTTCGCATCTAAATAATCTAAATATTCTGTTTCAAAAGCTTTTACTTTATTAATGGGTACATTTTGAATTAATCCTTTTGTTCCCACGTAGATGATTGCAATTTGCTTCTCTACTGGATAAGGATCTCCTTCCATTTGCTTTAAAATCTCAACGTTTCTTGCACCTTTATCAAGAACAGACTTCGTTGCAGCATCTAAATCAGAACCAAACTTAGCGAATGCTTCCAATTCTCTGTATTGCGCTTGATCTAGCTTCAACGTACCAGCCACTTTCTTCATTGATTTAATCTGCGCGTTACCACCCACACGAGATACCGAAATACCTACGTTAATTGCTGGACGAATACCTGCGTTAAATAAATCTGATTCTAAGAAAATCTGTCCATCCGTAATCGAAATTACGTTGGTTGGAATGTAGGCAGAAACATCTCCTGCTTGTGTTTCAATAATTGGCAATGCTGTTAATGAACCACCACCTTTTACGATGTCCTTCAGAGAAGGAGGAAGGTCATTCATGTTTTTTGCAATGTTGTCATCTGCAATGATTTTTGCAGAACGTTCCAATAATCTCGAGTGTAAATAGAATACATCTCCAGGGTATGCCTCACGTCCCGGAGGTCTTCTTAATAGCAAAGAAACCTCACGGTAAGCAACTGCTTGTTTTGACAAATCATCAAAAACAATCAATGCTGGACGACCAGTATCTCTGAAGAATTCTCCAATAGCAGCTCCTGTCATTGGTGCGTAGAATTGCATTGGTGCTGGGTCAGCAGCATTCGATGCAACAACAACTGTGTAAGCCATTGCTCCAGCATCTTCAAATTTCTTAACAATACCTGCAACAGTTGAACCTTTCTGTCCAATCGCTACATATATACAAAATACAGGTTCGCCTGCATCGTAAAATTCTTTTTGGTTGATGATTGTATCAATCGCCACAGTTGTTTTCCCTGTTTGACGGTCACCAATAATCAACTCACGTTGTCCACGACCAACAGGAATCATTGCATCAACAGATTTGATACCTGTTTGCAATGGTTCATCCACTGGTTGACGGAAAATAACTCCCGGTGCTTTTCTTTCGATAGGCATTTCGTATAAAGTTCCTTCAATTGGTCCTTTACCATCGATTGGGTTACCTAGAGTGTCAACAACACGTCCAACCATTCCTTCTCCTACATTCACAGAAGCGATTCGACCAAGACGTTTTACAGTGTCTCCCTCTTTTACTCCTGAAGAACGTCCTAAAAGCACGGCTCCTACGTTGTCTTCCTCTAAATTCAAAGCAATTCCTTGAAGTCCACCATCGAACTCAATTAATTCTCCGTATTGAACTCCATTCAGTCCATAAATACGAGCAATACCATCACCTACTGTTAGTACGGTACCTACTTCTTTCAATTCTGCTTCAGAACGAAAGCCTGAAAGTTGCTCTCTTAATATTGCAGAAACTTCTGCTGGTTTTACATCTGCCATCTTGTGTCAAATTTAAAATTGGCTCACTTTGCTTTTGCTAATGAGACTGGATTATCGTGTTAAACGTTGTTTTAAATTATTAAACTGATTAGAAACGGTTGCATCCAATTGTATGTCTCCCATTTTAACCAAAAAACCACCAATCAGTGATTCGTCTATTTCTTCTGTTACTTGTAATTTTCCTTCTACTGATGCTTTTACTTTTGCAAGAATTGCATCTTTTGTTGCTTCGTCAAGGTTGGTTGCCGTTACAATTGTAACCGGAACAATTCCTCTATGCTCGTTCACTAATTCTTGAAAAGAAGCGGCAATTGCTGGAAGCATATTCTCTCTTCTATTCGTTGTGATTAGTTTAATGAAATTTGTTGATTCCGCTTCAAATTGCTCAAAAATGGCATTAAAAATCTCGATTTTCTTGTCTGATTTTACAATTGGGCTAGACAGCAACAATTCAAAATCACGAGAATCATCGCAGACTTTTGCTAAGAAGTTCATATCTCCCAAAATAGAATCAATCTTCTTTTGGTCGATTGCAATTTCGAGCAATGCTTTTGCGTAACGTGATGCTGCTTTTGTACTTTTCATCCGAGTATCTTCTTAGTTCAAGTTAATGTCTTCTACTAACTTTTCTGCCAATTCTTTTTGCTTTGCATCCGATGCTAGTTCTACTCGAACCACTTTTTCTGCAATATCAAGAGCAAAACCTGCAACCTCTGTTTTCAATTCTGAAATAGCTGCTGCTTTCTCTGCATTGATAGATTTCTTTGCTGAAGCAATCATTTTATTGCCTTCTTCTTTCGCTATTGATTTTGCATCCTCTTTCATTTGAGTCGCCGTTGCTTTCGCATCCTTAATCATTGCGTCTCTTTCTGCTCTTGCTTCTTTTAACAAATCTGCGTTTTGCGCTTTCAATGTTTCAATTTCAGCCTTTGTTTTGTCAGCTAATTCTAAAGAATCTGCAATTTTCTCTTCTCTTTCGTTGACTGCATTCAAAATTGGTTTCCACGCATACTTACGAAGTAAGAATAACAATGCTAAGAACAAAACTGTTTGCCAAAAGAATAATCCAATCGAAAATTCACTTAATAACTTATCCATTTCTTTTTAATTTATTCTAAATAATACTAATCTGCAAAAACTAAAAAACTCTCAGCCGCAACCAACCGTTGCGGCATTGAGAGAATTCTGTTTGAATTATGCAGCAAAAATTGCAGCAAATCCAATTCCTTCAATAAGCGCTGCTGCAATAAGCATTGCTGTTTGAATTTTGTTTGTCGCTTCTGGTTGACGAGCAATAGCGTCCATTGCAGAGCCACCGATACGTCCGATACCGATTCCTACTCCAATTACTACTAAACCTGCACCTACGATAGTTGGGATTTCCATGATATATATTTATTTAGGGTTAAAAAATACTAATTAATGTGCCTCTGCGTGATCGTGTTCATGTTCTGCCGATGCAGAACCAAAATACAACGCTGTAAGCATGGTAAAAATATAAGCTTGCAACACGCAAACCAGTAATTCAATAATGTTCATAAAGAAGGTCAATCCTAAGAAAGCGCCTTTTGCTCCATAATTGGAGAAGTAATATACCGCAGCAATTAAACTTCCTAAGACAATGTGTCCTGCAAGCATGTTTGCATACAAACGAATCATCAATGCGAATGGTTTTACGAAAACGCCGATTACTTCAATCGGAGCTAATAAAATTTTCATTGGCCATGGAATTCCAGGCATCCAAAAAATGTGTAACCAGTAATCTTTCTTTGCCGTTGCGTGTGTTATAATGAATGTAATCATTGCTAAGGCAAAAGTCAACGCGATGTTTCCGGTAACATTTCCTCCTAGCGGTGTCATTCCGAAAAGATTTAAGAACCAGATAAAAAAGAACACCGTTAATAGGTAGTTCATGTATTTTTTGTAGTGTTTTTCTCCAATATTAGGGATCGCGATTTCATCACGAACAAATATCACTATTGGTTCTAAAAATTTCGCTGGACCAGATGGAGCCAAACCAGATTGGTACGATTTTGCTGTTTTACGAAAAATGAAGAAGATGAAAATAACCATTAATAAGGTTACAAAAACGTTTCTTGTAATGGAAAAATCAAGTGGTTTTAATTGTGCAACGATTTCTTCTCCCGATTTTTTATCAATGCGTGTTTTCGTTAAAATTGTTCCTTCGGCATCCGTTTTATAGATTTTTCCGTGGTCTAGTTTGTAGAAGTTTCCTTTTGATTCTGCAACTACGTGTCCGTGCTCAAATTTAGAAGACATAAAGAAATGTAATCCTTCGTCCCAAAGAATCACTGGCAAGGGAAAACCATAATGCTTCCCTGTTGATTGATTCGTGAAAAGACCAAAATCATGAGAATCTGAGGTGTGATGCTTCACATACTCTGTGTTTTGCTTTCTTTTCTCTGCTGGTGTCAATTCCGCAGAAGGAGAAGTTGCGTGTTCATCATGTCCGTGCTCTGGTTCATTTGCAAATAAAACCGCTGGACTTAAAACCGCTAAAACAAGTAAAATTCTTACAACTTTGTACATATAACTCTGATCTTTTATTGACTAAAATCGGGGCAAAAGTACGGATTAAATTAGAATACAAAAAACTTTGAGAGATTTATTTTAAGAATGATTTTTTTACTTTCAGAATAGATCCTTTTTGAACTGAATTCTTAGCGAAAGGAGTTTTATATTAATCCTGATTCATCAATCTTATCAACGAATTAACCTCCAAGAACAGGCTTACTCCGTAGGGCACAAAGAACGCTAGAAATTCTGCAATATTGATTCCATTTGAAGTTGTTAAAAAGGGTTTTATGAAGATGAAAAAGAGCAAAAACTTCGTCATACTAGAGAATAAGAAGATAAAACCCAGTTGATTGGACTTTTTTTCTTTAAAAATCAACAGTGTGATATAAAACAGAATGGTGAGGATGAAATTAAACACATAGCAAAGCAGGAGGTGTTTCTCAAAAAAACCGATATCTAGTCGATGTTGAATATAGCCTTGAATGCTAAAAGCAACTGTCAGAATAAGAACAAGCGTAACGGAAAAACGCAAGGTTTGTTTAATCATCTTCTGAATTTAATCTGTTGACTTGTCTTAAGACAATATATAAGGACATTGCTACGGCGAAGAGTGTCAGTCCGATGGTGAACCATTTTTTATTGCTTGGGTATTTCTCGTCGAGCATTTTGCCTGCATAAGCACCCAAAAAGATAGTTGCTCCCATTTGAAAGCTAATCGCAGAAAAGCGGGCGTATTTAATTAATGGGCTTGATTTTGGTTTTTTCTCTTGCATGGAAGATGGTTGACCCTAATAAACCAATCCTTCTTCACTTGCAGCAACGGGAATTGTTGTCTTCTCAGAAGAAGAATTACTCATTTTGCAATTGCCGGAGAATTCTGCACCTTCCTCTACTTGAAATTTACCCGTTGCAATTTCTCCCTCAATTTTTGCTGAAGAACGAAGGCTCAACAGTGATTCCACTTTAAGAATTCCTTTTACTTTTCCTTCAATATCTGCTTCTTCGCAGGTTAAGTTTCCAGAAATAGATCCAGTCTTACCTATTACGACTTTTGAAGCGGAAGTAATATTTCCAACCACTTCTCCATCTATTCTTAAATTCGATTCTGTAATCATGTCTCCGATTACTTTTGATCCTTCAACGATGATATTTAATCTATCCGGATTGTTTGCTTGCTCATTTCCCTTCTTTCTCATAACTAATAATATTCGTCGTAATAGTTCTCGTACACCTCTAAGTTTTGTTTCTGAAATAAGATTTTCATGTTGTCAATTGATATCATAAAAATCTTTGCGTTCTGTAAATCTAGTAAATATTTTCGTGTTTTCTTATATACTCTAATGTATTCTGTCGCTTTTGCTTCTGTGTCAAAGCTGCTTATTAGAATAATACTCTGGTCTTTATTGTACAGTTTCGAGGAAACTTTTAACCTTTCTCTACTAAAGAATTCACGTTGAAAATCAACAATTTTAGACTTTGCTAAATTGGAACTTTGCTTTTTATCTAAAAAGACGATTACCTGATATTTGGCTCTGTCATTATAAATAAAAGGGTATTTATCCCCAAACTCTGCATCAATGTTCTCAGAATACCCATTTTTAATGATTTCGAGTAGTTCTTTTGCTCTTGCAGCCTCATCCGTGTCCGGGTATTCAAGAATTAAAGTGTCTAAAATTGGAACGAGCAAGAGTTTATTCTCTTTTAACTGACCAGTAGAAAGTGCTTTCAGTAACATGAATTTTGCACGGTAAATATTGTCTTTCTCATTATTAATAACGCTATTCGCTTTGCTTATTACCGGGTAATAAATACCTCTATTGTAACGGTCTAATACACGAACGTATTCTTGCTCTGCCAATTTATCACGCTCTTTCTTCTTAATGAAATAATTGGGGTCCCTTAAATAATTTGCATAATCACTGTTCGGATAATTATTAAGAATGTAGTCCTTTTGTTTTTGTGCCCCACTAGCGTTTGAACCTCTAAATAATTGATACAATTGATAAGACGACAGCAAATTATGCTCATTTTCTATTTGTTTTTTCAGAACAGCTTCGAATTCTTCTTGTGCAATTCCTTTCTCATTTAATTGCTCTTTATAGATAATTCCAGCATTATAATGAGCCTGCAACAGGCGCTCATTTGACAGGGCGAGTGCTGAATCTGAAAGGGGTAATTTGCTTGTTAAATATTCTACTGTTAAAGTGTCGTCAACAGTCGCTAAAGTAGAATCTATTTCTTCTTCTTCACCTTCGATGGTGTTGAAGTTGGCAATCACTGTTTTCTCTGACCTTCTCCAGTCATCTTCATTCTCTCGGGTGCTCCATAAGCGTTTAAAATCATTAAATCCTTCTGCTCTTGATTTAGCATTATTCCAATACCATTTAGACCCTGAAGCATTTTGCGCAAATAGGTTTTCGTTTTGTTGCAATTCTCTTAAACGCTCCGCATCACGCTCTTTTTTTCGTTGAGCTTCGTCTTTAACGTTCTTAATATATGACTTTAAAAACTTATTTCTGCTCGACTCACTCAAGGATGCGATTTGTTGTACACTGTCTTCGTATTCTGCCGTTTCTACAGCCACAACAAGACTGGCCAAATTTTTGGCTTTGTTTCGAATCGCTTCCGCATTAGGGTAGTCGTCGTTGATTACGGCCGCACAAGAATCATAGTACTTTTGGGCAGGAACATAATCACGCTTTGTGAACTGCATGTCACCTAGTGTTTCATAAGCCATGCCTTTTTGGCGAGAATTGTTCACCGAGTAAAATGCAGAACTGTGATAATAGGCAACTGCTAAGTCCTCATCTCCTTCTCGTAACTCGATTCCTGCGAGTGCATAGTAAATTTGGTCTTTGTATTCTGCATTTTTAGAATCTCGCAACATCTTTTGCAGTGATTTTTTTGTTTTATCACCGCTTCCTAAGAATGCTTTTTTTAGACGTGCATTAAAACTCATTTCAAAAGGTGCATTTCCTTTCAGAACTTTCCCGTAATGCTCTTGCGCCAGTGCATTTTGTCCCTCTTGCTCGTATAATTGTCCAAGAATAAAATGAACACGGGTCTTTTCTTTCGATTTTTTCGCAAAATTCAGTGATTCTTCGAGGTAAGCGATTGCATCTTTCTTTCGGTCTGTTTTTAGCGCTAAATCTGCCTTTGTTTTCTCAAAATCAAAGCGAATTTTTTTTGGAAATTTTGCAACCTTGTCTTCCTTTTTGTTTTTTTTCTTCGAATACTTTGACCGCTTCTTTTTTGGCTTTTTCTCCTTGCTATCTTTCCTTTCCTCTTCTTCGGTAATTGCTTTATCAAGGTTGTCGAGGTTGAATTTTGCCTTGGTTAAATCTCCTGTAGCAATATTGGTTTTTGCCATCCATAACTCTCCCACATAAAGTGTTGGGTCGTTCTTATAAAATTTACGAACGAACTTAAAGTTCTTCATTGCTCCATCATAATCACGCCTATAATAAGATGCAATACCGATAGTTGTCCAATTTTCATCAATCCATTTATTGTGCTCGTATTTTTTTCTTGCCGGTCGTTCATTACTCGGCATACTGTGATTGGTAATCACCTTGGTGCATTTCACAATTGCCGTGTCGATGGCTGGATACATTCCTATAACCTCTGTTTCGTCTGGAACTAATTCTATAGGGAGAATTTCATAGTAATCTTCTTTCGCAGAATTTCGGTAGGTGTCCATGGAGACACGAATGAGTTCGTTGGCATTAAAATAACCATTATAATGTGCTGTCATTCCGTGATAAGAACGACTAAGTAATGTGTTTTTCTCAGTAGAACAAGCAACTATAATTGCCGTTATACCCAAGAACAATACTCCTATTTTCAATCCTCTAATCATTCAATTATTACTAATAAACTCTTCTGTGAAGAGATAGAACTCCTTAAAACGTTATTTATTATGTCGCAAGGTACAAAATATGCGCTTTAGGCGATGTTTGTAAAAACCTGTTGAATGTCATCATCGTCTTCAATCTTGTCAAGCATCTTTTCGATATCAACTAATTGCTCTTCTGAAAATTCCACTGGCGAAGTTGGAATTCTTTGCAAATTCGACTTTTGTACATCAATATTTAATCCTTCCAGCGCTTCAGAAATAGACCCAAAGGACGTATATTCTCCGTAAACAAAGACCTTTTCTTCAACCTGTTCAATTTCGTCTAAACCGGCATCAATAAGCTCCAGTTCCATCTCTTCAATGTCCATTTCTTCTGTTTTCTCAAATTCAAAGACTGCTTTTCTTTTGAACATGAATTCTAACGAACCGTTGGCAACAACTGCTCCGCCTGCTTTGTTGAAGTAAGACTTTACATTAGCAACTGTTCTTGTAGAGTTGTCCGTTGCGCATTCAACAAAAACCAAAACACCATGAGGTCCTTTCCCTTCATAGTTCATTTCTGAAAATGCTTCTGCATCTTTTGCGGTTGCTCTTTTAATTGCCGCTTCTATATTATCCTTGGGCATGTTCTGAGACTTGGCATTTTTTATTGCTGTCCTTAAAGTAGCGTTCATGCCCGGGTCAGTACCGCCTTCTTTGGCAGCCATCGTTATTTTCTTGCCCAATTTTGGAAATAACTTGGACATTTTGTCCCACCGTTTTTCTTTTGCTGCTCTGCGATATTCAAATGCTCTACCCATGATTTTAGTCGAATTTTAAACAAAAATAGGAATTAATGCTAAATAATAGTTAAAGTCCTGCGATTCAATCCTTATTTGCTCTGTTTTTAGTATCTTTGAGTATGAAAAATGTACTGTTCCTATTTTTGCTTTTATCCACTTCCGTTTCCTTTTCCCAACTGGATGAAGGGGTTATTCAATATTCCATTGATGTTGAGGCAGCGGATACTTCTTTACAAGCAAGACAGAATGCAGGGCTTCTTCATAACAGTATGATGAAAATCTATTTTACAAAGGGTTTATTGCGTATTGACTATAAAATGGGGAAGATTACAGATATGAAGATGATCATTGATTATGAAAGAAATGCATCTCTTTCATTGATAGAAAACACACAAGGGAAGTACGCTATTTTGAAAAAAGCTGATGAATTAGAATACCCTGAAAAAAATGACACTAATTCAACGATTAAGCTATTTAAAGCTACAAAAAAAGTCTTGGGATATACTTGCAAAAAGGCAGTTATCACTAATGACGGTGTTGAAACAGTCTATTGGTACACAGAAGAAATAAAAATTGATTTTAAAGGTCAGCAATTCTTCGATAAAAAGATACCTGGTTTTCCAATGGTTTTCACAACCATTCAAGGAGGCATGAAGATGTCTTATCAAGTTTCAAACTTGGTTGAATTTGTAGAGGACAAGCAAGAGATTTTTTCAACCATTCCACCATCAGGTTATCAGGTTATTAATCAATAATCACGAGCCTTTTTTAAAAGCTGCATAAATTTCATCCTTATATTTTCTAGAAAGGGGAATCATTGTATCATTGACAATCAATTCTAATTGGCTTAAGGTCTGGATGGAATTGACATTTACCGCATAAGACCGATGAACTCTTGCAATAGTCTGATCGTTCAGTTCTTCTATAATACTCTCCAGTGAACAACGAGTGACTACTCTTTTCTCCTTTGTAACAATTTCTAAATAATTTTTATCCGACTTTATATACAGAATGTCATTTGCCATAATTTTTACGTTATTTCCTCCATCTTTAACAACGATAGAATTGATCATAGATCTTTTGTTGTTTACTTTCACTAATTCAACCGCTGAGAATAAATCACTTTTTGAAAACGGTTTAAGAAGGTAGGATTGGGGCAGACTATTAACCGCTTCCTTTATCGTTATAGGGTCTGAATAGGAAGTTAAATAGATAAAAGGCAGGTGGTATTCATCTTTGAGCAAGTATCCAATATCAATCCCCGTTTTTTTTGAAGATATATTAATGTCTATGAACACCAAATCGATTTTCTTAATATTCTGCAAGCCTGCTATGGCTTCTTGATAATTTTTACAAATCCCAACAACCGAATAGTTTAATTCTAGAAGCATTTCTTTTAGCATTTCAGCGATAAGAAGATCATCTTCAATGATTAATATTTTATACCTTTTTCCCATCCTTGAATTGGATTACAAATACGTTTATTGATTTATCATATTCGATGCTCGCATCAATTTGATTGAGCATTATTTTAATCAATTTAAAGCCAAAGCCTGTCAATTTTTCATCGTCAAAATCGATGGTTAGACCTTTCCCGCTATCGCCATACTTAATTGTATTCAACGAACCTTCTTTTATTACTTTGACATAAATACTATTTTGAGCATTTTCAGAAAATGCGTACTTGAAAGAATTCGTTATCAATTCATTCAAAATCAATCCCAAAAAAATTGTTAGTCCCATATCATAAGAGACATCTTCATTTCTTAAATTCAATTGAAATTTATCCTGATTGAATATCCTTGCAGATTCATTCACTAATTCCTTTATAAATTTATTCAAATCAACTTTTGAAGCATCTTCGACATCGTATAGATTCTGATGAACTAATGCCATCGAGTTAACTCTTGACCGACATTCATCAAGAATAGTTTTAACTTTTTCATCCGGTATCGATTTTGCTTGTAGATATAACAAACTATTCAAAACAGTAAGATTATTTTTAACTCGATGATGCACTTCTTGAAGCAATGCCTCTTTTTGTCGAATATTTTTTTGAAGCTCCTTGTTATTCTGTTTCGTTCTGTATAAGAAAAAATAAGTTGTAAATAATACGATAACTAATAGCGAAGTAACTACTAAATAATACCTCAATTTCGATGATTTAATCTTGTTTTCTTGGTCCAAGAGGTCTCTTTTTCTTTGCTCCAATTCAATTAAATTATCTTTTTCTTGAACAGAAAATCTTGTTTCAACCTCAAATAGTTCTTTATTTTTCTCTAGCTCTATCTCCCGCACTCGATAGCCTGCAGATTTTTTGACTGCAAGTACAGCTTCTTTATATCGTTCTAATTGAAATAAACTTTCATATTTATAATGGTAGAGTGAAACCTTGAGTGATGTCCAGTCTGTTGAGTCGATGAGTGCTATTCCTTTATTTGCATACTCTAACGATTTTTCGTGGTTCCAATCAGAAAGGTAGTACATTCGTGATATATTTCTAATCGTGTAAGCCAAATCCTGTTTGTTTCCAATCTCTTTGTATAAATTGTAGGCCCTGGTGTAATATTCTATTGCTTTTGGATCTCGCTTATTCTCATACACAAAGCCTAACTCATTCAATGAGTTTGCTTCCAGATTTTTGTCTCCGATTTCTTTTGCAAGTACTATGACTACTTCTGAATAATGAATTACTTTGTCTGCTTCATCTCCCATCTCGTTATGAACGGCTGCGTATCTGTTGAAAAAATAGATTTTTTGTTGGTTTGACACTGTCTTTTCAGAAATAGCTTCCTCTGCGAGCTCCAAAAACTCAACTGCTTTACCGAACTGTGTTAAATTCCTGTAAAACTCTGCGATACTAACCAGTGCAAAGACCTCTCCGTTGAGGTTATTAACCTTACGGTACCTTTTTAATCCTTTTCGGTATTCTGCAATTGCTAAATCGTGTTTATCTAATAACTGATAAGTCTTTCCTTGATAAATTCTTATTTCGGCGAGTAAAGTGTCGTGACAAGTATTGATTTTACACTTATTAAGCGCCTTTTCAAAGAGCTCTATTGCAAGATCGAAATCAGAAGTTTTAAGTGCTTTTTTACCTTTCTCTAAAAAATCATTCGAATAGGCATCGAAAGAGAAAAGCATGATAATTAAAAAAGAAAAGCAAAACCTCATACAGTAAAATTAGAAAAAAGATTTCTTACCCGAGTTTTGCCAGTATGAATTCTAAATTTATTTGTTTAAAACAATTCTTGCAAAACGGTTTTTTGCATGGTCTTCTTCGGTGCAACCTTGTGAACAATCAACCTGAGGTGAGCCTTTGCCTTTTGTGTAAACACTAATTTGTCCTTCATACACTCCTAAACTTATCAATTCATCTCTAACTTGATTTGCTCTCTTCAGACCTAACTTGTCGTTATAGTCTAGCGTTCCCCTGTCATCAGCATGACCAGTTACAGCTATGGTAATTCCATTATTTGATTTTAAGAATTCAATCAATTCATCAATAATTTTATCGCCTCTTTTCAGGGTGAACTTATCAAAGTCGAAATAAATAATTTGATCAACCCAGTTTGCAATAAATGGGTTAATTGGAACCACTGTATCAATAATTTTTGGTTCGCTTATTTTAATGAAATAGATGTCGTCATCGCCTGCTCCGTTTGGTCTGTTTGAAGAATATCTTGCAGAATCAGCTGAATAATAAACAAAATTAAAGTCATCATTCATGCTGTTTATTGGCGTAGAGAAATGAGTTATTTCAGAAATGGTAGATCCGTTTACCTTTGCCACGTAAATGTCCAGTCCTCCGTAACCCAATCGTCCGTCAGAGGCAAAAGAAAATAGAGAATCTCCCATAAAAAGTGGAAACATCTCATCCATTTCAGAATTAACACCCATAAGTTCTTGTGGATTTGACCATCCATTCTGGTTTTTGTCAGAATAATAAAGGTCCGCACCATTTGTTCTACTACCTATTTTTGAAAAAACTATTCGGTCCCCAGTTGAATTAAGGGCTGCATATCCTGTTGAACTTGTGTCTGCATATCCTGAATACTGCCAAGGCTCCATGTTTAATACGGAGAATGTTGCAGCATCGTAATCACCTTCATAAATATGAGGAACTGCATCAATTTCTGTCTGCGCCATTGGTTGCATGACTGTAAAATAGACTTTGTTATCATTTTCACTTAAAGTGATAGAAGGTACTGAGAAGTTCTTAATAGAATCTGGAAATAAGATTTGATTGTTTGCTCCGTTTGCTGAAATAACAATAGGTCGTACTAAAAAGAATTCTGCTTGAGACATATCTCCAGATTCATTCGCGCTACCCAAACTATCCATTCCTAATTCTCTATAGTAAACACTATTTTTACCAAAAGAACCTCCGGTAAAGTCAGCCTTACTAGAATTGTTGCCAATTGGTGAGTTCGATACAAACTTCATCGGAACAACTGTAGGCAAATAATCACAAGACGCTATCTTGTTGGTCACGTTAAATTCATCATCAAGTTCTTGGTATTTGATGTATGACACTTTTGCTTGCGCATATTTTCCCATACCCATGCTTGATTCTGCATGTATATAATAGAACATTGGTTCAACATTTGGGGTTCTTAAAATCGAATCGACCAAAGGAAGAGTTTTCGCATATTGACCTGTGATATAATACGAATAGGTCATTCGTTTGTAATCTTCTAATGGTAATTCCTTAGACTTTGCATACAAGTCTGCTGCTTTTGCATATTCGTAATTATCGAACCATGCATTTGCTTTTTGCAAAGACTGTGACCAGGAAATACTCGTAAAAAGTGCGAATAGAAATAAAAATGCTGTTTTCATTAAATCTTAGGCTTGTATATTCTGTTTCTTTTTAACCAAGGAGTTCTAGACTCACCTTTCTTAGCTTGAAACAATTGTAATTCTAAAAACACTTCGTGTGAACCGTAAGAATAATCTGCTATATCAGAAAGTGTGTAATCGTAAGAGTAACCAAATTTAAAAGGTCCAGCTTGACCGCCAACTAAGAATGCGACAGCATCTTCATGTCTATAAGAAGCACCTAACCAAACATAATCTTTAAATGTAAACAGTGCTGTTACATCAAACTGAACTGTTCCTGTCTCAATACCTTGAACGAGAGTTGATGTTTTAAGTCCAAAATTATCACTTAGTCTAAAATTATATCCACCTAAGAAGTAATACGTTCTCACTAAAGGATTCCCAACTGAGTTCTCAAAGTCGTAAAGATTTCTTTTCAATTCTACCAAATTGTAAGCAGAAATTCCTGCATAAGCTTTGTCTTTGAAATAATAAAACAGTCCAACATTCGCATCTGGAACAATTTGATTGTCAAAACCAGCTGTGACTGCAGGGTCATCCGGAAGGTAAGTTGTCAAGCGAGTTACATCTATTAAATGTTGCGTCAATGACATTCCAATTCCCATCCCTAACTTGTGGTTGTTTTTAGAATCTAATTGCAAATGGTAAGATGTGTTTATATTAACACCTGTTCTTCTACTTGGACCTGCAACATCATTGAACATTGAGCCTCCAAAACCCATTTTCTTACCTACTTTTCCGTGAGCAGAAATAGCTTGAGTAACTGGAGCTCCCGGGAAATTTGCCCATTGCTTCCTAAAGCTCATTTGAATTGGGATGTAATCTTTAATTCCTGCAGCTCCAGGGTTCACCAACATCTCGTTAAAAAGATATTGTGAGTTCAGTGCAATCTGTTGTGCTGAAACAAAATTTGAAGCACTAATAATTACGGCAATGATTAATAATTTTTTCATCTTTTTTATCTTACAATTGTTATGTTACCCTTTAAAGGATCTCTGTTTTCTTGATTCAAATTTAAAATGTAATAGTAGGTCTCTGCAGGAAGCTGATTCCCGTTAAACGTACCGTCCCAAGGGTAATATTCTCCTTCTTGCTTGTGTATTAAGTTCCCCCACTTATTAAATACTTGCATTTTCATGTTAGGGTAAAGGTTTAAATTCTCAATAAACCATGTGTCATTATAACTATCTCCGTTAGGAGTAAATGTATTTACTGGAAAGACGCAATCACTGTTGTTTCTGGGGATATATACCGAATCTGACCCTGTACAACCTAATATGTCCGTTACAAGTATAGAATACCACTGATTACTCAGTCCTGTATTGACGTTGCTCGTTTCAAAGTTTGACCACAAATAAGTATAACCTCCATTACCTCCATCAGGATAGGCAATTGCCATACCGTCAAACTGGTCATTACAAGAGATTTCCGTAACTACGAATTCTATTCTCACTGAATCTGGTTCTGAAATATCTACTTCTATTGAATCTTGACAACCTTGAGAATCTGTATATACCAATTGATAGATATCAGAAGGAACATTGGTTAAATCTTCCGTTGCTGCTCCATTCGACCAAGCATATATAGGACCAACATTACCTCCTGTTACTGTAACGTCAATGTTTCCGTCAGAACCATCTTTACAACTCACCAAATTATATACATAATCAATGTTTATTATTTCTGGTTGATCAACAAGTAAAAACATTTCATAGAAACAACCGTTAGAATCAATAATTTCTAATTGGTACGTATCTGCTGGGAAATCAACCAAATCTTCTGTTTGTGCAGAAAGAGCAAAGGTTGAATTGTACCAAGTAAAATTGTAAGGAACTGTTCCTCCAGTTGGTGATATGTCAATGGCTCCATCGGAGAATCCAAAACAGGTCACAGGTGTAATAACTTCTGACAATGTAACATCATCTGGTTGATCCACAAAAAGTGAATCTGTAATAATACAACCGTTGTTATCCGTTACTAAGAAAGTATAAAAACCAGCCGTTAAAGTTTGAGAAGTAGCCAAAGTATCTCCATTGGACCATGCGTAATTATATGGTAATGTTCCTCCTGTTATATCAATATCTAATTCTCCATCAGTTCCATCATTACATTTAACATCTAGCACTGAGAATGTATATCTTAAACTGTCCATTGGTTCGGTTAGAATGATAGTGTCTGTTATTGTACAGTTATTGTTATCTGTTACTAAAACACCATAAGTTCCTGCGATCAATAAGATTGGGTCTTGAACGAGTGACCCGTTTGACCAGAGGTAAGTGTACGTCGTTACTCCACCTGATACCGTTAAATCTATTGCGCCGTTATTTCCTCCTTTACAAAGGATGTCTGTTCCGACAAGTGTAACTTGAAGTTCCGTCGGCTCTAGTATGTCCAATGTGTCTTTCACATTACAACCATTTGCATCTGTAATACTATAGTTATACGTGTCTGCAGGGTAGTTAATTAAATCTTGTCCTGTTTCACTTAACAGAAACAAACTGTTCGCCCATTCATAAGCATACGGTGTGGTCCCCCCTACAACTGTTAAATCAATTTCTCCGTTTGATTCTCCAAAACAGTTAACAGGTGTGATAATGTTTGTAACAGACAATGGAGCTAAAGGTTGGTTAATCGTTGCTGAACCACTGATAAAACATCCATTAGCGTCTGTAACTGTATATCCATAGACGTTCGCTGGAACTCCTGAAATATCTTCGGTCGTTTGGAACGAAGACCATACAAAAGTAAAAGGAGGTGATCCGCCGAGTACTGTTAAATCAATTGCACCAGTAAGGTCTCCATAACACAACACATCTGTTGTAACTGTAGATGCAGTTACCGGCGAGTTCGGCTGAGTTACGACTTCGTTTATCACCAAAGTACATAAGTTTAAATCTGTTATTGTAACGGTATAATTATCCGCAACAATATTTGCTAAATCTTGCGAAGAACCAAAGCTTGCACCTACACCGTTTACCCATGCATAGTCATAAGGCACTGAACCTCCCGAAACCGTTAAGTTAATCGCTCCATCGGTTCCTCCAAAACAGTTTACGTTTGTAGCAACAGTTGAACCTGTAAGTTCAGAAGGTTGAGCAACCGTAGTTGAAGTCATGTATTGACATCCATTTGCATCTGTGACTGTTAATGAATAATTTCCTGCTGGAATATTATTCAAAACATTTGATGTTGTAGAATATAACGTCGTTGCACTCTGCCATATATAAGAGTATGGTGCTGTTCCTCCAACTGGTGAGAAAGAAACAGATCCGGTAGCATCTCCATAACATAGCACAGGTGTTGAACTTATTGCACCTGCAAGAACATCTGGTTGCGAAATAAAGTCATTGTATAATCTTATACAACCATTTGCATCAGTAATAGTTAAAGAATAAGACCCTCCGGTAACTCCAGAAATATCTTGCGTTAACTGGCCCGAAGACCATACATAAGCATAAGGTGTAGTGCCTCCCCAAACATCAACATTAATAGCTCCTGTTGCACTACCAAAACAATCTGCATTAGTAACAATTGCAGAACGATTTAAAGCCTCTATTGGTTGCGTAATTGTGAACACTGAAGAAAAAGTACAATTTGCTGCGTCAGTAATGTTCACTGTATATGTTCCGGCTGGAACACCAGTCAAGTTTTGGACTGAATCTACGGTGATATTGCCCGCGTTTCTCCAATCGAAATCATACGCTGGTGTACCTCCATTAACAACAATAGAAACACTACCGGTATTATTTCCAAAGCAATCTACATTTGTAGCAGTTCCTGAAACTGAAATAGGATCTGGAGAACCGACAACAAAAGCACCAACAACTGTACATCCTGAAACATTGTCCAAAACATTAACAGTATATGTCCCTATAGAAAGTCCATTAATTGTGTTTGACGTCGCTGTATTTGACCAATTAATCGTATAACTTCCTGAACCATTAGAAATAGAAACAGTTGCAGAACCGTTTAAACCTCCATTACAAGTAACATTTGTTCCTGACATTGCTATTGTTGGACATGCTGCTGCATTCTCATCAAAGGCAAAGAGTGATCCGATACATAATATACTAGCGACTATCGCTAAACTCCATTTTTTTATCATATCTCTTATCTAATAATAGTTATTGTTCCTGTGTATTTATTGTCTTGCGTATTGTCAAGAACAATGATGTAATAATAAACTGCGGATGGAAGTGGTTTCCCATTAAATAATCCATCCCAAGGTTTGTACATTCCTTCGGAAACATAGATTTCATTCCCCCATTTGTTAAACACC
The DNA here is from genome assembly GCA_002734065.2 of Fluviicola sp. GTDB lineage: Bacteria > Bacteroidota > Bacteroidia > Flavobacteriales_D > Crocinitomicaceae > UBA4466. The sequence continues at coordinate 116,439 of NVXU02000025.1, forward strand.
TTAACGGTTGCGTTTGGATACAAGTCAATGTTTCTAATTAACCAAGTATCGTTATAAGCATCTCCGTTTGGCGTAAATGTATTTGGTATTCCTATACACTCATCCTCATTCGCGAAGATTTCAAAGTTGAAAGTCTGATTGCATCCATTAATATCAACAACCATCACATCGAACACTCCCGCTGTTAAGTTCTCTATATTCTGAGTGAATTCTCCATTACTCCATGTGTAAGTATATGGTTCTGTCCCTCCATAAGGGTAAATCTCAATCGCAGCATCCGACTGATCAATACAAGTCAACTGAGTAACTTGTTCTGATATATCGATAATTGCTGGTTGGTCAATGAATAGCTCTCCGTTAATTTCACAACCTTGATTATCTGTTGCTACGTAAGTGTATGTACCTGAAGTAACATTCAAGATGTCTTCCGTTGTCATACCGTTATCCCAAACAATAGAGTAAGGCATTGTACCTCCAACTAAAATTAAGTCAATTGCTCCTGAAGCACCATTGAAACAAAGTGCATCAGAAATTACAGAGGTCGCAACATAAGGTGCAGGTTGACCTACTGAAATTATTTGCTCGCTGATGCAATTGTTTTCATCACGAACTCTAATAAAGTAGTCTCCCATTGGCAAGTCAGAAAGTGTTTCACTTGCGTTGTTCAAGAGTATTTCATTCTGGTTACCCCAATTGAAGTAATAAGGTTGAACACCACCCGTGATAGATATAACTATTTGTCCATCACTGTATTCATAACAACTTGCGTCTGTAACCACTGAAGTAAATGTTAATGGTTGAGCAGGCTCTCCCACAACAGTTCCTGTAAATGCTGTACACCCTTGAGCGTCTGTGATGGTTAAACTGTAAGCTCCGGCAGTTAACGCAATGATTTCATTCGTTGTTGCTCCATTGCTCCATAAATATGTGTAGGCTGCTGTTCCTCCAGACACTTCTGATAGAATTGACCCGTCAGCTCCGCCATTACATAGAACATCTGTTGGTGTTAACACAATTGCTATCGGTGCTTGAGGTTGTACAACATCAAAAGACATTGTTTCTACACACAAGTTATTATCCGTTACTGTTACAGAATAAGAACCTGCAACAAGCGCTGTAATGTCTTGTGTCATTGCTCCATTATTCCATAAGTATGTGTATGACATTGTTCCTCCAGATACTGAAATGTCAATCGCTCCATCATTTAATGCGTAACAATTAACATCGTCTACAATTCCTGAAATTAACAAAGGAGCTACTGGCCCACCAACAACTGTTGACAATGAAGTTGTACAACCATTGGCATCTGTAACCACTGATGTGTAAGTGTCAGCGTACAGACTTGTTATATCTTCGTTAATTGTGTTCATTATCACCGAACTACCATTTGACCAAACATAACTGTAAGGAAGTGTTCCTCCGTTTGGTGTTAAGTCAATTGAACCTGTGTTGTTTCCGTAACAATCAACATCCACAACTGTAGAAGTGCTTGTTAAAGGCAATGCTGGCTCGCCGATGATTACAACAGCCATATCTGTACATCCATTCGCATCCGTAACTATTAAAGTGTAAGTGTTTGCAAATAGGTCAGTAATAGATCCTGTTGTTGCTCCATTAGACCAGTTGTAAGAATATGGTTCCGTACCACCAGTAACTGTAGAGTTAATGAATCCTGTATTTTCTCCATTACAAAGAACATCTGAACCTACTGAAGTAACATTCAATGCAGCTTGAGGCTCTGTTAATGTGTAAGAGAAAGAAGCCGTACATAAACTAGCATCTGTGATATCTAGCGTATAAGTTCCTGCAATTAAGGTTGCATTCACTGCTGACGTTGCTCCGTTAGACCAAGTATAAGTGTAAGGGGCAGTTCCTCCAGAAATTACTGGATCAATCACTCCGGTTGCATCACCGAAACAATTGATATGCGTCAATACCTCTGAAGAAGCTAGACTTGCGACAGGCTCATTGATTACTTGAGAAATTTGAGCAGTACAACCGTTTGCATCTGTTGTAATAACCGTATATGTTTCTGCAGGAATGTTTGATAAATCTTCCGTCATGAACGGTAAGACTACACCCGTAGAAGTAAACCATTGGAAAGAATACCCTGGTGTACCACCTGCTACTGTCAAATCAATAGAACCAGTAGAATCATTCTTACATAACACATTAACACTTGTTACAGATAGACTAACTGCAGCTGTTGGTTCGGTTACCGAGTAAATTTGTGTAATAACACAACCATTACCATCAGTAATTGTTAAAGTGTAGTTCCCTCCAGATAGATTCGTTATATCTTCCAATGAAGAAGTGTATCCTGCTGGACCTGTCCAAGAATAACTGTAAGGAAGTACACCTCCAAAGACATCGACAGCAATAACACCGTCAGCATCTCCATTACAATTAACATTCGTAATTGCACCTACTTGACCCAGAACATTTGGTTCTGTAATGGTCACTGAAAGAACTTCTGTACAAAGGTTAGCATCTGTTACTGTAACCGTGTAAGGGCCTGCAGCAATTCCTGTTAAATCTTGTGTTGTAGCTCCATTAGACCAAACGTAAGAATACCCAGAAGTTCCTCCTACAACTGTTATGTCAATGGTTCCGTCATCAATTCCTCCATTGCAGTTTTTATTCGTTGAAGAATAAGAAATGCTGATTGGTTGTTGTGGTTCTGTAATTACTGCACCTGTAAACAACTGGCAATTATTAGCGTCAATGACTGAAACTTGATAAGAACCTGCCGTTAAACCTGTAAGATCTTCTGTTGTTGCTCCGTTCGTCCATGTGTATGTGTAAGGCAATGGAGATGTTGAGCCTGCAGTGTTTGATGAAGGCGTTATATCTATTGACCCATCATTACCACCATAACAAGAAACAAGTATGGAATCTTTTACTATACTTAGCTGATTCGCACGCATTCTGAAAGAAGACATTGTAATTTCTTGAAAACCTTCTAAGTTCCATGAATCATTGTACCAATCATATGGAATTGCTGGACCAATAGGAATTGATGTTGACCAAATTGGACCAAAACTAACATTTACCCCTGGAAAGGCTATTGCAGGAATAGTAAATGCCGGAGTACATGCCGTGTAAGTACACCATCTAAAAGGGTTTGACCAAGTCGGGCAAGGATAAGGAATAGGAATACAAATTGCTGGCACGTTAATTTGTGGAATTATAATAACTGAAGGGACGGATATTCCAAACTCTAAAGCACTCATATCAAATGAAAATTGAATTTCATCCCATGTGTGGTTGGAAAAATTGTTCGTTGATCCATCTATGTAATAAGTCGGAATAATATTAACATTATCAAAATAACAAGGAAATTTAAACCTAATTTCTTGACCTATTTCAACGTTTATAATAGTACTCGTCTGCATGGCAGAAAGCGAGAGAGAAACGGGATCATATATTTGATAATCGACTGGTACAGGGTACTCAAATCTACCCCAGACTGTTGGGGTAAAATCAAAACATTGCCTATTGGTAACTCTTGCAACAATACTCGCGGAAAATATATTCCAATTAATTGTTGCTGGACCGACATCGATAGAGCCGCTTAAGTTACCTAACACAAGCCCAATAGCAGGGCCTGGAGGTGGTGCATAGTCTAAAACAGCACCTAACAATTGAAAAAGCTCAAGACCTGCCTCCAAATAAGTAGAATCACCACAAGCTTGTAAAGTGTCTCCTGAAAGAGTTGTAGTTGTCTCTACATAAGGTAAAGTAATGGATCCAGAAAAACCAAATGGAGCGCTAAATGTTGCTGGAAAAGCAGGTACATGTACTTGCCAAGGAATCCAGTTCCCAAATGGCGGCGACCCTGCTGGACTCGTTTGCGGAGGCCAAGAATAAGGCCATCCTGCGATGCCTGGTCCTTGTGCAAAAATATTCGTGTGATCTCCTGCTCCTAGCCACCAAGCTCCTGTTTGACCGCCAGTACTTGCTCCATTACCACTAACCGTTGCTAGATTAATTGTTTGCAAACCTGTATCAAAGGTTGGAATAATAGGAAAAGTTGTACAGCTGAAAAAACACAATGTAGCAGAGGCGTTCGCTGCCATTCTAAAATAAACATCCCATTTGAATTCTCCTAACGAAGGATAGAGTGTATTGATTGCATAGCCAGGCTCAACGGTATAACTTGTCTGTATTCTAACATCATCACCTTGATCATAGGATAAATCCGTATTCATATTAAGCTCTACATCAATCGGGTAATCAACATCTACAGTACCTGTTGTAAAACCTTCTAAAGAAATTTGAGAACCAATGACACCTGAAAAACCAGCACTAAGACCGAAACCAAAAGTTTGTCCTGCGAGAGTTGTGTATACACCTTCGTTAATGGAAGTGTTCCAAGGCACATCAAATAAAGTAATCGTCTGATCAATTGAAAAGGCACTCCAAGAGTTACCCCACATATTCTGTGTCCCCGAGTCAAAATTAACGAGGTGGTTAACTATTTGCTGACTATAAAGTGTTCCTGAAAATAAAATGCCGAGAACGAATAATTTTATTGTTTTACTTATTTTCATCCTTGTTAATTTTAAATTTAACTGATGCAATTGCTTTTACTAACTCGGGCTCCATTAATTCTTGAACCTTTTTAGGATAGGTAATGTTGATCCAAATCGTATTGTTCAAGTTTCCTATATATACAATCTGTCTTATAAACTCTTCCTCTTCAAGAACGAAAGAAGCCGTGTACCTCATTCCTGAAGTTCCTTCATCTGTCTTTATCTTTTCTTTAGAAGTGAGGGTTAGTCTATTAGACTTAAAAAACTCATCCGTCATTCCTTCGTCTAACTTTATGTAGTTGACACTTGTAAGAAGCGACATGACGATTGCCGTACCATTTTGAAAATCAATATAACCATTGAATGATTCTGAAACTTCAAACCCTTCTGGTGCAGTTAAAATTGCGATGTCAATTTTTTCTTGAGTTGGAGTAATGTAAATAGTATCTTCTCTTTGTCGTTGAGAGTCTTCTTGCTCAACAGCATCTTCCTGAGAGAAAGATGTTAAACTAAGAAAAACTGAGGCTAAAAATAATAGAGCTAGTTTCATTTTCATAAGTATTTTACCCTAAGAGAATTTCACTATTCTGCGTAGGAATTGACAAAGTAATGTAATTTACACCTAAGAACAAAATAAAAGGGACGAATGACCAAATTTTGTGTACGAATGACATTTTTCCATTAAAACATGAAGATAGATTTTGTAGTTCTGTTTTTTTCTTTCACATTTGTCGAATTACACATTAATTTCTACTTATGAGAATCATTGTCTTATTATCTTTTCTTAGTTCGTTATGCATAGCAAATTATGCTTATTCTGTTGACCACTATTGGATAGGTGGCACTGGAAACTGGTCAGCAATTACTAGCTGGTCAGCAACATCTGGTGGCGCGGCAGGCACAACCATACCAACAGCAACGGATAACGCAATCTTTGATAACAACTCTGGTCTTGCATCGAATGCAGATATTGTAACGTTGGATGGAACGGTAACAATGGACTCGTTAATTCTTTCTGCCGTTCCAAATTCCTTTACAATGAATTCTGTGCTTGCGTCAATCGATGTGAATGGGTCAATCGTTGGGAATGCTTTTGGATTGAACTTCACCTGGGTGGGCGGAATAATAAACATGCTCACAACAATACCTGAATCAATTACTTCTGGAGCAATCATTTGGGAACAAGGATTTGTAATTAACGGTGCCGGTGGTAGTGTGACTTTATTGGACAACTTAAACATCGGTGGAAATACATTTAGTACAATTCAAGGAAGCTTTCTTGCAAATGGCACGACTTTAACTTGTGGAGACTTCACCTCAACTGGAACCCTCGTCCGATCAATTGATATTATCAATAGTATTGTAAACTGTAACGGTGCATCATGGCAAATCACAACACCGGCAAACTTGACGTGGCTTTATGCACCGTCAACTATTAATATTAGCTCCCCTGTTCCTGCCATGACTTTCTCTGGTGGAAGTTTAATGTATGACACGATTAGATCAACAACTCCACAACTTAGTTTTATTGCCAATAACACTGTTCAGTTGTTTGATTCTCAAAACAGCTTCAGAATTAACAATAATGATACTTTATATGTTGATTCACTTAGAATAGCGAGCGCTTGCTTGACTCCTCTGACAATAGAATCTGTAAATCCTCTTGGAGTTTCTGCATACATCCAAAAAATAGGGTTTCCAACGCTTTCTCAAAGTTATTTACTCATTAATAATGTAGATGCAGTAACGGTAGGACCAGAAATTTACAACCTCAGCGCGTCAGATACAATTAATGGTGCAGATGGTTGGAATATCATTTCGCAAGATTATTATTGGATCAACGGAACAGGAAACTGGTCTGACACCATTCAGTGGTCCTTAACATCTGGAGGTCCAAATACATCTTGTATTCCAACAGTGAATGATAATGTCTTTTTTGATGCCAATTCTGGTTTAGCAAGTGTTGCAGACGTTGTCACTTTTGACATCCCTTTTGCTATTCACAATTTTAATTTCCAAGGTGTTCTTAACCCCTTTGCTTTTGCAGGAGCAGTAGCTTCGGTAGAAATTCAAGGAGATTTAATCGCAAATGGATCGGCAAATTTCACTTACACCGGAGACATCAACTTAAACCCTTATGCGGCTATCAATGTATCTTCTATTGGACAGCAATACGACAACAATATTAACGTGATGGGTACAGACACTGTTTTGTTTGTTGATGATTTTAACACCTTAAGAAACATTAACCTCAGCCAAGGAAATTTGGTGGCAGAAAATATTCAAGTAGATTGCTTTGACTTCTATTCTGATTCAATCAACACAAGAATTTTTAATATCGACAGTACTTTATTCAACCTTGCGGGAACAGTTTGGAGAATTGACAGTACAGGTTTAGTTTTTAGTGATATTCCTTCCCGAATTAATTTGAACAACATTGGTGTTGTCTCTTTTACGGGTGGGCATCAGGCTTATGATACTATTAAGTCTTTCACAACAGAAATTCAACTATTCTCTAACAATTCTATTCGATTGTTAGAGTTAGACTCGTCTAACTTAACGTTAGACAATGGTTCTTTACAACAAATTGACTCCTTGATTTCTTTTGGTGATTGTACAAACAAAACGATTATTCAAAGTTTAAATCCGGCATTAGCTTCTGCTCAAATTCAAAAAACAGGCTTTAACATTTATACTGGTGTTGGTCTGAGCATCAACAATGTAGATGCTCTTTTTACAAGTAACGAAGAATACCACATCGTTTCTTCTGACACTACGAATGGTGCGGACGGTTGGCTTTACAAAGGAGCAAATTTTTATTGGATCGCTGACGGTGGTAATTGGTCCGATGGAAATCAATGGTCGTTGAGTTCTGGTGGCCTTCCTGCAGGTTGTGTGCCAAGAAGACCTGACACCGTTTACTTTGATTTGCTTTCATTTACGCTTGCAGGGCAGGTTGTTTTAGTTGATTCTGTTGCTGAATTCAGTAAAATGGATTGGACATCTACTGCCTTTGCCTCAACCTTAGATTTAGACACAAATGTGATCAGTTATGGTGATGTAACCTTCTACCCAAGCTTATTAGTTACTAGAGGAGTGTTAAACCACAACTTTAGCTTTAGACAACAAGCAGTTCTTGATCCTGATTCAAGTTACATTGATTGTAGTATTGGTGTGAATATGACAAGCGTGACAGACTCGTTATTATTGATTGACTATTTAGAGATGAGTGATTCTTCTGGAATCGTGCTTAGAAGTGGTGAATTCTACTCACAAAACAATAATATTATTACAGGAGATATCTATGTTCTTAACGACCCTGCTAGTGGAAGTGATGCGAGAAAACTAGATTTAGGAAGTTCAACGGTTGACCTCTTTTCAAGTTTCAATTCAGAGACTGACACCACGTTTACATTCTTTGCTGGTACGTCAGTTATTAATATTGGTGACACTTTAGGCAAGCAAAACAGTCTTAAAACGCAAGGCTTATCCTTTAATGAGGTTAATCTCGATTTTTCAGAATTAACAACGAACTTTCCTACTGCTGGCACACCAGTAATTCAAGAAGTAAAAGGAAACAATGCCTTCAATAAATTACGTGTAGCAAAAGCATCTCACGTTTACTTTATGAGTGGATCTACACAAACCATCAATGACAGTTTAATCATGGTTGGTAATTGTAGAGACTCTATCTTCATCTTCTCTTCTGATACAGCAGCTTTTACTGCGGCCAACTTCAATAGTGTTGCGGCTTCTCAATTAGAATGTGTTAATTATTCTGGTATGACAAATACAGGTGTTACATTAACAACCTATTTTTCTACCGATGTTACCAGTAATACAAACTGGACTTTTGACACAACCGCTCCAGTAGTTGCAGGTTTCACTGCTGATGGTCCTTTCTGTTTTGGAGATACAACATTGTTTACCAATACATCTGTTGCATTTTCTGGAAATTCTGCAGATTTTACCTCTCAATGGTATTACAACGACACAACGACGGGTTACTTCTTGAATCCTCCCACTGATTCTACATGGATCAACTACGAAGTAGATACACTTCAACATGTTTTTGCCGTTGCAGGAGATATTTATGTTGACTTAGTGACTATTTATGCGAATTTCTGTACGGATACAATTACAGATACTGTTCACATTAACAACCCTCAAATGGCACTGATTTCTTCTGAAGCACCTGCTATAATTTGCCTTGGAGATTCCGTCGCTTTTAGTGCTATAAGTTTAAGTTCGGGGTTGGATTTTCAATTTTTCTTAAATGGCACTGCAATTAATGCAATCCCTTCTCCGAATGACACATTATACACAACAGATACACTCGCAAATGGAGATGTTGTGGGCCTACTTGCTTACGAAAACGGATGTGTGGCAGACTCAATGGACACAATACAATACACCGTTAATGTTCTTCCTGTAATTACTTGGTTTTCCAGTGATGTGGACACAAGTATTTGTGCTACGGATAGTGTTTACTTTAGCGCTTTTGGAGGAGATACGTACCAATACAACATCAATGGCACACCTATATCGGGGTTCTTAACTGACAGCTCTTATTCTACCAATAGTTTTATTGATAATGATAGTGTTTCCGTGACGGTTAGAATAGATTCTACCCAATGTCTCAATGAGACACCACCCATGGTTTTTGAAGTGCTGCCCCTACCAACAACCTCTCTTGCAAGTTCAATTGTAACCACTAACATCTGTGATGGAACATCTGTGACCTTTACTGGTTCGGGAGCAAATACTTATGAGTTCTTTATCAATGGTGTTTCTCAAGGAGCAGCAAGTGCAATAACAACTTTGACAACAACAACCTTGGTCTCAACCGATACGGTTAGAGTAATGGGCTACAATACGCTGGGCGGGTGTAGCTTTATGGCTCCACAGTCTTATACATTCATCGTAGATGGCTTGCCCAATACTATTTTAAACTTTACCGATGCTGATACTTCAATTTGTTCGAATACTTCTACTGTTTTTACAGCATCTGGAGCCTCTTTGTATGAATTCTTTGTGAATGGTGTTTCTGTTCAAGGTCCTATTCCCACCACGACATATACAACGACAGCTCTTGCAAATAATGACAGTGTCTATGTCATTGGAGGCTTTAGTGGTTGCTCAGGTTATTCTGACACCGCAATATTTGAAGTTCTGACAGCACCAACGACCACTTTGATTAGTGATGATGCTGATTCTGTTATTTGTGCCGGTACAAATGTGACATTCACATCAACTGGTGCCACAACTTACGAATTCTACATTGATGGAGCTTCTCAAGGAGCAGCATCTGCAACTAATACTTTCTCTACTACAAACCTCACCAATGGACAGGTGGTTTCTGTTATTGGAGAATCAAATACATGTACTGTTTCTCAAGCAATACCATTTACAGTCTTGGCTTTACCTTCCGTTTCTTTGTTCTCGGATGATCCTGACAATACAATCTGTCAAGGCGATGTGATTACATTCACAGGGGCCAATGCAGCGTTATATGAGTTGTTTGTGAACAGCACTTCGCAAGGAACACCACAAGTGTCTCCAACATTCACCCCGGCGTTGCCAACAGGAGTTGATACCGTTTACATTATCGGAACAGCAGCAAATGGTTGTTCGGATACCAGTGCAACTGTTTTAAACATCACTGTAAATGCAATTCCAACAATTACTTTAACGAGTTCGGATGCTGATGATATTATCTGTGAGGGAGAATCTGTAACTTTCACTGGAACTGGCAGTGCACAGTATCAATTCTTAATCAATGGTATTACCCAAGGAAGTATGTCTGCAACGAATACGTTGACAACAACCAACCTGTTAAATACTGACATTGTCACAATCAATGGGTCCACTTTTGGTTGTTTAGGAAGTTCTAACGCGATTGCAATGACTGTATTTGCTGTGCCAGCGGTTACCTTAACAAGTACAGATGTCGATAACGTGTTTTGCGTTGGAGATCCCGTTACTTTTACGGGTGCGGGTGCAACAAATTATGAATTTTTCGTAGATGGCGTTTCTCAAGGAGCACCTTCACCTACAAATACAATCAACAGTGCTGGTTTTATCGCTGGAAATTACCCTGTGTTAGTTATTGGAGAATCGAATAACTGCTTCGGAACAAATAGTTCTAATGTTACAGTCAATGACGTACCAACAGTTGTCTTTACTTCTTCAGATATCGATAATATTATTTGTGAAGGAGAGAGTGTGAGTTATACGGCTACTGGAGGTGTTAGTTATGAATTTTTCATCAACGGAGTTTCTCAAGGAGCGGCTTCTCCAGTAAATGTATTTACAAGTTCAACGCTGATTAACAATGATGTTATCAGTGTTACTGTTAATTCTGCTTCATTCTGTTCAAGCAATGCAGCGATGCTTCCTATTTCTGTGATACCAACACCGATTGTAACGTTAGCAAATTCTGATGCTGACACGACTATTTGCTCTGGAACAAGTGTCACTTTCACAGGAGCTGGAGCAACTGATTATGAATTCTTCGTGAATGGAGTTTCTCAAGGACCTTCCTCACCAACCAATACTTTCGCAACAACAACGATTGCCAATACAGATAGCGTTGGTGTCATCGGAACAATGAACGGATGCGTTGCTACTTCTAACGGATTTACTTTTACTGTTAACAATGCACCGCTGGTTTTATTTGCCAATAATGGTGCAAGTACAATTTGTACGGCAGAAAATACAAACATGGTGGCAACAGGAGCAAATAACTATGAATTCTTTGTGAATGGTGTTTCTACCGGGGCATCTTCTCCTGTGAATACGTTTACGAACCCGGTTAACAATGGAGATGTTGTGAGTGTGATAGGAGAATCTAACGGGTGTACTTCTCCTGGAGATTTCACTTATGCATTTACAGTGAATACATTCCCAACATTGGTGACAACCTCATCTGATGCGAACAACGAGATTTGCTTGGACGAGCAAGTTGATTTTACAGCGTCTGGAGCAACTACTTATTTGTACACGCTCAACGGAGATACATTGCAAAATGGTACAACTTCTATTTATGGTCTAAATACTTTGGCAAATGGAGATGTGATTGCAATTACTGGATTTAACGGCCCTTGTGCATCGGCAATTGATTCTTATACTTTTGTTGTCAATTCAATGACCTTGAACATGACGATTGCTCCTTCAAGCATGATTTGCTCTGGCGATGCGGTTACATTTACAGCAACAGGTGCCGATGAGTATGAATTCTTCCTAAATGGAACTTCAACGGGGGCGCAAAGTCCAACGAATACTTACACTTCATCTACCTTAAACAACCTTGATCAAGTGACCTTTACAGGCTATTCTAACACCACACTTTGTTTGCAAGACAATGCAGATTTCATAACAATGAATGTGATTGCAACTCCTTTGATTACTCCATTGAGCTCAACAACATTCTGCGACGGTGATTCTGTGCAATTAACAAGCAATGCACCTTACGGAAACCAATGGGTACTTGACGGAGCGCCAATTGCAGGTGCGACAGACACCATTTATACGGCTCTTGTAGGAGGTTCTTATACATTGGAAAAAATGTCTGGTGGTCTTGGTACATTGTGGTCTTTTGGTCAGAATGCAACCGGTACTTTTGCCAACGGAAACAACTTTAATAATTCAGAGCCAACGCCTGCGAACAATGCAGTGATGTTTGATGAAATTTCATCGGGTGCTGATTTCATTCTTGCCGTGTCAACAACGGGCGATGCTTATTCTTGGGGAGAGAACAGTTCAGGTCAATTAGGCGATGGAACTTATACGAATACCAACCTTCCTAACCTTGTGCCGACATTAACGGGAGTTAAAACGGTTGCAACGACAGAATCAAGTAGCATGGCAGTTCTTACAACTGGCGATGTTTACGTTTGGGGGAATAACACGCAAGGTCAATTGGCAACAGGTAACACGGCAGTAGTCAATTTCCCAATGCTGAATGCGGCGGTTGCGAACACTGATTCTATCGCTGGTGGAAAAAGTCACTTTGTTATTCTTAGAAATGACGGAACAGTTTGGGCAGTTGGTAACAATGATTTTGGTCAATTAGGTCAAGGGAATTTAACCAGCTCTATGAATCCTGTTCAAGTTGCAGGTCTAGCTAATATTGTATCGGTTGGTGCTGGAGAATATCACAGTTTCGCCATTGATAATTTAGGCGACCTCTACGTTTGGGGGAACAACGGTTCTGGTCAATTAGGTCTGAGTGATTTAGGAAATCGCCTTGCTCCTACTCTTTCTCCAGTTGCCAATGTAATTAATGCGCAAGGTGGAGCAACACACAGTGTGTTCTTGACATCAGACAATAAAGTCTTTACTTCTGGTGATAATTCTTACGGACAACTAGGAACAGGAAACTTCACGGCAACAACAGAAGCTGTTCAAGTTCCAATTTCTGGTGCTGACATGATTTCTGCTGGTCAATACACGACACTTGTTAAAAAGACAGACCGTTCAGTGTTTGGTTTTGGTAACAATACCGAAGATCAACTTTCTTCAACGACGGGCAACCTTGTCAATTCTCCAGAACACATCAGCGACTTAAACGGCGTTGGGTTTATTGAAGCTGGAAAGTCTGCATCACACGTTCTTTATCAAGAAGATCAACAATGTGTTTCTGCGGCGGTGAACGTTACAGTGAATGCTGTTCCTGCGGTGACTGTGACCTTAAACATTGACACATTGACAACAGTTGCAGGAGTTAGTTACCAATGGTTTTTTAACGGAGCTTTAATTCCTGGAGCAACCAACCAGACATACATTGCTAACGAAACGGGCAACTTCACAGTTCAAGTAACCTTTGCAAACGGTTGTGTTGGAACATCGGCAGACACCTTTGTTAGTTTTGTTGGCTTGGAAGATATAACGCTTGGCACTGTCAAAGTATATCCTAACCCAACAAGCAACATTCTTTACATCACTTTTGAGAAAGAGATGTCTGGTTTAACTTCCATCTACGTTCTTGACCAAACAGGGAGAATTGTTTTGGAGAATACAATGAATGCACAACTGAATTACAGTGTTGATGTTAATTCATTAGTCGATGGCGTTTACTTTGTAAAGGTTGAAAACGAAGGAAGAGAGTTGATTATGAAATTTATCAAGGCGAAGAATTAGTGCTTTTTTAGAGTAATTCGCATTAATTCTGCAAGAAATTTAGCCTTCTTTGAGCAATCAAAGGAGGCTTTTTTGTATATTGGGGTGGTGGATGAAATGAATGAACGCGATGAACCACAAAGTAGCACCGAAGGTAATCGCGCACGAGCTTGGATTATTTAGTAGACTATATGAGTTTTAAAGCACTTTCCTTAATATGTTTATTTGCGATTCTATTTTTGGGTTGTTTAAATAAACATAAAGAGAGAAAAAATCAGGAACCTGATGAAGAGATATTAACGGTGGTAATTAAAAGAAATCATTTACCTAGTGAGGGCGATATAAGGTTCTATTATAGTTTAACAAAAAATAAAGGAGAAGAAGGTATTCATTTTATTTATAGTATTGACTCAGTCTTTATTTCAGCAGACTCAAGTTGGCAAACAATAGAAAATCATAAGTTGGACGAACGAACATTAAATTTTTTCTATTCAACTTCAGACACGCTGTATTTGACAGAAATGGGAGAGAAATTATCCACGTTAAAATTAAAGTATTTACTTGCGGATTCTTTAGATTTCAAAACTGAAAATAAGCTCCATCGAATATATTGTTTCACTAGCCTCAATAAAAATCCCCACTGGGACGAAAGTGTTTTCTTTTCTAAAGATATAGGATATGTTTACATTGATTATAAATATTTAAATGATAATGAGGAGATAATATCACACTACGGAATCGAAAAAACAAACCTTGTAAAATTAATTAACCAAATCAAATCTTCCGTTGCTGGATAGATAGTGTACCACCGCTAGCCCACCGCTACCGAGCGAAGAATAAATTAAATGCTCGTGCAAACTAACGCACCGATGCATTTGACCCCCGCTAACGCACGAATAGACTAATTTGCTCGTGCACGATTGCATCGTGTTCGGGTTTGGTCTAAAAGACTCAAGTATCACCCTCTAATCTCCGCATATTTTGCGGTGAATAGGCTCCTCTTTTCACCAAAAACACCCATTTTTCGCAAAATTCAATTGAATTTTGCGAAAAATCAAGCTAAATTTGGCTCTCTGTTGATTTATGTGGGTAGTTAAATTTAGAACTCTTAGCAGACCGATGTAAGAAACTAAGAATAACATTCGACACACAATGAGACACAGCCCTGCCTACGTTAATCTGCGTAATCTGCGCGAGAAACTAAGCGCCCATCTAAATCAACATAGAACCCTAAATCTATACTACGGAGAGAACTCCCCTCTTAATATTTTGATTTTCAGTCTTTGTGTAAAAGTCAAAATAACTTTTCTGTTTTCACCTTTGAAACGGGTTTTTGATTGCATACATTTGGTGTCAAACCAGATAATAAACTATGAAAACTATACTCGTTTTAGGTGCAGGACTTTCGGCATCTTCACTCATCAGATACTTTCTTGAGAATTCTTCCAAAAACAATTGGCAAGTCAGAATTTGCGACAGAGACATTGATTTAGTCAAGAGTAAAATCAATGGACATGAAAATGGAACGGCTTTGTCTTTTAATGCGCTCGACCCAGAACAACGAAGACCGGAAATTGAAAAAGCTGACATCGTTATCTCCATGTTGCCGGCAAGATTTCACCTAGAAGTTGCCAAAGATTGCATCGCTTTAAAAACGAACCTCATCACTCCTTCTTATATTTCTCCAGAAATGAGAGAACTAGATCAGGAGGCAAAAGATGCCGGAATTGTAATCATGAATGAGATTGGAGTTGACCCAGGACTGGACCACATGAGCGCCATGAAAGTCATTGATGAAATTCAAAATAAAGGAGGAAAATTGATCGGTTTTGAGTCCTTTACAGGCGGTTTAATTGCTCCAGATTCTGACAACAATCCTTGGAATTACAAACTCACATGGAATCCTAGAAACGTCGTTCTCGCTGGACAAGGGGGCGCCGCAAAGTTCATCCAAGAAGGAAAATACAAGTACATTCCTTACAATAGACTGTTTAGAAGAACGGAAATCATTGAAATTGAAGGTTACGGAAAATTTGAGGGCTATGCCAATAGAAATTCGCTTTCTTACAGAGAAACTTACGGATTAGAAGGTATTCCAACCATCTATCGGGGGACACTTCGTCGCAAAGGGTTTTCTAAGGCGTGGAATGTATTTGTTCAAATGGGAGCAACAGATGATACTTACACTTTGGAGGATAGTAAAAACATGACCAAGCGTGAATTTATCAATTCATTCTTGCCATATCACCCAACAGATTCTGTAGAACTGAAACTTCGCTACAAAATGAAAATTGACCAAGACGATGCGATATGGGACAAGCTCGTTTGGCTCGGTATTTTTGAAGACGAAAGCTTTGAATTGGATGGCGATGTTACACCTGCGCAATACCTGCAAAAAATCATTGAAGAAAAATGGGTCCTCGATCCAGAAGACAAAGATATGCTCGTTATGTGGCATAAATTCAACTATTTACTCAACGGAAAAGAGCACGAAATCACTTCTCACATGATTAACATTGGAGAAGATCAAGTTTATACTTCGATGTCAAATACCGTAGGTTTACCCGCTGCAATTTGCGGAAAAATGATTCTCAACGATGTCATCAAAGCAAAAGGCGTGACTCTTCCAACCAACGAAAATATTTACTTGCCTATTCTGAAAGAATTAGATGAATATGGAATTAGTTTTATTGAGAAGGAAGAAGTTAAGGAGGAAAGAAGTTAAAGTAGTTAAGAAGGAAGCAGACTCGTGCCATACCCTTTAACTTCCTAACAAGAATCAACTTCCTTCTTAACTCCTGTCTTCTGACTTCCTAACAAGAATCAACTTCCTTCTTAACTCCTGTCTTCTGACTTCCTAACAAGAATAACCTTCCTTCTTAACTCCTGGCTTCTTAACTTCTTAACTCCTAATTTACACATCTACTTCTCATTGAAACATTAATTAACTAACTTTGCAATCAAATTCTATCATTTCAGAATGACCAAAGACAAATACACAGTAACGGCCGCACTACCCTACGCTAACGGCCCCCTTCATTTAGGACACGTAGCAGGAGTTTACCTTCCATCGGATATTTTTGTTCGCTTTTTGCGCATGAACCATCACGATGTCGCATTTATTTGCGGAAGCGATGAACATGGAGCAGCAATTACTTTGCGTGCTAAAAAAGAAGGAACAACACCTCAAGAAATCGTCGATAAATACAACGGAATCATTGGAAAAGCATTCAACGATTTTGATATTTCTTTCGATATTTTTCACAGAACTTCTTCGCCAATTCATCATGAAACAGCGCAAGATTTCTTCAAGGTTTTGGAAGAAAAAGGTCATTTTACCAAAGAAACAAGTGAACAATATTACGACGAAGAATACAATCAGTTCTTAGCCGATAGATACATTACCGGAACTTGCCCAAAATGCCAAAGCGAGAATGCTTATGGCGACCAATGTGAGAAATGTGGGTCTGTATTGAGTCCGAATGACTTAATTAATCCAAAATCAACACTCACCGGGAACGTTCCAGTCTTAAAAACGACTTCTCACTGGTATTTGCCGATGCAAAATCACGAAGAATGGTTGACAAAATGGATCAAAGAAGGAAAACTGGATGGAATTCAGCAACACGACCCGAAAAAATGGCGAAATCAAGTCACAGGACAGTGCATGTCATGGATAGATGGTGGTTTACGTCCTCGGGCAATGACCAGAGATTTGGATTGGGGCGTAAAAGTTCCTGTTGAAGGTGGTGACGGAAAAGTGCTTTATGTTTGGTTAGATGCTCCGATAGGATACATTTCTGCCACCAAACAATGGGCAAATGACAACAATAAAGATTGGAAAGATTACTGGACAGGCGATAGAAAATTGGTGCATTTCATTGGGAAAGACAACATCGTTTTTCATGCGATTATCTTCCCTATTCTTTTAAAAGCACACGAAGGCTTAATTCTGCCAGACAATGTTCCGGCGTATGAGTTTTTGAACCTCGAAGGAGATAAATTCTCAACCTCCAGAAATTGGGCGGTTTGGTTGCACGAATACATCGAAGCGTATCCTGAGAAGATAGACGAACTGAAATATGTGCTCACTTCCATCGCTCCCGAGACAAAAGACAGTGAGTTTACCTGGAAAGAATACCAAACGCGAATTAATTCTGAATTGGCTGATATTTTAGGCAATTTTGTGAACAGAGCATTGGTTCTCACGCAAAAATATTACGAAGGAGTTGTTCCAGAAAGAGGAGAATTAACGGATTTCGACAAGGATGTTTTGGCACAAATGGAAGCAATTCCAACAAAGATTTCAAAGCTCGTTTACAGTTATAAATTGAGAGAAGCGCAAGCAGAAGCAATGAATTTGGCTCGCTTAGGAAATAAATATTTAGCAGATACCGAACCTTGGAAGTTGATTAAAACCGATACCAAACGTGTTGAAACAATCATGAATATTGCCTTGCAAATCACAGCAAATTTAAGCGTTGTTTTGCAACCTTTCTTGCCAAATACCGCAGAGAAAATATCTGAATTCTTAGATTTCAAAAACACGGACTGGGAAGTTGCAGGTTCTGCCGATTTAATTTTAGGAGGTCATAAAACCAACAAACCATCCATTCTTTTTCCTAAAATAGAGGATGAATTGGTCGAAAAAGAAGTCGCAAAATTAGAAGCATCAAAAATTGTTGAAATGGAGTGTAATGAACAAAAAGAAACCGTTGAATTCGACGATTTCATGAAGATGGACATCCGAACAGGGGTTATTTTGGAAGCAGAAAAGGTTAAAAAGGCAAATAAATTGTTGCAATTGCTAGTTGATACAGGTTTGGACAAAAGAACGATTATTTCAGGCATTGCAGAGCATTATTCTCCCGAAGAAATCATTGGGAAAAAAGTAAGCGTCCTCATGAATCTTGCTCCACGGAAAATCAGAGGAGTAGAATCTCAAGGAATGATTTTAATGGCAGAAAACGAAAAGGGAGAATTGAGTTTTGTTGTGCCAGAGAAAGAATTTGAAGCAGGTTGCGAGGTGAGGTAATGAATTATTCTCTAACTAAACAGCAAGTTTTATCCGAATTTGAATCCTCTTCATTCATTCTAAAAACGCAACAACAAATTGCGAAAGATTTAGCTCCGTTTTCCATTGAATTTAACACTGATTTCGTGACAAATTCTCTTTTTTACGACGATATTCTCATCGAATTAGGGAATAAACTTGCAGAATTAATGAAATTTGGAGAAACACAGTTCATGCAGTACCTCTACCAAGTTGATTTACCCGAAAAAGAATTTCTCAATCTTCTCAACGACCCAAAATTTCTCCCGAAAATCAGCGAACTAATTCTGAGAAGGGAAGCATACAAAGTTTATCTGAGAGCAAAATTTTAGCTATTTTCATTAAACTCAAGTATGTAATCTGCAAGTTGAACTTTCAATTTACATCCTTTATTTGTGTTGAATTTACTTTCTAAAGCATGTAAAAATTCATCTTTTATTTTTAATTTTTAATTTTTTTTAAGTTATTCTATCGCTAACCGTCCAAATTGTATAAATTTGTTTAACACAATTGTGCACACTATAATGGATAAAGTAACATACGTTGGCAATGCAGACGTAAATGCAGTTGACAACCTGTACGAAATGTACTTGAAAGACCCCGAAAGCGTTGATATCGGATGGCAAAAGTTTTTTGAAGGGTTCGACTTTGCGCGAACCAACTTCGAAGACGGCGGAGGAGTTCCAGAAAATTTCCAGAAAGAATTTAAGGTAATCAACCTAATTAATGGCTATCGAAATCGTGGGCATCTTTTTACACACACGAACCCTGTTCGAGACAGAAGAATATATACCCCATCTTTAGCAATCGAGAATTTTGGACTTTCTGAAGCTGATTTAGACACCGTTTTTCAAGTTGGAGAGGACATAGGAATGGGACCTGCTACTTTGCGTGCAATTGTGCAAGATTTAGAAGAAACCTACTGCCAATCAATCGGAATCGAGTACATGTACATGCGTGAACCTGATCACATTGCTTGGTTTAAAAATTCAATAGAGTTAAGCAATAGACCACAATACGATAAGAAAAGAAAGTTGGAGATTTATGAGAAATTAAATCATGCAACTGGATTCGAATCATTCTTAGGTCGCAAATTTGTTGGGCAGAAAAGATTCTCCATAGAAGGATTGGAAGCATTGATTCCTGCAATGGATGCACTGGTTCAAAAAGGAGCAGATTCTGGTGTTGAACATTTCATTGTTGGAATGGCGCACAGAGGAAGGTTGAATACATTGACCAATATCTTCGAAAAAAGACCCAAAGATATTCTGGCAGAATTTGAAGGAAAAGAATTTGACAAAGACGAACGTTTTGACGGCGATGTGAAATACCACCAAGGATTTACGTCTCGTGTGAAATCAAAAAAAGGAAAAGACATTGTTTTGACACTTGCGCCAAACCCTTCTCATTTAGAGGCTGTAAATCCTGTTGTGGAAGGTCTTGCAAGAGCAAAAGTTGACCATAAATTAGGCGGTGACCTGAAAAAAGTTTGCCCAATCTTAATTCATGGTGATGCTGCAATTGCAGGTCAAGGTGTCGTTTATGAAGTGGTGCAAATGGCACAGTTAGACGGCTACAAAACAGGTGGAACAATTCACATTGTCACCAACAATCAGGTTGGATTTACAACCAATTATTTAGACGGTCGCTCTTCTACTTACTGTACAGATGTTGCAAAAACAACACTTTGCCCCGTTTTTCATGTCAATGGAGACGATATTGAGGCAATTGTGCAAGTCATGGAAATGGCGATGGAATACCGCCAACATTTTAGCAGCGATATTTTCATTGATATTCTCGGCTATAGAAAATACGGACACAACGAAGGTGATGAACCTAAGTTTACTCAACCGAATTTGTACAGTTTGATCGCCAAGCATCCAAATCCTCGTGATATTTACTTCAAGCAATTGGAGAAAGAAGGAATCATGACCAAAGACGATGCGAAGAAGATGACGGACTCTTTCAATGAATATTTGGAAGCAGAATTGACCGAATCTCGCACGCAACAAATGGCAATGGTCCACGATTTCTTGAGCAACACTTGGAACGATTTTCGCCATGGAACTGACAAAGATTTTGAAAAATCACCTACAACGGGTGTTTCTAAAAAGAAATTGCTTGCATTGGGAGAAAAATTATCAACCTTGCCTGAAGGAAAGAAATATTTCCGGAAAATTTCGAAGATTTTTAAAGACAGAGCCAATCAAATTAAAGAAGACCGATTGGATTGGGGTTCTGCTGAAATGTTGGCTTATGCAACCTTGCTAGACGAAGGTCATCCTGTTCGTATTTCTGGACAAGATGTAGAAAGAGGGACATTCTCTCACCGTCACGCAGTGGTAAAAACAGAAGACACAGAAGAAGAAATTATTACCTTGAATAACCTTTCTGCAAAACAAGCACCCTTCACAATTTACAACTCATTCTTATCAGAATACGGTGTTTTAGGTTATGAATACGGCTATTCTTTGGCAAGTCCAAACGGATTAACAATTTGGGAAGCGCAATTCGGTGATTTTTACAACGGCGCTCAAATTGTGGTCGATCAATTCATCACGGCAGGTGAAGATAAATGGTCAACGCAAAGTGGTTTGGTGATGTTGCTGCCTCACGGTTACGAAGGCCAAGGTGCAGAACATTCTTCAGGGAGAATGGAGCGCTTTTTACAGCAATGTGCCGATTTGAACATACAAATTTGTAATACATCAACTCCTGCCAATCATTTTCACTTGTTAAGAAGACAAATGAAGCGTGATTTCAGAAAACCATTGGTGGTATTCTCTCCAAAGATGTTATTGCGCTATCCTAAAGCGGTTTCTTCTCTTGATGAAATGGCAAAAGGCGGATTCCAAGAGGTCATTGACGATGCAACAGCAAAGGTGGCGAATATTGATACGGTTGTTTTTGTTTCGGGTAAATTCTACTACGAAGCAAAAGAAAAAGCGGAAGAGTTAGGTGCAGATAACATGGCATTTGTCCGTGTAGAGCAGTTATATCCTCTTCCAAAAATACAAATCGATGCCATTCTGAAGAAATATAAGAATGCAAAGAATGTCATCTGGGCACAAGAAGAACCTGAAAACATGGGAGCTTGGAGATACATGGCAATGGCATTGAGAGAGAAAAACCTCATCGGAATTTCTCGTTACGCATCGGCTGCATCCGCGGAAGGTTCGCATGATTTGCACAAAAGAAGATTAGAACGTTTGTTCAACGAATTATTTGCATACGCAAAAGTTAAAGCTTAATAAAAGAATTAATACAGTAAGATTATGGCAGTATTAGAAATGAAAGTACCAAGTCCTGGAGAATCAATCTCAGAAGTTGAAATTGCGCAATGGCTAGTAGAAGATGGTGATTATGTAGAGAAAGACCAAGCAATCGCAGAGGTTGATTCTGACAAGGCAACTTTAGAATTGCCCGCAGAAGAAAGTGGAACCATCACGTTTAAAGCAGAAGATGGCGACACGGTTGCTGTTGGTGCAGTGGTGTGTTTGATTGATACTTCTGCTGAGAAACCAGCAGACTTTGTTTCGGCAGAGGTAGCAGAAGAACCAGCGGTTGTCGATACTGCGGTCACTGAGCCTGTCGAAGTGAAAGCAGTTGAGAAAAAAGCGCCGAGTCCTGATCCAGTTGCAAAGAAATCGTATGCATCTGGCACGCCTTCTGTTGCAGCAGCTAAAATAATGTCTGAGAACGGTATTTCTTCCAACCAATTAAACGGCACTGGCAAAGACGGTCGTATTACCAAGCAAGATGTTGTGGCGGCAATGGCTGGAGGATTCTCCGCTTCTGATGCAGTTGGCTGGGGAGGTACTCGAAATACAGAACCTAAGAAAATGTCATTGATGCGTCGCAAGATTGCAGAACGTTTGGTGGCCGTGAAGAATGAAACAGCGATGTTAACGACTTTCAACGAGGTCGATATGAAACCAATCATGGATCTTCGCGCGAAATACAAAAAAGCATTCATCGAGCACCACGAAGTGAATTTAGGATTCATGTCCTTCTTCACAAAGGCAGTTACTGAAGCATTGAACCTCTTCCCTACTGTTAATTCTCAGATTGAAGGCAAAGAAATGATTTTGCACGACTACGCAGATATAGGAATTGCCGTTTCATCTCCAAAAGGGTTAATGGTTCCTGTTGTGCGCAATGCAGAACAAATGACCTTGGCAGAAATAGAAAGAGAAATCAAACGATTGGCAATCAAAGCGAGAGATGGAAAAATCACTCCCGACGAAATGACGGGTGGAACATTTACAATCACCAATGGTGGTGTATTTGGTTCTATGTTGTCAACGCCAATTATCAATCCTCCACAATCTGCCATTTTAGGAATGCACAACATCGTTCAGCGACCAGTTGCAATTAATGGAAAGGTAGAAATTAGACCAATTATGTTTGTGGCATTGTCTTATGACCATCGAGTGATTGACGGCAAAGAATCGGTTAGTTTCTTAGTGAAGGTAAAAGAGATGTTGGAGAATCCAGAAAGAATGATATTTGGCTCTAAAGATCCGGTGGAGGTGCTTTTGGGGTTGTAGAATCTAAGTTTAAGAAAATTGAAGCGTTGTTGAGGAATTGATGACGCTTTTTTTGGATATTTGGGCGATATAATCCTTCACTTTTGCCCCCCTCCGAAGGAGGAAGCACATACCTGTTAAAAAAATACTTGAAATTTAATTTGAGTTTATAAAATCATTATTTCTTGAACGCATACAACTATCAACATCTTCAGCTATCCTCCCCCTAGCCCCCTCCAAAGGGGGAAGCCCATACCTGTTAAAAAATCGTTTGAAATTTAATTTGAGTTTATAAACCTGTTATTTCTTGACTCCTTTCACTTATCAACAACTTCACCTATCTACTTCTTCCCCCTTTGGAGGGGGCTAGGGGGAGGATTTGATAAAGAAACATCGCTTTTCTCTCCTTTCAAACAGTAAATCGCATGTGCAATCGCAGAATACACTTCTGCTATATTATTAATTACTTCTCCTTCTCCAAACCGAAGAAAGCTAAATCCTAATTCTTCCAATTTTCTTTGCCGTTTTGCATCATATTCTCCCTTATTAAAATGGGAGTTTCCATCAATCTCAATAATTAAGTTTATTTCTTGAGAAAGAAAATCAACGATGTAATTGTGAATAGGACGTTGCCTTTTGAACTTTACACCCATTTTATTTCTACATAGCAAAGCTCTCCAAAGATACTTTTCAGCTTTAGAAATAGAAGTTGTTCTTAGTTCTGTAGCGAAGCTTTTTAGGTGTTTGTTGTAGTGGTGGTTTTTCATCTTTCTTATTTAAGTTAAGAAAAAATGTACGATAAAAATTGATTGTGTAAATAAATCCTCCCCCTCTGTCCCCCTCCAAAGGGGGAAGCCCATACCTGTTAAAAAAAATCGTTTGAAAATTTAAAACCCGAGCGTTTTGGCTATATTTACAGTGCAGATGTGTGATAATAGCATGTCGAACTTCAAACAAAAAATAGATGGTCAAATTTTTATCCATTTTCAATCTGATTTTCCTTATTTCGTGTCAGTCTAATCACTCGATAATAAAGGAGCACGTCAAGATACAAGTCTATACATACGAACACGAAGGAGAAACAAAGGCATCTGCCATGCCAGAGCTTAAAAAAGCAAGTAATTTGATAGACTACGAACGAAGGTTTGAGTATCTTCTTATAAATGTGTCTGAAATTCACCTTTCTCAAAAATCAGAAAAAAGAAAAGAAATTTGGAGTTTATACCCAGATACTATAAAGCTCAAGCGAAGCTATCTAAAGGAGTATGCCAAGGATGAAAAGTTGGTCAACTATTTTGAAAAATCAAGTGCCGCTATCATTAATCCTGCTATTGAAGCAACTGAGACCTACAGCGTGGATGAACTAATGGAAGTTGCTTCAAAATTCTTCTATTGCGACAAAGTTTTCCCTGATACGACTATCCAAACACATGTCTGTATCGGCTTAAATGGAGTCAGTGAAGCAAATTGGAGCAAGGATTATACATTGCTCGAAGCATTCTGCTACGAAGGCATTTTTTATGACTTTGACAACGATACATCCCAAATTTATGAATCCTACAGTTCTGAGAGGATAGAAGCGTGTCAAAAACACAAAACATCGATTACAACCTTAGAAAAATATCTGGAAGATGTAAGAAAAGAACTATTCTATCGAATGAAGTCTGACCCTGTTTTAAAAAGAAAACTTTTGGAATATTACGAAAAAAACAAACCGAATCTTGCGTTTAAAGTCATCGAATCAACTTAATTAGAAGGTTTTCTTATTTAAGTTTTTTTCATTTTTCTTAAATAGCAGCTATTCTTATTTAAGTTTTTTGTGTTTTTATTAAATAAGGGCTACCTTTACTTAAACGTTAAGAACAATTATGAGAAATTTCCAGTCAGGAAGATACGTTAATCAAGGTAGGTATAAAAGTTTTCAGCCCGAAAAAATTAACCGCCAATGGTTCATTGATGATATGGAATTGTTAAGTCTGCTAGGTCAAGCTGACCGACAAATTGGACGTTTAGACATGTATTCTGAACACATCCCAAACATAGACTTGTTCATTAGTCTGCACGTTCTAAAAGAAGCAACTCAATCAAGCAAAATTGAAGGAACAAAAACAAACATAGAAGAAGCATTGCTCAATAAAGAGGATGTAAAAGAGGAGAAAAGAGATGATTGGGAAGAAGTCCAAAACTACATTTCAGCGTTAAATAGTGCTGTTGAAAGTTTAAAAAAACTTCCTTTTTCTTCACGATTAATAAAAAAAGCGCATCAAATATTAATGCAAGGAGTCCGTGGTCAACAGAAATTACCTGGCGAATTTAGAATTAGTCAAAATTGGATTGGGGGAGCGTCAATTAACGACTCAATTTTTGTTCCTCCAAATCATGTTGAAATAGATGACCTTATGGGGGATATAGAAAACTTTGCGCATAACCAAGATTTTTACTTTCCGGATATTTTGAAAATTGCGTTAATACATTATCAATTTGAAACGATTCATCCTTTTTTAGACGGAAATGGACGTGTCGGTCGTTTAATGATTACTTTATACCTTGTTGAAAAAGGCATACTCAAAAAACCTATTTTGTACCTTTCTGATTTCTTTGAACGCAATAGAACGCTATATTATGATAACTTAATGAGAGTCCGTGAAAAAAATGACATAAAGCAATGGTTTAAATTTTTTCTTGTTGGCATTGTTGAAACAGCAAAAAGCGGAATTGAAACATTTGAAAGTATTCTTAAACTTCAAAAAACCGTTGAGAACAAAGCTAAAACTTTAGGTAGTCGAACAAAGAATGCATTAATAGTAACAAACTATCTCTTTGAAAGACCAATGGTAGATTCACAAAAAGTTAAAGAATTAACTGGATTGTCCTTCCCTTCTGTTTACAAACTTATTGATGAGCTAGAAACCTTAAAAATAATTAAAGAAATAACAGGAGCCAAAAGAGGTAAACTTTATGTCTTTGAAGATTATATTAATTTGTTCAATTAACTTCGCCCCATGCAAGCACCCCATTTCTATACCGCCAACATCCAAAAAGGGAAAATTGAACTTTCTCGACTGAAAAAAGTCATCTTTCAATTTGCAATGTTACGCCTCACTATTTTCTTTGCAATCATCGGATTTGCTTATCTGTTCTGGGGTTCAGCGAGTGCTGTGATTCTCGTTGTTGCTATTGGAATCACGCTTTTCTTACTTTTTGTCTCTAAATTTACCGATGCTAAAAATGAGCGAGAATACTTTAAAAAGTACGTGAAAATCAACGAAATGGAGTTGCAAGTTCTCAATGGAGACCTCAAAGGATTCAAAACGGGTGCGCAATACGTCTATGAAAATCACTACTACAACCAAGATATTGATTTGTTTGGAGAGGGATCTCTTTTCCAGCATATTTGCAGATCAGAAACCATTAACGGAGAAAAAAAATTGGCGGATTGGTTAAATTCTAACGATATCAACAACATCGAAGAGAAGCAAACCATTGTTAAAGAATTGTCACAAAAAGCGGACTGGAGACAAGATTATCAAATCACTGCGTCCATTGTTGAGAAAGACACAAGCACCGAAAAAATTCTCGCTTGGATAAAAAACTACCAAGCTTATGTTCCTGCCGTTTTTAGAATTCTCCCATCTATTTTCTCTGCCTTATCAGCCCTTTTATTAACCCTTTATTTCCTCGATATTCTTCCTGGAATGTATTTGCTGTTCTGGTTTTTATTAGGGTTAGCTATTACGGGAAAGTTTGTCAAAAAAACAACTGAATTGTACAATAACGCCAGTCAAATGCAGGCTACTTTTGCCCAATATTCAAAATTATTGGCTAGCATTGAGGCTGAAAAATTTGAGTGCAATTTTCTCAAAAAACAGCAAGAAAAAATTAAAACGGAAGGAGAGAATGCTTCTAAATTATTGCGAAATTATACCAAAGCAATCGACCTCCTTGGACAGCGCAACAACCTTCTTTTGGCAATGCCTTTTAACGGTTTTTTATTGTGGGATTTAATGTCGGCTTATCGTGTAGAAAAATGGTTGCTCAACTTCAAAGAAACAGTCGCGCATTGGTTTGAAGTCATTGAGTATTTTGATGCTGTTAATTCTTTCGGAAATTATGCATTTAACAATCAAGAATCCATTTACCCAACTCTTGCAAACGACGGAATCAGCCTGTCAGCAAAAGACTTGGGACACCCATTGCTACAAAAAGAAAAGTTAGTTGCGAATGATATTTCTATGAAGAATGAAGACTTTTTCATCATTACAGGTGCCAACATGGCGGGGAAAAGTACCTTTTTAAGAACGGTTGCTTTGAACATCGTCATGGCGAATTGTGGGTTACCTGTTGCTGCGAAATCATTCTCTTACCAGCCCATCAAATTAATTTCCAGTATGAGAACCTCAGATTCATTGCAGAATGATGAGTCCTATTTCTTCTCCGAATTAAAACGCTTAAAATTCATCGTTGACGAGATGAAAACCGACAAATACTTCATTATTCTCGACGAAATTCTCAAAGGAACCAACTCCAAAGACAAGGCAGAAGGGTCGAAGAAATTCATCGAAAAATTAGTGCGTTCTCATTCTACAGGAATCGTTGCAACGCATGACCTCAGTCTTTGCACACTCTCGGAAAGCTTGCCACAAGTAAAAAATCACTACTTCGATGCGGAAATAATTGACGATGAGTTATTCTTCGATTACACTTTTAAAGAAGGGGTTTGTCAGAACATGAACGCGTCTTTTCTGCTGAAAAAAATGGGGATTGTGTAAATTCTAATCTTTTTCTGTAAGAAAACGAAATCATTCACGACTAAATGATGTCTGCTAGGTATCATTTAATTGATGGATTGCTGTGGTTAGTGACAGTCCTGATATTTCTTTTTAGTTTCTTTAGTGATATTTAGATAGGCAATAATAGCAGGGATACTTCCCTGCTATTATCTTTTCCTATTACTTTAATTCTTTTATCATCGTCTCTAATTCTCCTGAAGAAGGGCGTGGTGCATCAGAATCAATTACTTTAAAATCTTTTCCAATAACGAAATAACGAGGAATGAAATTTACTTGCCAATCAGCAAACTGATCTTGCGTTGCTTTGCTCACATAGATGTTGTTTTCAAAACCATAGTCAGCTGCCATTTTTTTCCAAGCATCTTCTTTGCAATAAACAGCCATACTAACAAAATTCACTTCTTTGCCGTATTTCTCCTCCAATTCTATAAATGCCGGCATCTCTGCTTTACAAGGTGCGCACCAAGTTGCCCAGAAATCAACAATCGTTAACTTTCCTTTGTAATCTACAAGGCTTACTTCCTTGTCGCTTAAATCAATTCCTTTAATATCAATCGCCTCTGTACCAATCATTTTAGCAAACACTTTTTTCATTTCTAAATTCTGTTTGTATTGTGCTTTAAGTCCAGCTGCTGTCCCGGCATACTCTTTAATTAATTTCTCTCCATAAACCTTAAAATCCTCTAGTGATTGATAATCTTTTACCATTTCCGTCAACTTCTCCATTGCATTGTCAATGTAAGAGAACACTTCCGTTGTATCTGTTTCTGGGTCAAACTCAAACACAGGGTTGATGCTTTGCTCCATCATCAATGCCATGTTTTTTATCGCATTGTTTTTTTCTGCTCCTTTTCCGTAGTAAGAAATAGTCTCATCAAACATTTTTGTGTTCAAGGTCATGTATATTTCATCTCCGGGTTGCAAAAGAACGGTCGTTCTCTCGTTTCCATCACTAAAAATGGCTTCAACCTGTTCTGTCAACGAAAAATGAAGATCAAATGTACCGTCTTTCTTAACTTCAGATACTGCCAAGTCTTTTTTGGTGGCGTGTCCATCTTCCATCACAACTTGAGAAAGAGTTACTTTATCATGAGTGTAATTCGTGATTTTTCCTTTTAAAAACACTTCTGACTGAGAAAATGTAAAAAATGTCATACTCAATATGACAAGAGAATAAAAATACTTCATTGTTCTTTTTGGTTTTTGGTTGCAACGAATGTACACAAATTGCACTAAATAAAATAATAATAACTGCGAACACAATTGGAATCCAAAGAGTTGTTTTTGCATCTTAACCACTTGATTGACAGGGTTGTTTAGTGTTTACAGCAGGCGTTTAGTTAGTTCTATACTAAATCTAATTTTCAAAAAAAATGTTAAAAAACAATGCTTGCATAATAAATCAGTAAAGTATGCGTTTACTATAATAACAATACAAGTTGAGAAAACATGAAAAGTTGGCACACAATTTGAATGTACATAATCAACTAAGTAGAAGTTAGTTTTCATAAGTAGTAGTAGTTTAGGTATTAAGCGGGATGGACGCCAGTCTATCCCGCTTATGTTTTGTATAAACGCTTGTTTCTAATCAAATACCAAAACTTTCTCCATCATTCTTACAAAATCGAGCATATTTCACGTATTTTTGTCTGCTATCTCAATTTGGTAGAATATTTCACGTATGAAGAACATTCGAAATTTTTGCATCATTGCGCACATCGACCATGGTAAAAGCACCTTGGCTGATCGTTTATTACAAAAGACTGGGACCATTTCTGACAGAGAAATGCAGAATCAGGCATTGGATGATATGGACATTGAGAGAGAACGTGGTATCACTATCAAAAGTCACGCGATTCAGATGGAATTTAACAAAGATGGTCAAGATTATATTCTCAATCTAATCGACACCCCTGGACATGTTGATTTCTCTTACGAAGTTTCTCGTTCAATCGCCGCTTGCGAGGGAGCACTATTAATTGTTGATGCATCACAAGGAATTGAGGCGCAAACAATTTCCAATCTTTATTTAGCGTTGGAACATGACTTAGAAATTATTCCCATCTTAAATAAAATGGACCTTCCAGGTGCACAACCTGAGGAAGTTACTGACCAAATTGTCGATTTAATTGGTTGCGACCCCAGCGATGTAATTCCTGCGTCTGGTAAAACAGGTTTGGGAGTAGATGAAATTCTTACGGCAATTCTTGAGCGAATTCCTTCTCCATCAGGAGACGAATCTGCTCCTTTGCAAGCCATGATTTTCGATTCTGTATTCAACCCTTTTAGAGGTATTATTGCTTACTATAGAATTAGAAATGGCACCATTAAGAAAGGAGAAAAAATTAAATTCTTAAACACTGGGAAAACTTATAACGCAGAAGAAGTCGGAATTCTGAAGATGGATTTACAACCTCGTTCTGAAGTCAGAGCAGGAGATGTTGGATACATAATTTCAGGCATCAAGAAAGCGGCTGAAGTAAAGGTTGGAGATACAATTACTTCGCTTGAAAACCCAACTGACCAGGTAATTAAAGGCTTTGAGGATGTAAAACCAATGGTTTTTGCCGGAATTTACCCTGTTGACACGGATGATTACGAAGAATTGCGTTATTCTATGGAGAAATTGCAACTGAATGATTCTTCCTTGGTTTTTGAACCAGAATCTTCGGCTGCATTAGGTTTTGGCTTCCGTTGTGGATTCTTAGGAATGCTCCACATGGAAATTATCCAAGAACGCTTGGAGCGAGAGTTTAACATGACGGTTATTACAACGGTTCCTAACGTTTCCTACAAGGCGTTTATGCGAAAAACACCTGATACGGCAAAAATCGTAAACAATCCTTCTGAGTTGCCAGACCCATCTGGAATGGAAAGAATAGAAGAGCCATATATCAAGGCGCAAGTGATTACGAAATCAGAATATATTGGCCAAATAATGAATTTGTGCATCGAAAAACGAGGAGATTTAACCAATCAAGTGTATTTAACGCAAGACAGGGTTGAACTTTCTTTCGAAATGCCGATGGGAGAAATCGTTTTTGACTTTTACGATCGACTAAAAACAGTTTCCAGAGGTTATGCGTCTTTTGATTATCACCCAATCGGTTATAAAACATCGGATTTGATTCGTATGGATTTACTGCTGAACGGAGAAATGGTCGATGCTCTTTCTGCGCTTGTTCACAGAAGCAATGCGTATGAGTTAGGTAAGAAAATTTGCATTAAACTGAAAGAATTGATACCTAGACAGCAATTTGAAATTCCTATTCAGGCGGCGATTGGCGCGAAAGTTATTGCCAGAGAAACCATCAAAGCATTGCGTAAAGATGTGACGGCAAAGTGTTATGGAGGTGATATTTCAAGGAAAAGAAAGCTCCTAGAGAAGCAAAAAGCAGGTAAGAAAAGAATGCGACAAGTTGGTCGAGTGGAAATTCCACAAGAGGCTTTCTTGGCAGTGTTGAAGTTGAATGATTAGAAGTCGTTTTCTTTAAAATTTAGCCCCAATACTCAGCGAGATAATATCCCAATTAGACCTCTCAATAGAAGATAGAGACTGAATTCTACTGTAATTCAATCCAATTGCAAGATTTTTCATTCTGTACTTAATTTCAGGATTGAACGCCAATCCACCTCCAAAATAATCATAGTCAAAATCAACTTCAACGTTGACTCCCATGGTAAAGTTAAGCTCTAGACCAGTATTCTCAGAAAATTTAAAGATATTGCACATTCCAAAATTAACAATGCTCAGGTTCTTAGGTCCTGAAAAAATTGTCTGCAAATCCTGGGGCTCAATACTAATATTATATCGCACCCAAGTAACTTGAAGTCCTGGCCTCCACTTCTCTCGCTGACCGAAATACCATTTATTCCCAAACTGTAGGCTTAAATTTAGATAATTTAACTGTATTGTACTATACGTAAAAGTGCCTTGTTGAAAATCATAAAAATCTACGGTAAGGTTTCTGCTGCCGTATCCAATTAAAA
Organism: Fluviicola sp.; assembly: GCA_002734065.2. Taxonomy (GTDB): domain Bacteria; phylum Bacteroidota; class Bacteroidia; order Flavobacteriales_D; family Crocinitomicaceae; genus UBA4466. The sequence continues at coordinate 148,456 of NVXU02000025.1, forward strand.
AATCAAGAAATATGCCGGACTCTGTTAAAACATCTTTTTTCTTACGTTTATCCTTTTCCAATTTAGTTTCGTTCTCGCTTGCAAATTTTTCAATTTCACCATCCTCATATTTTATGCTTACTATGTCAGAAATTTTAATGCTCCTGAGCGGCCCGTCCTCTTGGTCGTACTTCTTGTACTTAATTAATGTGGGGGTAATTTCAAGAACTTCCGCCTCTATTGTAGTTCCATCTTTCTTGGTGATAATGTCTTGCGAGAATGATACTGTTGCAGAAAACGCAATCAGCAAAATTAAAATGATCTTTTCCATTCTATAAAAATACAAAAAAAAAGGAACCTTCTCAGATTCCTTTTTAACAGTGAGGCAGTTCTTCTACAACTTGGAACTCAACTCATTCTTCAAACCACTCCATTCTACAAGGTGCATTTTCACCGTACCCACTGGTATCTTCGCTTTGATTAACACAGGGATTTTATTCTTATCCGCCGTAATCCAAAACTGAACGTCTTCTTCTGACTCAAAGTACCTACCTGTTTGCACTACGGGTACAAACTTGTGAACTTTAAACTTCCCTTTTCTAATTTTTATTGTTTCGTCGCCTACGTATTTAATGACTAAATCAAAAACCTCATCGTCCATAAAACATTTGAACTTAAATTCCTTGCCTGGTTTCATGTTCTTCATGTTCAATGTTCTTGCTTTATAGAAAGAAGAAACCATGTCCTGAATTCCCATCGGTGTTTTAAAATATTTCTTGCCATTATACACCTTATTTTGATGTTGCTTAAAAGAATACGTTTGATTGATTTTATATCCTCCTTCATTTACATCTCTGACAAATTTCCACGGCATGATTGATTTCTGATCAATATAGCTCTCGTAGGTATCTCTGACTTTATAAAATGCGTTGAATCCTCCTAAAGTTCTACCTGTACCCACAACATGATAAAGAGGACGGTTGTTTCCTTTTACAGATGTTGCTTTTACTTCTAGTTTTGCTTCCCCAGCATCCAAAAAGCCATAAGTTACCCGATATCTTAGTTTTTCTCCAATTTTAAAGGCAGAATTGGTAACAGATGGGTAGTTAACCATCGTAGAACTTGTCATTCCGAAGAAGACTCCTATCAGTGCGATTGCGTAAATATATTTTTTCATAATCTTGAGTTTTAATGCCGTTTGAAGACGGTGTTGGTAGTGAGAATGCAAACGCTATGCCAGTTTTTGGAGCATTGGAGTTTTCGAGCGTTGGATTGTTGGATAAGTTGACGGTTTGACCTGTAGTTTATTTTAGTAGTGACAGGTCGCGACCTGTCACTACTAAAATAAACTACAAAACCACATTCACTATCCTACCCGGAACAACAATCACCTTTTTCGGTGCGTTGCCATCCAACCATTTAATTGCGACTTCGTGAGCAAGAACTGCCGCCTCTACGTCTTTTGGGTTCATTTCTGTCGGTAATTCTATCTTAAAACGCATTTTACCATTGATAGAAACAGGATAATTGATATTTGCCTCTACCAAATGCTTCTCATCGAAAGTTGGGAAAGTTGCATAACTTAAAGTACCTGCTTCGTTTCCTAATTTCACCCATAATTCTTCTGAAATATGTGGCGCATAAGGAGAAAGCATAATCACTAACTCTTGCAAAATTGCTTTGTTATTGCATTTTTGCTCGTTGAGTTCGTTGACACAAATCATAAAGGCAGAGACGCCTGTATTGAAAGAATAACGTTCTAAATCGTCAGTGATTTTCTTGATGGTCTTGTGCAAGGTTTTCAACGCGTCTTTTGATGGTGTATTCTCGTCCAAAGCAACATTTCCTTGCTCGTTGTGGAACAATCGCCACAGTTTTCTTAAGAAATTATGCACGCCATTGATTCCTTTGGTGTCCCAAGGTTTGCTTTGCTCCAAAGGACCGAGAAACATTTCGTACATGCGCAAAGTGTCTGCTCCGAATTGCTCTACTAGCTCGTCTGGCGTCTGCACATTGAATTTAGATTTAGACATTTTCTCAACCTCGTGACCGCAGATGTAAGTTCCATCGTCTTCGAGGATGAATTCAGCATCTTTGTATTCTTCACGCCAGTTTTTGAACGCTTCGATGTCGAGAATATCGTTATCGACCATTGAAATGTCGGCGTGGATAGATAAAATGTGATTATTGAACCATTTATATTCTACACCAAATTTCATTTTTAAGGTTTCAACAATTTCATTTTTTACAGCTCTAAAACTGGAGTTTAATTCCAACGATACTTTATTATTTCTTTTTGCCTCGTTATATTTCTCTATAATAGCTGCTTTCGAGTTCGAAATAAATACTAAGGGGAATTCACCTTCGTTTTCTTGTGAGTTTTCATGTATTATTCTACTTAAAAAAAGTTTTTTAACAAAACTACTTCTTCCCAAAATCATTCCTTGGTTAATCATCTTCTGAAAAGGCTCATCGAAAGGAATGAATCCCATATCGTGTAAGAATTTTGTCCAAAAGCGAGAATAAAGTAGATGTCCCGTTGCGTGTTCAGAACCACCGATGTATAAATCGACGTTCTTCCAATAATCAACCTTCTCTTTGCTTACAAAAGCATCCTCATTATTCGGATCCATGTAGCGCAAGAAATACCAAGAACTTCCTGCCCAACCTGGCATGGTGTTAAATTCCATTCTGTCGCCTTCAAAATGATTCCAAGCTTCTTTTTTTGCTCGTGCTAAAGGCGGCTCGCCATCTTCCGTTGGTAAATATTTATCCACCTCTGGCAAAGTGATTGGCAAGTCTTTATCGTCCACCAAATAAGGTGTTTCGCCTTTGTAATAAACAGGAAACGGTTCTCCCCAATATCTTTGTCGTGAGAAAACAGCATCTCTCAGTCGGTAATTCGTTTCGCCTTTGCCTAAATCGCGTTGTTGGATCTCGTAAATCGCCAATTTCATCGCTTTTTTGACTTTTAAATCGTTCAAAAAGTCAGAATTGGTAATTATACCTTCTTTTTCAGTATAAGCACCTTCGGAGATGTCAATGTCTTTAAAAATGTTCTTTATTTCGATGTTAAAATGCTTGGCAAAATCCCAATCACGTTGGTCGCCACAAGGAACTGCCATTACTGCACCTGTTCCGTAGGATGCAAGGACGTAATCACCAATCCACACTGGAATTTTTTCTCCAGAGAATGGGTGAACAGCATAAGCACCTGTAAATTGACCCGAGATGTTTTTCACATCTGCCTGTCGGTCTCTTTCTGATTTTAATGATGCTTCCTTTTTGTAATTCTCAACGGCATCTTTGTATTCTGTGGTTGTAATTTCATCAACAAAAGGATGTTCTGGAGCCAAAACCATGAAAGAAACGCCGAAAATGGTGTCTGGGCGAGTGGTGAATACTTCGACCACACTATTATGATTCTCAAGTTCAAATTTCACAGATGCGCCGACTGATTTTCCAATCCAATTGCGTTGTTGGTCTTTGATAGAATCTGTCCAATCGATGGTGTCTAATCCTGTCAATAAACGTTCTGCATAAGCTTTGATTCTCATCGACCACTGACGCATTAACTTCTGTTGCACAGGATGCCCACCTCTTTCTGAGACTCCGTTTACAATTTCATCGTTGGCCAAAACGGTACCCAATGCAGGACACCAGTTTACCCACGAGTCAGCGAGGTAAGCCAGTCTATATTCTTGTAAAATGTGTTCTCTTTTCTCTTCAGAATAGGATTTCCATTCTTTTGCAGAAAAAACATCTTCTTTATCTGTGCAAGCATTGACTTTCTCGTTGCCATTGCTTTCAAATTCTGCAATTAACTTGTCAATTGACTCTGCTTTATCGTTATTATTGTCGTAATAAGCATTAAATAATTGCTTAAAAATCCATTGTGTCCATTTGTAGTATTCTGGAGAAGAAGTTCTCACTTCTCTGTCCCAATCGAATGAGAAACCAATCTGATCCATTTGCCCACGATAACGAGCGATGTTTTCTTTGGTTGTAATACTTGGGTGCTGACCTGTTTGAATAGCGTATTGTTCTGCGGGTAAACCAAAAGAATCGTAACCCATTGGATGCAGAACGTTGAATCCTTTTAAACGTTTGTAACGTGCATAAATATCTGACGCAATGTAGCCAAGAGGATGCCCAACATGCAAGCCTGCGCCAGAAGGATAAGGAAACATGTCCAATACATAAAACTTTGGTTTGCTTGAAAAGTCTTCCGCACGAAAAGTCTTATTATCCGCCCAAAATTTTCTCCAATTCTCCTCGATTTCTCTAAAATTATACTCCATTGTCATTCCATTTGTAAGGCGCAAAGGTAACTTATTTTAAATGTAGAATGAAGAATGAAGAATGAAGAATTACACCTTTCTATTTTTAATTCTTAATTTTCGTATCTAAATACAAATGGAAATCCCTATTTTTACTCTCAATGTTGAATAAAACGTGCGTTAAAGTCTTGTTTTTGTTCCTATTCATTCTGAGTAGTGAATTCGTCGTGTCACAACAATCCAAAGAGAGTCAGCTTATTCAATCGATAAAGTCAGAAAAGAACCCGAAAAAACGGTTCAATCGTATCTTATCTTTGGGTGAGTTTTACAAAATACACAACATTGAACGTGCAGATTCTATCAAGAACATCATCGTAAAAAATAGCCGAACTTTTGATGATACCACACGGTTTAACGCTCTTTTTTACAAAGCAGAAATTGCTTATTTGCGAGGAAATCAAGATGAGTATTTTAAGACTATTTTAGAGTGTCAACCTTTTTTAAATCGACTAAATACAGATGAAATTCGCTTTAAACTTTTTCGACATTTAGGAGCCTATCATACGAGTATGCAAGAGCATGAAACGGCGCAATTTTATTTCAGAAACTGCATCAAGATGGCAAAGCGCGACCGTGACAATAAAAGGTTGTCTGAGTCTTTTTCCTTCCTTGCTTTGGACTTTATGTGGGACAATCAGAAGGATTCGGCACTATTCCATGCCAATCTCGCTATTAAAACCGCCAGAAAAGCGAAAAACAAGACGGAATTGGCGAAAGCATTCAATACACAAGCAAGAATTTATGCGTTTTTTGGGCAAATTGAATTGAGTGTGGCAAAAAACCTAATCAGTTTGCAACTCGTTGAAGAAACACACAATGTGTATTTGCTTTCACAATATTCAAGAGAGACAGGGCATGCCCAGGAGTTAATTCTCAACCTCAATGAGGCTGAATATTATTACAATCAATCGTTAAGGTATGCTCAACAAATAAGTGATCAAAGGCAGATTGCATTGGCGCTTACCAGTCTTGCTTCGGTGCAACTAAGCCGTGGAAATTATGACGCAGCAACCGAGAATGCAACCAAATCTATCGCATACTTAGACAAACTTAACGACTACAATGGTCTTGGTGAAACACACAACATTCTTGGTGAAATTTACAAAGCCCAAAAAAGTTATGAAAAAGCGTCGAGTCATTTGAATCAGGCACTTGTTTATTATGAATCTGCTGGAAACAGAGAGCAAATTGCCGCTGTTTATCACAACGTGGGGACTGTATTTAAGGCACAAAAAAAATACACGAATGCCTTGAATTATTTGAACCGCTCCATTGAAATTAGAGAGCAATTTGGAGCTAAAAATCAAATTTATCACACCTATCGTGTGATTGCTGATGTATATAAGGACATTAATAACAAAGCGAAGTCACTCGAATATTTAGAATTATACCTCAATTATGTTGACAGTAATACAATATTGCAATCGGCAACAAAAATTGCAGAATTGAATGAGTCTTACCGGTCAGAAAAAAGAGAACGCTTAATCAATGCACAAGCGGACTCATTGCAACGACAACAACAAGAAAAAGTGTTGTCTTCGACCAAATTAGAGAATAGTCAACTGCGAAACAATTTCCAGATGTATATTATTGTTGCATTTCTTATTATTATCGTTCTTGCCTTCATTATTCTTTTTTACCGCTGGAATCAAACCAAAATAAAACAGCAACAAAAAGAAGCAGAAATGTCGCAAACATTATTGAGAACGCAAATGAATCCTCATTTTGTTTTTAATGCAATGTCGGTGATTCAAAGTTATATTTTTGAGAACGATACCGTTAATTCTTCCAAATTTTTGGTAAATTTTTCTCGCTTGATGCGTTTAATCCTTGAAAATTCTCCTAAAAAGCACATTCCCATCGAAACTGAAATGGAAATTTTAGAAAAGTATTTAGGGATGCAGAAACTACGATTCCAAGACCGTTTTGAATTTGAAATTTATGCCGACGACAACCTGTTCGACGAGCACGCCATTCTGCCCCCAATGATTACGCAACCTTTCATTGAGAATGCCATTGAACACGGTCAACTACACACAATAGAAGGTGGTTTTATTCACGTTACTTTCAAGAAGGTAGAAGACATGCTATTGATCTCCATTATTGACAACGGAGTAGGCAGAAAAGGTTCTGCAGCAACAAAAAAATCTTCCGCTCACAAAAGTATGGCGATAGACATTACGAAAGAAAGAATTGAGAATTTGAATAAAAAACACAACACCGATGGCAGTTTAAGTGTAGAAGATTACAACAAAGACTTGCAAACTGGAACAAAAGTGTTAATTTCGTTACCGTACACTGTTGACTCAAACCCTTCAAACGACACAACATGACCAAAATATTAATCATAGACGACGAAAATAGAACAAGAGAATTAATTGCAAAGATGATTGATTCTTTCGGACTTGACGTGGAAACTATACCTGATGGAGAGAATGTTGAATCTGGAATTTCAGCCATTAAGAACCACAATCCAGACATCGTTTTCTTGGATATTCAGATGCCAGATGGAACTGGTTTTGATGTTCTTGCATCAATACCCAATAAAGAATTTGAAGTGATTTTTATCACTGCGCATGAAGAGTTCGCAATTAAAGCAATCAAATTTAGTGCTTTGGACTACCTTCTTAAGCCTGTAGATTTGAGCGAGCTTCGATCTTCGTTGGAAAAAGCAATTGAAGCGGTAAAAGAAAAAAGTGACTCGTCCAGTTTTGAAGCTTTACAATCAAACATTCAACCAAATGAAAAAAGAAGACTTGTATTAAAAACATCTGACAGTGTTCATGTAGTTGAGTTGGATCAAATCATTCGTTGTGAAGCAGACAGAAATTATACATCCTTCTTTTTGGTGGATAACAAGAAAATTCTTGTTTCAAAAACGTTAAAAGATTATGAGACCCTGCTTTCAGGGCATAATTTTTTGAGAATCCAGCAATCACACTTAATCAACCTCAATTTTATTGATCGCTATGACAAAAAGAATGGTGGTGCAGTTGTTATGAAAGATGGTTCTGAAGTTCCTTTGTCTCCAGCAAAACGCGACGTATTCTTCAAGCGTTTGGAGAATTTATAAAAGCTAGAATAATTCAAACTTTGGAAATATTCATCCAAAGTACCTCGATATTCATTTAGTGCCTGATAATCATTTTTAATTTCGTATCATTGAATAAGAAATAAGGAGAAATATCAGGAATCTTTCTTTTAGTTTCGCTTTGAGATATTGAAGAAATAATAACACTGCTTGGAGAGGCAGTTTCATTTTCTAGTTTGATTAAAGAGTATAACAGTTCTTAATTACTTCAATCTTAAAGTTGTGTTTATTCACAGACTTTAGAAAGTTCCTGATCTTTTTTAATTATTTCTAAAAGGTTTAATTCTACCTTATTACTAAATAGAGTTTGTTGTATTACTACTATAATGAAAATTACTACTACGTAGAAAGAGCTAAGAAATTAGCTCTTTTTTTATTTGATACAATACCGGCCTGCTTGGTGCAGCATCGTTCTCGAAAGGTGCTGTTTGTAAATTAAGCATGTAAACTCCATCCTTTATTTCAGTTTTTACAAAAATGAGCTCTGTTATTGTTCTTTCAAAATTTGGCGTTTCAGGCACCTCCCAAAATGCATGATGAAAGGCCAATTCTCCATTATCATTCTCTCGATCAACAGAAGGTAAATCAACCAGCAAGTGTTTAACGCCTGCTGCTAGAATAACTTCAACACATTCTTTTTGAAAATATGGGGGATTTGTAGAAGAATAATCCTTCGATAGCTTTCCGTTCTCGTTAGGCAATGTCCTTATTATGAGTGCTTCTGTTTCTTTACTGAGAGTTGATAATTGATCCTTTGTAATGATGAAATCAACAACACCATCCTCTCTAGTAACTCTTTTGGGAAGAATGGACAGTACTTGGGCATTAAAAAAATAATTGTTAAGCACCTTATTAACCGAATGAACTTTCTCGGTAATGTGACCTAAACATTCTGTATGCGTTCCATGCCCGTGCGGATTAAAAAATACATCCCGGAAATTCACAGCGCCCCCATCCTTTACAGAGCCAACATAATTATCAGTAACAACAGGCGTAAATCGAGGTTGCTTCACGTACCAAGCTTTTGGGTTTCGGTTGGAGTCACTCAGTGGGATGGAAATATCTATGGGGGAATTCGTGTCAATATAGTGCGACTTGTCGATGTGTAATTTCATATAGACGAATATAGGCGTAAATTAATTTCAGAACAAGCTTTTTTTCTTTTCTTTGAGACATGATAGACAAAAGTATTGATACCATCATTTTTGATTATGGCGGAGTTCTAATTAATTTAGATTATCAGGCAACAATTAATGCGTTTGGGGAATTGGGAATTGATGATTTTGAAAGTTTATACTCACAGGCGGAGCAGTCCAACCTTTTCAATGACCTTGAAACAGGACAAATTTCGCCTGCCTATTTTATCAATCAGTTGCTGGAACTTCTTCCTGCTAATATTACTCCCAATCAGGTTGTTCACGCTTGGAATTCAATAATAAAAGATGTCCCGAAAGAGTCCGTTGAATTACTACTAAAACTGAAGCGTCAAGGATACAGATTATTTTTGCTAAGCAACACAAACCAGTTGCACATTGACGTTGCGGATTCGGAGTGGTTGAAGGTTAGTGAGTTTCCTTTGGTAAAATTCTTTGATGCTGTTTATTATTCTCACGAAGTAAAAATGAGAAAACCGAACGCCGAAATTTTTGAGTTTGTTTGCACTGAGAATGTTCTAGATCCGAAAAAAACGCTATTCATTGACGATTCTATTCAACATATTGAAGGTGCAAAAAAAATGGGCTTGCAGACCGTTCATTTAGAGAAAGGAATGCTTCTTCAGGAGCTTTTTTCTTGACAAAGTTCTACCAAGATCCCTTCAGTAGATTTAGGATGCAAAAAAGCAATTCGTTTATTATCTGCTCCATCTTTAGGGGATTCGTGAATTAAGATAAATCCATTTTTTTTCAGTCGAGCAAGTTCTTCTTCAAGGTCGTCCACTTCAAAGGCGACGTGGTGAAAGCCTTTCTTTCCCTTGTCTAAAAATTTCGCTATAGCTGAGTCTGAATTTGTGGCTTCCAGAAGTTCAATTTTAGAATCTCCAACCTGAATGAATGCGGTTTTAACTCCTTCTGAAATAACTTGTTCTTCTTTGTAGCTTTCCTTGCCAAGAAGCACTTCGAAAACCTTAAGAGAATCTTCTATGCTCTCAACTGCAATGCCAAGATGCTCAATTTTCCTAATCATAGAAAAAGCAAAAAATGTGAGAACTTATTTTGATTTAATTCTTAATGAACTTCTCGTTCACATTATCAAAGTTGATGTAGTAAACACCCCTCAATAAATTGGAACAATTAACCGAAGAGCCAACGCCCTTTTTCACGATGTTTCCATAAGCATCGTAAATCTCATACCTTGTTTCTGCAGGTTTTCCGTTGGCTATAAACTTAATTTCGTTTTTCACTTTGGTCGGCGTCTTCGTCACTACAGGGGCAGAAGATTCAAACTTAACCTCTTTAGAAGGTCGCTTTGTGCCAGAATGATCAATTTGAGCAATTCTGATTGTGTTTTCTCCAGAATGAGGTGTAACTGTAAACTCATATGAGTTACTTGCACCACTTCCTTTTCCTTGAACTTCACCAATTGTTACCCATTTGTTCCAACGGTATTGCTCAATAATAAATGGTAATTTCCCTTGCTCTCCGCTTGTTTTCCACGTTAATTTACCATCATCTGATATGCTCATGCTTTCAACATTGTAGGTTGAACGTGGCAATAAAACTTCTGGGTTTAATATTTTAGGCTTGCAACCATCATTGTGTTCAATAACAATAAATACAGGTTCTCCAATAGCGATATTAAACAGAGAAAAGTCAATTTCAAATGCGCCCATGCTGGTTCCGCCAGGCATGATGTCACCATTAACAGTAACCTTTGTTGCACAATAACCAAAACCTTCATCATCCATTGGGTTTTGAACGTATAAATTTTTCCCTTGGTAAGTTCCTTCTACAGAAAGAGCTCCAAATGCAACAGCATTAATGGAGAAAAACATAATCAATAAAATAAAATTCTTCATCTGATATCAGTGTAAACGGAAAGGATATTCTTTATAAAAGCCACCATCTCATACGGCGCTTTTAAAACTAGCCCTTTTCATTAACAGACAAATATAATACGTTTTTGAATGAAATCAGCTATTAAATGATTTTTTTTTGAAAAAAAATAAAATATTTCCAGTTTGTTCCTTTATAAGTTAATGTTTTGCACTATATTAGACTTTTAATATTTGCCCCTTATCACAACACTGAATTTTATAGTTGTTTTTTGGAGCTAATTATTTAATCCTTGTTAAGACTAAAAAACAGATGAAGTTATATCTACTATTATTCTCCTTCTTTTTCCTATTTTCCTGTTCTAAAGAGCAACAACAACAGCACGAGTCAAGCGGTGGGTCTTTGACGATGGCTCTTGACAACCAACCATCTACCTATCTTCCTAGAAAAGTGTTGGATTACTATTCCGCCACTGTTCTCTACCAAACGACAGAAGGTCTAGTTGGTTTGGATGCTAAAACATTAAAAATCAGTCCCAGAATAGCTTCGGAATGGGTTATTTCTGACAGTGGTAAAAAATATGAATTTACGATTCGTGAAGATGTTCTTTTCCATCCAAACAGTGCATTCAAAAAAGAAGAAGACCGAAAAATGACCACTGATGACATTGTTCATTCTTTTGAACTTGCCTGCTCGGCAAATGAAGATAATTCTGCTCCCCCATCTTATTTTATGATTTTCAAATCTTTGCTAAAAGGTGCGGATGATTTTTATGAAAAGAAAAGTAAATCCATTAGCGGTCTAACCGTAGAAGGAAATAAATTGACTATTGAACTGATTCATGAGGACAAGAATTTTCTAAATAAGTTGGCCAACGTTTGTGCTTTTGTAAGCTCAAAAAAACTTTATGACGCGGGCTATGAAACTGAAAAAGTCGGAACAGGTCCGTTTATGTATTCAGAATTTAAGGATGGAGAGGAAGCTTCTCTAATTCTTACAAAGAATAATGCCTACTACTTAAAAGATGATGAAGGTAATGCTATCCCTTATCTCGATAGTGTGGTTTTTGTCTTTCAAAGTAGAAAAATGGAACAATTGGAACATTTTGAAAGCGGAAAAATTGACTTTATTGTTGGTTTGCCTACAAGCAGAATTACGGCTATGATAGAAGGCCGAATTCAAGATTTTAATGCAACAGAAACGGATGCTCCTAAGCTTCTTCTAAAAAACAACCCTTTGCTTGAGTCTCATTTTTACTATTTCAACATGACTGATGAGCGCTTTAAAAACCCACTTGTACGCCAAGCTTTCAACTACGCTGTTGACCGTGAAACTATTGGGCGTGACATTTTGAGAAATCAATATTATGAATTGGGTTACTATGGTGTAATTCCGCCTATATCAAAAGCCCTTAGAGGTTATGACTTTACCAGCGTGAAGGATGTTGGTTACACGTTTGACCCTGAGATGGCTAAAAAACTATTGGCGCAGGCAGGTTACCCTGACGGAAAGGGCTTTGGTTCTGTGAGCTTAAGGTACAGCATTAACGATGTGCATTCTGCTGTTGCGGATGAGTTTTCACGACAAATGTTTAAAGTTTTAGGCATCAACGTAAATATTGACGGTTCTAATTTTGAGCAGTTGAACGATGATGGAGAAAATGGTAGAGGAGAAATTTTTAGAATGGGTTGGGCTGCTGATTATCCGAGTCCTGAATCATTTTTGATGAATTTCTACGGAGATAATGTTCCTGAAAATCCAAATGAAGCGTCTCAAATCAACAAGGCGCGTTACAAAAACTACTTGTTTGATGAGTTTTTTGATCAAGCAAGAAACGCAGAGAAGATGTCTGACCAGATGGAGCTGTTTTCAAAAGCGGAAGTTGAATTGATGAAAGATCCTCCAATTATACCTCTTTGGTACACTGGAGATATTCAAATTTCGCAATCTTATGTGAGAAAGTTAGATTTCAATGCAATCAATTATTTTAATTTCAGAACTGTTTACATCAAAGAATGGACGCTTGAAGAGTATAAAAAAAGTTTTAAATTAGCGACAAAATAAAAGCTGCTTTCTTATGAATAAATTCTTACTGACCCTCTTGGGTTGTTTGCTGTCTCTGACATACGCGCTGGCGCAACCCAATCAAAATGTCAGAGGACAAGTGTTTGATTCTGAAACACAATTCCCAATTATAGGAGCAAAAGTTGAAATTTTCACTGCCGATTCTACTCAAAAATACAGAGCTCTGACATCCATTGACGGTGATTTTTCTATTAAAAATGTTCCCGTTGGAAAACATGAACTAGTGGTTACGTTCTTAACATATAACACTAAGAGCACAACCATAGAGGTTACGTCAGGGAAAGAATTAATACTTTCTGTGCCACTTCAAGAAAGTTTTTTAGAAAAGGCAGAAGTAACTGTTACAGCGAGAAAAAAAGGACAGGTAATTAATGAATTAGCGCTCGTTTCGGCACAACAATTTAGTGTAGCCGAAACGGACAGGTATCCTGGTTCTCGGTCAGACCCTGCTAGAATGGCATCCAATTTTGCAGGTGTTGGCGGTGCCGATGATTCTAGAAATGACATCGTTATACGTGGAAATTCTCCCCTCGGCGTTGTTTGGCGAGTAGAAGGTATTGACATTCCGAATCCTTCGCATTTTGCCATTGCAGGGAGTACTGGAGGACCTGTTTCTATTCTAAACAATAAAATTCTTGGTAATTCTGACTTTTTTATGAGTGCTTTCCCTGCGGAATACGGAAATTCTACATCGGGTGTCTTTGACTTGAAATTGCGTAACGGGAATAATCAAAATCATGAATTAACGGGGCAGTTTGGCTTTCTAGGAACAGAATTAATGGCAGAAGGACCATTGAGTAAAAAAGGAAACTCAAGTTATCTAGTGATGGGACGATATTCGACACTTAGTCTTTTTAGTGCGATGGGAATTAACTTAGGAACCGATGCCGTTCCTGTATATGGTGATGGTGCATTTAAGTTTGATTGGCGACTGAAAAAAGGAGGCTCTCTTTCTTTATGGGCCATTGGTGGAGCAAGTACAATTGGCATTGTTATTTCTGACCAGACAGAATATTCTGAAGAATTATACGGAGAAGGAGACAGGGACCAGTATTTCAATACAGCAATGGCTGTTGGGGGCTTAACACTCAAAAAACCAATCAACGAAAAAACTTTTGTTACTACAACAGTCGCTTTCTCTAAAGAAAAGCAAAGTGCTCAACATGATTTTTTAGTGAGAAGTATTGATTCTAATAATCAAATCACACTTTTGGACAAATACAAGTTGCTCGACTACACATTCTCAACCTCGAAAGCTTCTGGTTATTTTAGTGTGAACCATAAAATAAATAAGCGTCATCTTATAAAAGCCGGAATCAATGTCGATTACATGATGTACAATATGATTGATTCTGTGTTGCAACCTGGGCATTCTTCTGCAAACAAAGATTCTTTTGACATTCGTTGGGATTACAAAGGAGGGGCAGCACTCATTCAGGCTTTTGTGCAATGGAAATGGAGAATGACCGAGAATATGGCATTTACAGCTGGGCTTCACAACCAATATTACAGTTTGAGCAATAGTTTTAGTTTTGTAGAACCAAGAATAGGCTGGAAACTGAACCTTAAAAAAGGGCAAGCAATTAGTGCGGGAGCAGGTATGCACAGTCAAACGCAACCTCAATACACCTATTTGTACCACCAGAATGATCCTGTTTCTGGAGAAAAAATTTACAATAACAAAGGAATGGATTTCACCCGAAGTCTTCATTCTGTTATCGGTTATGAAAAAGCTTTTAAGAAGAGCCTGACCCTAAAAACGGAGGCATATTATCAATATTTATACAACGTTCCCGTGACCATTGCTCCCTCTTCTTTCTCTTTGATAAATATGGGCAGTGGTTTTTCACGGTTCTTCCCAGAGCCTTTGGAGAATACTGGAACAGGTTACAATTATGGTTTGGAATTGACTTTGCAAAAATTCTTTGATAAATCATTCTTCTTTTTGATTTCTGCTACCATTTATGATTCAAAATACTACGGAAGTGATGGTGTTTTGAGAAATACCTCGTACAACGGTACTTATATTGCGAACTTTTTAGCTGGTAAAGAATTCAAAATTAGTAACAAACAATACATCTCTTTGGGTGTCAAAATCACTGGTGCTGGCGGCAGGCGCTACGGTTATGTGGATGCCGCTGCGTCCTCTGCTGTGAATGACCTCATCTTCTTAGACGAAGGGTTTAACGATAGACAGTTTTATGACTATTTCAGAGCTGATTTTAAAATCAATTGGAAATTCAATGCGAAACGAACCACCCACGAAATTGGCTTGGATTTAGTGAATGTTTTTAATTCTAAAAATCTACTGAGTTTAGCTTACGCACCAAATATTGCTGATCCGACCATAGAGCCAATAACAGAAAAACAACAACTGGGGTTTTTGCCTATTTTCTATTATAAGATAGATTTGAGGATTGGTGGGAAGAAAGGAAAATAACTATCTAAACCATGACTATACTCTACATAACAGCATTAATCTCTTTAATCATCGGAATGGGTGCGATTTTCACCTTGGTAGAAAAATTTCCGGTTAAAATTCTATATTATCACTATCGCTATAGAAAGCCACTTATTTGGAGCATCTTTATTGCAACACTCGGATATCAAATTTCCATCTCAATCGATGAATTTCATGTTAGCGCCTTGCCTCCATTATTAATCATTGGTTTATCGGTGATTTTAACCTATAAAGTGCATCAATCAAATTGGTTCAAGGCGGTTTCCTTCCCTAAAATGACGAATGATTTTGATTCACTCCCTTTAACTGGCGATCAAGAAATCGCGCTTATTGAATATAATGGGGTCTCAAAAGCCTATCCTTTGGATTATGTTATTCATCATCATGTCGTCAATGATAAATTCGCAGACAAAACAGTTGCCCTTACCTATTGCGCAATGTGCAGGAGCATTATTCCTTTTGATGTTACAGAAATTGGACCTTTATTCGTTGCTTCTTTTAAAAATGCAAACATGATTGTGGCTGATAAAAAGACAGGAACGTTTTTCCAGCAAGCAACCTTTGATTCAATCATTGGTAAATTGCATCCCCATTCTCTAAAAATGATTCCGTTTCAAATTTTGCCATGGAAAACAATTAAGAATTTGAAAAATCGTCCTCAAGTAGCTGTCGTAAATAAAAACGACCTTCGGGCTTTTAAACTTCCCATGCCAGGAGTTTGGCAAAAAGTAATGTCTTCAGAACTCACTCCGGGATTGTCTAATAAAAATAAAGCATTCCCATCTAAAACTCATGTTATTGGTATCACAGATACATCGATTAACGAAGCGGTGTTTTATTTAAAATCAGAAGTAATCCAACAGAAAATTGTGCGAAATGAAGCGTTAAACTTCACACTTATCTTGGTGGGTTCTTCTGTTGTTGGGTTCAAAACAAACAAGCGCAATTTAGCCCTTAAAAACGATCAGACAATTGAAGACACACTAAGCAAGTCAATCTGGGACCTTACGGGCAAACTCCTTAACGACGATGCTGACAATGATTTAGAAAAAATTTCTACCTCTGATGAATATTGGTTCTCTTGGAAGAAATTTCATCCAAAGAGTCAGTTAATAAGGATAAATAAGTAAAAAAGGACGACAATTGTTATATTGCATAACAAGCGGTCATCACAAAGAGAATTATCATTAAAATCAAAACACGATGAAAAATCTACTCTATTTTCTTATTGTCTTTTTCCTTTTTTCTTGTGCTTCCGAGCAAAAAGAACCTACCCAACAAGATAAAGTGACAACTCTCGAGGAACATCAACCTACTCTGGATGATTCTACAGAAACGGCTATTGAAAATAATCAAGACAGCATCACTTATATATCTGAATTGCGTTTAGGTAAAGAAAAATGGAATCTTGAAGAAATTTTTGTAGACACCTTGGAATTTGTAGAATTTAATTACGATTACGATTATTACTTTTCTCTCTTCAAAAACAAGGATGGAAAAGAAATCACGCTCTATTTTGACGAAATAATTAAAGATTTCAATCAAAACAGCAATTTTATTGTAAAATGGCATTTGGGGCAGTTTTCTGAAGCAGGAACAGGAGAAACTATCTATTACAACGAAGAACTACTGTCCTATACAGTGCTTAATTCGTCGTTTACTTTTGAGAAATTTATCAGGTCGTTTATTACAGACTATTCTAGTGGTAATCGAGGGGACATTCAAAAGTACATGCACCCATCACAAGAATTATTTTCTACTTTTAAGAATGGTTTGTATTGCGTAGAGGCAAAGGAAGGCAATTTACCGACCTCAGAATTACTGATAAACGATTTTGTGACAACGAGCGAGCAACCTAAAGGCAGTTGCCTCGAAGGTTACACGGGGACAAAAAACCAACTCTACTATCAATTTTTTGATGAAAGGCGAGCTGATTTGTTCCCCGCTGTGAGTGATATGGGCAATGATGGTATTGAATGGACTATAGAAATCGACGAAGCAATAGCCTATGAGCGGCTCGCAAAGGTGTTGGTTATTGTAGAAGGAGAGTTCAATAGAATTTTGTACTTTTTCAGGGTCCAAGATAACTGGTATTTTTGGGTAGAAGATTTTTGCGATTGTTCTGCGTAAACAATACTCTTGGTTGACAAATAGAGGTTAAAGAGCCTATCAATTTTGCCTGCTTCAATGAAATTCGCTATATTCGACTGATATTAAAACATCATTTTTAACCAAACAACTTAAAAATTCACTTATGAATAACTTAAAAACAAAAGTTCCGATATGGTTTTGGATTGTTGCTGTCATTTTTTTTCTTTGGAATATAATGGGGGTTCTTTCCTTTTTTATGCACACTTTTATGCCTGAAGACGCCTTGGCCTTATTACCCGAAAAAGAACGACAACTTTATGACAGTTACCCAATGTGGGGCACTGTTTTGTTCGCTGTTGGTGTTTTTTGTGGGCTATTAGGCTCTTTGGGATTACTTCTGAAGAAAAAATGGTCTAAACAGGTGTTCATTATTTCTCTGTTTGCTGTGATTATACAAATGATTCACAATGTCTTTTTTACAGGTGCCATTGAGATTTATGGACTGGCACAAGCAGCAACAATGCCTGCAGTAGTTATTCTTCTAGGATTACTTGCCGTTTGGTTTTCAAATTCTGCTGTTAAGAAGAATTGGCTGAAATAATCTATTTTTATTTCTCAATGTATAATAGAATATAGAAACTGCCAATTTACCACGTCGGGCAGCTATCACACCCATTTTTTGACCTAATATATAGAAAGAAACCTACGACTGTTTCAAAAGAGCCATAACCATAGGCCTGTCGCGTGTATGCGCTTGGGTCATTTTGTCTATTTCTCACTTTTAATTGGTGATTTAAACCTCCCGCAAGCTTTGGTTCGATAAAAAAGTGTCTGAAAAACTCAAATCTTGCTCCTAAATGGACAGATAGACCATAACCTGACATAGAGATTGTTCGTACGCTCTTTTGCTGGGCAAACGTGAAATCATTGAAGGACAACAATCCTCCTGCCGAGACGCCTACGTTTGTTGAAATTGCAAGCCAGTCTTTGTTTCCAAATTTTAGCCACTGGTCTGTTCTCGTTAATTCCAATCGCAAATAATTAAGCCCGTCAGAATTTTCATAGTGAAGGAGATCTCTATCAGTAACAACAGGTTCGGCGTTGTAAGTCCCTGACCAATTATTGTCAATTCCCGGGTCAATTTTACCGCTTAAAGTGACTTCGTTTTTATCTGCAAAAATGTATTTCATGTGGTCGTAACCAAAAGAAATGGCCCAGTGATCTTTAAAATAATAACCTACTCTCGCATTGAATTGCGGTATTGAAATTCGACTTGGGTCAAAATAAACGGCACCAAATTTCTCTGGATTGTCATGCGCAACTGCTCCAGCCAAGGTGAAATCATAGCCAGGACCTACAAAACGCAAGTTACTTTTGGTGTAAGCACTTCGATTATAGCCCCAATAACCAAAAACCGTCCCTTTTGCGTAAGAATCTTTCTTTTTCATGCGTTTTTGTCCATCCGAGAAAAACGGCGCAAAAATCAACAAAATCACTACTAAATTTCTCATGCTATTTCATTTTTAAGAAGGCGACCTCTTTTTCTGACAGTTTTCTATACATACCTCTTGGCAAATCTTTCTTGCTTAATCCGGAGAAAGTTACTCTATCCAATTTTACAACTTTGTAGCCCATAGCTTCAAAAGAACGACGGACAATTCTATTCTTGCCAGAATGCAACTCTACTCCAACTTCTTTAGAAGACTCGTCATTTACATATTCTGCATTGTCAAAAATGGTCGTGCCGTCTTCTAATTTGATGCCTGCCATTAATTTTTGCAAATCTTCTTTCACAACGCGCTTGTTTAAGGTTACGTGATAGATTTTGCTTGCTTTGTGACGGGGATGCGTCAATTTTTTTGCTAAATCACCATCATTGGTGAATAATAAAAGACCTGTTGTCTCTCTGTCCAGCCTACCGACTGGGTAAACACGTTCTTTACACGCTTTTTTCACCAAGCTCATTACTGTTTTTCGTCCTTGAGGATCATCCATTGTTGTAATGAATCCTTTAGGTTTGTTTAGTAAAACGTATCTTTTTTTCTCCGACTTGATGGACGCACCGTCATATTTTACCACGTCCGTTGGTGATACTTTGTACCCCATTTCAATAATAATTTTCCCGTTGACAGAAACGACACCCGTTTTTATAAGCACATCTGCATCTCTTCGTGAGCAAACACCAGCATTAGATAAATATTTATTCAAGCGTACTTCATCACTAAAAGTAGGAAGAGGGTCGCCTTTTTTTAAGCGGTCTTTGTAATCTATGTACTTGCTTTTGTCTTTTGCTTTAACCGTTTTGTTGTCAATCGGTTTTCCTTTTCGCGTAGTCCGAGCTTCTGATTTGCTTCGGTTTTTATTTAACTTCTTCTTTGCATCGCCGCCGCGTGTGCCTTTTTTTCTTGTGTTCATCTCGAGCATAATTTCTACAAAGATAGTTTAGTTAATTAAGAATGAAACAATTGTCAAGGATAAAAAGCATCTTCGATATGCTCTAGCCGCATGCCGTATTGGTTGAGAACGATAGAAACAACATCCAAACGGACATCTAAATCAATTTTCTTTTCTTCGATGTACTTGTTGGCAACCTTGATAATCTGCCGTTGCTTACTTCGTGTTACGGCAAGATACGGTTCTCCTATAACGGCGGTATGTCGCGTTTTTACCTCAACAATTATAAGTTGCTCATTTTTTTGACAAACAATGTCGATTTCTGCCTTTTTAAACTTAAAATTACGATCTAAGATAGAATATCCCGTTTTTTGAAGGTGTTCAACGGCAATTTCTTCCCCCTTTTGACCGAGTTCAATGTGATTCATAGTGGTTAATTTCCATTAAGTTAAGAAAAAAGAAGCAATCTTCCGATAATTGAACGAAAAATCATTCCGCGTGTATTTAATGGTATGCGGTTGTTTGTTTTTCTTCTTTTTTATTCTTCTTTGTTTGCACAAGATGATAAACTTGTCTTAGGCAACTGCAAAAATCTGTGTCTCTTTGAGGATAGTACATTCGTCATAAAAGATTCTTTACCTGCAGAATTAGACTCCTATAAAAGCATTTACATTTTCTCTAATTCATTTTCTATTCTATCTACTAATCAAACAAATACGATACATCAGTTCGTTCTAGATGGCGGAGGACTATACCTCGGGGCAGAAAATTGGCCCTTGCAAGCGGAATCCAATCAACTCACCAAATTGATTTATAATAAAGAGGCTTATGGAGAATATCAAGCTGATTCTGTTGAGTCAAAATCGAAGAACGTGAATCTAAAGTTAAACGAATTAGAAGATGTACCTCCAGGAAATTCAACCATAGCATTTCCTTTGGACTATCGTTTAAAAGTGGAGGCTTGGATAGAAGATCAGCCTTTAATTCTTTCTGGAAAGGTGGGGAAAGGGAGAATCATTATTGATGGAGGTTATTCTCGCTTTTATTGTGATAATTGGAGCAATGACGTTCTCGAAGTGCTCAAGAAGTTTGGGCAGTATTTAGAGTAATAGACAAGTTTTCAGAGTTAAAATTCAAAAACAAACCCTGTTTTCAGGGAAGTTAGATTCAAAAAATTGTCTCCAAACAAACCAATAAACATATCTGCCTTAGACCAGTAAGAGTTATTGGACGGGCCCGTTAATACACCATCCACAGGAAATACAATTCCAGAATGAAATCGTATTCCCGTTTCTAAAAAAATAGATTTTGTCAATGGAAGTCTATACGAAAGTTGGTAGAAGAAATTAATTGCCACCAAGTTAGATTCAGTGAGAGAGTAAGGATTAATCATTTCATCATTTTCGGAAAATCGATAATTTTGATCGTAGTCAAACGAATAAAATTTTGGTCCTAATCCAAAGCCAATAGAAAATCCGGCTCCAGAAATGGATGTTGGCTTGTAAATTTCGCCTGTAATCATAAAGGAATAGGTTCTGAAAATTGGATCCGAAATGCTTTCGGGATACTCGACGTAGTAGCCTAGATTATCATAGTAGCCATAATTTCCACCGTACATTCTTGCCGTTGTCTTACCATAAGCAAACTCTGCACCTAGGGCAAACCTTTGAGATAGAATTCTTTGATAGGACAACCGATAGTCAACTCTGAAGAAATCTCTTTTTCTTTTATAATTGTCTTGCGCATCATACGTGTCGGTTCGGTATCTGAAATTATCGAACATATCATCAGCCATAAAACCAACTAAAGCTGGTGTAACTCGTAAATTTGAGGTTGTAAAAACAGAAATAATGTTTTTCTTACCGTTGAATCCAAAGTCTTGTGCCCAACTTGCGTTTGAAAGTCCAAATACCGCAATAGTAATAATTAAAAATAATTTCATGCTTATTTTCTTTTTGCTTTAGATCCTGAAAGTTCAGTCATTACTTTGTAATTGACGGCATCCAGCACAGATTCTTTTGGTTTCATGTTAAAATCATAATCTACAAAGTTTTCCACATCTCCACTTTTCAAATCAAGAACCGAATAGCTTATATTAATTTGATTTCCCGTCACTAATTTTGCGATAAAATAAGGTATCCCAAAAGGCGGAAAAAGAATTCCGACAACTGCAGCTGCTGGTTTTATTGGATTGCGATAGTGTTCTCCATAAATAAACATCATTTTAGCGTCTCCAAACTCTTTCTGTAACTTCTCTAACTCGATGTAATCAACAGGAAACATTGTTCCATCCCCATAATCCGCACGTTGTCTTAAAAAGTCTAATAAGATTGCTTTAGAGTTGTATTGCTCTGTGTTTTGATTTTCAATATCAGAATTACTCTGATCGTAAATGGTTACATCAAAGCGACTCGCCGTTTTTTTCAAAGACGCTATTAGTCGTGATTCAAGTTCTTCTGATTTTTTTACTTTAACGTTTCCTCGTTCGATAGATATAAATACAGGCTCTAACAAAACCATTTCTTTCAAATTTGATATTTTAGCAACCTCTTCTACTATCTCCTCATCTGCATCTTTGTACTTTCTGTACTTGCGTTTAAATTCTTCATCACCTATTAGGTCAGACAGCGCAAATAAATGAAACTTCTTTTGATCAAATTCTTCATCTTCTGTTACGGCTGTTTTAACGTCTTGTTTTCTTTTTATTTTGTCGTACTTACTTAACTCCACAGTTGCGGTAGTGTCTCCTTGCTCAGTATCAATTGATGTTGTGTCCGACAATTTAGCTTTACTTTTTTCAAAGGATGTCAATGCGTCTTGGTAAGTTGTTTCAGAATACTCTGCTATTTTAAAACGACTGTACTCTCCCAAATGTTGAATCATTTGTTCTCTAATTTGAGCAATGATATCATCGTTTGGAAAAATCTTCTGAGCATCTTCTATCATTCTCATTGAAATAGTCAGGAGTTGAATCTTTGAAATCTTCTTAAGCATGTAATAAACGGCGTGACTTTCTCCCTCAATTTTTGAAGGATTTGAGACTGCTTTAGAATATCTCCCATTAATTTTAAAACGAGTCAAACCTAACCACGCTTGTGCTTTCATCCTTGTCAAATAAAGATTATTTGGAAAATCTCTTTCGAGCAAGAATAGCTTGTAGACAATGTCTGCAAACTCATGATTGAGCATGTCAACGCGAATGCTTTCAAATCTTGCAAGATTTCGGACTTCCATGAACTCTTCCTTACCTACAATGAATTTCTTGTCTCCCCAACCAGAATAGTTGGCCAATTCATCAACAACAGCATCCTTTCTTTTACGAATGTTTGGATGACTACTTTTAGAATCATCATAATCTTCGTCTACCTTAATTTCATTGACTTTCTCCGGGTAATACCTTTTTGGGATGAACAATAGATCTCCATTAATGTAATCTTGAGAGAGGGGCTCTTCATCAAAAGGTAAATATGAGTAGGTCATCACATCAAAAGCACTCAACAATTCACTTTCTGCGTAACCCGCCTTGTGAAATAAATCAATTCCTATTTTATCCGCATCTAATTCATTGTCTTTAGAGTGGTTAGACATTCGTGTAATTCTATCATCATAGGACGTTCCTGAATCTGTGTCCAATCTGTCTTTGTATGATTCTTCGATGTGTTCTTCTGTAAAGTGAGCAATTTCGTGCGATAATACGTAAGCCAGTTGTGCTTCGTTCTCTAACTGAGAAAGTAAACCCAGAGTCACAAAAATTAAGCCTTGATCAGTAGATAATGCATTGGTAACATTTGACTTAATAACAAAAAATTCTAACTGCCTTTTAACTTTTCTCTTGTCTTTTAATAAGTTGTTAGCGACCTTTCTAACGTACTCTGTTGTTTTATCTCCATAAAGAACAAGTCCTGAGTGTAATAACTCATCTATACTAAAATGTATTCTTTCTAAGAATATTAATTCTTCATCTTCTGACATAGAACCTCTGTCCTTCGATAAATCATTTTCTATTTTCGTGTATGTTTTCTGTGTAAACACGTCCGAAATTTTTCCTGCTGAGACTAATGGTTTGTAATCCGTAAACAGATCTGTTTGCCCGAGTCCTTGATTTACAGATAGTAATAAGAGAGCTACACCAATTATTTTTAAAGAGATTTTAACCATTTTTTATTGCTATTATTAATAACGAAGGTCAATATAGTACATTAAATCGAAATACTTACACCTGATTACAAACAAAAAACGCCCATGAATATCATGAGCGTTTTTTGTTTTCCTTTTTTTCTACTAATTCTTTATAACTCGAATAGATGCTTTTTTCTCATCGTTTTCAATTCTTAAGAAGTAAACGCCACTCTCAACATCTCTAATATCAAGATTAACAGGTTGTCCCGCATCTACGTATTTAACATCTTGGTAAACGAGCTTTCCAGCAACATCAATTATTTCAAACTTAACGTCTCCTGAAAGTTCTGCAAATTCAACCATGAAGCTACCGCTTGTTGGATTAGGATAAACACTCACTCCCATTTCGTTTGCCACTTCATTGATGCCAACTACGCTTCCAACGAAGACAGTTAAAGTACTAATACAACCATTTCCATCTATTACGGTAACGGTATAAGATGTGTTTCCTGCCAATCCTGAAATATCCTCTGGATCATCATTGTCACCAACACCGTCATTGTCCCAATCATATGTGAAAGGCCCTGAACCTCCGTTTACCGTTAAGTTAATAGACCCATTACCTGCAATAGTTGCATCATTTGCATTTGCAGTTAAAATTAATCCTGGAGGTCCACTTATTACTCCAGTCATGAAGTCAGTACAACCGTTTGCATCAACAACAGTTACAGAGAATACACCCGCAACACCATTCGTTAAATCTTGAGGGTCATCCAAATCCCCTGTTCCATCAATGCTCCAATCGTATTGGTAGGGCGCTTGACCTCCTGTGATAGAAATATCAACCTGTCCATTCGCGTCTCCAAAACAAGCTAAGTTACTTATGCTGTTGATTGTAATCACTGGAACTGTTCCTCCCGTCAATGTAACGGTCGAAGTTGCAGAACAACCACTAGCGTCTTGAACAACGATGTTGTACGTTCCAGGTATAAGACCTGTAAATCCGCTACTTCCTTGGAAGGTTGCACCGCCATCATTACTATAGGTCAATGCTCCTGTTCCTCCAGAGGCAACTACTGATATCGATCCGTTTGTGTTACCACAAGAAGGGTCTGTAAAGTTAACTGCTGTGATTATTGGCGAACCATTGTCAATTAAGATTGCTGTTGAAGTTGTTTGACAACCACTTGCATCTTGAATAACAACATTGTAAACCGCAGCTGTCAGACCAGAGAAACTTCCACTCGCTTGGAATGTTGCTCCACCATCAATGCTGTATTGGATTGTTCCCGTTCCTCCTGTTGCGGTAATTATAATATTACCGTTTGAAAGCCCACATGTTGGGTCAGATGTAACAATATTACTAATTGTTGGTGAACCTGGATCTGTCAATGTAATTGTAGAATTATCTTGGCACCCATTCGCATCCTCTACAATAATTAGATATACTCCCGCACCAACCGCAGCAAATGTGCTTAATGCTTGGAAGGTCGTTCCGTTGTTTATGCTATAAATTAGCGTACCTGAACCTCCTGCTGCTGTAATTGTAATGTCACCATTAAGCAATCCACATGTTGGGTCGGTAGAACCTACATTTGAAATCACTGGAGAAGTAGTTGTTGCCAATGTTGCCGTTGATGTCGCTTGACATCCATTTGCATCTTGAACAACAACTGTATAAGTCGCTCCTGGTAATCCAGTAAAGATGTTCGATGCAACGAACGATGTTCCATTGTCAATACTGTATGAAAGAGAACCTGTTCCCCCTGCTGCAGTAATATTAATTGCTCCATTTGACAGACCACATGTTGGGTCAGTTACAATTACATTGGTAATACTTGGAACATTTCCACTTACTAAGGTAGATGTTGATGTTACTTGACATCCGTTTGCATCTTCTACAACAATGTTGTATGTGTTTGCAGCAAGTCCTGTAAATGAACTTGATGCTTGGAAGGTTATTCCACCATCAACACTGTATTGCAAAGTTCCTGTTCCTCCAGTTGCCGTAATCGTAATATCTCCATTTGGCAATCCACATGAAGGGTTATTACTAACAACATTAGAAATTACTGGGGCACCTAAATCAGTCAACGTAGCTGATGCTGTTGCTTGACAACCATTTGCATCCTGAACAATGATAGGGAATACCGCTGGCAATAACCCCATGAAGTTGTTTCCTCCTTGGAAAGTCGCGCCGTTGTCAATACTATACTGTAAGGCTCCTGTTCCTCCTGTTGCTGCAATTGTAATATCACCATTTGCTGTGCCACATGTTGGATCAATTGGAGTAACTGAACTAATCGTCATAACAGCTGGATCAGTTAAAGTAACTGAAGAAGTTGCTTGACAATTGTTTGCATCCTGAACAACAACCGCATAAGTATTTGCACCAAGACCTGTAAAAGCACCCGTTGTTTGGAAAGTTGCTCCGCCATCCATACTATAAGTTAAAGCACCTACGCCCCCTGTTGCTGTGATAGTAATAGTGCCATCTGTAATACTGTTACATGAAGGGTCTGCACCTGTTGCGCTTGAAATTATAACTGCAGCTGGGTCAACCAAAGTAGAAGTTGCTGTTACCTGACAACCGTTTGCATCTTCCACAACTATTGAGTAGGTATTTGCACCAAGACCTGTGAATGAATTGGAAGCAACTAAAGTCGTTCCTCCATCAACGCTATAGGTTAATGCCCCTGTGCCTCCTGTTGCTGTAATTAAAATGCTTCCTGTAAGGTCTCCACTACATAGAGGGTTCACATCTGTTGTTGAAGAAATCGTTGGAACACCTAAATCCGTTAACGTTGACGTTGACGTTGCTTGACAACCATTTGCATCTTGAACAACGATATTGAAAACAGTCGCAGAAAGACCTGTGAAGTTATTTCCTGCTTGGAACGTTGTTCCACCATCAATGCTATATGTCAACGCACCAGTTCCTCCTGTTGCCGTGATTGTAATATCGCCATTTGCTATACCACAAGTAGGATCATTACTTACTAAAGTTGTAATAGTTGGTGCTCCTAAATCAGAAAGCGTAATCGTTGAAATTGCCTGGCAGTTATTAGCGTCTTGGACAACGATATTGAAAACATTTGCAGAAAGACCAGTAAAGTTATTTCCTGCTTGAAACGTTGTTCCACCATCAATGCTATATGTCAACGCACCAGTTCCTCCTGTTGCCGTGATTGTAATGTCACCGTTCGTTCCTCCACATGTTGGATCATTACTAACAGCTGAAGAAATTGCAACGACAGGTGGGTCAACCAAAGTTGAAGTTGCTGTTGCTTGACAACCGTTTACGTCTTCCACAACTATTGAGTAAACATTGCCTGCAAGACCTGTAAAAGAGTTGGAAGCAACCAAAGTTGTTCCGCCATCAATACTATAAGTCAATACTCCTGTTCCTCCTGTTGCTGTAATTGTAATACTACCATTAATATCTCCATTACATAAAGGACTTACATCCGTCGTAGATGAAATGACTGGTAATCCTAAATCAAACAGAGTTGGCGTTGAAGTTGTTTGACAGTTATTCGCGTCTTGGACAACGACGCTATACGTTGTCGCAATAAGACCTGTAAAGTTATTCCCTGCTTGGAAAGTTGTTCCGCCATCAATACTATAAGTCAACGCTCCTGTTCCTCCTGTTGCTGCAACTGTGATGTCACCATTTGCAAGTCCACAAGTTGGGTCAGTTACTGCCACAGAACCTATACTTGGTCCTACAATGCTATTCACTGTAACAGTGTTCGTTGTCTGGCAACCACTTGCATCTTGAACAACTACATTGTATATCGCTGCAGCTAATCCTGTGAACGTTGCTGTTCCTAAGAATGTTGTTCCATTGTCTATACTATAAGTATAAGGACCTCCATCTCCGCCTGCTGCACCGCTAAATGTAATTGTTCCATCTAACAATCCACACGCTTCATCTGTTGATGCCACAGTAAACGTTACCGCTGTTGGTTCTACTAAAGTATATGTCATCACTGATGTACATCCTGTACCGTTGTTATCTACAACTGTAAGTGTATATGAATCTGCGCACAAAGCGTTAATCGTTGCTGAATTTCCTCCAACAGGGTTTCCTAAACCGTCTGTCCAAGAATAAACATAAGGAAGAATTCCTCCTATAACAGTTGCTGTCAATTGACCATTGCAATCTGCGTTACAAACTAATGAAACATCTTCTACGATTCCTGTTATGGTTGCTCCTCCAGTTCCTCCAACTGTTTCTATTGCCACAAGTTGACAAGAACTTCCGTCTTGTACAACAATATTATATGGCCCAACAGCCAGTCCTGGGAATGTTCCCGAAGCTTGGAAAGTTGTTCCTCCATCAATACTATAAGTATATGGTCCTCCATCGCCACCAGCTCCAACTAAATCAATTTGACCGTCAAATGCTCCACAATTTTCAGGTATAATGGTTGCTGTATATGTAATTGCTGTTGGGTCCACTAACGTCGATGTCGAAGTTGTCTGACATCCATTTGCATCTTGTACAACGATGTTATATACCCCTGCGATTAACCCTGTAAATGAACTTCCCGCTTGGAAAGTTGTTCCAGCATCAATACTGTAGGTTAACGCACCTGTTCCGCCTGTGGCTGTAATTACAATTGAACCATCTGCATTTCCGTTACATGTTGGATCAGTTGGTACAACCGTTGTAATAGAAATTACAGCTGGATCAACTACTGTATAGGTTGAATTAGCCTGACACGCAATTGCGTCCTCTACCACGATATTATAAACCCCTGAAGTAAGACCAGTAAAATTATTGCCCGCTTGGAAAGTTGCTCCTCCATCAATACTATAAGTCAACGAACCAGTTCCGCCAGCTGCTGTTATGGTTATATCACCATCATTTCCACCAAAACAAGATGGGTCATTACCAATAACAGAAGTTATTGTTGCCCCGCCCGCGTCTGTCAATGTAACCGTTGATGTTACTTGACATAAATTGGCGTCTTCGACAACTATATTGTAAACCCCAGCAATTAATCCTGTAAAAATATTTGATGCTTGGAAAGTTGTTCCGCCATCAATACTGTATTGGAGTGCTCCAGTTCCTCCAGTTGCGACAATCGTAATGTCACCGTTTGCAGAACCACATGTTGGATCTGTTGGTGTCACTGAAGTAATCGTTGGAGAACCTAAATCTGCCAAAGTAACCGTTGAAGTTACTTGGCATAAGTTAGCATCTTGAACAACTATATTATAAAGGGCAGCTCCTAAGCCGGCAAATACATTACTTGCTTGGAAGGTCGTTCCTCCATCAATACTAAATTGTAATGCACCTGTCCCTCCTGTTGCCACTATAGTAATTGTACCATTTGTCAATCCACAAGTTGGATCAACAGGTGTAGTAGAAGTAATTGCAACAGCCGCAGGGTCAACCAGCGTAACAGTTGAAACTGTCTGACATAAATTTGCGTCCTCTACAACAATATTATATATCCCTGCGATAAGACCTGTAAAGTTATTTCCTGCTTGGAAAGTTGCTCCACCATCAATACTGTATTGAAGTGCTCCAACTCCACCCGTAGCAACTATTGTAATGTCACCGTCATTCCCCCCGAAACATGTTGGATCATTACCAGTAGCTGAAGTGATTGTTGCTCCACCAGCATCCGTTAAAGTTATGGTTGATGTTACTTGACATAAATTAGCGTCTTCTACAACGATGTTATAAACACCAGCTATAAGTCCAGTAAAAATGTTTGATGCTTGGAATGTTGTTCCTCCATCAATACTGTATTGAAGCGTTCCTGTTCCTCCAGTAGCGACAATAGTAATGTCACCATTTGCAGAACCACATGTTGGATCTGTTGGTGTTACTGAAGTTATTGTTGGAGAACCTAAATCTACCAAAGTTACCGTAGAAGTTGCTTGACATAAATTGGCATCTTCAACGACTATATTATAAAGGGCTGCTCCTAAGCCAGTAAAAATATTACTTGCTTGGAAGGTTGCTCCACCATCTATACTGTATTGTAATGTTCCTGTTCCTCCTGTAGCATTAATCGTAATACTTCCGTTGGATGCTCCACAAGTTGGGTCAACTGG
Organism: Fluviicola sp.; assembly: GCA_002734065.2. Taxonomy (GTDB): domain Bacteria; phylum Bacteroidota; class Bacteroidia; order Flavobacteriales_D; family Crocinitomicaceae; genus UBA4466. The sequence continues at coordinate 178,084 of NVXU02000025.1, forward strand.
AGTAGTAGAAGTAATAACAAGGGCTGTTGGATCAACCAATGTAACTGTTGAAGTTACTTGGCATAGATTTGCATCCTGCACAACAATGTTATAGATTCCAGCAATTAGTCCTGTAAAGTTATTTCCGGCTTGAAATGTTGTTCCACCATCAATACTAAACTGAAGTGCCCCTGTACCACCTGTTGCAGTGATAGTAATTGTACCATCAGCTGAACCGTTACAACTTGGGGCCGTTGAAGCAACACCTGTAATAGAAACTACTGTTGGATCAACCAAGGTAACTGTAGAAGTTGCTTGGCATAAGTTCGCATCTTCAACAACGATGTTATATACACCTGCGATTAGTCCTGTAAAAGCATTCGATGCTTGGAAAGTTGTTCCACCATCTATACTGTATTGCAATGTTCCTGTCCCACCAGTTGCGGTAATAGTAATTGTACCATCAGCCGAACCATTACAACTTGGGTCAGTTGAAGCAACACCCGTTATTGTTGCTCCTGGGATGTCTGTTAATGTTATTGTTGATGTCACTTGACATGAGCTTGCATCTTGCACTACAATGTTATAGGTTGCCGCAGCAAGTCCTACAAAAGAATTCGACGCTTGGAAAGTTGTTCCGCCATCAATACTATACGTTAAACCTCCAGTTCCTCCAGTTGCAGTAATTACAATACTTCCGTTTGAATTCCCGCATGTTGGATCTGTTGGAGTAACTAATGTTATAACAACTTGCGGAGGGTCTGTTAATGTTTGTGATGCTGTCGCTTGACATAAACTTGCATCTTGAACAACGATATTGTAAATTCCGGAAGTTAAACCCATAAAGTTATTCCCTGCTTGGAAAGTTGCACCACCATCAATACTGTATTGAAGTATCCCTGTGCCGCCAGTTGCAGTAATTGTGATATCTCCATCATTCCCTCCAAAGCAAGTTGGGTCATTGAAGGTAACTCCAGTTATTGTTGGAGCCGCAGGCGCTGTCAATGTCGCTGAACCTAACACCTGACATCCAATTGCATCTTGAACAACAATTGGGTAAGTTGCTCCTCCAAGTGTTCCAAAGAAACCACCTGCTTGGAAAGTAGTTCCTCCATCTATACTGTACTGAAGAGTTCCTGTTCCGCCAGTTGCTGTAATTGTAATGTCACCATCATTCCCTGCACAAGTAGGGTCTGTAGTTGCAATATTTATAATTGTCGCTGGGTCTCCCACAAAAATTGTTATTGTATCTTGAGTACAACCCCCTAAGTTACAAGCTTCAAAAGTTACAAAGTACGAACCCGCAGTTGTATAAAGATGTGGAGGAGGGTTTTGAGCTGTAGAAACACTTCCGTCACCAAAATTCCACAACCATGTAGTTGCTGGGTCTCCAAGAACTGTGTTGTCAGTAAAAGTAACCGTTAAGGGATTACAACCCGAACTTACATCTGTTCCAAGAACTGCCGTTGGGGGAATAACTGAACAATCAATTACCTCAACAAAGTCAGTATAAAGTACCGTAGCTGAACAACCTGGAGCCGTTGTTCCAATTTTAATGTTGTCAATTAACAACAAATACATGTCATCAGAAGTGTTTCTAAATGCAATATATACCGTTTGTCCTGCGTAAGCCGATAAATCAACACTTCTTGTTGTTGAAAAAGCGTTCTCTGCTGTTGTTGAAAACAACAATGCACTATAATTCGTTACGTTTGCCGGCAATTGCGTCGTTGAGATTCTCACCTCATAACCATCAGGAAAGTTTACACTTGCTGATTGAGCATCCCAAAATAAACGCTGGTTTGCAGGAAGGATTCCAATTCCTGTAGTTAACATCCAATCATCCGCTGGTTGTCCAGCAGTTGTGTTCCATGAAGTGGCTGTTGCTTCAACACTTCCGTCTCCATCGACATCCATGGGCAACCAAGCTGTCGCGTTTGTTCCTGTAAATGGAGGGTTCACACCCGCATTTGGTATCCAAGGATCATTGTTATATCGGTCATAACCTGCGGGCCAACCTCCTTCAAATGTTTCAATATAGAAAGTATCGAGTGGTAAAACTCCTGGACTTTGAACCGTTAATTCAACATAATAAAGACCTGGAGTTGGGTAAACATAATTAATATTATCTACATTTCCTGAAGAAGTTACTGGGCTTCCATCTCCGAAATCCCACGAATAATCAACATATCCACTTACATTTGCAGTGAAGGAAACTCCAGGAGGTCCCGCGCAAACCGGATTGGCAGAAGCCATTGTAAATTCTGCAGAAGGAGTTGGCATGAAGTTATAAGGTATAATATAGGTGTTTGTGTCACCTCTTCCACATGCATTAATTGTTGCTATTGTTACAGTATCAGGTCCTGGAACGGTGTAAACTCTATCAATTGTTTGTGGGTCTGTAGTTGTATTAATAACCGTTCCGTCTGAGAAGGTAATTGACCAACTTACGGGAGTACTATACAATGCTGTATCAAACAATGTAACATAAGTCGTGTCACAAACAACGTTCTCCGTATAACCCGTAATTAATGGTCGAGGCGCATATCCACCAAGCATTGGATACAAGTCTAAATCAACATCAAGTCCTATACCTGCGAGAGCATTGACATATCCTGTTGTTTCAGACCACAGATGGTTCAATCCATTTCCTTGACCTTGCAAAGTAGCGTTACTTGAAGAAATTACCAACAGTGTATCCGTTGCATCTCCAGGGAATATTTCTATTCCAACATGGAAAGTTGCCGTTGTAGGAACTACCGGTGTAAAAGGCACCCAAAACTCCACAAAGGAATTCCCTCCAGGGACGCCGATTGCAGTTGGAGAAATTGCTCCTGAACCTCCAAGTAAAGCTCCTGGAGCACCAAAACCATCATCATCATAAACCAACATTTGAAATACCATATTGTCGTTAGGGTCAAACAACGACGCTAAACCAACACGTATAGCTCCAACCTCAGTAACTCCCGGGTTTGGAGAAAAGAATCTTTCGTAAGAACCTTTAACACCATTGGTTGGTGAGTTGGTCCAATCTGGAACACCAAAAATAGCTTCACCACCACCGAAACTGTAAATAGTTGGCGTTGAAACTGGCGTTACCCAGTATAAATCAAGCGTGTCGCAATCTCCTGCAGGGGCTAGGACTTCAATGTAATCAATTTTCGTTTCTGTGTCAGGTCCATTTGGACTTGTAACTGTTAAAGAAACAGTATAAAGACCTGGGTTTGGATAGTTTACTTGAGGTGGGACTTGACCTATAAATTGAGCATTTGCTCCTGTACATCCTACACAAGTAACTGTACCACTTGCTCCGGTGTCAAAAATCCAAGTCCAGCTTGTTATTATTGCTTGAGGCTGTGATAAATCAGTAAATGTAACGTTTGAAGGAGCTTGCCAAGTTGTAGGTGTTCCAACAAAATCAGCAACTGGAGGTTGTGCACCACAAACACCACCACCATATGCTATCCAAGACCCCAGATAGGTTCCTGTCATACAGTGCATTCTTCGGGTTTGTTGGGCTGTAAATTGCGTTGAACAGAATGAATAAGACATGTGATTGTTTACCGGGGCATTGGCCCAAGGATTAGTGTCACATCCGTTATTTGGATTTGGGCTTGTTGAGCAATTATATGAATATGTGTCATGAGGATTAGTATCAGAACACCAATCTCCTTCTTGATCTCCTTCTCCAAGATACGGCCCTCCGATTGGAGTTGGCGCACCCGAAACGTTACTTGATCCATTAACGTTTCTAACTTGCTCGTAGCAAGATGAACAATTCGTCCTTTCGTCAACTCCTGCAAAAGTATGCTCTAAACCAAAGACATGGCCCATTTCGTGAGCTAGAGTGCTTCCACCGAGTCCTAAATTCCCTCTATTCAAAACGATTCCTCCTGTGTTACTCGTGCCGCCCATTGGGTCATAAGGGAACCTTGCATATCCACCCGCAGTCATAGAACCTACAACATAAATATTAATAAACTGTGAAGGAGTAACAACGTAAGTAGTTTTTAATGAGACTTCTTCTGTGTTAGAATCATGAGTGTAGTTAACATCATCCACATAGAATGTTGCAGGGTCAGCACAAAATATCATGTTAGATGAAGCAAACTGTGTATTTAACTCAGCCATTAAACCATCTATTCTTGTTTGATCAATATTTGAAGATGCTCCACCTGCTGTCGACTGCATAACGTGCCATACTAATTGAAAATATTTGATCGTTGTGTTGGCGACATCTCTATTAGCAGGATCATCACAAGGAACTGTAAACGGGCAACCTAAACTCTTAATAGGTCCATTTGGGTTGTCTATGTAAGGTCTTTTTGTTCCACAAACATTCGATATTTGCGGATCCAAAGGAAGTCTAAAGTCAACCTCAAAACCATCCACAGATAATAACTTTCCATTTGGAGAAAGTTCGACCGGAGAACCATTAGAAGACGATTGGTCAACGCTAGATTGATGGACTTTAAGTCCTTCTGGTAATGATTTGGCTGGTCCTTTTGATAGTAATTCTTTTTTAGAAATTTCAGAAGGATTTACAATTTCTTTTGTTTGGGTTACTTGAGCAAAATTCAAGAAAGTCATTCCGAGGAACGAGCAAATTAGAAGTAATTTATTCATGAGTACTGTTTAGTTTTAGCATTATTCTTACAAAAAAAATTACGCACACGTACTTGTAAGAACCGTAAATATATGACTAAAAAATGAAAATAAAAAATTAAATCAATTGACTTTGTGACAATTAGCCGATAAGTTCTATTGTTTCTTTTGCAGCAGCCTGCTCGGCTCTTTTCTTTGATGAACCAATGCCTTGGCCGTATTCTTTTTCATTAATCAGCACCACAACAGTATAAGACCATGAAGCGCCTTCGTTTTTTTCATTTACGACTTCAAATCGAAGGGCTAATTTATTTTTCTGACTCCAAATAAAAAGTTTTGATTTAAAGTCAATTTCCTCCTCCAAAACTTGATTAAAGTTTACATACTTTCTAAAAACATGATTATTAATGCTCTTCTTTGTTTTTTCATAACCGCCGTCCAAATAAATAGCTCCAACCAATGCCTCAAATGCATTTCCTCCTATTGTTTCTAAATTAATCGACCTTGTTTTATTGAACAACATGACTGAACTCAAATTCATTTCACCTGCAATTTTCCCAAGTGTTCTTCGACTTACAATTTTAGATTTAATTTTTGTTAGGTACCCTTCATCTTCTTCTGGAAACTTTATAAACAGAAATTCTGCTATAATTGAATCGAGAATTGCATCACCCAAAAACTCCAAACGTTCGTTGGACAATTCTCCTGTGTTATTTGCAAAAGATTTGTGTCTAAGTGCCTTTTTGAAATAAAAAATGTTCTTAATGGAATAACCAAACTTTAAAGAAACGAAACGGATGATTTCAAGATCTTCTTTTGGTTTCTTTTTGGATAAAAACGGGAGTAAAGCAAACACCTAGCCTTTGAATTTTTTGAATATCACCGTTGTATTGTGACCTCCAAAACCAAATGTATTTGACATTGCAACGTTTACCGTTCTTTTTTGTGCTTTATTGAATGTGAAATTCAATTTACTATCAAGTTCCTCGTCATCTGTGAAATGATTAATCGTTGGAGGGACGATGTCTTCTTGAACTGCTTTTACACAGGCAATTGCTTCAATAGCTCCTGCCGCTCCAAGCAAATGTCCAGTCATGGATTTTGTAGAACTGATATTAATATCATAGGCATGGTCTCCAAATACTGCTTGAATTGCTTTGACTTCGGCAACATCACCCAGTGGCGTTGAAGTTCCATGTACATTTACATAATCAATTTCTGAAGGATCAATTTCTGCATCCTCTAAAGCTGCTAGCATTGTATTTCTTGCTCCCAAACCTTCTGGATGTGGAGCAGTCATGTGATAAGCATCCCCCGACATACCACCTCCTATAACTTCTGCGTAAACTTTTGCTCCGCGTTTCATTGCGTGCTCGTATTCTTCAAAAATCAATGCGCCAGAACCTTCTCCGAGAACGAATCCATTTCTATCCTTGTCGAACGGTCGAGATGCTGTTTCGGGTGAATCGTTACTTGTTGACAAAGCTCTTAAAGCATTGAAACCACCAACACCAGCTTCATTAACGGCCGCTTCTGAACCTCCAGTAACAATGGCAACCGCTTTTCCAAGACGAATGTAGTTAAAAGCATCAATCATTGCGTTAGTTGAAGAAGCGCAGGCTGAAACTGTTACGTAATTTGGTCCGCGAAGACCGTATTTAATCGAAATATGACCTGCAGCAATATCTGCAATCATTTTTGGAATAAAGAAAGGATTGAAACGAGGTGTTCCGTCTCCTTTTGCAAAATTGATGCATTCATCTTGGAATGTTTTCAATCCGCCAATGCCAGAACCCCAAATTACTCCTATTTTGTCAAGGTTGGGGTTTGCATCCATCAACCCAGAGTCTGCCATAGCTTCACTTGATGAAACCATGGCATACTGTGAGAATTGATCTAATTTTCTTGCTTCTTTTCTGTCAAGGTGGTCTTTGATATCAAAGTTCTTGACTTCACAAGCAAACTGTGTTTTGAATTTTGATGCATCGAATTGTGTTATTGGAGCAGCACCACTTTTACCATTTTTTAAGCTTTCCCAGTATTCGTCAACAGTGTTTCCGATTGGTGTTAAGGCCCCTAGTCCAGTGATAACTACTCTTTTTAATTCCATGCGAACGTTAATTCAGTTTATCGTTAGTTATTAACTTGCGTTTTCTTCGATGTAAGTAATTGCATCACCTACTGTTTGGATGTTCTCCGCTTGATCATCTGGAATAGCAATATTGAATTCTTTTTCAAATTCCATTATCAATTCTACTGTGTCAAGTGAATCTGCTCCTAAGTCGTTTGTAAAACTTGCGTCATTTGTAACTTCGTTTTCTTCAACTCCTAACTTATCTACTATAATAGATACTACTTTTGATTTAACGTCAGACATTTCTTTGTTTTTTTAAGGGTTAATCTGCGGCAAATAACGCTACAAATATTGAAATATACAAGATTTTAAGGATAATATTCAATTATTTCACTCTTTGATTTTCGGGTTAAATCAGGAACCATCGCATTCTCTGCTGGGTAACCAACAGGAATCAAAAGGTAAGGACGCTCATTTTCGGGTCGCTCTAGTGCCTTTGAGATAAAATTCATCGGGCTGGGAGTGTGTGTTAACGCAACCAAACCAGCATTGTGAATTGCCATGAGCAAAAAACCTGAGGCAATCCCAACCGATTCTGAAACATAATAATTATTCATCTTATTGCCTTCTTCTCCAAGTTCATAGGCTCTTTTCATAACGACAATTATCCATGGAGCAATGTCTATGAATTCTTTTTCCCAATTCGTTCCCAAAGGTTCTAAATCTTCTATCCATTCGTCACTCATTCTGCCAGAATAGGACTTTTTCTCTTCTTCTTCTGCTAATTCTCTCAGTTTTGCCTTCAAAGTAGCGTTAGAAATCAAACAGAAAGTCCACGGTTGTTTGTGCGCTCCAGAAGGCGCGGTTGATGCTGTGAGAATAATGTTCTCCATGATCTCTAAAGGAACTTCTTTTGGAGAAAAATCCCGGACTGACCTTCTTTTATCTGCCCAAGCATAAAATTCTTTCGAATTTGCAAGCATTTGCTCTTCTGATAATTTTTCAGGAGAGAATTCGATATAAGGGTGCTCTTTTTTTGTCATTTCTTAGCTTTAATAGAATATGGATAAATATAACGACATTTTTACGTTCTCATAAGAGTGCTCGGAATAAATATTCATAACTTTGCAGCATGTCAAAAAAGAGAATTGCCATATTTGCTTCTGGAACGGGCAGCAACGCTGTAAATTTGATTCGCTATTTCGAAAATAATTCGGCGATTGAAGTTGCTTTTGTGCTCAGTAATAAAAGTGATGCTAAAGTATTAACTTCTGCTAAAAGCCTAGACGTTGAAACGGTTTTTCTATCCAACGAAGAGGTTGCAAAAGGCGATGTGCTCATTTCTCTTTGCGAAGAATTTGAGGTTGACTGGATTGTTCTTGCCGGCTATTTACGATTGATTCCTAAAGAATTAATAGCTGTTTTTGAGAACAAAATCATTAATCTGCATCCTGCATTGTTGCCAAATTACGGAGGCAAAGGAATGTTTGGTAGAAATGTGCATTTGGCTGTTTTGGAGAATAAAGAAGCTGAAACTGGAATTACAATTCACTTTGTGAACCAAGAATTTGACAAAGGAGAAATAATTGCCCAATTTCGATGTGCGGTTGCAGATGAAGATACAGCAGAGGACGTAGAAACGAAGATTCATTCTTTGGAACAAGAAAATTTACCCCTTGTTATCGAAAAAACGATATTAAAAACATAAAATTATGACAGCCTTTTTTGGAGAATTTGATTGGATAGAACTTTTTCAGGCATCCATGGTTTTGTTTGCCGTAATAGACATCCTAGGTTCAATTCCATTGATTATTAAGTTGAAAGAATCTGCCGGAGAAATTCACGCATTAAGAACGACCATCGTTTCTTTTGTGATTATGGTTACCTTTTTAATCGTCGGGAACAGTATTCTTGGGCTTTTTGGAGTGGAGGTAGAAGAATTTGCCGTTGCTGGTTCGCTGATCTTATTCGCCATGTCTTTGGAAATGATTCTAGGCATAAAACTGTTCAACAACGACAATGTTTCTGGAAAAACAGCAAGTATTGTTCCTTTGGCTTTTCCAATCATTGCGGGAGCGGGTTCTATGACTTCCATAATCTCATTGCGTGCAGAATACCATGAATTGAACATCTTTATCGCTATTTTCATCAATATTCTCCTTGTTTACATCGTTTTGAGGCTGACCAAAGTAATAGAACGTGTTTTAGGCGAAGGTGGAATTGCTATTCTTCAAAAAGTTTTCGGAATTATTTTGCTGGCAATTGCCATTAAGTTGTTTACACAGAATGCGAAGGAGTTGTTTATGTAGAAGTGGAGCTTTGGATTGTTCGAGCTTTGGAGCTTTGGAAGGTTAACGCTTCGTTATCTTCACTACCTCCCCGGTGTAAAGCTTCCTTGTCCATTTTTCTGTCCCTCGATGATTTGCATGCCGTGCTCAAATTTTTTCTCGCTCAGTACTTTGCCTCGTTTGTCGTAGATTTTAAAACTGCCGTGTTTTAAGCCGTTTTTGTAGTCTATTTCTGACAGTAATTTTCCTCTGCGACTATATTGTTTCATAGAACCGTGCAGCTTTCCATTCTTGTAATGAGAAACAACAGCTGGTATTCTGCCTCCAGGGTAATAGGCAATCCATTCGCCGTCTTTTACGCCGTCTTTGTAATTTCCTTCCTCCGTTTTTTTGAAATCTTTTGCAGAATAAGATATCGACGGTCCGTGTTGAATGCTCTCCAATACCACACGATCTTTCATGAAACTGTAGTCCATTTTCGACTTCTTTTTGAAAAGTTTATAGCTCGTAACATCTTTTGGTTTTCCATTGTCGAAAAAATCTTGCCATTCTCCCACTTTCATGTCGCCTTTGTATTCTCCAATCAATTTTTGCTTGCCGTTTGGATAAAAAGACAGCCATTCTCCTTCTAATTTCCCCGTTTTAAACGTCGCTTTGTTTTTTAACTTCGCGTTGTTCCAGTAATTATTCCATTCTCCTTGCTCCTTTCCATCGACGTAACTTCCTTGCATGAGCAATGTCTCGTCTTCGTACCACGTTTTCCATTCTCCGTTTTTCAAATCCTTTGCATAGGTTCCTTCCTTGAATTTTGTTCCTTCTTTGTAGAAATAAGTCCATTCTCCGGAACGAAGACCTTCTTTGTATTCTGCATGGTAAGAAAGTTCTCCCGTTGGATGCCAATAGTCCCATTTCCCATGTTGCTCATCATTCTTGAAATTCCCTTGCATATCGAGCGTGCCAGAATTGGTGTACCAAGTCCATTCGCCTTGTTTTTTGCCGTTCTTGTATTCTCCGTCAACATTGACTTGACCATTGTCATAGTAATAATTGTAATGTCCGTTAAGCACTCCATTCTTATAATGACTTACTTTTTCTTTGTCGCCAGAATAATAACTGTACTCCCATTCTCCATCTTTCTCGGCATTCTTAAAAGAACCTTTCAGCAATGGATAGCCGTAAACGCTGAGTTCTTCGAAATCTCCGTGTTTTAATCCTTCTTTGTAATTGTACCACTCTTTTACTGTCCCTGTGGTATAAAAGGTCGTCATTTCTCCATTTCCTTCGATGATTGTTGCAGTATGCAAAGAATCTGGCAGGTAAAATTCCCAAACGTGACTAACTCCTGCTTTTATTTCTTCAACGGTTTTTAGACGCCCGTCTCGGTAGTAATATTTCCAATTCTTAATTGGTGTATCTTTTTTATAATAGCCCTCTGTTTTTAAATGTCCTGTTTCGTACCATTCATTAAAGATGCTGTCTTGTCTATTCAATTTAAAGAACCCTTCTTGTTGCTTTTTTCCATTGGGATAGTACTTAATCACCGCACCGTGCAATAGGTCACGGTAGTAGTAACGAATCTCTTCAATGGCTCCCGTTTTGTCATAATACAACCATTTTCCGTGCTTATCTGTCGTTTCACCGTAGCGGTCTTTGTAGTTCTTTCCTCTCGATTGCACACGACTTTTGTTAACATCCCAATAGGTCTGTTTATTTTTAGAAAGGTTCTCTTTTTTCACTTCCTGCGCATTGGCAAGAGCAAGAAAACTAAAAGAAAGAAGAAGTATTTTGAATTTCAACATTTGTAATTTTTTTCTATAACTATTATACGGCAGAAGGTTACTTTGTTAAGCCGATAATGCCTTGCGCAATGAGTACTACTCCAAAAGCGACAAAAACGATACCAACCAATCTATTAAGGCCTTTAAGAACTCTGTCTGTAATTAATGGACGAAGGCTTTTCGCTCCAATTATTTTCAGAACATCTATGGAGAAAAAGGTAATGATTATAGACCCCAAAAAAAACAACATGGAAGAACTGTTTCCTCCTTCCGCAGCATCTTTTGCTCCAAGAGTCATAATTGAGAACCAGTAAAACACCACCATTGGGTTTGCTAAATTAAGAACAAAGCCTTTCAACGCAAGCAATGTGTAATCTTTGATACTATGTCCTGAAAATCCATCAACATTTGGAACCTGAACGCCTTTGACCTTCTTAATAAAATTATGCGCTCCATAAGCAAGAAATAAAGTGCCTCCAACAATGCGAATCACAGAGTTGTCGTCTCCGGCTGACAATTGCTTTACTTGACTGTAAAAGGCAAAAGCAATGCCAATGTATAATATATCGCTTAAGACAACGCCTATATCAAAAGCAATTGCAGCCTTCACCCCTTTACGAATACTGGTTTCTAGTAAAACAAAAAAAACAGGTCCTACCATTATGCTCAGTAGAAATCCATATACTATTCCTTTTAAGATTAAATCCATCTGTGATTTTGTAGATTGTTACAAATTTAATTGAATTTTTCGTTGTCTTTGCATATTTTCAATTGACTTTGATTACATTTGCAAACAAGGATGGTGAAGTAAGTTCACTTTAATTGAAAAATAGATCGTAAGAATGAAACTTGAAGCAGCAAATAAGAAATTAAACAGCATCATTAAAAAGGTAGAGAAAGATGGTGTTAAAGCTAAGAAATTGGTTGAAGATTTAAAAGAGTTGAGAACTTTTGCTTTGGAAGAACAAGATCCTTTAGTCACTAAAGTTTTACGCTTGTCTTACGAATTCTTAACAGAAAACACTGCCTTTAACGTCCAAGCTCAATACGAAGAAGACGAAGAGGAAAACGAATACCCAATCGAAATTGAAGACAATGATAACTTGTTGTACCTTCTAAACTTATTGCTTCGCTCTGACCACAAAATCAACAGAGAAGAAATTAAAGACTACCGTTCAGCTTTGAAGTTGGAGTTGTATTAGGCGTTCGCGGCGCTTACTTTTAGACCGCTGCGCTTTTAGACTGTTCACTTCGTGAACTTTAGAAACATTCATTCGCAAGCGAATTCATTTTTAGACACGCCTTCGGCTCTTAGACTTAGTTTTCTTTGAAGAGATTAATTTCTCTTTGATTGTTCGGTTTTGAAAAACTGAGAAATAAAAACCCTTAAGTAAAACTTTTAACGAGAATCAAGTCTAAGAGCCGAAGGCGTGTCTAAAGCCTAAAAGGCGTATCTAAACGAGAGCGAAGTGAACAGTCTAAAAGCGCAGCGGTCTAAAATTTCGCAGAGCGAAATTTCCCACCCAACCTTTTCCGTTCCGCTTACGTCTTGTAGTTAAATATAGGCTTTCTGGTTTGTTCTATATTTTGGTTTTATAATATCCTTGCAGGTAACTGAAAAGAGTTTGAATTTCGATTTAAGCTCTTTTCGGTTTTACTCCTTTTTGTCTACTATACCAAAAAAACAATTCTCCGAAGAATTTATTTATAAAGCTCTTTATTCTTGGCAAGTTTGTTCATTATTTTTTCCCATCTTTTATCTTCTCGTAATGGCTCGCATAAAGGGTCATCAATAAACCCGCCATTACCCCCGAGTTCAAACCTGTTGGCCAATAAATCCAATTGAACAAAAGCCTCTTCTATTTCTCCTGCTTGAGCAAGAACCGGAATTGCATCCATCCTTACAAAGTGGGTGGCTTTAATTAAGTCTATTTTAAATGCTTTGATGTATAATTCGCTCGCTTTAATATAGTCACCAGCATCTGCTTTGTCCTTCGCTTCAGCAGCCAAGGACATAAATTCAACACGAGTCAAACGAGTGTTGATTTCACCTTCTACTTCCTTCTTTTCTAACAAAGGTAGGTCTTCATTTTCTAGCACTTCTTGAGCAAATTGATACAGCTCTATGGATGCTTTATATTTACGATACATATATAACGTATGTGCATGTTTCATTAGCAGATTAACATTAAGAACTTGCTCTTCATCCGTAAATAACGACAACTCCTTATAAAAACTCTTCAAATTCTCTTGAACATTGAGCTGAGGGTTTTCTGCTATTCGAATTAATTCTTCGTCCATCAATATTAATTTTGATGAAAGAGCGAGATATCCCTCGTTATAAGTAGGAATAAATGTGGTCATGTGATTTTCACCCTGAAGTATGTCACATTTCCAAAACATATTTTGCAAACTTGCACTTGAAGAAATTGAGTCCAACCGCAGCAAGCTTTTCTGAAAGGATAGCTCCATACTGCCTGAAGTTCCTGCAGAAGCGTATATGAACCGTCTATTATCAGAATTATTACTAAAAAAAGCTTTTGCGTCGTCTATAATTTGCTCGTCATACATCCTTAAATTTGGACTTACCGCAATTACAGCGTTAAAAATAGAGTTTTCCTTGATTACCTCGTTAATGACGTATGTGCCGCCAAGTGAGTGCCCAATTCCTATCTTAAACTTTTTTGTTCGATAGGCTGAGTCTATTAATGGAATAACTTCTCTTAACAGAAATAGGGATAATTTGTCCGCTCCTTCAGTTGTGCTTGCCTCTTGACTATTAGGTGTCGGCACAAATTCGTCCCAACGACTTTCTGAGTGAATGCCAACAATAATCATTGGCTGTCCCTCATCCGTTTGCTCGTAATAACTCATCATAGAACTTACCATTGAAAAATAGGGCTGAAACTGTCCGTCAAATAAATAGGCTACTACAAAATTACTTGCTGAATCTTTGGTGTATGCCACGGGTATAAACACAGAAACAGTTCGCTCTTTTTGGTAAACTTCTGAATCAAAGGTGTAATCAATAATTTCTGACTGTGTAAATCCTAAAAAAGAAATAAAAACAAGAATGAGTATGAAGAGTTTTTTCATAAAGAGTGATTTATAATTTGAATAACTTTAGAATGTAAAAATAGTTACAAAAAATGAAAAAAAAGAGGCGTTCAAGCTTAACTCCTACCCATAAGATTATTGAGCTTATCGAAATATAACTCCTGACTCCCCCCTACCCACAATAATCACAATAAGAAACATGTCTCTCCGTATGCGAAAAAGCGACTTCTTCATCATATATTTCTGTCAAAAGCATGCCTAAATAGTTGGGGTAATTTTTTATTGTTTCTTCCAAATCAATTGCTTTTCCTTGTAGTGTAAACGGTTGAAAGTTTCCTGAAATAAACGAAATGATGCTCGATTCTGGCATCCGGTGGTGCTCGGAATAATACAAATAAGCGTATTGAGCAAGTTGCAATAAATGCTTGCGAGTTGGATTGATGAAAGATTCAAAAATTTGCTCTTCTTCCTCATCTTTCTGTCGAAATGAGACATTGTCTTTGTCCACTTTTCCCGATTTGTAGTCAATAATGCGGATTTTTTCGCCGACTCTGTCAATTCTGTCAATGATTCCTCTGATTTTTACTCTTTTTTGTTCTCCATTGACCACAATCTCCACGTCTTTTTCATATTTGGCTTCCAATTGCTCAATAAATACCAAATCCGTTTGTTGGGCTAAAAATTCTTTTTCTGAATTCAAAAACCGTTGGGTTAACTTCAATGCCATTTTGTAAGAAAGATAATTTCTTCCTTTCTTAAAAGAGGATTCATCACCGTTAAAATGCTTCATGAACAGCTTGTGCATCACAATTTCGTACTCTTTGAGCATTTTTTCAATATCATAGGACGTAATGTTGCTCGGTGCAGGTACATTTTCCTTTCCTTTCGCATTAAAACGAGCAAAAGGCGTGTACAAAATTTCAAGCGCGTCGTGAATGAAAGTCCCGAAGGTGTTACTCTCCACTTCTTCTTTTACGCTGTCTTCTTCGCCAAATTCCATCACGTATTTGAAGTAAAAATCCAGCGGGCAACTGATGTAAGTCTTCAGCATAGAAACGGAGCTTGATTTTTCGAAAAGATCGTCCATTCTCTGCTTAATTTCATGCGTTTTCTCAATTTCTTGCACCGTCGATTGATTTTCGCCTTTCAAAGAATAGATACTGTGATTGATGACCACATTGCTGTTGGCTCTGCTCAATTCCATTTCTAATTGCAACAAATAACGACTCGGTTCATTGCTCCCAATCGATTCATTTGCACTGGTATAAGTCACGGTCAAATTCTCACAAGCGTGCAAAAGACGGTAAAAATGATGCGCAAACAGTCCTTGCTTTTCTCGCGGCGTGGGCAGTCCTAAAAACGCACGTAAATCCATTGGAATCATCGTCTGAATCGGATTTGTCGGTGGCAGTTGTCCTTCATTCATGCCGATGCAAATGATGCGTTTAAAATCCAAAGTTCGGGTTTCCAACAAGCCCATTATTTGAAGACCTTGCAAAGGATTTCCATGATAGGCAATGCTTTTTGTGCCCCAATGTTGGTTAAAAAGATGCTCGAAAGACTTTAAATTCATCTGTGGAACGCCTTCTGAGAGAATATTCTCAAAATCGACCAAAGAACGGTCAAATCCTTCCAAAACAGCTTTCTCAAAAGAGAAAGATTCCTCCAAGTTTCGATAAATTTCGCGGTTCATCTTGCGGATTAATGTCAGCGCATTTTCCCAATTATTTTCGGAAGAATTTACCCACGATTCCGTCAGAAATAAAAGCAATGTTTTGGTTTTTGCTCCGATTTTTAAGTTCTCCGGATTGATGAAGACCTTGTTGTATTTAATGATGTTCTTCTCCGCAACGATGAGCATTTCTTTCTCTTCCTCATCTATAATTCCGAGTAAAAACGGGTGATTACTAAAGTCAATTAAGTCGCTATAATACAATGCGTTAGTACTGAATCTTTTTTTGTTTTCTTGAATCGAAAAAATCAATTCTAACCATGTTTTTAAAGCCGTGTTTCTGATAGGCAATCCCAAAGTAATGTTGGCTTTGCCTATTGTTTTTGGCAAGTTTTTAAGAACGGAACCTATCAAAGACTCGTCTGCCAAGAGCAATAAAGTTTCATCAATTTCATTGGCAGAAAGTTCGCTCAAAACCGATGCTGCACTTTTCACTTGCCCTGTTTTTTGAGCACATTCGATGATGTCAACCTGCATGCTTTTGCTCGACAAGTTATCTTGCGAAAAATCTAACTTTTTCCCGTCTAATTCACTCGAAAGTTCTCTTAAAAACGCTCCCGCCTCATGCGATTTATTCTTCAAATAGAAATCATCGGCATCAATGAAAATTTCCGACCTTCCCATTGCGTCCAACTGCTTAATAATCGATAATTCTGCTTTGGAAAGCGCATTGAATCCTGCAAAAATGAATCGTTGTTCTTTGTCTTCTTTGAAAAGTGCGTCAATATTCTCCGCTAAATATCTAAATGCTTTTCCGGGGTAGCAGCTTTTGTTTTCTGTGAGAATTTTGTTCAATTCTTGGTAATATCCGGGCAATCTGTCCCAGAATTCCATGAATTTTTTTTGCGTATCGGTCAACTTCGTCTCATCATTGAAACTCCATTGTTCAATCTCTTTAATGTCAGCCAAATTACGGAAAACTTGTTTTGCATCGAGTAAATAGCGGTCAATTTCGTTGAAATCTGCTAAAAGAATACTGCCCCATTTCAAAAATTCATCAAAAGTGATAGTGATGGTCTCCGCATCTGGCGAAGCGTTGGTAAACTCCTTTTTTTCGTGAATTCGGTACAAAAGAATCAATGCGCGAGTCGTGTCAATAATTGTTGCTGGAGAATAGGATTTCACCCATTTGTCCATCGTTGTGATGTTGGGTGCGATAATTGGCCGCCCGTATTGCTGAAATAAAGCAGCGTTGAGGTACTTTTTTGCTCTTTCAGATGGCAGAACGACAGTCAAGTGACTCAAATCGAGGTCTTGTTCGTGAATGCGGGATGCTATTTTTTGAAGGAACATTCTACTATTATTATCACTTCTTACTCGTTAAAAACGACCAATACGTTGATCTATTAATCGCTCCCATTTTTGCTTCTGGATAGGCATCTGAAAAACTCTTTGGGTACTTCATTTTCTTCCTTTTCTCCCAATCGCTTTTGTAGGCAAAAATTCTATTCTCTTTAATTTCAATAAAATCCATTTGTTGATTGGTGTATGTTTTCCAAAAGTAAAATTCGTTCTTAATTCCCGTCATTCGCATCCATTTTATTCTTTCTGAAATCACATAATTTTGCCACAATTCTTTCATGTCGTTTCGTAAGAATGTTGGATTACAATTGCCGATTAACGCATTTCTCACACCGTTATCTGCAAAATAAATCATGGCTCCTTTCTTCATTTCATAGTTGTGACCGTTGTAGAATGGCTTCAATTTAATCAGAATAAAAGCATCTTCTAAAAGTTCAATATATCGCTCCACAGTTTCATTGTCCAAACCACTTTTTCGTGAAATTTCATTGTAATTAACAGCGCTTCCAACGTTGAAGGCTAGCACTTGCAACATGCACATCAATTCATCGCGTTTGTTGATTCTTTCACCGTCTCTCATGTTGGTGAAAATGGCGTCCTCGATAACTTCTTTTAGCTTCTTTTCTGCCGTTTCAAGATCTGCCAAAACCTCTGGATAAGAACCGTAAATTAATCGTTCTTCAAGCAGTTTTTCTTCATTGGGCAAACCAAAAAATTGTGCCGATTCATAGAAGGATGGAGCGAAGAAATTGAGCTCTAATTCTGCCTGTTGAATCGCCGCTAAAAGTTCTGTATTTAGTTGCGGTTTATAAGAACAACAAATCACAACAGTTGCGTTAATTTTTCCTGTCAAAACAGCCTCTAAAATCGCTTCTAAATTTGTCAAATACTGAGCTTCATATAGAACGATAAAAGCATCCTTTATTTCTTTGAAATTTGCGGTAATTTCTAGTTGTTTTTTAGTGCTTTTTTGAGAACAATCGAAGAACGAAAAAGGAGCGTTTTGTTCGTGAAGAACATTCTCAATCAAGGTTTTTTTTCCAACTTTTCTCGCTCCTTGAATGAGGATCAATTTGTTGGATTTCAACTTTTCTTCAAGGATCTTTTTTTGCATTCTTGGTATGAAATGCTGCTTTTTTTGTTCTGACATTGCTGAAGTAATTTTAGCTAAATATAGCTCTTTTTCGCAAAATTCAATTGAATTTTGCGAAAAATCGCCTGTATTGGCGTTTTTATATAAAATTGATTAGTGATCCCTTTACTTTTTTTCATTGATAAAAAAAGTAAACAAAAAAATCTAGCGCTGATATAACCTTTCCACAAATCTAAACTACATTCCGCAAATTCGAAGAACTCGCCAAAAGGCTCAAACAGCTCCGAATTTTAGCTGCATTTTAGTTTGATTCGTTAGAAAAGAACATATAATGCGCGACAAAATCGCTCCGAAAAACCTAGAAGAGAATTCTCTCTACTAATTGGTCGCCAAACGAATATGGAATGTACGCTAAATTTGGAATTTTTTTCGTGATAATAATCGGTGTTTTTTTGCCCAAAGAAATGGTGCCATGTGTGTCGGATAAATCCATCGCAAAAGAGGCATTTATTGTCAGTGCATTGAGTGCTTCTTCGGGGGTCATTTTCATTTTTACGCAAGCCAACGACCAGACAAAACTGAGGTTGCCACTTGGGGTCGAACCGGGGTTAAAATCACTCGCCAAAGCAAGGGGCAAATCGTTGTCCATTAATTTTCGTGCATCGCCAAAAGGAATGCTTAAAAAGTGAGAACAACTCGGGAGAATTGTCGGCATGGTAGATGAATTTTTAAGTGCATCAATATCATCGTCGGTTAACTCTTCTAGATGATCGACAGAAAGGGCGTTTAATTCTACCGCTTTTCGCACTCCTCCAATAGACGTAAATTGATTGACGTGTACTTTTGGTTTCAATCCAATCGCGATTCCGGCTTGCAAAATTTCTTCCATTTCTTCAACAGAAAAGTAATTGCGTTCACAAAAAACATCAATGTAATCGGCCAAATTTTCTTCCTTAATTTTCGGGATCATTTCGTTGATGATTAAGTCAATGTAGCCTCTATGATTTTCTTTAAATTCTGGTGGAAAAGCATGCGCTCCGAGGAAGGTTGCCTTAATTTCTATGCTGCATTCCTGCTTCAATCGCTTGATGACGCGCAACATTTTCAGTTCTGCGTCAACAGATAAACCGTAGCCTGATTTGATTTCCAAGGCGCCTGTTCCATAAGATTTCAAACGCTCTATCCTCTCAAAAGCATTTGCGAACAACTCATCTTCCGACATCTCGGCGAGTTTTCTTGCAGAATTGAGAATTCCACCGCCTTTTAGCGCTATTTCTTCGTAAGAAAGTCCATTTATTCTATCCACAAACTCCTCTTCTCTTGACTTTGCAAAAACGGTGTGCGTGTGAGAATCGCAAAATGCCGGCAGTACAAATTTGCCTTCCGCATCGATGACTTCGAGGTCTCTCCAGTCCGTTACGCCTTGCCAATCACTCATTTTTCCATAAGCGACGATGATTCCATCTTCCAATGCTAAAAATGCATCTTCAAGAATGGGCAATTCTTTCATTTCAGCACCTTTTCTAATTTTTGGAAGATTTTCTCCGTGTTGAACGAGTCCTTTTATATTTTTGATGAGAATTTTTTGCATGGTGCAAGGTAAGAAATGTTTTTTTTGATTTATTACTGAGAATGAAATAATTATCGAAACAAGAAGGCTAGCAAATTCTACCTTTTTAATTTGAATTTTCAATAAAAACCATATCTTTGCACCCGTTCTTCATTCTACCAAGAAGAATATGATGCTCGAGTGGCGGAACTGGTAGACGCGCTGGATTCAAAATCCAGTTCTTTCGGGAGTGCGGGTTCGATTCCCGCCTCGAGTACAAAATCTTCTTCAAACATCTTGAAGGAGTTTTTTTTTGTATCTTACATACATGAACCCATTATTAAGCCTCTCAAATAGAGAATGTAGAGCTTTGATTCCTTCCTCTACGGACTATCTCAAGGTAGAAAAAGAAAAATGTACCATAAAAACCGTTGCAGAGGTCGTTCAATGGGTAACATCTGGCGAAGACACCTATATTATGTATTCCTTCAATGCAATAAACAACGCCGATGAGGAAGAAAGTCTTTTATTTGCATGGATTACCCCTTACGATGAAAGGCATAGGTCGTGGGGCAATCATCGGAGACAATGGTATGATGAGCTACAGCCAGGTTACAAATTTGATGTTCAATATAACCCAAACGAAATAACCAATCACATAGTAATACCAACATTCCTGTCATCAATTAACAATGGGATTCTTTTTATAAAGAAAGCTTAAGCTATAAGTTGTTGGCTTAGAGTTTACCCACATTTATCACACCCTTTATCTTTCTTGGAGAATTTTTTATAGAATTTCCATCCTAGATAAACGGCTGCTCCAACAATGATTCCTATGACGATAATTCTTTGCATTACGACAACAGATTAAATGCAATTAACGCTCCTAAGTAAGCCAAAACTCCCATGTAGCCAACTTGTATCAAAGGCCATTTCCACGTTTTTGTTTCTCTCTTTACAACGGCTAAAGTTGCCATGCATTGCATCGCAAAAACGTAAAACACCATCAAACTTACGCCTGCTGCAAGCGTAAATACAGGAGTGCCGTCTGCTCTTTTTTGCTCGCGCATTTTATCCAGCAAAGGTTTTCGCGTCTCACTGTCATCGCCAACGGCATAAATCGTTGCCATGGAGCCCACAAATACTTCTCTCGCTGCAAAAGAAGTAATCAATGATATTCCTATTTTCCAATCGTAACCTATTGGTTTGATAACAGGCTCTATGGATTTGCCTAAAATTCCAATGTAAGAGTTTTCTAATTTCACAGAGGCAATCTCCTGATTTTTAGTAGATTCTGACCAGTTCTTCTGAATAGCTTCTGCTTCAACTTTTGCAACAACCTCGTCTATTCTGTTGCCCGGTCCATAACTTGCCAATGCCCAAAGAATGATAGAAATAGAGAGAATTATCTTTCCCGCGTCCCAAACAAAAAGCTTAACCTTCTCCACTACAACCATGAGAATATTCTGAACGCGCGGTCTTTTAAAAGAAGGCATTTCCAACATTAAGAATCCTTTTTCTTTGCGCTTGATAAATATTTTTAGAAGAATTGCCACGCCCAAAGCTGAAAACAATCCGAGGGCATACAACCCAAAAAGAACAAGACCTTGCAGGTTCATAAAACCAAAAATGGTTTTGCTTGGAATAACTAGCGCAATAAGAATTGTATAAACAGGAACTCTCGCACTGCAACTCATTAATGGCGCTACTAAAATGGTGATTAATCGTTCTTTTTTGTCAGAAATCGTTCTGGCAGACATGACGCCTGGAATGGCGCAGGCAACACTTGATAAAAGTGGAACAACGCTCTTTCCATTGAGACCAAAAGGGCGTAATAATCGATCCATGATAAAAACAACGCGCGACAAATAACCCGTCTCTTCTAAAATCGCAATGAAGAAAAACAGCAAGGCGATTTGAGGAATAAAAATGGCAATTCCACCAATGCCCGGAATAATTCCTTGTGTGAGTAAGTCCGTTAACACACCGTCAGGCATAACGTCTGACATCCATCCACTTAACGAAGCAAAAGCGCCGTCAATAATATCCATTGGAATGGTGGCAAAGACATAAATAAATTGAAAAATAACCAATAAAATAATGGAGAAAATAAGATAGCCAAAGACAGGATGCACTAAAATTTTGTCCCATTTATTGGCTGGTCGTTCCTTCTTTTCTACAACTTTTTCTATGCCGCCAATTATTTCTTTTAAGTATGCAAAACGCTTTTCTGTATCCGTTTCTTGCTCTTGAATGTCCAACGAAGAGGCAACCGTAATGTCCTTGTGGAAAACATGCCCTTTTCTCTCTTTTAAAGACGAAATAGCATAAAATAACTGTGTTTTTCCTGATTTTACCCGGGCAATTGACTCCACAACGGAAGCTTCTGGAAAAAGATCTTCCAATGCTTTCACATTTATCTCTTTATTTTGCTTTTTTGCTAAATCCGTCATGTTCAAAACCAGAATAATCGGGATTTGTAAGTCATAAACCTGGCTAAAAAACAATAAATTTCGTTCTAAATTAGATGCATCTACAATGACAATGACAGCATCTGGATATTCTGAGTTTTTAGGATCGCACAAGCTATTGTAAACAATTTCTTCATCCTTGGAGCGAGGATATAAACTGTAAGTCCCTGGAAAATCAACTAATTCGTGCTTTTCATCACCAATTTCAATGTTTCCTGTTTTCTTATCGACAGTAACACCAGGGAAATTGCCTACATGTTGTCGCATACCCGTCAGCATATTAAAAACCGTGCTTTTGCCTGTGTTTGGATTACCTATAAGGGCGATTCTCATTATTAAATATCCGTTTGATTCTCAACCAAGACTAAGGTGGCTTCGTCTTTTCTCAAAGACAATGTGTATCCGTCAACGTCTATTGCTATTGGCCCTCCGAAGGGAGCACGAAATAAAACCTCGATTTTCTTCCCTTTTATCAGACCCATTTCCATCATTTTAACCTTGAAGATTGAGTTCTTCAATTCGCGAATAACTACGTGCTCGCCATTTCTGATATTTGATAGTAATTTTTCCACTATTTAGAATGATTACAAATATAGGCTTTGTTTGTGGGATGTCAATCACTCTTTTGTGGTATTTATAGTTAGAGCGTTGGAGTTTTAGAGCATTGGAGCTTTAGAGAAAAGTTAAGACGCGACGATGATTCGTGCTGTTTCTCGTGTTAGTTGCTGGAGAATGATGCTTTTGTTCAATGTTAATCGGTCTATCGTTTCTTGGTTATAGTGGCGAATTGTGATTAATTCTAGTCCAGAATTGTATTTTACGTGATAGTTTTTCGAGAATAGTGACAAGAATTGCTCTAAGTTCACTTTCTCTTCATCAACGAGAACAGAAAAGCTCAAAGCAGAATTCTGCATGACGTTAATTTTTAAATCCAAAGAAGAAATTTGCGAAAAAATAGCGCTGAGATTTTGTTCTTCTATGAAGGAAAAATCTTTGGGAGAAATGGAAAATAACAACTGATTTTTCTTGAAAATAAACGACGGAATCAAGGTGTCGCTTTTTGTGCAAGAATGAATCGTGGTGCCTTCATTATCTGGATTTAAAAACGATTTCACGTAAAGCGGAATACTCTTATTCTGCAAAGGTTTAATCGTTTTTGGATGAATTACCGATGCTCCGTAGTAAGAAAGCTCTATCGCTTCTCGAAAGGAAATTTTGTCCAGTTTTACCGTGTTGTCAAACAGTTTTGGGTCCGCATTGAGCATCCCCGGAACGTCTTTCCAAATGGTGACACTTTCTGCGTTGCAACAGTGAGCAACAATCGCCGCGGAGAAATCGGACCCTTCGCGCCCTAGTGTAGTTGTCTGATTATCAGAGTTATGCCCTATAAATCCTTGTGTAAGCAAAATCCCCGAAGAATCACTGGAGTCCAAAAAGTCTTTTTCAAAAAGTTGCTGAGTTTGCTCCCAATCAACGTTGGCATCCAAAAATTTATTCTCTGTTCTCACTAATTTTCTGGCGTCCTTCCAGTGAGAATTAAATCCTTCTTGTCTCAAAAAAGCATTGACAATATTGGTCGAAAGAATTTCTCCTGTAGAAACTATTTCTGCGTACAAAGCATTTTCGTTTTCTTGAGAATTCCTTTTACAAAAGATTCGCAAAGAATTAAAAATCGATTGAATTTCTTCAAAAACAGGATGACTAGCGTCCGTTATTAAGTCACTCAAAATGTCAAGGTGAAACTTCTCTCTTTCTGCAATCAATGCCAAATAATTTACCTCATTTTGAGTGAGGCATTGTTCAACAATTTTCTCAAAAGCATTGGTGTTTTTTCCCATGGCAGAAATAACGATAGCCAATTTTTCTCCCTTGTAAAGAGAAAGTAACTTCGCAATATTCCGAATAGATGCAGCATCTTTTACCGATGCTCCTCCAAATTTAAAAACCTTCATTAACTTAACTTATCTGTCAAAATACGCATCTCAATAACGGGAGAAATACGTTCATAAATGATGTTGTAAACAGCTTCAACGATGGGCATTTCTACCTCAAACTTACGTTTTATTTCCATGACGCTTTTGATTGCATAATAACCTTCTGCGACCATGTCCATTTCCAATTGCGCTGTTTTTACGGAGTAACCCTTGCCTATCATAAAGCCAAAAGATCTATTTCTAGAGAATTTAGAATAGGCCGTTACCAGTAAATCACCCAAATACGCCGAAGATTTTACATCACGGTGAATTGGACTCATTTCATCTATTAAATTTTCAATTTCTTGGATGGCATTCGAAATTAATACCGCCTGAAAGTTGTCTCCATAACCTAGGCCAGCGCAAATTCCAGAAGCAATGGCATAAACATTCTTTAAAACTGCTGAAATTTCTGTTCCGAACAAATCGTCGGAGCAAGTTGTTTTAATGTACCTGCAAGCGAGTAATTCTGCCATTTCTTCGGCAACTTCATCTTCTTGGCAAGCAACCGTTAAATACGAAAGGCGCTCTAAGGCAACTTCTTCTGCATGACAAGGGCCACAAATAATACCAATGTTATCGTAAGGTGTTCCAAAAGTCTTGTGAATAAAACGTGCCGGTATAGCATGATATTCTGGAATAATTCCTTTGACTGCTGAGAATACAAATTTGTCTTTAAATAATTCAACGGGGAAGTTCTCAAATAATTTTACCAAAAAAGCAGAAGGTGTAGCAATTATGACAATATCTGCAGGCTCAATCATCTCTCGAAGGTTGGTTCCTACATTTATTTTATTCAAGTCAAACTCAACTGATTGTAGATAATTTGGATTGTGACGAAACTTTAGAATGTGCTTTACAGCATCATCGTTACGCATGTACCAATTGAGCGAGTCAACATTATTGCAAAGAATTTTTACAAGAGCCGTTGCCCAACTACCACCACCAATTACCGCTATTTTTTTCTGACTGCTCATTTAATAACCTTCAGAACAAAGGTATTATTTTATCTTATATGAAAGAGGTATAGCAAAAAGGGAGGCAATATTTATCGCCTCC
Organism: Fluviicola sp.; assembly: GCA_002734065.2. Classification (GTDB taxonomy): domain Bacteria; phylum Bacteroidota; class Bacteroidia; order Flavobacteriales_D; family Crocinitomicaceae; genus UBA4466. Next base: position 203,044 of record NVXU02000025.1, read on the forward strand.
CTTGTTATTCTATTGTTTTATGATGTCGTGAACCGTTCTCCCAAATTCATTACCAATGCGAATGTAATAAACGCCTTTGGCGAAATCAATTAATTGAAGTTGGTAAGATTGTCCTGAGAAGTTTTCTACTCTATGCAAAAGCTTTCCTTTCGTGTCCATTATTTCAATATAATCAATTTCTCCTGTCCATTCTACAGTAATTTCACTTGTCGCAGGGTTAGGATAAATGATTACGCTGTTTATGTCATTTTCTTCTATACCTGTGAAGTCAACAAGTGTACAAATAGATGTATCAGAACAAGCTCCATCAGTTACGATGACAGAATAATTGCCAACAGTTGCTGTGGGTGTGAACGACTGATTCGTTTCCCCTGCTATTGGATTATTTCCATTGTCACAATCTAACCATTGATAGATTCCGCCGTTAAAATTGGCAGTCAAAATTCCTCCACCATCAGTTACTGAAACATCAACGGTTTGAACCGTTAAGGTTGTTACAATAACACTGTCACAACCATCTACAGAAGTTAATGAACTCGTATATGTCTGCGATGTGTTTCCAGTTGTACCATCTGCAAAGGTGTAAGAATCTCCTTGACAAATTGAGGCTGAATTTGACGAATTATACACGGGGTTTACGGTCAATGTTGTCACAATAATACTATCACAGCCATTACTATTGGTCAACGTACTTGTCTGCACCTGTGCCGTTGTTCCTGCAGAACCATCAGGGAAAGTGTACGTTACTCCTTGACAAATAGCAGCTGATTGCGTCATGTTATCAATAGGATTTATCGTTAAAGTTGTCACAATAACACTATCACAACCATTGCCGTTTGTCAACGTACTTGTTTGTACCTGTGCAGTTGTTCCTGTAGAACCATCAGGAAAAGTGTAGGTTGCCCCTTGACAAATAGATGCCGTTTGTGTCATATTGTCAATCGGGTTTACCGTTAAGGTTGTAACAATTACACTGTCACAGCCTCCCGTACTTAGTAAAGTACTCGTTTGCACTTGTGCAGTTGTTCCCGTACTGCCATCTGGGAATGTGTATGTTACTCCTTGACAAATTGATGCTGTTTGTGTGGTGTTAATTGTTGACACAACTGATAAAGTCGTTACAATGATACTGTCACAACCATTCCCGTTTGTTAAAGTACTTGTTTGCACCTGAGAAGTCGTTCCCGTTGACCCATCAGGGAAAGTATAGGTTGTTCCACTACAAATCGATGCTGTTTGGGTTGTATTATCAACTGGGTTAACAGTTAAAGTTGTAACTATAGTGCTATCGCATCCATTCCCGTTTGTTAAAATACTTGTTTGCACCTGAGAAGTTGTTCCCGTTGAACCATCAGGGAAGGTATAAGTTGCTCCACTACAAATGGATGCTGTTTGGGTTGTGTTATCAAGAGTATTCACCGTAATGGTAACTGAAGAACAAATCCCTGGTGTCACACAGCCACCTTCTCCTCTCACAAAATAAGTTGTTGTGACTGTTGGAGTAACATACAAAGCCGTTCCTGAGCCAACAGACGTTCCTCCACAAGTTCCAGAGTACCATTGCCATGCTGTTGCATTATTTAATGTGCCTGCTGTAACCATAAGTTGAGTAGAATCACCTAAACAAACTGCAGTAGCAGGTGAAGTGGTCGCCGCTGTTGGGTCATTACAAACAACTGGATTTGTACAAAGTTCGAGTGTCCAGCTTTGCAATTCTCCTCCATCTTGATTAACCATATCAGAGATTGTTAATACCCAGTTTCCTGTGATACTTTCTCCATTTAATGTCGCCAAAGAACCTGCAGGTTGGTACGTTCCACCACCCACCGGAGGACAAGGAAGTGCTCCAGGTGCAGCTGCATCATCAAAGTTGAGGTCGAAGTTGTCTTCATTATTACAAATTTGACTCCACAAAGAAACAACCGTTCCAGCAGGGCTCGTCAGTGTAACAACCATATCATTTATCCAAGTATGTGTTCCTATTAAGTTAAGCACATTCACATCTGTGATTGTTCCACTACCAGGAATGTTAATCGTTGAAGTTATTGTTGGAGTTCCAGAAGCAGATATTGTAATTGGTACATCTGTTGCATCTGTTGAAAAACAAGCATCAGTTCCAAAACTAAATGTTGATGACCAAGCTGCTGTTCCACAGCCGGTAACGGATCTAACTCTCCAATAATAAGTTGTATTTGGACCTAAAGCCACAGATGTATAAGATGCTGTTCCTAGCCCAGTTGCTTGATCCACAATAGAAGCAAAACCTGCGTCGAGTGCTATGTCAATAGCATAACTAACCCCTACTTCCGGTGCTGTTGTCCAAGTAAAAGTTGTTGGTGTAGCAACCGCTGCTGCTCCATTCGCAGGACTAATTTGAGAAACCGCTGATGGAGTTCCTCCAGCAATTGATAAAGTTACCGAATTAGTTTTGGTGCCAGATGTGCTGTTACCAGTAATCGTCAAGGTATAAACACCCTGTGTAGTAAGACCGGTATTGGAAATAACCAAAATACTTGAGCCAACTGGAGTCACTGTTGAGGGAGTAAAGGTTGCTGTTGCTCCAACTGGAACTCCCGTAACCGATAAATTAACTGGATCTGTATATCCTCCTATCTGTCCAATGGCAATATTATAAGTAGCATCATTTGGTTGACAAACACTCACTGAAGGAGGTGTTGTTGCCATTGTATAATCAAATGTTGCCAAAGTAATTTCAAAATTGTTGTCAGAAATATCGAAGAACGTTCCTCCGGAATTCATGACCATTATTCTTGCCGTTGTTGTGGCAACATTCGGAACAGTAATTAATTCTGACCCATCATTCGCAACATCATTCGCAACTTGTGTTGGAAAAGTTAAACCACCATCAGTAGAAAGAAAAATATCAACCGTTGCAGCCGAAACTGGTGCGTTTATCGTATTTGCAACGTCCCAAGTAATCGTTTGTGATGTATTGCCTCCCCATACAATTCCAGTAGCAGACGGATAAGTTACCACAAAAGGTCCAGACGTAGCATCTGTTGTTATAGTCGCGTTTCCATGATCAAAACAACCACCAGAACCAGAAGAATTATCTCTTACGGTCACTCTAAAGTTCATTGTTCTCGTGACAGATGGAATAACCTCCCATGTGGTAGCTGCCCCAGAAGATAGGTCCGCCAAATTTGGAAAATACCTTGTCGGGCTTAATTCAGAAGGGTTACTTCTGAAGTTTGGGCCTGTTGTTGAGGTTGCAACCGGAGCCTGAGTAGAAATTTCATTGTCCATTTGCTCCCAATTATAAGTCATGATATCACCATCTGCATCAGAAGCAACAGCCGTTAAAGAAAAAGGAGTATTCGCAGGAACTGTAATTCCTCCATTCATAGAAATAAGTACTGGTGCTGAATTAGCTAAGGCTGTTATAACTTCACAAGTGTGTCCCGCGCTTGTCACCTCATTGCTCATTTCTTGCAAACTGATAGCATGAAAATGATCATCACTGTTAGACTGAACATTTGGTGCGCAGATGCCAGCATAGGCCATTATAGTTGACCCACTTCCAGGCTCATAAGCTGTGGCATTATTTCTATTCCCACCACAAGAATTATTAAAGGTATGACTACCTCCAAATTGATGCCCTATTTCGTGAGCTACATAATCGATATCAAAAGCATCTCCTATTGGCGCTCCAGAACCAGTTACTCCTCTTGCTTTATTTGCATTGTTACAAACAACTCCTAAGCCTGCTAATCCACCACTATTTGTTCCAAAAACATGCCCAATGTCATAGTTCCCGTTTCCAATCACGGCATCTGTATTTGTCTGATTTTGGTTAATCATAGTGCCTGGATTACCATTTGTAAAAGGGTCCGAACCGGCATTTGTATAGATGATAAGATTGTTGTTCGCGATTATAACCATCGTAACAGCCATGTCTCTTTCATAGACACCATTTACCCTGTTCATTGTTGTCACCTGTGCAGCCTGAGCAGCTGCAACCGTCCCTCCATGAAAAGCAGTATATTCTCCTGTCGCCGATAAAGCCAATCGATAAGTTCTTAACTCACAAGTACCATAGGTCTTTACTATTCCAGTAGTCGCTGCTTTTGCATTTGTTAATTCTTCAATGTCACTGTTAAAAGAACAGTCCTTCACTTTATTGGTAATTAAATCATTCTTTTCATAAACAATGTAGAGGTTCGTGTTACCTCTTACAATAGGGTCAATGAAAATCGTTTTTTGACCAGGAGTCATAATCATTGCATGAAAACCGCGAGGTGTGATATCCAGTTTTACAAAACTTGCATCATCAACACCATGAGCATCATAGGTTTTTATTTCTGGAAATAGCGCTCCAAGGGTTGGGTGCATAGTACTGTTCTCCTTTACATTATACTTGTGAAATGTTCCGTCTGGATGTGGTAAAGAAATCTGAGCAATAAATCCACTGTTGGAAAACTCTCTGTGCATAACACCTGCAAGACTGTTTTGTAGTTCTTGCACATTCATAGTGAAGTATTTCGCGTTAGAAGCCTGAATTTCAGGAACTCCAGCAAAATGAGCAGCGCTTTTCGTAGTTTCTACTACCGTAAAGCTTGCTTTTTTAAAGTTTTGAGAATATCCAAGATTTATGGATAAAGAAAACAGGACTGCAAGTCCTATTAAGGTGAGAGTTTTTTTCATAATTTATAGTTTTAGCATTGTAAATATATACAAAAAAAAGTAGTGTCGCAAGTGTACAGTCACGAGTTAAACGATTTAGTCGGGTTTTTCGATTCTCCCTTTAGCAATTTTCACATTTTTAATCGCATAGTCATTTGGTGTTCAGAATAAAATTATCTTTGTCATCAGTAATTATTTTGATGCTTAAAATCAATTGTAATGGACAAAAATCAGGACTTATTAGACAGACGCGAAGCCTCTAAGTTAGGAGGTGGAGAAAAGCGAATTGAACGTCAACATTCTCAAGGAAAATTAACAGCCAGAGAAAGAGTGACATTGTTAATGGACGAAGGTTCGTTTAATGAAATTGGTCAATTTGTGGAGCATCGTTCCACTTCTTTTGGGTTAGAAAAGAATAAAATTCCAGGGGATGGTGTTGTAACGGGCTACGGAACTGTTCACGGGCGATTGATTTATGTCTTTTCACAAGATTTTACTGTTCTTGGAGGCTCTCTTTCTGAAACACACGCCGCAAAAATTTGCCGCGTAATGGATTTAGCCATGCAAAATGGAGCTCCATTAATTGGACTGAATGATTCAGGAGGAGCAAGAATTCAAGAAGGTGTTGTTTCTTTGGCAGGTTATGCAGATATTTTCTACAGAAACACAAGAGCATCGGGAGTGATTCCACAATTGAGTGTGATTATGGGTCCTTGTGCAGGTGGAGCTGTTTATTCTCCAGCACTAACTGATTTTACCATCATGGTAGAAGATACATCTTATATGTTTGTTACTGGACCAAATGTTGTAAAAACGGTAACACACGAAGAGGTTACTTCAGAAGAGTTAGGTGGAGCAAAAACACATGCTGAGAAATCAGGAGTGAACCACTTTACCGCTGGAAATGACATAGAAGCATTGAAAAAAGTGCGTGATTTAGTAACTTTTATGCCGCAAAACTGCAATGAACTGGCTCCTGCACCAACAATGTGGAACTTTAAAGAGTCTAAATTAGAAGGAATAAAGAACATTCTCCCAGAGAACAATCAAATGCCTTATGACATTCGCAAGGTGATTGAAGCAAGCATCGATGACAATTCTTTCAGAGAAGTTCACGAAGATTTTGCAAAAAACATTGTTGTTGGTTTTGCAAGAGTAGAAGGTCGTTCTGTGGGAATTGTTGCCAACCAACCTGCCTCAATGGCGGGAGTACTTGACATTGATTCTTCGAGAAAAGGAGCTCGCTTTGTTCGTTTTTGCGATGCGTTTAACATTCCACTATTGGTTTTTGAAGATGTTCCAGGATTTTTGCCCGGCACTGACCAAGAATGGCGAGGAATTATTACCAACGGAGCCAAATTGTTATACGCTTTTGCCGAAGCAACCGTTCCGAGAATCACTGTGATCACTCGAAAAGCCTATGGCGGTGCTTTTGATGTAATGAATTCTAAAAGCATTGGTTCTGACTTGAATTTTGCTTGGCCAACGGCAGAAATTGCAGTAATGGGAGCAAAAGGGGCTGCAGAAATCATCTTTAAACGAGAAATTAAGGAGGCTGAGAATCCAGAAGCAAAATGGTTAGAGAAGGAACAAGAGTACGCAGAAATGTTTGCAAATCCTTACAGAGCAGCAGAGCGTGGAATCATAGACGATGTTATTCTCCCTGAAGAAACCAGGGCAAAAATAATTGCAGGGTTTAAGATGTTGGAAAATAAAGCGGAAACTTTGCCGAAGAAGAAGCACGGAAATATTCCTTTATAGGTCTCTTTTTTTTAGAATTACCCTCGACAGAATTATAAATATAATGATGTAACCTATAGCAACTGCTGTTCGGATGGGTTGTGAAATAATCAAAGCAAATCCCTCTGCCTGCGGTCCTTCTAACATAGCTATTTGCTCTTGTAAAATTGGAAACGGAGTTAAATCTGCAAAGATATTCATCGGGATAAATTGAGACCCTATTGCCCCAAGAACAAAATAAAATATAAACTTGAAGACAAAAAGTATCGCATAAATAACGATTGACAAAGCCGGTTTTTTAAGTAAAATAGCCAACAAAAAAGCTAATGTAAAGTACCCCAATGTCTGAATAAAGTATATGCCTACAAAGTAGAAATTTTCAAAAACAGATACTATTTCGTCTGAATAAAGGAACCCAAAAAACAAGGCCATTAAAATAGTATAAAGAGCAACAACCAACGCTAATACAAATACTATTAAGAACTTTGCTGTTATTACTTGCCCTCGACTTAAACCATCTATGATATTCTGCTTAAATGTTCTAAAATTAAAGTCATTCGTAACAATTAAAACCACCAAGATTCCCAGAAGCATGTTGAAAATACTCGCTACATAAGTCACAAAATTCCATGTGTGCGGGAAATGTAATTTGTCTGAACCATTAAGCAAAGGCGGACGTTCCAACTGAGCGAATCCGAAAATTGCCAACGGCACCATTACCGCATAGATAATTAGCATCACCCAAAACGTAGAGTAATGACGCAATTTGCTGTATTCTATTTTTAATAAGTGTATCATTACTTTACGATTTCTAAAAATTGCGTTTCTAAACTCTGCGTGTGCACTTTTAATTGTGACAAAACAATTCCTTTATCAAAAAAGAACTGATTTAAACTTTCTGGTGTAGTTTCTTTACTAACTTTAAGAATGATTTCCTTTTCTGAGGACTTAAAAACACCCATTTCCGCATTTTCGTCAATCAACTGAGTTAATTTCGACATGTCTGTTGAGGCGACAATGATATAGTTCTCTGTTCCGATTATCTCTTCAATTGTTCCTTGCTTAATCAGTTTTCCAAATTTTAAAATCGCAACATCTGTGCAGACTTTTTCTATTTCATCCAAAATATGCGAAGCAATGATGATCGTCTTATTATTTTTTGAAATTTTAAGAATCAACTCTCGTATCTCTGCAATTCCTTGTGGGTCTAGTCCATTTGTTGGTTCATCCAAGACCAACACATCAGGATCTCCCAACAATGCACTTGCAATGGCCAGTCGTTGTTTCATTCCCAGTGAAAATGTTTTGAATTTAGAGTCTTTTCTGTCGAATAAATTCACTTCTTTCAGAACCTCTTCTATTTGAGGTGTTGGAGCTTCGATGTTTTTAATTTTCGCTACAATTTTCAAGTTTCTAACAGCAGAAAGATAAGGATAGAAATTAGGAGTCTCCAAAAGAGAACCTATATTTTTTCGGTTTTCCGTCTTGTCGCCATTCTCAAACCAAGAATAATTTCCTGATTTTTGGCGAATGACCCCGAGAAGAATTCCCAAAGTGGTGGTTTTTCCACTGCCATTTGGTCCTAATAAACCAAAAACAGTTCCTTGCTTGACCTGCAGGTTTAAATCGCTCAATGCGTTTACATCCTTATAGGATTTAGATAAACCGTTGACTTGAAGAATGATATTGCTCAAGGTGAATGTTGTTTTAAACGACTAAAATAGTTTAAAATTTAAGACCAAGCTCTTGTAACGAATAATTCTTCATTCTTAACTCTTCATTCTTCATTAATTACAATTATCTTTGTCCACTAATTTATTTACATGTATAGATCTCACACTTGCGGCGAATTACGCCCTTCTCATATAGGACAAACAGTTACACTTTCTGGATGGTTGCAAAAATCACGCGACCTCGGTGGAATGACTTTTATCGATTTGCGCGATAGATACGGAATTACACAGCTCGCATTCAACATGGAAGAGAATGCTGCAATTTGTCAAGAAGCAAGAAAATTAGGTCGAGAATTCGTTCTTAAAATTGAAGGAGAAGTCATTGAGCGTTCTAGCAAGAATAAAAACATTCCTACTGGAGAAATTGAAATTAAAGTTGCAAAAATTACCGTTCTAAATGGTTCTAAAACTCCTCCTTTCACCATAGAAGATGAAACGGATGGTGGAGAAGAAATTCGTGCACAATACCGTTATTTAGATTTACGAAGAACGACAATCAGAGAAAAATTATTGCTCAGAAATAAGGTTGCCTTAGAAACACGAAAGTATTTAGATTCGCAAGAATTCATCGATGTCGAAACGCCTGTTTTAATTAAATCAACTCCGGAAGGAGCAAGAGACTTTGTGGTTCCAAGCAGAATGAACGAAGGACAGTTTTACGCTTTACCGCAATCTCCGCAAACATTCAAGCAGCTGTTAATGGTTTCAGGTTTTGATAGATACTACCAAATCGTAAAATGCTTCAGAGATGAAGATTTACGTGCAGATAGACAGCCAGAATTCACTCAAATTGATTGCGAAATGGCATTCGTGGAACAAGAAGATATCCTAAACACCTTTGAAGGGATGATTCAGCATCTTTTTAGAGAAGTTAGAGGAGTAGAATTAGATGCGAAATTTCCAAGAATGACTTACGCCGAAGCAATGGAAAAATATGGTTCTGATAAACCAGACATTCGTTTTGCCTTGGAATTTGTGAATATGAACGATGTTACCAAAGGTAAAAACTTCGGAATTTTTGACGATGCGGAATTGGTTCTTGCCATCAACGCACACGACTGCGCAGGTTATACAAGAAAACAATTGGATAAATTAACAGACTGGGTTCGCCGACCTCAAATTGGCGCAAAAGGATTGATTTATTTGAAATGCAACGAAGACGGAACCTTCAAATCGTCGGTTGATAAATTCTATTCTCAAGAAGATTTGGCAGAATGGGCAAAAACAGCCAATGCCAAAGCAGGAGATTTATTATTGCTTCTGAGCGGTGACACAGATAAAGTTCGCAAGCAAATGAACGAGTTGCGTTTACACATGGGGGATGAATTAGGATTGCGAAATCCAAACGTATTCAAACCTTTATGGGTCATTGATTTTCCATTGTTAGAATGGGACGAAGACAGCAACCGTTATCATGCAATGCACCATCCATTTACTTCTCCAAAACCAGAAGACATGGATTTAATTGATACAGACCCTGGAAAAGTAAGAGCAAATGCTTACGATTTAGCAATGAATGGCGTTGAATTAGGTGGTGGTTCTATCAGAATTCACGACAGAGACGTTCAATCGCGCATGTTTGACCTTCTCGGATTCTCTAAAGAAGAAGCAGAAGCACAATTCGGATTTTTACTATCAGCTTTTGAATATGGAGCACCTCCTCACGGTGGATTAGCTTTCGGATTAGACAGGTTGGTTGCAACAATGGGCGGTTCAGATTCTATCCGTGATTACATCGCCTTCCCGAAGAATAACAGTGGTCGTGATGTGATGATAGATGCACCTTCTCCGTTGAATGATGAACAAATGGATGAATTAGGGTTGAGGTTGAGGTAAAGTAGGTCATTTGTTTCGAAGCTTTGCGCATTATATGTTCTTTTCGCACAAATCAAACTTAAATGAAGCAAAAATTCGGAGCTGTTTGATCCGTCTTTTTTGACGGAGAGTTCTTCGAATTTGCGGAATGGAGTTTAGATGCGTGAAAAGGTTATATCAGCGCTAGACTTTTTTGTTACTTTTTTTGGCAATGAAAAAAAGTAAAAGCCAATAATTAAGTACCTTAGTCAATTCATTATCGAATAGAGACAAAATTTTAGCACAAAAAATGAGCACATACAAAGCAAACTTAGCAATCTACAACTCCCTCACAGGACAAAAAGAAAAATTCACACCATTGCACGATGGTTTTGTTGGACTTTACGTTTGTGGACCGACTGTTTACAGTAATGTTCATTTAGGCAACTGCCGAACCTTCATTTCTTTCGATGTCATCTATCGTTACCTTACTTATTTAGGTTATAAAGTGCGCTATGTGCGAAATATCACAGATGTTGGTCACCTCGTTGACGATGCCGATCAAGGTGAAGATAAAATTGCCAAAAAAGCACGATTAGAGAAGCTAGAACCTATGGAAATTGTGCAATCTTACACAGTTGATTTTCACAAAGTGCTCAATCAATTCAACAACATTCCACCCAACATTGAACCAACCGCAACAGGACACATCATTGAACAAATAGAAATGGTAAAAGCGATTTTAGACAAAGGTTTTGCCTACGAATCAAACGGTTCTGTTTATTTTGACGTGGAAAAATACAATGAGTCGCATCCGTACGGAGAATTGTCGGGAAGAAAGATTGAAGATTTGCTTTCCAACACGCGCGACCTCGACGGACAAAATGAAAAACGAGCACCTCTCGATTTTGCCTTGTGGAAGAACGCATCAGATGAACATTTAATGAAATGGCCATCTCCTTGGGGAATTGGTTTTCCAGGGTGGCATCTAGAATGTTCTGCAATGAGTACCAAATATTTAGGCAAGCAATTCGATATTCACGGCGGAGGAATGGACCTAAAATTTCCGCATCACGAATGTGAAATAGCACAAGGAACCTCTGCCAACGGAGAATCACCGGTGCGTTATTGGATGCATGGCAACATGTTGACGCTCAACGGAAAAAAGATGAGTAAATCGACAGGAAATTCTATTTTGCCCGAAGAATTATTCTCTGGTGACAATGATTTCATGGAAAAAGCATTCGACCCGATGGTGGTGCGTTTCTTTATGATGCAAGCGCATTATCGTAGCACCTTAGACTTTACTTCTGAAGCATTGCTCGCCGCAGAAAAAGGATACAACAAGTTAATGGAGGCTCTTGCAACACTAGAAAAATTAGAAGCAAAAGAAAGTTCTTCGGTTGATGTTTCTTCTTTAGTCAACTCTTTCTACGAAGCAATGAGTGATGATTTCAATGCTCCCATTTTAGTGGCTAACTTATTCGAGGCGGTGAAGTTTATCAATTCTGTAAAAGACAACAAAGCAACAATTTCTAAGAATGATTTAGCATTGCTTCAAAAAGAAATGAATGGTTTTGTGACCTCCGTTTTAGGAATTTCTGCTCAACAGGAATCAAGCAACGACAAACTTTCTCCAGTAATGGATTTAGTTCTCGATTTGCGCCAAGAAGCACGAATAAATAAAGATTGGGGAACCTCTGACAAAATCCGTGATGGTCTTGCCGCTGCAGGAATCGTTGTGAAAGATGGAAAAGACGGAAGTAGTTGGAAGTAGGGGTTAGCTTAAAATTGAAAATTTTGAACTTGCGTAAACAAACACTTTTTCGTATCTTTGAGTATGGGCACAGCAGAATTAAAAACACATCTCCACCAACTAATAGACGGAATCACCGACAACTCTGTTCTTAAAGAGGTATATACTCTTTTGTCTAAATCAGTGGTTTCAGATGAAGATTGGTGGAACGACTTATCAAAAAAATCTATTGAAAAAGGGTTAAACCAAGCCAATAAAGGAGAATTTACCTCACACGAGAAAGTTATGTCTGAAGTTAAAGGAACTCTTCATCGATACTAAGAGGTGTTGCTACCTTCATTTTTTTGATTGATTTTGACTAAACCTTCGCTTTTTATTCCAAATTCCCTATCATTATACTAAATTTAGCAAAACAATCATATTTAACCTATCTACTGACAAAGGTAGATCATAAAAATCAGCGTCATCAGCGTTCTAAAAAACATGATTTCAAAAGACACTCCCAAAAAACTCTTCCTCATCGATGCCTTTGCACTCATTTTTCGTGCATATTTTGCCTTTGCGAAGAACCCTAGAATAAACTCTAAAGGACAAAACACATCGGCAGCATTTGGTTTTACCAATTCACTCATTGAGATTCTCAAGAATGAAAAACCAACACACATTGCCGTAGTTTTTGATCCTCCGGGAGGTTCGTTAACGAGAAAAGAAGATTTTCCAGAGTACAAAGCGCATCGTGATGAGACGCCAGAGGGAATTCTGTCGATGATTCAACCGATAAAAGACATCATTTCTGCTTTCAACATTCCGATTATTCAAGTGAACGGTTATGAAGCAGACGATGTAATTGGTTGTCTTGCAAAGAAAGCTGAGAAAGAAGGATTCACAACCTACATGATGACGCCCGATAAAGATTTTGGGCAATTGGTTTCAGAGAATATTTTCATGTATCGTCCCGGTCGTGGTGGAAAACCTGCGGAAGTTTGGGGCATTCCAGAGATTTTAGAGAAGTTTGATGTAGAGAACGTTCTGCAAGTAATCGATGTACTTGGTTTGCAAGGAGATGCTGCCGATAATATTCCGGGAATCCCAGGAATTGGAGCAAAAACAGCGTCTAAATTATTGAAAGACTTCGGTTCTGTCGAAGGTATCATTGAAAACAGTGACCAGCTGAAAGGAAAGCAAAAAGAAAACGTTGAGAATTTCGCAGAGCAAGGTTTAATGTCGAAGAAGTTGGCAACAATCATCTTAGACATCGATGTTGAATTAAACGAAGATGAACTCATCAAAGAGGACTCTGACCCCGAGAAAATCAAAGAAGTTTTCACAGAATTGGAGTTTAGAAACCTCGCAAGAAGAGTTTTGGGAGAAGATATCGTTGTCAATACGCCTGCGGTTTCTGCTTCGGGACAAATGGATTTATTTGGAACGCAAAGTTTGGTAGAAGAACAAGAGCCAACGGAAACAGCAGAGTTTAAAACCATTGCCACCGAAAAACCGAGTTACCATTTAATTACGCAACCCGAAGAACGCAAAGAATTACTCGACATTCTCTTGAAGCAAAAAGCAGTGTGTTTTGACACAGAAACAGATCGTCTTGACGCTTTGCATGCGAACTTAACGGGTATTTCTTTCTCTTACAAGAAAAGAGAGGCATTCTACGTTGCAACACCCAATAATTTTGAGGATGCAAAGAAAATAGTGGAAGAATTTCGTCCGTTTTTTGAATCAGAAACCATTGAAAAGATTGCGCACAACATCAAATACGATATCAAAGTCATCAATCGATATGGTGTCAATGTAAATGCACCTCTTTTTGACACAATGATTGCTCATTATCTCATCAATCCAGATTCTAAACACGGAATGGATGTTCTTGCCGAACGTTTTTTGACTTATAAACCCGTTTCTATCGTAGAATTGATTGGCAAGAAAGGCAAAAACCAAAAAAGCATGGCAGATTTGCCACCGGAAGAAGTTTCTGATTATGCGTGCGAAGATGCCGACATCACTTTGCAACTCAAAGAAATTTTCGAACCTCAAATCAACAAAGAGCATCTCAAAGATTTATTCTACAACATGGAAATGCCTCTAGTTGATGTTCTTAAATCTATGGAGCAAGAAGGAATCACCATAGATGCTGAGGGATTGAGAAAGTATTCGGTAGAACTGGGCAATTTACTCGTGGATTTAGAAAAGAACATCAAAGAAGAGGCTGGTGTTGATTTTAACATTGATTCTCCCAAGCAATTGGGGCAAGTTCTCTTCGAGCAAATGGAAATTTCTTCCAAAGCAAAGAAAACAAAGACGGGACAATATGCAACGGGAGAAGATGTTCTCCAGAAATTGAAACATTCGCATCCTATTATTCCGATGATTTTGGATTACCGCCAATTGCGCAAATTAAAAAACACCTACGTTGATCCTCTTCCAGAATTAATGGATGAGGTGGACGGAAGAATTCATACAAATTTCATGCAAACAGTCGCTGCAACTGGTCGTTTGAGTTCTAATAATCCAAACTTGCAGAACATTCCCATTCGTTCTGACAAAGGGAAAGAGATTAGAAAGTCCTTTATTTCTCGTGGCAATGGTTACCAGCTGATGGCTGCCGATTATTCTCAAATAGAATTGCGAATTATTGCGGCGTTGAGTGGCGACACCAATATGATTGCGGCATTTAAAGACGGACAGGACATTCACAAAGCAACTGCTGCAAAAGTTTTTAATGTTCCTTTAGAAGAGGTTACCCGCGACCAAAGAAGTTCTGCAAAAGCCGTCAATTTTGGTATCATTTACGGTCAGTCTGCATTTGGTTTGGCACAAAATCTTGGTATTTCCCGAAAAGAAGCGAAGCAAATCATCGACAGTTACTTTGAGCAATATCCGACCATTAAAAACTACATGGATGGAATGGTAAAAAGTGCACGAGAAAATGGATACGTCGAAACCATCATGAAGCGAAGAAGATACTTGAAAGACATCAATTCTGCCAATGCCGTAGTGCGTGGTTTTGCTGAAAGAAACGCCGTCAATGCTCCGATTCAAGGTTCTGCAGCAGATGTTATTAAATTGGCAATGATTGGCGTTCACGGCGCTATGAAAGAACAAGGTTTAAAATCAAAGATGTTACTTCAAGTACACGATGAATTGGTCTTCGATGTGCACGAAAGTGAAATTGAAATTCTACAAAAACTCGTCAAACACGAAATGGAATCCGCGGTGGAATTAGCCGTTCCGTTAGATGTAGAAATGGCGGTTGCTGATAATTGGTTGGCGGCACATTGATTTTAAAAGAGTGCTGGAGCATTGGAGCTTTAGATTATTGGATTACTTTGGGGAAAACCATATCCACATTTTCAATCATAATAATCAGCGTCATCAGCGTTCTATTTTAGAGCAATACACAACCTATAAATCATATTGCGTATCTACGTCAATTTGTCTGCGTAAATCATAAAAATCTGCGCAATCAGCGTGCTATCAAAATAACACCTACCACCCAATAACTCCAAAATAATAATCATCAACAAGCATTAAACCGTTATACCACAGAAAATCAGCCCTATCCTTTCTTTTTACATCTTTTTTTTACTACATTTAGCTAGTTGTTAAGGTTAACTCTAACCTACAACTGGTGATTATCCTAAATTACGGCTGTATATAGTCAAGTAAGAAACCGCCTTAATGAAGTAACATATTATCAATACAACACTTGTATTTCTTGACCTTGTTGTCTCGTGATACGAATTAAAAAGTAAAAAAATGGAAACATTAAGTAAACAACCAGAAGTACAAAATTTCATCGACGGAAAGTTTGAAAGAAATGGACAAAAATCAATGAATATTGAGAGCCCACTAGATGGTAGTATTATTTCAACCTTACCAATGTCAACTTATGATGATGTCGATAAGGCCGTGAAAGCTGCGCAAAAAGCATATAAATCGTGGTCGGAAACAACCTTTAAAGAACGTGCTCAAATTTTCTTTCGATACCGCGCTTTGTTAGAGAAAAACATGGACGAACTTTCTCGTTTGGTCCAATTAGAGAATGGAAAAAATTACGGAGAATCAAAAGCAGAGGTTGAGAAAAGTATGGAGCTTTGCGAGTTTGCAACCTCTATTCCACAAATAATCAGCAATGAGGTCCAAGAAGTTTCTAAGGGCGTTGAATGCCGAACAGAAAGAAAACCTTTGGGCGTTGTTGCATCAATTGCACCGTTCAATTTTCCAAACATGGTTCCTCACTGGACAATGCCAAACGCATTAATGTTAGGAAATACAATGATTATGAAACCTTCAGAGTTAGTGCCATTAAGTGTTGTGAGAATGGCAGAATTATTAAAAGAAGCGGGGCTTCCTGATGGTGTTTTTAACATCGTTAACGGTGGAAAAGATGTCGTGGAGGCAATTTGCGATCACCCGGGAATCGAGGCTGTTTCTTTTGTAGGATCGACTGCGGTTGCAAAAATCGTTTACAAACGAGCCACGTCTAATTTGAAAAGATGTGTAGCATTGGGTGGAGCAAAAAATCACTTGATTGTTCTTCCAGATGCCAACCTTGAAATGACCGCTTCGAATGTGGTTGCCTCAATGGCAGGTTGTGCAGGACAAAGATGTATGGCGGCTTCTGTGATGGTGGGAGTTGATAAGGTTCAACATATCATTGATAGAATGGTCGAAGAAGCAAAAGCAATTGTTCCTGGAAAGAATTTAGGATCTGTAATTTCTGCGGCTGCTAAAGAAAGAATTGAAGGTTATATCACTGCTGCAGAAGAAGACGGCGCAACAATATTAGTGGATGGTCGCGGAGCAACTGTTCCCGGAAAAGATGGAGGTTACTATGTTGGACCGACAATCATTGACCATGTTACAACAGATATGAGTGTTGCAACGGAAGAAATTTTTGGACCTGTGATTTCTATCATCAGAGCAAAAGATTTAGACGAAGCAATTGAAATTGAAAATTCTTCAAATTACGGAAACGCTGCAGCAGTCTTTACACAAAGTGGAGGGTTAGCGAAACAAGTAATGGATAGAGCAAGCGCTGGAATGATAGGTGTAAATATTGGGGTTCCTGTTCCAAGAGAACCTTTCTCTTTTGGTGGTTGGAATGAATCAAAATTTGGTGTTGGTGATGTTACGGGTAGAAGTTCTATCGAATTCTGGACGCAAAACAAAAAGACAACAATCAAATGGAATAAAGAAGCGCAAACTAACTGGATGAGCTAATTTCTTGTAAATTTAAACTACTTATGAGTTCTACTTCAAAGACAGATGAGGTTGTAGCAAACAACCTCGATTATACTTTATTCTCTTGGTCTAAACAAGCAGGATTGAACCCTATCCATGCTGAAAGAGCAGAAGGAGTGTATGTTTATGATTCAAACGGAAAGAAAATTATTGACTTTTCTTCTCAGTTAATGAATGTAAATATTGGTCACGGAAATCAACGAATTACGGAAGCGGTTTCTAGGCAAATGAAGAAGTTTACCTTTGTTTATCCTGGAATGGCAACTGATGTGCGTGGTGAATTAGGAAAAAAAATAGCTGAAATTACTCCTGGGAATTTAACAAAAACCTTATTTACTCTTGGAGGAGCTGAAGCCATTGAAAACGCAATTAAGTTGGCTAGAATATACACGGGGCGGCATAAAATCATATCACATTACCGTTCTTATCACGGCGCAACAACAGGAGCACTATCAGTAAGTGGAGACCCAAGAAGGTTTGCCATGGATAGCCAAGCGGCGCCGAATTATGTACACGTTGAAAACCCGTATGCTTACAGGTGTCCTTGGGGAACAGATTCTATCGAAGAGTGTGGAAGAATGGCTTTGGAACATTTAGAACGTATCATCAATTTTGAAAACCCTGATGCTGTTGCAGCTATTCTTTTTGAAGGAGAATCAGGTTCTTCAGGATGCATAAAATATCCTCCTTTCTACTGGAAAAAATTGAGGGAAATGGCTGATAAATACGGCATTCTCTTAATTGATGATGAGGTAATGAGTGGTTTTGGCAGAACAGGAAAGATGTTTGGAATCGATCACCACGATACTACACCAGATATTATGTGTTTGGCAAAAGGACTAACTTCTGGTTATCTGCCCTTGGGAGCAATGGTTGTGTCGGATAAAATTGCCAAACATTTCGACGATATTCCAATGGTTTTAGGTTTAACTTACTCTGCGCATTCTGTTTCTTGTGCGGCAGCTTTAGAGAATATAAAAATCATTCAAGAAAATAATTTAGTGGAGAATTCTGCCAAAATGGGGCTCTATATGGAGAAGAAGATTGCAGAATTGGCAAAAAAACATCCTTCAATCGGTGATTTTAGAAATACAGGCCTTTTAGGTTGTATCGAACTCGTAAAAAATAGAGAAACAAAAGAACCAGTCACTCCGTGGAATGCAAAACCTTCAGAAATGGAGGCAACCTCAAGAATGGCTGCTAAAATGAAGGAACTCGGCATGTTTACTTTCGTTCGGTGGAATTGGATTTTCATTGCCCCGCCATTGATTATTACTGAAAGTGAAATTGATGAAGGAATTGAAATTCTTTCTCAAGTTATTGCCATTGCTGACGAATATTGTAATTAATGAACGAAGAAATAGTTGAACTAACAGAAGACCTATCAAGCTCCTCGCTTTACAGTGAAGACTTGGCGCCTGTCCCGAAGGAAAAAAGGACATGGACCAAGTGGAGTCTTGCTGCCCTGTGGGTAGGTATGGCTGTCTGTATTCCAACCTACTTGCTTGCATCTTACATGATGAAAGAAGGAATGGGTTGGTTAGAATCAATTATTATTATCGGAATTGCCAACATTATTATCACCATTCCAATGGTGTTAAATGGTCACGCTGGGGTGAAATATGGCATCCCTTTTCCTGTTATTGGGCGTTCTTCTTTCGGAACAAAAGGCATTCATTTAGCATCAATTACAAGAGGAATTGTTGCTTGCGGTTGGTTCGGAATTCAAACGTGGATTGGTGGAATGGCAATTTATGAAATCATTCATGCATTTAGCAGCGAACCTGCTTCCATGGACTTAAATTGGTTAATGTTTGTCTGTTTTGGCATCTTTTGGATCATGAATATGTACTTCATCTGGAAAGGAACCGATAGCATCAAGTGGCTGGAAGAATATTCTGCTCCAATTCTTATCTTAATGGGCTTCATGTTGATTGGTTGGGGAGCATACAATGCTGGTGGATTTGGTGTTGTTTTAGATCAAAGTCATCAGTTGCAAAAACCTGTTTATTCTGTAGTGGAGAATGGAGATTCTTTCGAGGTTAATATTCATCCAATTACGAATCAATCAGGAGAAATAAAAGCCACTTCCATTCAACATCGAGTGATTATCGACAAAGACACAGCGCTTCTTTCTTCTCCAATTAGCAAAGAATCAATGATTTCTGTTGAAAAACAATCAATAGAGAATCAAACACACAGTTTTCAGTTAATTTCTGATAGAAATGGACATGTTTATACTTCTTCATGGGTGAATGTTGACTTTGACACATCGCCAAAAGAACAACCCAACAAATTGTGGCAATACATTAAATGGCTCACAGTGATGCTCGGTTTTTGGGCAACGATGTCCTTGAGTATTGCCGATATCACACGCTATGCACCTACGCAAAAATCACAACGACAAGGTCAATTTATTGGTCTTCCCGGAACGATGATGCTCTATTCTTTCGTTGCCATTTTTGTAACCTGCGCTGCAGTGATTAACTTCGAGGATGTCCTAATTGCATCTGATGCTCCGTGGGATCCAACGGCATTGTTGGGTAAATTTGAAAATCCTTGGGTCGTAGTCATCGCACAAATATTTATGATTATCGCTACTTTAAGTACAAATATTGCTGCAAATGTCATTGCTCCATCAAATGCGTTCTCTAACATGATGCCTAAGAAAATAAGCTTTAGAACAGGGGGGATTATCACAGGAATCATTGGAATAATTATTTGCCCTTGGTGGTTGATGAGTAGCATCGCTGGAATTTTAATTTTAGTCAGTGGTTTCTTGGGGCCTGTTCTCGGAATCATGCTTTGTGACTATTTTATCATTCGGAAAAAGAATTTAAAATTGGCAGAATTATACAAAGAGAATGGGGAATACTCCTACTCAAATGGATTTAATAGAAACGCTATGATTAGCTTGATTCTCGGAATTGGAGCAGCATTGATTTGGCATTTAGTCCCAAGTCTTGCCTTTCTTTCTGATTTAGCATGGTTTTCAGGCTTTTTCATCGCGTTTATCGCTTACTATTTCTTAATGAAGAAAAGCAAACATTACATAACTAAAACAACACTTTAAAAAATGTCAGTACTGATAAAAAACGGACGAATAGTAACCGCTGCAGAGGATTTTATTGCGGATATTTATGTTGAAGGTGAAAAAATCGTTGCTATCGGCAAAGACCTTACTTATTCTGCTGAAAAAGTCATTGATGCTACCGATAAATTGGTTTTCCCTGGCGGAATTGACCCTCACGTTCACTTAGATATGCCGTTTATGGGTACTTATTCCAGTGATGATTACGAGACAGGAACAAGAGCTGCTTTGCATGGAGGAACAACTTCTGTGATCGAATTTATTCTCCAAAAACAAGGAGATACATTGCATAACGCACTGAAAGAATGGCAAGATAAGTCGTTGCACAAAGCCGTTGGTGATTTTTCGTACCACATGGCGGTAACTGACTTCAATGATGAGGTTGCTAAAGAGGTTGTTCAAATGATAGAAGAAGAAGGAATCACCTCTTTCAAAACGTTCATGGCGTACAAAGGAGCATTGATGATTGATGATGGGCAGATGGTTCAACTGATGAAGGTTGTTAAAAAACACGGTGGACTTGTAACCGTACACGCAACCAACGGAGACATGATTGATTCTCTCATTGAGAAAAACCTCTCAGAAGGGAATACAAAACCAATCTATCATTATTTATCTCAACCGGAAGTGACAGAATCAGAAGCGTCAGGAAGATTTGTAGATATGCTTCATTACACAGGTTGCCCAGGTTATATTGTTCACATGACCTGCGAAGGAGCGCTAAATGCAGTTCGAAAAGCAACCATGAGAAATCAAAAAGTCTTCGTTGAAACTTGCTCGCAATATTTAATGATTGACGCGTCACTATATGAAAGAGAAGACGGTGCAAAATGGGTGATGAGTCCTCCCCTGAGAGAAAAGAAAGACCAAGAAGCATTGTGGTCGGGAATCAATCAAGGATTAGTTCAAGTTGTAGGGACAGACCATTGTCCTTTTACCCTAGAACAAAAAGCTATGGGAAAAGATAATTTTGCAAAGATACCAAACGGACATCCTGCCATCGAACACAGAGTGGAGTTTATGTTCTCGGAAGGGGTCAATAAAGGCAAAATATCACTGAACAAATTTGTTGAAGTATGTTCTACCAACGCAGCCAAAATATTTGGAATGTATCCGCGAAAAGGAACCATTGCGATTGGTTCGGATGCTGACATTGTGATTTTTGACCCAAAAAAAGAGCATACAATTTCTGTTGACACGCATCACATGAATTGTGACTATTCTGGATATGAAGGTTGGAAAGTAACAGGAAAAACAGAAACTGTTCTTTTAAGAGGTAGAATAGCAATTGAAAACGAAGAATGTCTTCTTAAAGCAGGAGATGGAAAATACATTAAAAGAGGAAAAACATCGATGATAATATAATGGAACACTGATGACGCTGATTTTTATGATTAAATATGATTTACTTTTTTGTAACTTCATAAAAAACTTAAATGAATAACACTAATAATCAAATCATAAAAACCGAAGGTTTAGATCATCATTAACCCAACATCATACTTAATCATAAAAATCAGCGTCATCAGCGTTCAAAAAATAAAAAATAACTAATAATTCATAAAAACCGTAGGTTCAAATCATAACTAACTCAACATCATATTTAATCATAAAAATCTGCGTCATCAGCGTTCAAAAAATAAAAAATGAACAACAACTACAAACATAGCGAGCTTACAGAGCAAATCATTAACGCCTTCTACCATGTGTATAATACTTTGGGTTACGGGTTTCTTGAGAAAGTATATGAAAACGCAATGTCAATTGAGTTAGAAAAAAGGGCGTTGTCCGTTGAGCTACAAAAAGCAATTACAGTCTATTACGATGATAAAAAGGTAGGACAATATTTTGCAGACATGTTTATAAACAAAACTATAATTGTAGAATTAAAAGCGTCCGAATCATTAAAAAAAGAACATGAATATCAACTAATAAATTATTTAAAAGCAACAGAATCAGAAATAGGCCTTTTATTAAATTTTGGAACCACTCCCCAAGTAAAAAGAAGAGTGTTTTCAAATAGCAAGAAACGAATCAGAAGAACCGAAGGCTCAAATCATAACTAACATAATTCATCATATTAAATCATAAAAATCAGTAAACTTGTGCTGAGCTTGTCGAAGCATCAGCGTTCAAAAAAAATAAAAACTATGGCAAGAAAAGTAAAATCAGCACTTATCCAAATGAGCCTTCCAATGACGGAGGGAGAAGGAACTATTCAAGAAATTTGCAATGCAATGTATGAAAAGCACATTCCATACATCGAAGAAGCAGGCAAACAAGGGGTTCAAATCTTATGTTTACAAGAAATTTTTAACACTCCTTATTTCTGTCCAGGGCAAGATAACAAGTGGTACGCATCTGCAGAAGCTGTCCCCGGACCAACAACGGCAAAACTGCAAGAAATAGCAAAGAAATACCAAATGGTAATCATTGCTCCATTGTATGAAAGAGAACAAGCGGGTGTTTTATACAATACCGCTGCAGTGATTGACGCAGATGGCGAATATTTAGGCAAATACCGCAAGAATCACATCCCACACACAAACGGTTTTTGGGAAAAGTACTTCTTCAAACCAGGGAATTTAGGCTATCCTGTTTTCCAAACGAAATATGCGAAAATTGGTGTTTACATCTGTTACGACAGACACTTCCCAGATGGAGCAAGAGCGTTAGGACTCAACGGAGCCGAAATCGTTTACAATCCTTCAGCAACCGTTGCAGGTTTAAGCGAATACCTTTGGAAATTAGAGCAACCTGCACACGCAGCAGCGAATGGATACTTCATGGGTTGCATCAACCGTGTTGGGGAAGAAAAACCTTGGGATTTAGGCAAGTTCTATGGTCAATCCTATTTTGTTGACCCTAGAGGACAAATTTTTGCGGAAGCTTCTCGTGATAACGATGAACTTTTAGTAGCAGAATTCGACCTTGACCTCATCGAAGAAGTTCGATCAACTTGGCAATTCTTCAGAGACAGAAGACCAGAAACGTATGGCGATTTGACGAAACTCTAAGCAAAATTTATTAATTAGAAATTACACTATGGCAGAATATAAAAGACCTGTAAACGAGCAGGAATTCAATGAAAACTTCAAGCAGAAGAAGCCCTTGATGAATGACACCCAAGCATTCTACGAAAGCTCAAGATGCTTGTTTTGTTACGATGCTCCTTGCATGGAGGCATGTCCAACAGGGATAGATATCCCTTTATTTATAAAGCAAATTAATACGGGCAACACCGAAGGAGCGGCAAAGACAATTTACGACGCAAATTGGATGGGAAATGCCTGTGGAACAATTTGTCCGACAGGTGTTTTGTGTGAAGGGGCTTGCGTTTATAACAACCAAGACGTTGCTCCTCTCTTAATCGGAAGATTGCAAAACTTTGCGACCAAATCAGTTATTGATGCAAACACCAAAATGTTTGCTGCCGGAGAAGATAATGGAAAGAAAGTAGCAATAATAGGTGCAGGCCCAGCTGGAATTTCTTGCGCATGTGAGTTAAGAACACTCGGTTATGAGGTTGATATTTTTGAAGCAAAAGCCAATCCTTCGGGGTTGACAGTTCACGGAATCGCACCCTATAAAATTAGCAATGAAGAAGTTCTTGCTGAAATGAAATTCTTGCAATCACAGTTAGGATATAACATTAAATACAACACTTCTATTACTTCTAAAGAGCAACTGCAAGAAATAGAATCCAATTACGATGCTGTGTTTATCGGTGTCGGATTGGGCGCTACAGCAAAACTAAACATGACTGGTGAAAACCTTGAAGGCGTTGTCGGTGCGGTAGAATTTATAGAAGAACTAAGAATGAAACACGCCGATGTATCCATTGCTAAGAATGTCGTTGTTATCGGTGGTGGAAACACTGCGATGGACGCTGCGTCAGGTTCAGCAAGGCTTGGAGCGGATGCTGTTACTTTGGCTTATCGAAGATCCAAGGAGGACATGGGAGCTTATGATTTTGAATATAATCTCGCAGTTGGCGCAGGTGTAAACGGATTATTTAATGCTTCTCCTCTTGAAATCGTTGGTAACGGAAAAGTAGAAGGCGTTAAATTTATCAAGACAGAATCAATCAACGGGAAACTTTCTACGATTGAAGGCAGTGAATTTACTGTTCCTTGTGAAATGGTTATAAAAGCAACTGGACAAGCAAAACAAGGTTCGTTTTTTGAACTAATTGATGGACTCGAAATTGACAACAAAACGCGTGTAAAAGTGAACAAAAACACGAACCAAACTACAAATCCAAAATATTTCGCAGGTGGAGATGCTATTAATGGTGGCGCCGAAGTTGTAAACGGTGCTTACGATGGTAAGCTAGCAGCAAACGGAATTCATGAATGGTTGATGAAGTAATGAGTAATGAGCAAGAGTAATGAGCAAGAGAATGAATAAGGAGACATTAGAAAATAGAAAAAACGGAATAGTAAAAGTGAACTTCACTATTCCTTATCAATTATTTTCTTTGCCCCTTTTTAAAAATCATATTTAATCATAAAAATCAGCGTTATCAGCGTTCAAATAAAAAAATTATGGCAGATTTATCAATAAATTTCGCGGGAATTAAAGCTCCAAATCCATTTTGGTTGGCTTCGGCTCCTCCAACAAATTCTGGGTACCAAATCATGAAAGCATACGATGCTGGATGGGGCGGTGCCGTCTGGAAAACCTTAGGAATGCCCACAATCAACGTTTCAAGTAGATATGGAGCTACCAACTATGGCAGCAGAAGAATGGCGGGGTTTAGTAACATAGAATTAATCAGCGACAGACCTTTGGAGGACAACCTTCGTGAAATGAGAGAAGTAACAAAACGCTTCCCAAATCACGCAACGATTGCTTCTTTGATGGTGGATACCCAAGCAGAATGGAACGACATCATTAAGCAAGTAGAAGATGCCGGAGCAAAGGGAATTGAATTGAATTTTGGCTGTCCTCACGGGATGTGCGAAAGAGGAATGGGTTCTGCCGTTGGGCAAGATCCAGTTGCCTTAAAAGCGATTGTAGAATGGGTAATGGATGCTGCAAATATTCCAGTAATCACAAAACTTTCTCCGAATATTTCTCACATCACCGATCCAGGATTGGCAGCTGTAGAAGCAAAAACAGATGCAATTTCGTTGATTAATACGGTAAAAAGCATCGTCGGAATCGATTTAGACACCTACGCACCATATCCCGTTGTTGATGGCAAAGGAACAAACGGTGGTTATTGCGGTCCTGCGGTGAAACCAATTGCGTTGCACATGTTGAAAGATTTGGCGCAACATCAACTAATTAAAGGAACTCCAATTAGCGGCATAGGAGGTATTGAAACTTGGCGCGATGTCGTTGAGTTTATTCTGCTAGGCGCAACTTCTATCCAAGTTTGTACAGCAGTTATGCACTACGGTTTTGGAATTGTGCGGGAAATGGAAGAAGGTCTGCACAAATTCATGGATGATAAAGGCTATAAAACCATCTATGATTTCACAGGAAAAGCATTGCCAAATGTCACAGAATGGAAACATTTGAACCTGAAAAGCGACATGAAAGCAAAAATCAATGAGGATAAATGCATCGGTTGTGATGTCTGCTATATCGCTTGTGACGATGCTGCTCACCAAGCTATAAAATTACCAACAGAAGGGAGAATTCCTTCGATAATTGAAGAAAATTGCGTCGGTTGCAACCTTTGCTCATTGGTTTGCCCTGTTGAGAATTGCATCACAATGGAACGAGTTGATGACGGTTCAGAACACGTTACTTGGGACGAATTAACGCTCGCAGATAAAATTCCTGACACGTGGAACGATGACAGAGCTGGAGGAAAAGGGCATTTTGTTCCTGAACCAATGGAAGCAATGGCAAACAAACGAAAAGACCGTTCTGGAGAAAGAAATAAGCAGTAACAATGAATAAATTCTTACAAATAGCCATTGATGAAGCAAAAAAAGGACTTCAAGAGGGCGGAATTCCAATCGGTTCTGCCCTTGTAAGAAATGGAGAATTAATCGCTTCTGGCAGAAATAAGCGTGTGCAAGAACAAAATCCTATTCTTCATGGAGAAATGGATTGCCTCAATAACGCTGGGAGAATTGGTTCCTATAAAGACACTGTGATTTATTCTACATTAATGCCTTGCTACATGTGCGCAGGAACAATTGTGCAATTTAAAATTCCAAAAGTGATTGTAGGAGAATCGAAAACCTTCCCAGGAGCAAAAGAATTCATGGAAAGCCACGGCGTGGAAGTAATCGATTTAGAAAATGAAGAATGCATCCAAATGATGGAAGATTTTATTGAGAATAACGCTGAACTTTGGAATGAAGATATTGGAGAGTGATTATATTAGAGGTTTATAATTAGAAAAATGAAAAGAAAGTTATGTTTTGTCTTTGTGTTGATTAGCGTGTTTTCCATGTCACAGAATGATGACACTTTGTTCGTTAGATATGACACTCACAATTTCGAATACATTGATTACACTACCGATACTTTAATACGAAAATCTTCCTTTGGTCCACATTTCTTATTTGAGACTGAATGGATAACAAACACGACAAACCAATTAGCGGCACTATCATACGGACTGCACCCTTTAAAGGTTGAGTCAAAATGTCAAATAAAAGGAATTGAAAGTGGAGAAAACAAGTTAGTTTCAGTTTATCAAACAGATTCATTAATAACTGTTGAATACAATATTGCAACAAATTGCTGTTATGTCTTTTTGTGCGATTTCGAAATCGAGGATTCACTAACAATTAACTTAAAATATATTGATTATGGAACCTTGTGTGGTTGCGCTTGTTATCATAGTCTTCAATTTTCTATCAAAAAAGATTTTTTAAATGAAGAAGAAAAGCAAAACTTCAATAACTTAAAGTTCATCACATTAAACAATGAATTAAAAATGAAACTTGAATAACCCCCTACTTATCCTTATTATTCTTCACAAAAATCCATTTTTCGCTTTTCAACAAGCCATCAAACAGACCTTCAAATGCTTTTAAACTAGAAGGGTATTTATAGCGTTTTCTCACACTCTTTCTCTTCCCTCCCATAACCAATGATGTAGTGGTTTCTGGCAAATCAGTCACATGCTCATTGTCATATTCATCTTGCATTTCGAAGTAAGAAATATCCGTAGCCACATCAATAAAAGCTTTCATTTTTTCATAACTCAACATTGTAACGTATTCTCCTTTGAGGTCAACAGAATGCGTTCCTGTATATTCTACATGACCGCTATTATAAATTTTCATTTCATAAACGGGGCAAGTTCCAAAGCAATAACCTCTTTTTATAGATGCAAACAAAGAATCTCCTTTGGCAATGTCCTCAAACAATATCTGATGTTCTGCTCCTGGTTTTGGTGGTTGACCATGCGTTGCTGGAGTTCCATTTTCTGAACTCATATTCTCCGCTACTTCTTTCGTGTTGTTACACGCTACTAAAAGGATAGACAGACTTACAATTGCTAAAAAATACTTCATCATTCTTAATTTTGGTTCAAAGATATAGTTATTCTACTACTACAGAAGCAAAGATATTGCCAAAGTTTACGAATAATAAGTTTCCCAAGCTCTCTGCTCCAGAACATTTTGCAAAGTAACCAACTCTTCCGCCATTGATAATTGCGTACTAATATCAGAAAAAGTAATGGTGTTGTCCTTAATTTTAGGCTGCAAATCAAAGGGGAAAAGCATTGTTTCGCCTTCTTGCTTACTTTCACTAAACAACACCCATTTCTTCAATAAATTAATGGATTCATTGTCGCTGATTTTAAATTCTGCGGCTTTTACAGAACAGAAAAAATGCAATTCTTTTCTCGCTCGGGTCAATAAAACATTGAGTCTTTTTCTTCCGTTCAAGGTGTTCATCGGCCCGAAACGCATGTGAAATTCTCCGTCGCTATTCTTTGCATAACCGAAACTGATGATCAAAATATCGCACTCGTCTCCCTGCACATTTTCCAGCGACTTGAAGAATGCTAAATTATTCTCTGTCTTCTCCACCAGAAGTTGTTGATTGCCGGCAGAAAGTTGAGACCAAATACAGTTCAATTGTTCCTCAGAGAAAGCAACAACCCCGAAAAAATTAGATGCAAGCAGTTGTTTTTCGATGAGTTTTGCGACTTCAATTGCTTCTTGCTCATTCTTTCTCTCAATAAAAAGAGCATTTTCACAGAAGTGGTGATGCAGTGCTTTTTGAGAATTATTCGCCGGGAAAGCTTTCAATTCATCCTTGTAAAAATGCTTGTTGGAGAAAGCAATTAAGTCGGGGTGAAGGCTGCGATAATGGTGTTTTAAATCAACCTTCTCCCAATAATAATTGGCTTGGTGCAAGAGGTCCAACTGCTCAGAATTTCCTGTAGAAAAGTAAGAACTTGGACCCATTTGATGTTCGTCACCCGCGACAACAATTCGCTGCGATCGTTGAATCGTTCCCAACGCGTTTTGCAACGGAATTTGACTTGCTTCATCAAAAATAGCGACATCAAAAAGTGCTTTTTCCATCGGGAAACATTTGCCAACTTGCGTCGGATTACTCAACCAAATTGGTTTTAATAATTGTATCCATTCTCGTGCTTCAGAATTTTGCAACTCTCGCAAAGAAGGGTGGCTTCTCGTCTTCGAAAACTCTTTAATGAGCAATGATTTTCCCTTCCTTAAACGCACCTTTTTTGCCTTCAATTCTTCGCTTAACTTACGCGCAGGAATGGTCAATAATTCGTTGTATTCTACAAAGGTTTTATAGATGCTGTTTTCAATCGATTTTGCAAAGAGTTTAGACTCTGTTTTTTGCGCATTAATTACGTCGTTTATTTTATCTTTTAGTTGCTCAATACTAAACTCAGAAAATGCTGGAAAACGGACTTTAAATTGCGTCCAATTAGACGACAACATTTGTCCTTTAAATAGTGCTAAATTATCGTTCGCTAAGAAGGAAGAAAAAACATTTTTATCGAGTGGTTTTAAGGATTCTTTTATCGGAAGAATTTCTCCTAAATCTTGCTTAATTTTTTTCAAAAAGTCAACAATTCTATCTTCCGAAAGAAAGTTGAAATGCGATTTTAACTCATGTTGCAAATTGCTCAGTTGTGCATGAGAATTTGTAAGCAGTGATTTTTTTTCTTCGGGAAATTGGGCAATTGTTTTCCACTCACTGTCAGAATATGCATAGAGCGTTTGCGCAATTAATGGAACGTCCAATTCTGGGTTTTCGAGGCTAATTTCGCAAAATTCAATTGAATTTTGCGAAAAATCGTTAATTATGGCAATTTCTCGTTCTCGCTGTTCTAACTCTTTTTGTGCTTCAGAATAGGGCAAAGTCGAAATTTCTTTCCATCTTTTTTTCGTTTTTACTCTTCCGAAAAAAGCTTTGCTCTTTATTTGTCGAAGCAAAGATTTTGTTTCCGATTCAGAAATAGTGACCTTCCATTGCGAGGTGTTGTTCTGAATTTTTTCTAATTCTAACTTTAATTTTGCGTGTTTTTTTCTCAGCAATAAAAATCGTTTTTGAGCCTTCGAATCTTTCTTAAAAATAGGGGCGTATTTCTTGTATAAATCATTCTCAAAAACTTGACAAATTGCCGCTTCTTTTTTGAGTGAATTGAAGTCCTCCCACGTAGAGAAATTGAATGCTTTTTCAAGAGCCAAAATAGAAGAAATCCAATCGTTTATTTTTTGATCCAATTGATTGAAATCATCGCTCAAAACAGTGCTCTTTTTTAGTCGCCCAACAGAAGCAAAAAGTCCTTTTTTATAGACCTCATTAATCGTGTTTTCATTCGCTAAAAAATGACCGATTTCTGGGGCATTGCTTGAGAATGAAAAAGACGCTAAATCAATCCCTTCTGACAACTTTTTAAAATGAGAAAATGACACGCCTCCAATCAGTTCTTTTTGCGAAAGAAGATCCAAAGTCATTTGCAAATGGTCGAGGTATTGCTCGGACAATCGAAGGTTATTTACATGTTCAAAAGCAAAGGTGTCGAGGTAATCCCACGTTGATTTTAATTCTTGCAAAAAGGTGTGACTTAAATTATCCGAACTTGCAATGAAACAGTATTTATCAAGCCCAAAAGCGCTCAATTTATTCACCAAAACTTCCAAGGCAACTCTTTTTTCTGAGACCACAATACTCGTGTTCTTTGCTGCTAAATTTTTTGCAATCAAGTTGGTGAGCACTTGCGATTTTCCTGTTCCCGGAGGACCTTGAATCACCGTGTTTACATTTTGCACTTTCTCAAAAACTTTTTCATGATCGGTGTCCGCAGAAAGCAAAATATCTTTGGGCAGAGAGCATTGATTCGTCTCTTTTTCTCCCTCTCCAAACAAAGCGCTCAAATTATTCGAAAAACTTTCTGCTTGCAGTAATTCTTCCAACTCTTTAACGATTTGAAATCGGTGATGATGAAAATTCCCTATGACTTTTGGATGCGATTCGTCTATTTTTAATCCTAATTCTGTCAGTCGATTTAAAGTCTGTTCTTTCTCTTGCGGATTTAGAATTTCCTCTTCAATTCCTAAATTATTCTTAAGGTGTTGCACCAAAAAAGGATTGAGAAACGCCTCTTCTTCATTAAAAGTGAAACTAATTACTTGCCGAACTTTATCAATCGCATAACTCAGAGAATGTAAAAAAATTGGCGTGTTTACGTGCGTTTCTTTTATCTTAACTTCAACCAAATCACTCGCCAAACAAAGCGAATTAACGCCTGCTTCTTTGTGTGTTTTCTTGGCTTCTGTGAGAATTCTTTTGGGAAAATCCGCAATGCCAAATGACAATTCATCCGAAAAAAACAATTTCTTATTCTCCGTTTGAGCATTCACCAACACATCATTTGCATTAAAATGACTGCTCTCTTCCAATAATCTTTGGATGCTATTTTTTAATTCTTCTGACAAGGGAATAAAGGTAAGAAAAAGTGAGGAGGGAGCAAGAGGATTGAGCAAGAGGGTTGAGCAAGAGTTTGGAGTCGGGAAAATAATTTTTAGATAGAGGTTTTAATCGAAAAGAATTTACTAGCTTAAATAAGAGATAAACTTAAACCACCCATTATTATGTTTGATTTTGAAAAATTACTAGTCTATGATAAATCTAAAAAATACAATCTTGAAGTTTTCTCATTGATGAAAAACCCAAGCGTTGATTCTGTTGCAAAAGACCAACTAAGAAGAGCCTCATTCAGTATTATGTTAAATATTGCTGAAGGCTCTGGAAGGAGAACAAATCCTGACAAAAGAAAATTTCTAGTAATTGCGAGGCTCAACTTTTGAATGTGTTGCGATTTTAGACTATTTAAAAGATACTAACGCATTAGGTTCGAGCTCCTTCCGCCAATTCTATTCTCGGCTAGAGGAAATCTCAAAAATGCTCTTCGCAATGATAAAAAAGTTGAGTTAAATAAATCTACTCGCCCCTTCTCAAGACTCTTGCTCTAGACTCAAAACTCTTGCTCCAGACTCCAACTCCTTTTTTCTTACTACATTTGCTTAACACAATTAATTGATGCAACAATCAAAGATGAAATTCGGAACAAAGGCAATACATGCAGGAGTTCACCCAGACGAATCTACCGGCGCGATTATGACGCCGATATATCAAACATCGACCTATGTTCAAGATGGAATTGGTAATCACAAAGGGTATGAATATTCAAGAACGCAAAATCCTACGCGTCATGCATTGGAGAAAAACATTGCGGCCATTGAAAACGGTCAACACGGAGCGTGTTTTGGTTCTGGTTTAGCAGCTATTGATTGCGTGATTAAAATGTTGAATCCGGGAGACGAGGTCGTCTCAACCAATGACCTTTACGGAGGTACTTTTAGGATTTTCAAGACGATTTTTGAGAAATACGGAATTAAATTTCACTTTGTTGGAATGACAGACACTTCTGCCGTTGAAGCAGCGGTAAATGAGAACACGAAATTAATTTGGGTGGAAACGCCGACCAATCCGATGATGAATATCATTGACATTGAAGCAATGGCGACTGTTGCAAAAAAAGCAAATGCCCTTTTGGCCGTTGATAATACCTTTGCTACTCCTTATTTGCAGAATCCTTTGGATTTAGGAGCAGATATTGTCATGCATTCTGTCACGAAATATTTAGGCGGTCACTCCGATGTCGTTATGGGCGCTTTGGTTTGCAATGATGATGCGATTGCAGAAGAAATGTATAGAATTCAAAATTCTTCGGGTGCCGTTACTGCACCAATGGACTCGTTTTTGGTTCTTCGTGGAATAAAAACACTGCATTTGCGCATGCAACGACATTGTGAGAATGGAGAGAAAGTGGCGAAATTCTTAGTCAACCATCCGAAAGTAGATAAAGTTTATTGGCCAGGGCTTGAGTCGCATCCAAATCACGAGGTTGCGAAAAGACAAATGAGAGGCTTTGGAGGAATGATTTCTTTCGACCTAAAAGGAAATAAAATAGAGGATGCGCATGCTGTTGTAAAGAAAGTAGAAGTTTTTGCTTTGGCAGAATCATTGGGGGGAGTTGAATCGCTGATTGGACACCCAGCAACAATGACACATGCATCCATACCAAAAGAAGAACGAGAAAAAACAGGCGTGAGTGATTCTTTGATAAGATTAAGCGTTGGCGTTGAAGATGCCGAAGACATTATCGAAGATTTACGTCAAGCATTGAATTAATAAATAGACAGAAATTATGAATTACAGCAAATTTGCCGTTATTGGAGTTGGAAAGTACGGAGCATCAATTGCCCGTCGATTAGCAGATAAAGGAGCACAAGTTTTTGCTTTCGACCCGAACGAAGAGAAAATTGAGCACATCAAAGACGATGTAGCCTTTGCAGTGACCTTAGATGCAACGGATTTTCGCGCATTAAAGTCGCAAAATCTTGCCGAAATGGATGCGGCAGTTGTCGCTATTGGGGAGAATTTTGAAGCAACAATTCTTACCTGTGTTCATTTAGTCGATTTAGGAGTAAAAAGAATCATTGCTCGCGCCAGTGGGGACCACCAGCGTTTAATTTTGGAGAAAATTGGGATTACCGAGATTCTTACACCAGAAAAAGAGGTCGCAGATGCGGTAAGAGAAAAATTATTGAATCCAAATATTATTTCTTTCTTTTCATTGCCTGATGACCATGAAATTGCAGAAATTCGCGCACCAAAAGGTTGCGTTGGCAGAACTATTGATTCTGTTGGCTTTAGAAACAAATACGAAATGACCTTAATTACGATTAAACGTGTATTTGAAATCAAAAAGAACGGCGAAGAATGCACCGAGCAACACATTATTGGTGTTCCAAAAAGTGACACAAAAATTAAAGAAAAAGACACTTTAGTTGTCTTTGGTGCGGCCAAAAGTGTAGAACGATTCATAGAAATCAACGAATCTCTTTAATGTATATCGTAACGGGTGTCTCAAAAGGCTTGGGCAAAGCGGTTGTTGAATTACTTTTAGAGAAAGGAGAGACCGTTCTTGGCATCGGAAGAAATTCTGTCATTGAGCACAAAAATTATTCCTTTCAAAGGTGCGATTTAAGCAATTCTGAGCAAGTTGAGAATTTAAAGCTCTCTATTCCGAATGAACTCGTCACTTTAATAAACAATGCGGGGATTATAGGTGAAATAAAACGTCTTTCTGACCAAAAACACCCTGATTTGGCGACTGTTCTGCAAATAAACACTGTTGCTCCCATGCTTTTGATGCAGAAAATTTATCAAGCAGTAGAAAAAAAAGACTCTTTCACCCTAGTCAACATCAGTTCCGGAGCTGCCAACAAAGCAATTCCTTCTTGGGCAGGTTATTGTGCTTCAAAAGCAGCGCTAAATATGTTAACGGAGGCTTTTTATCTAGAAGAACTCGAAAAAGGAAATTCTCCAAAAGTTTTTGCCATTTCACCGGGTGTTATTGACACTGAAATGCAAGTACAAATTAGACGTGCCAGTGAAAATGATTTTTCTGCGGTAGAAAATTTCAAGAAAATGAAAGAAGACGATCAGTTATTTAGTCCAAAAGAAGCTGCAAAACGCTTGCTAAATCTTTTAAGTAGTCCTAATTACACGGGTGTTTTTCATGATTTAAGAAACTCTTAAACCACAAAATCAATCAAAACTACAGTTAATCAAGGAATGCCACCGTTTAAAATTTTTGATTTGTCTATCTCATTGATTTATCATATCTTCACATCCACAACAATTAAAAATAAATTGAAAACTATGAAAAAATTTCTACTCTCCATTCTGAGTCTTGTAATAATATCAAGCTCAGGTTTTTCTCAAAAAAGAACTTTAGACCCTTTAAACACGCGTCCTGGCGAAAATTTTGAGTTTTGCAGACAACATAAAATGCTAAATGAACTAAAAAAGAATCCTTTGGCTGCTCAACGATTAGCTGCGGATGAAATTATACGTCAACAAGAATTAGCAAATCCTCAGCCGAAAGCCGCTGGAACGATTTATTACATTCCTGTTGTTTTTCACATTCTTCATATGAATGGTTCAGAGAACGTCAGTGATGATGAAATTTACGATGCTCTTAGAATTTTAAATGAAGACTTTTCTGGTTCAAATCCAGAAATAGGTTCTGTAGATTCTGAATTTGTAGATTTTATAGATACGGCTCATATCCAATTTAGACTAGCAACTATCGCTCCTGACGGAACTTGTTTCAAGGGGATAACAAGAACACAAACAGCTCTTACTTTTGATGGCTCAAACGGAACCGCTCAATTAAATGCTGTTGTTAGTGGTAATGATGTTTACAATGGTCAATGGCCTGGAAATGAATATATGAACGTATTTGTTGCGGATGATATTGGTGGAGCAGGAGGTTATACTTATACTCCTAATAATTGGATTGGAACCGCGATGAATAATGGTATTTGGATACTAGAAAACCTAGTTGTTGGTCACACAATGGCGCATGAAGTTGGACATTGGGTTAATCTTTCTCATACTTGGGGGGGCTCTAACACACCTGGAGTTTCGGGTAACTGTAACGATGATGATGGAGTTCAGGACACGCCTGTTTGTGTTGGAACAAGTGGTTGCAATATTAATAACAACTCTTGCACAGGGGATAATGCTTACTGGGGTTACAATAAAAAGGACAACGTCGAAAACTTTATGGAGTATTCATTTTGTTTCAAAATGTTTACAAAAGGACAAGGTACAAGAATGAGAAATGCA
The DNA here is from genome assembly GCA_002734065.2 of Fluviicola sp. GTDB lineage: Bacteria > Bacteroidota > Bacteroidia > Flavobacteriales_D > Crocinitomicaceae > UBA4466. The sequence continues at coordinate 238,229 of NVXU02000025.1, forward strand.
TTGAACTCTAGTGTAGGAGGAAGAAACAATGTATGGACAACTTCCAATTTAGCGACTACAGGCGCCGATGGAAACATCTATTTATGTACTGCACAATTCTCTTCTGATAAAACTTCTGTTTGTGTTGGAGATCAAGTGCAATTCACTGACGAATCTTTTAATGTCGTTAACGGTTGGACGTGGTCCTTTCCAGGAGCCGACGTTACAAGCTCTACTGCTCAGAATCCAACAGCAACTTATTCTGCACCTGGATTGTATCAGGTAAGTTTAACTGCAACGGATGGTACAAATAATGATTCAGAAGTGAAAGTAAATTATATTCGTGTTCTTCCTTTAGGAGCTACATTACCTGTTGTAGAAGGTTTTGAGTCTTACTCAACTTTCACGGGAATTGATGAGTGGGAAGTAATAAACACTGCCGGAAACGGATTCGTTTTGGCAACAAACGCAGGTCTTGGAAGTTTAAAATGTGCTAAACTGGCAAACTTTGCGCAACCTAGTGGAAATGTTGATGAACTAGTAAGTGCTCCTGTAGATTTATCAGGTGTTGCATCAGTAGGTTCAATGACTTTGAGTTTTAGACACGCGTTTAAAAGACGAGCTACTACGAACGATGACAGATTGAAAATACAAATTACGGCAGATTGTGGAGACACATGGATAACGCGTAAAACTATTCCAAGTCAAATTCTTTCATCGGACATTTATCCGTCTGTTTTTACTCCGAACGATTCTTCGGATTGGACAACTGTTCATGTTACGAATATTTTGAGTACGTACTGGGTAGATAATTTACGCTACAGGTTTGAGTTTACTGCTGGTGGTGGAAACAATCTTTTTATTGATAACATTAACCTCTATACAGGAGCTCCTTCTGAAGAATTGGTTGTTGGACTTGAAGAGAATTTGTCAATTAACAACCTTTCTGTCTATCCAAACCCTGCAGATAACGAGTTAAATGTTCGTTTTTCTATCGACAATGCACAAGAAACAGTTATCGCAATTCAAGATGTTACTGGTAAAATGATCCAATCTAACTTGATTAAGGCTAATTCTGGTCAGAATTTAGTAATGATGGATACAGCTGCTCTTTCTTCAGGAATGTACTTTATGAGTATCTCTACTGCTGCTGGACAAAAAACAATTCAGTTTATCATTAAATAAATTAAATTTTCTTTAAAAGTCTCTTCTATCTAGAGGGGACTTTTTTTTACTCTCTTTCTATGAAACATTTATTCCTTTCTGTATTGTTAATTTGCTTGTCGCAAGTGGTTTTGAGTCAAAGTCAACCTATTGAAAACTGGTGTAGGACTTCTCATAAAATGAATGAACTCCTCAATAATCCGGCAGCTGTTCAAGAGTTTGCCAACGATGAGTTAGTCAGACAAGCGGAAGCTCTCAATGCTGCTAATCAACCGGAGTCAAATGACACCATAGTTTATGTCGTTCCTGTAGTTGTACATGTATTGCATAATGGAGGGGTAGAGAATGTAAGTGAGGCACAAATTTTCAATGCTATTGAGGTAATGACACGAGATTATCGACTTAGAAATGCTGATACCGCTGAAATTGTTGCAGAATTTAAGCCTTTGGCGGCTGATGTAAGAATGGAGTTTGTTCTAGCTACTAAAGCTCCCGACGGTAGTTGTTTTAGAGGTTATACTAGAACGATTTCTCCATTGTCTTATCAAGGAGATGACGGTTATGCTCAAGTGGAAGCGATTAGAAATGGAAACGATGTTTACCAAGGAAATTGGCCAAGTAATGAGTACTTAAATGTATTTGTCATTGGAAATGCTGGAGGGGCTGGAGGATATACTAATTATCCAAACAATTTTGGGGGGAATGACATGACGAATGGTATTTGGATTCTCTATACACAATTTAGTGAAATTGGAACCTCTAGCCTCAGTGCCGGAAGATCTATGACACATGAGTTAGGTCACTGGTTCAATTTGCCTCATACATGGGGAAGTTCAAACACGCCTGGACTTGCTTCTAACTGTAGTTTGGATGACGGAGTTGCTGATACTCCTAATACGCAAGGCTCTACAGGTGGGTGTAATCTAAACTTAGCGGCCTGCGCTCCAGGTTCTATTACCAATGTGCAAAATTATATGGATTATGCTCTTTCTTGTCAATCAATGTACACTCAAGGTCAACGTGATGTCCAAAGAATAGCGATCCAATCGTCTGTTGGTGGTAGAAATAATTTATGGACTGCGCAAAACATTATTGATACCGGTGCCGATGGAAACCTATATTTATGTACCGCTGCTTTTTCTGCGGACAAAACAACTATTTGCGCAGGAACTCAAATTCAATTTACAGACGAATCGTTTAATGTCGTTAATGGGTGGACTTGGTCGTTTACTGGAGGAAGTATTTCTTCTTCTAACATACAAAACCCTGTTGTTACTTATTCAACACCTGGACTGTATGAAGTTACACTTAGTGCTACTGATGGAACTGCCTCAGACATCGAAGTTAAAACGAATTATATACGTGTCCTTCCTGCTTCAAATGTCCTTCCTTTCGTAGAAGGTTTTGAATCATTCTCAACGCTTTCTAACATTGACGAGTGGGAAATAATTAACAACGAAGGGGCTGGTTTTGAACTTTCTCCCACGGTTGGTCAAGCGAGTAATCAATCGGCACGAATTCTTAATTTTGGAGAACAAGATGGGTCAATTGATGAATTAATTGGCGCTCCCGTTGATTTAACCTCTGTTTCAGGTGTTGGTTCTATGACTTTGAGCTTCCGATATGCTTACAAAAGAAGATCTTCGTCAGATGCGGATTGGTTGAAGGTCAAAGTAACCAACAATTGTGGAGATACATGGGTGACTCGTAAATCAATGTACGGGCTTATTCTTTCTTCTGAAGAGGCAACGTCTCCGTTTACACCAAGTTCTCCTGCAGATTGGGCAACTGTTCACATGACAAACGTTACAAGCACTTATTGGGTAGATAATTTCAGGTATAAGTTCGAATTCACGGCAGGAGGTGGTAACAATTTCTACCTCGATAATATTAATTTATACACAGGCTCACCATCAGACAACCTCGTTGTTGGAATCAATGAGCAGAATGAATTTTCGCAATTAACAATGTTCCCCAACCCTGTAGAAAAAGAACTAAACATTCGTTTTGATGTGCAAGCAAATGCAAAAACAATTATCGCCATCACAGATATTTCTGGAAAAGCAATTCAGTCTCATCTAATTAATGCAATCACAGGTTCCAACCTTGTTTCTATTGATACGCAAAGTATGAGAGCTGGTATTTACTTTATGACCATTAAAATGAATGGTGCTTCTAAAACGAAGAAGTTTATTGTGAAGTAGAAAAAGCATCTTTATTAAACAAAAAAGCCCTGCTAGATTTAGCAGAACTTTTTTATTCTCGTATTATCCTAAAAACGAGAATCACAGGCGGCTCTGAAACCAATTTCAGTATTGAGTTGTGTCCATTTGCAAAGAAAAAATCATCTCTAATGCTGAACTAGTATTATGTAAAAAAGCGTACTAACTAAATGTAAGATTTAATGCTATAATTGTCGATATAACGGAAGCGCTAGAGATAAGTCTTTTGTTAATTCCAATTCTACTGATGACGTCTTCTCTTACCAACATCCAACCCAACAATAAATAACCAGCACCAACGATTAACTGAGTAACTGAAGAAAAAGATGGGAGAATCATGTGTGTAACATAATCGTTAACTTCGACAAAAGAGGTTAGAGTCATTAAACCAGAAGCAAATAAGGTTACCCCTGAATAAGTGGAAAAAACAACAAGTAATAGTATCCCTACTTTATAATCTTTCCAAAAGAAAAAACTCCCTAAAAGTAATAAGAGAAGAGGAATGATGAAATATAATGTGTTGACATCCCAACCTCCACGAAAAAGAGCTTGAATTAGATCAAATTGAATAATCACAAAAAGAAAAACAACGCCAAAATAAATTCTCTTTAAATTATTTATACTCGGCATTCTGATTTATTTTTTGATGTTTAGTAAGTGACTATAACACATTCCTGCGTTATAGTCACTTTACATTCTCTTACAACTCAAACTTAATCCCTTGAGCCAACGGCAAGCTATCCGTATAATTAACCGTGTTTGTTTGTCGTCTCATGTAGATTTTCCAAGCATCAGATCCAGATTCTCTTCCTCCACCTGTTTCTTTTTCTCCACCAAAAGCTCCACCGATTTCTGCTCCAGAAGTTCCAATGTTTACATTGGCAATTCCACAATCAGAACCTGTTTCAGAAACAAACAACTCTGCTTCTCTCATGTTATTGGTCATTATTGCTGAAGATAAACCTTGAGGCACTCCGTTTTGAAGAGCAATTGCATTCTGAACATCTCCCGAATAACGCATGATGTATAAAATAGGTGCAAATGTTTCGTGTTGAACAATTTGATATTCATTTTTTGCCTCTACAATCGCAGGTTTTACATAGCAACCAGACTCGTATCCTTCGCCAGTTAAAACGCCGCCTTCAACAATGATGTTTCCGCCTTCTGCTTTTGCTCTCTCCAATGCATCTAAATACATTGCTACTGCATCAGTATCGATAACCGGTCCAACGTGGTTGCTTTCATCCAAAGGATTTCCAATTTTCAATTGACCGTAAGCTTTTACCAAAACGTCTTTCACTTTGTCGTAAATGTCATCGTGAATAATCAATCTTCTTGTAGAAGTACATCTTTGACCTGCAGTTCCAACGGCTCCAAAAACAGCTCCTGGAAGTACGATGTTTAAATCTGCAGTTGGTGTAATAATGATGGCATTATTTCCTCCTAATTCGAGTAATGATTTTCCTAATCTTCTTCCGACAGCCTCACCAACAGATTTACCCATTCGTGTAGAACCTGTAGCAGATACTAAAGGAATTCTGGTGTCGTTTGCCATTAATTTTCCAATTTCTGCACCGCCGATAATCAATCCTGAAACTCCTTCAGGAACTCCGTTGGCATCAAAAACTTCTTTGGTAATTTGTTGACAAGCAATACTTGTGATTGGAGCTTTTTCTGAAGGTTTCCAAATGCAAACGTCTCCACAAATCCAAGCAAGCGCCGTGTTCCAGTTCCAAACAGCAACAGGAAAGTTAAATGCAGAGATAATTCCAACGATTCCAAGCGGATGGTATTGCTCCATCATTCTATGCCCTGGACGTTCCGACTTGATTGTTAAACCATACAATTGTCTTGAAAGACCGACTGCAAAATCGCAAATGTCTATCATTTCTTGCACCTCGCCCAGACCTTCTTGATAAGATTTCCCCATCTCGTAAGAAACAAGCTTTCCTAAAGGTTCTTTGTATTCTCTCAATTTTTCAGCCAATTGACGAACAACCTCTCCTCTTTTTGGAGCTGGCCAAGTTTTCCATTCTTTAAATGCTTCTTGCCCTTTTAAAACGACTGCTTCGTAATCTGCTTCTGATGCAGAATTAATTGATGCAATCACTGTTCCGTCCACTGGAGAAATTGAGTCAATTTTTTCACCTCTTGTGTTGAACCAATGTCCACCTGTTGATGCGCCATTGTTTACTGCCTCAATTCCGAACTGATCCAAAATCGCTTTAATTCCCAAGTCTGTTGTTTGTTCAATCATTATATATTCTATTAATGTTATTTACTTTTTCTTTTGCAAAATTACGCTAAAAATTAGAAGCATCCTCAATTTAGCACACTTTTTTACTCATTGATTTGCAGCCAATAAGAACCTCCATGCCGCTCAACATTTGCTAAGTTTTCATGTTCCCAGAAAGGCAATAAAACCTTTTTCAATTCTTCGTCTTCTGAAATAAAATAATTTGGCAAAATCGTTTTGTATTTCTTCGGGTTTGCTAATAAGAACATCGCTAAACCGTACTGTTCTGTGTAGAAACGATCGCACATAAATTGCGGATAGTCATAAGGCAAATAAATGTCGTGGATGTGCACAATCACTCCTTTTTTCAGTTGAGGCAAAATTTCCATGAAGAAAACCATTGCGTCAGAATTGGGGAGAATTCTGTGAGAATTATCGATAAAAAGGATGTCGTTCTCTTCTAAACCGAGAATAAGGTCATAATCTACGTCTTCAAAGGGCTTTCTTATCACAGTATCGGCCAAATGGTCAATTTCCGCTCTTGGATTCGGGTCAATGGAGATGATTTCTGTTGCTAAATTATTCTCTTTCTTGGCTTTGTAGGCAACCTTTGTAGAATTGCCAGACCCAACCTCCACATATTTGCTTGGTTTCTTGAGCGCCAACATTGCATAGATGGCAACAATATCTAATCCTGGTAAAAAACCATTGTTCCAAACAGGATTGTTGACCTCTTTTTCGTCATTCGCTTTCTTTATTTGTTGCAAATTCTCTTTACAAGCAAGAGCGTCTGTTAGAAATTGAGAATAGTCCGCTCGGTGAGCGTTAATTATTTTGTACAACTCCGAATGAGGAGGTTTCCCATGTCCATAACGAGGTTTCAAATCGACCTTGTAATCCAAGGACATCGTTTGAAACTTAGGAGAAAGAAAATGATAGATTTTTTTTAGCATTGGTCTTTGTAATCAGGCGATAAATTTAAGGAAATAATTAGACGTGATAAGACAGATGCATTTAATTTATCAACCTTGTGTTTGCGGGTAATACTTCCGCTTTAACCAAAACGAGACACGAACTAAGAAAATTAGCGCTGGAACTTCCACCAAAGGCCCAATGACTCCTGCAAATGCTTGTCCAGAATTTATACCAAAAACAGCAATCGCAACGGCAATGGCCAGCTCAAAATTATTGCCTGCCGCGGTAAAGGCAACGGCTGCTGTTCTATCATATTTTTCTCCCGCAGCTCGCGTAAAAAAGAACCCAATAATAAACATGATGCAAAAATAAATTAAGAGAGGAATCGCTATCAATAAAACATCAAATGGAATTTGAACAATTAAATTTCCTTTTAGGGAGAACATTATTAAAATCGTAAATAACAACGCAATCAGTGTTAGTGGGGAAATAAACGGAATGAATTTCTTGTTGTACCAATCTGCACCTTTCATTTTCACTAAAAAATAACGGCTTAAAATCCCCAGAAGAAATGGAAGCCCAAGATAAATAGCAACGCTTTCAGCAATTACAGTAATTGAAATGTCGACAATTGCACCTTCAAAACCAAAATAAGGAGGTAACACTGTAATAAATAGCCAAGCGTAGAAACTGTATGCAAAAACTTGAAAAATACTATTCAAAGCGACAAGTCCCGCCCCATATTCACTACTTCCCTCTGCTAAATCATTCCAAACTAACACCATCGCAATGCATCTTGCCAGCCCAATAAGAATTAATCCTACCATATATTCGGGATAGTCTCCTAAGAAAATGATGGCTAAAAAAAACATCAAAATAGGTCCGATTACCCAATTTAGGATCAGAGAAATTGACAACACCTTTGTGTTCTTAAAAACTTTAGGTAATAGTTTAAAATCTACTTTTGCCAAAGGTGGATACATCATTAATATCAAACCGATTGCAATTGGGACATTAGTTGTTCCGCTGCTAAACGAATTTATGATGGTTGGGAATGTTGGCACAAAATACCCTAGTCCAACTCCGATTGCCATTGCAATAAATATCCAAAGAGTTAGATTTTTGTCAAGAAAGCTTAATTTTTTTGTCTTCATTTTTTATGCGTTTATTTGAGATAAGCGGAAACAAATTCTTTACAATAAAGTTTAACCATGTCTCTCACGCGGTCAAATTCTGCGTTTACCTCCTCCTCATTTCCCGTTGCTTTTGCTGGATCCGGGAAGTTTTTGTGAAAAAGAACGGCATTTGACGGAAAATAAGGACATCTTTCTTTTGCGTTGTCGCAAACCGTAATAATGTAGTCGAAATCAACATTTGCGAATTCATCTACATTGTTAGAAGTGTTTTCAGAGATGTCAACCCCGTCTTTTTGCATCGTTGCAATTGCTTTTGGGTTGACGCCGTGTGTTTCAATGCCTGCACTGTAAATTGTTGTGCCTTTTGGGGAGAATTCTTTCAAATATCCATGCGCAATTTGACTTCTGCAACTGTTTCCTGTGCAAAGAACTAAAATGTTTTTAGACATGTCTTTTAAATTTTAGCAGCAACAATCAGGTCCGCATTCTGGTTTTTTGCCAAAGACCGTTATGCTGAATATTCCAAATTCTCCTTGTTTGTAGCCGTTTATTTCTTCTTCTGACAAATAATTCTTTAGAATTTCATCTGGAAGAACAATTGGCTTCTCTTTTTGAATAACGACCTCTTCAAAACCCGTTTCATGAATAATATTCATGTAGTCTTCTTTTTGAATGGCTCCAGAAACACAACCTGCATACATTTCTGCGTCGTTTTTCAATCCTGCTGGCAATTCTCCTTTCAAAACAACGTCCGATACACTAAAATGTCCGCCTGCTTTGAGCACGCGAAAGGTTTCGCTAAACGCTTTTGTTTTGTTTGGAACCAGGTTCAACACGCAATTGCTTACCACAACGTCTATTGATTCTCCGCCGATTGGCATTTGCTCAATGTCTCCTTGACGAAATTCTACATTGTTGAATCCTAACTTGTCTGCATTTTCTCGTGCCTTGTTGATCATCACGTCTGTGAAGTCTAAGCCAAGAACCTTCCCTTTTTCTCCCGTTAATGCTCTTGCCACAAAGCAATCGTTTCCAGCGCCAGAACCTAAGTCAAGAACGGTGTCGCCTTTCTTTATTTGTGCAAATTCTGTTGGAATCCCGCATCCTAAACTCAAATCAGCATCTTCACTGTATCCTTCTAATTTGCTGTAATCTTCCGAGAAGATTGTGTAATCTACAGTCGAGCAACCGTCAACTCCACAACAGGATGTTGCATTTTCTTCTTTGCTTTGCAGGGCAATTTCTGCGTATTTTTCTTTGACTGTGTTTTTTAATTCTTCAGGTGTATTCATCTTTATTTGTTTTAACAGCAACCGTCATCTGAACAGTTTGCCGAGTTTAATAATTCATTAATTTGAGCCGATAATTGTTCCCAATTTTCTGTATTTATACAATAACACATGCTTGTTCCTTCAATTGTGCCTTGAATTAAGCCAATCGATTTTAATTCTTTCAAATGTTGCGAAATAGTCGATTGCGCCAAGCCGATTTCTGTCACCAAATTACCGCAAACACAAGCATCGGTTTTTATAATTGACTGCAGAATGGCAATTCTTGCGGGATGTCCAAGAACTTTCATCATTTGCGACAATTCTATTTGCTCTTTGGTGTAATTTTCTGTTTTTGTTAAACCCATTGTTATTTATATATCGCAATATTACGATTAATGTTTAAATTCTGCAAATTTTTCCGAAAATATTCTAAAAATAGCCTCGCTGAGAATCAACTTTGTGTATATTTGGTTGAATTAAAAACAAAGAATGAATCCTTACTTACTCATTATTGGCATTGCGAGCATTATTATTTTAAGCTTCTTTTTCAATATTTTATCCAAGAAAACGAACATCCCCTCTGTGTTAATGCTCATCGCATTGGGCATGGGGTTGAAAGCGTGGATGCACGCGCAAGGAATTATTGACGATGATTTAAAACTCGATTCCATCCTTGAAATAATCGGAAATGTTGGGCTTGTGATGATTGTATTAGAAGCCGCTTTGGACTTAAAATTAGAGAAAGAAAAAGCGGGGTTGATTCTAAAGTCATTCATTGTTGCCAATCTCGGAATTGCAGGTTCGATGTTTGCTTTGGCTGGTTTTTTCATGTATATTTTTCCAAGCACCACGCTTTACACGGCAATTGTATATGCCATTCCACTGAGCATTATGAGTAGTGCCATTATTATTCCAAGTGTTGGTCGTTTGACGGGTAAAAAGAAGGAATTCATGGTCTATGAGAGCACATTCTCCGATATTATTGGCATTATGGTGTTTTATTTTATGATTGGAGCCGATGGTGGCGCAGGACAAGGTTCTCTTTTTTGGGAAATTTTCTTGAACATCGCTGGTACAATTGTCTTATCTGTTATTGTCGCTTATGTGATGGTTTACCTATTCCAACATTTGCAAATGCAGGTAAAACTCTTTTTAATTATTGGTGTTTTGTTGTTATTGTTTGCCGTTGGAAAGGTCTTCCACTTATCTTCTTTGTTATTGATTCTTGCTTTCGGTTTGGTGCTCAACAACACCGAAGTATTCTTCCAAGGGAGGTTGGCAAAAATATTTGACGCCGAAAAAGTAAAGCCCATTCTACACGATTTCCATACCTTGACTTTAGAATCTGCTTTCTTAATCAGAACTTTCTTCTTCGTTATTTTTGGATTGAGCATTTCAGTTGCCTCGCTGTATAATTTAGAGGTTGCCATCAACAGTGTCGTCATTGTTGCCATCTTGTATGTGATTCGTTACATTCTCTTGAAAATATTTGCCAAAGAATTTTTATTCCCAGAAGTATTTATTGCTCCAAGAGGCTTGATTACCGTTCTGCTATTCTTTGTATTAATTAAGAATGACTCCTTCACGATTGACAATTTTGACACCGGACTTCTGCTCTACCCTATTTTGATTTCAAGCATGGTCATGATGGTTGCGCTGATTTCTTACAAAGGAGAGAAGGTTGGAGAGGTTCTTTTTCATAAAGTTCCACTGATTAAACACAACGAGGACAAAGAAACAAAGGAAAACTTTGAGCGAAGAATGACGGAGAATACGGAGGGACAGGATTTTGATGGATTTTAGTTTGGACCACTCGTGCCTCGCTTGTTAGACCGCTAACGCTTTTCGATACACTCGCTCATTTCGGCATCGCTCAATGACCTCCTCGCTCTTTGAGTGTTCGACTTAAGTAGATTGAATCACTGCTCAAATTAGCTTAGTTTTATCAGACGATTTTAGTGAAAAAGGGCTCTTTTTCGCAAAGGTATGCTGTTTGAAGATTTAATAATTTATTATATTTACATATTGGGGACATGTCAAGCATGTCGGGTTGTTCTGTATCTAGTACAAAAATGGAGAAATTAATAAATAAATACATCGAACTTGCTGTGAGCCACGCTGAATGCACCATGGAAGGGAACAGCACTAAAGGGAATAAGGTTCACTCTAAAATGATGAAAATCATCCGTCTAATTAAACTAGAATCTGACGAAATTCGCAACTTATTTTACGGGACATTAGAACATGAGAATGATTCTGTTAAAATTTGGACAGCAATAATATTGCTAAGGACAAAGGAATCTGAATCATTATCGGTCTTAAATAAAATAGCAGAAACAAATGAAACAATTCACGGATTGACAGCAGAATCTATAATTGATTGCTGGAAAGCAGGGATGTTAACTGATATTTTAAATTGGAATGAATAAAAAAGATCCTAATAGAGGATTAATAATTTGCTATATTTGGGTGTTGGGTATGTGTGCTGTTGCACATGTCGAATCGTTAAGACAATCAATTGCACAACACTATTATGAATAAAACCATCCTTTCTGTATTTCTCAGCATGATTGTGTTAAGCCAACTGACTTCATGCGAGACTCACTATAAAGAGGTTGGACTAGATAAGTTAGAATTAAGGGACAGCTTATGGTATGAAAATAAGTCCAATGAGCTATTCACGGGTAGGTATCTCGAAAATTACGAAACCGGAGAACTAAAAAGTATGGTCACAATAGAAAACGGGAAAGTGAACGGAAAGGCAGAATCATATTATAAGAATGGTGCAAAAGCAGCCGAAATTAACTATAGGAATGGTGTTTTCCATGGCAAATCGGATGAATGGTTTGAAGATGGTCAATTATCTACTAAAGCCACTTTTTGCAATGGGGAGCTTGATGGTTATTCAGAAAAATTTTTCGAGAATGGGTTATATGATGGCTATTCTTATTACAGAATGGGAGAATTAGATAGTCTCTTTCGATTTTTCCCTTCTGGAAAAAGAAAATCTGAACTAAAAGTATTTGATCTGGATAATAGTACATTGAAGGAGTGGGATTCAACTGGAATATTGATCTTTCAGATAACACAAATAGATGGTGAATACGTAGATGGAAATTAACTTTCTGATGAATGTTTACTATTAACACTGCTCCGCCTCAAATCATCAAAAACCACCTCTTTTTCGCAAAATTCAATTGAATTTTGCGAAAAATCGATGAAAAGCGGCTTTTTTAAGGTCTCAATAGTAATCGTTTTTATTCCAAAAGGAGTTGAATAATTTGCTATATTTACAGTGTAGCTATCATTAACGTTACCTATAAGCAATTAGAAATAGTGACCAAAAATTTTAACAAAATCCGTTTATAATGAAATTACACATAAAAACAAAAGAAGAGCAACATATCGTTTCTATTTTTGAAGGACGACTAATTGAGAACAAACCTTTAGCAGGAGACCCGCTATATTCAAATCTTATTTATTGGGCAAATGTTGAAGCGGTAGAAGAAGGTACTTTTCCAATGCATCCGCACGAAGGAATTGAAATACTAACCTTTATCTTTGAAGGTGGGTTAGAGCATTTTGATACGGCAAGCAACAAGTGGACTCCCTTACCAGCAGATGCTGTACAACACATTCAAGCCGGAAGTGGATTGCAACATTCAGAAAAATACGTAAAAGGCTCAAGGGCATTTCAAATATGGTTTGATCCTGATTTTACTAAATCGTTAAAAAAAGCACCTTATTATAAAGACTACCAAGCAAATAGCTTTCTCTGGGAAAATGAAAACACGTATCAAGTGAAAAATTATGTCGGAGAGGATGCTCCTATTCAAACAGACGCTTCGGGTATCGCTGCAAAACGATATCAATTACCTAAAGGTAATCATTCCATCGCTTTAGACAAGAATAGCTTCCTCTCATTCTATTTAATGGAAGGCGACATTGAAATTGAAGGAAATAAAATGACAAAGGATAGTTTTACCAAAACAAGTAACATTGATAAAATAAATATTAATGCAACAGTAGATAGCGAACTCTTTGTCTTACTATCACCAATTAAAGTGGATTATAAAAAAGTTGCTGATCGATAAAATGACAGAAGATAAGGTCCCTAAGAAATGGAAAATAGCAATCATCGTATGGATTGCAATTGTTCCTTTAATTTTTTCCATTATGCCAATTTGCAAACCGATTTTACTTAAAATTGGACTAAACCCAATCTTAACAGAGTTATTGTTAATTACATTATTAGTTACTCTAATGGTTTTTGTAGCCCAGCCAATTTTAATGAAACTATTTAGAAACTGGCTGAACAAATAACAATCGCTAAAAACTCAAAAACACTCTCTTTTTCGCAAAATTCAATTGAATTTTGCGAAAAATCGATAAAAAACGCCTTATTTTAGAAATCTAGCCTTGCTCCAAATTAGACTTTTTTCGGCTTTGTCAAATCATTGCTCACGTCGGTTGCTGAGCGTTAGCCGAAGTCCCACTTCACCGACAACTTCCCTGTCGTTTTTCCACTTTCCAACGCAGAATGCGCCTTGTGAAATTCTTCTTGAGAATAAGACCCGCCAACTTGCGGCACAATTTTTCCTTCTTGGTACAATTTATAGGATTCTTGCAAGCATTTTTCAATGATTCTTGGTCGGTTGTCTGCTATTTTCAACATGTTGACACCCAAAATGTTTTTCGAGCGCATCATCAAGCCGATCGGGAGAATAAGTCCCATTTTTCTGACAAAATTTAACTTTGAGAAGATTCCCCATTTGCCGTTTGCCAATTCGGAACCGCCAAAGAGAATCATTCTACCGCCAGAACCAAGAATTGACATGTCTTTTTTATAGGTTGAACCAGCAACAGGATTGTAACTTACATCAATTCGACCCCCTTTTAAATAGATCTTAATTTGTTCGATGTAATCAGAATCATTGTAATTCACAACGAAGTCAGCACCGAGTTTCTTCACCAATTCAGCCTTTTCTGACCTTCCAATTTTTGCAATGACTCTTGCTCCTTTCATTTTTGCTAATTGGATAAGAATGGTTCCAACTCCACCCGCCGCTGCGTGAATTAACACCGTATCAATTGAATGAACAGGCGTTAAATACATAGACATGTAGTAGGCCGTAACAGATTGCGTGGTGAGGGCAAGTAAAATCTCCGAAGGTTGATCTTCGACTTCAACACTGGCAATATCTGTGGTAATTACATGCTTGGCATAACCTCCAAAACGACAAAAAGCAATGACTCTTTTTCCCAATAATTCTTGCCGTGCATTAGGTCCACATTCTATCACTTTTCCAACCACTTCGTAGCCAACAACGCATGGAAAAGGCGGTGCTTCTCGATACAAACCCCGTCTTGCCATAACATCGGCATAATTCAACCCAAAAGCCTCAACCTCTATTAAAACTTGGTTATTTATCGGAGAACTTATCTCCAGCTCCCTCAATTCAAACGCTTGCTCTGGTTCACCTGTTTTACACAGGAAGAATGCTTCACTTTTTATTTTATTTTTCATATTATTTTAGATATGGGCTAAAGCCCTCTTAGACAATTAGAAACGCTCGTTCATTTCGGCATCGCTCAATGACCTCCTCGCTCTTAGACTTTATTTTTGTTACAACTTTAGTTTCACTAATTCATCACTCTAATAATAGTTACACAGAGAACCACAGAGGAGGCGCAGAGGTTCACAGAGCTTGCAAACACATTAATATAACAACAATCTACTTAAAACTCATCACTCCTAACTCCTAACTCCCTAATCCTTCAATCACAATCACAATCTCTCCCTTCGGCGGATGCTCCTCGTAGTGTTTCTTAATTTCAGCGGCTGTTCCTCTTCTATATTCTTCGTAAATTTTTGTCAGCTCTCTCGCGACACACACTTTTCTGTCTGCGCCCATAAATTCTTCAATCTGCCCCAAACATTTGACCAATCGATGCGGTGATTCGTACAAAACGGTGGTTCTTTTTTCTTCTGCAATGACTTTTAGACGGGTTTGTCGTCCTTTTTTGTGCGGAAGAAAGCCTTCAAAGACAAAACGGTCGCAGGGAAAACCACTGGCAACAATTGCGGGAATCAATGCCGCAGGTCCAGGCAAACATTCAATTTCGACATTCTTGGCGATACATTCTCGCACCAACAAAAATCCAGGATCAGAAATCGCGGGAGTTCCGGCATCTGAAACCAAAACGGTGGATTTATTTGCTTTAATCGTGTCAATTGCTCTTGCCAATGTTTTGTGTTCGTTGTGAGAATGAAATGGAGCAATTGGTTTTTGAATTTCCAACTTGTTCAATAAGCGCTTCGTAACTCGCGTATCTTCGGCAAAAATCATGTCCGTTTCTTGCAAAATTCTGATGGCTCGCAAGGTAATGTCTTCGAGATTTCCTATCGGGGTTGGAACGATGTATAGTTTGGACATAAGGGCTAATCTATATTAATGCAGGGTGAAAAGTATAATTTAAGTTTGACAAAAGGCCGTTTTACTCAACAACATATTCTTGAACCAACACTTCAGTCGGAATATGAAGCGTAGAACTTATTTTTCTTATCATTTCCAATGTTAATTTGCGTTTTTTATTCAAAATTTCACTTACTCGACTTTTAAAGCCCACAACTTCTGCAAGATCTTTTTGCTTCATTCCCATCTGCTCCATTCTGAACTTAATTGCCTCAATTGGGTCAGGCATTCCTATTGGAAATTTTTCGCTTTCATATTTATCGATTAAAATTGAAAGAATTTCCAATTCGTCACCTTTATCGGTTCCTTTTTTTGCATCAAAAATAGACTCTAGCCTGTTAAGGGCTTGCTCGTAATCTTTTTCGTTTTTTATTGGTCTAATTTCCATAATTATAATTCGTTTGCATTAATTTTATCATATTCTGCGTGAGTTCCAATAAATAGTATCCAAGATATTTGAAATTCAAAGTTCACCTTCACTATCAATCGATACTTGTTTCCTTTAATATTGAATACTATTTTGTTATCTTTTAAAATGCTTGCGCTTGGATATTCCGCCTTTAATTCGTTGATATTTCTCCAAGACGATTTTTTAGCCTCTCGATACCATGCTTTTAATTGCTCTTCACTATCTGAGTGCTTTTCCCAAAATTCGCGCAACGTTCGTCTCGATATAATTCTCACATTTTATCTGTTTAACAACACAAAGATAGGGAAAAAGTTCCCAATTCGGTAATTTTTTGGTTTTATTATTCTTTCCCCCTCTACTTATCGTGTCAAAACAACGTAGTCTTGCAACAACGTTTGTAAAAATTTCAACCTTTTGGAAGGTGTCTCAGAAAGTCCAATTAATTCTGCTGATTTATCTGCGAGTTCAATGGCAAACTTTTTTGTTTCAGGATTTGGCTGTGTTTTTACGCGTTGTATTGTGTTTTTAATCAGCAACATGTCTTCATCTGTGAATCGAATTGCCGCAGGATATTCTGGCGTATAATTGTCTTGACTTTTTATGGCAAGAACGTCTCTCAAGGAGTAATTAATGCTCGATTTATTCCGAATAACAATGGTGTTTGCCATGACGTCTCCAATTCGCTGTGTACGACGTGAAGTTCCCGCATAAACGATGCCCATTAGTCCAATTCCGAACCAAAAAAGCACTAAAAAATCGGCGCTTATCCAAACAAAATCTCCTTTGAACATCCAACGGGTAAAAACCTCTCGCAAACCTGGTCTTTCTCCAGAAATGGTAACAACACGGATTCCAAGAATGTATTTTCCTAAACTTTGTCCATGAGTGAGATATTCAATCACAGGGTTGTAAAAAATCCACGGCAATTTCATTAAAAGTAGCTGAAAAAACAGAAAAGAACCCATGTCTTCTTGAAACCAGCCGCTAAAGCCAACAACCATCCCAAAAATGATGAAATAAATGAAAAACATAAGCATATCAAGCATTGCAGCGGCAACCCTTTGACCCACAGAAGCAAGTTCATATTCAACTTTTACGTTCTGCGCAGATTCGAACTCTATTGTTTTCATGAGGAGTAAATATACAAATAGAACACAGATAACGCTGATTCTTATGATTTAATTATGATTTTATCTCTTACTCATTAAGGTTAAAGATGTTATAGCATGATTAAAATAAAACACTGATAACGCTGATTCTTATGATTTAATTATAATTTTATCTCTTACTCATTAAGGTTAAAGATGTTATAGCATGATTAAAATAAAACACAGATAACGCAGATGATTTAATAATATAATTTGGCTCTATGTTGATTTAGGCGGGTAGTTAAATTAATAACTCTTAACAAACCGATGTAAGAAACTAAGAATAACATTCGACACAGCCTGTCTGCGTTAACCTGCGTAATCTGCGCGCGAAACTAAGCGCCCATCTAAATCAACATAGAACCTATAATTTTTTGCCCGAATTAAATCCAATGCTCCAACGCTCGAAAACTCCAACGCTCCATTTAATCTTATTTTAATCCATTCTAAATAACCCAAAAATGACACTTTTATGACACAATAAATACAAAGTGTGAGCATCTTTGCATTAGTGAGAGTCAACAAAGGCATAAACGAACTGCATATTATTGCATTTACACATCGGAATTTATCCGTGAATGAAATAGGACTGTTGCACATTGATGTTGATAATCAAGAAGTTCGACTTAAAAAACTCAAAGAAACACTACAATTAAAAGAACTGATGTTCTTATCTACTTGCAATCGAGTAGAATTTCTTTTTACGACAGAATTTGAGGTCAATTCCTCTTTTTTAGAACAATTTTTCACAGAATTGTACCCAACATTCTCCCAAGAGCAAATAAAAAGATACGCTGGCATTCGAGAATTACATCAAGGAATGAAAGCCGTTAGTCACCAGTTATCAGTGGCTTCTTCTTTGGATTCAATGATTGTTGGTGAACGAGAAATCATTACGCAAGTGAGAAATGCCTACGACGCTTCAAAAAAAATGGGTTTATCGGGTGATTTTATCAGAATTGTCAATCGGCATACCATACAAACGGCGAAAAAAGTCTATACAGAAACGGCGATTGCTCGAAAACCAGTATCCGTTGTTTCTTTGGCGTATCACCGCTTAAAGGACATGAATGTTCCACTCGATTCAAGGATATTAATCATCGGAGCAGGGGTTACGAACACGAACATGGGGCGTTTTCTGAAAAAGCACGGTTTTACGAGTTTTAATGTGTTCAACAGAGCTTTAAGCAAAGCCGAAAAATTGGCCCACGACCTTTCTGGAACGGCACATTCTCTGGCAGAACTTAAAACTTTTGACAAGGGGTTTGACGTCATAATTACATGCACAGCATCTGAAAGTCACATCATTTCTACTGAAATTTACGCGCAATTATTGCAGGGAGAAAAAGGGAACAAAATAGTCATTGATATCGCTATTCCGCAAGACCTTTCTCCAAAAATAAAAGAGAACAATCCCGTAACGCATATTTCTGTCGAGTTACTTCAGAAGATCTCCAATGAGAATTTAAAAGAGCGAGCAAAAGAAGTAATTCACGTGGAAGACATTCTAAATGAAGCACTTACAGAGTTTGAATTTATTCATCACAATCGTTCTGTGGAGATTGCTATGAGAGAGGTTCCCAAAAAAGTGAAAGAAATTAAGTCCACCGCAATGAACGAAGTTTTTCACAACGAGTTGAACGACGTTGATGCAGAATCAAGAGAATTGATAGAGAAAATTGTGGGGTATATGGAGAAAAAATACATGAGTATGCCGATGTTAATGGCGAAAGAAATATTGTTGAAGAAATGAGGGGAAAGAAGTTAAGTAGATAAGAATGTTAGGAGTTAAGAAGTTCGAGAGATCTAATTCTCCTCTTAATTTTTTAGCTTCTCCTAACAAGCATCTACTTCTCCTTAACTCCTGACTTCTTCTAACTACTTAATTTACAAATGAAAAAAATAACAATCGGATCAAGAGGTAGTGACTTAGCATTATGGCAGGCGCATTTTGTGCAGTCAGAATTGCAAAAATTAGGTTGCGAAGTGGAAATTAATATCATCAAAACGCAAGGCGATAAAATTCAGCACTTGAGCTTTGATAAACTGGAAGGAAAGGGCTTTTTCACCAAAGAAATTGAAGATGCGTTGATGAATAAGTCCATTGATTTAGCCGTTCATTCTCACAAAGATTTAGAAACAACACCTCCCGAAAGTCTTATGATTGCTTGCGTATCAGAGCGAGCAAACCCTGCGGACATTCTTTTAATCAACAAAAACGCCGTGAATGATTCGCAAAAATGGGGATTAAAAGAAGGGGCAATTGTTGGAACTTCATCCGCAAGACGAAAATCGCAGGTGTTAAAGTTCCGATCAGACGTCACCATTAATGATTTGCGAGGAAATGTGCCAACGCGCATCAACAAATTGCGAGAAGGTAATTACGATGCTATTTTGTTGGCAAAAGCAGGGGTAGATCGTTTAGAATTAGACCTTTCTGACTTTATAGAAGTTGTTTTAGACCCTCAAGAATTTATTCCAGCACCTGCGCAAGGCGTTTTGGGTTTGCAGATTAGAAACAGCGACACAGAATTGTTTGACATTCTTCAGAAAATGAACTTCCCAGACGTGCAAAAACGCATAGAATTGGAAAGAAAGGTCTTGAATTTACTGGATGGAGGTTGCCAATTGCCGCTCGGCGTTTATTGCACCGAAAACCATGAGCTTTTCGTCTCTTTTGCAGACGGAGTGGAGAATGAATGTATTTCTCTGCGTTATCAAGTGAGCAACTTTGACGGAATGGCAGAAAAAGTAATTGCCGATTTGCACCAAACAAAAACGGTTGGTTAAGCGCATTTTCATATCGAAAAATGAGGATGAAGTTCAAGAATTAGCGCAACGACTATCAAAAAATAAGCACGAACTCATTGCACATTCTTTTCTCCGTTTCAAGCAAGTTGAGTTTAGCATTGAGCAAGATTTCGACATCCTTTTTTTCAGCAGTCCACGTGCTGTGAAGTTCTATCTTTCTCGCTGTGAAATTCCACAAAATAAACTCGTTGCCTGTACAGGTTCTGGTACAAAAAAGGTGCTAGAAGCAATGGGAATTACTGTTTCTTTCTCTGGGAAAGAATCCGGAAAAATAAGCGCTGTAGCCAAAGAATTTAAGGCTTGGTGTGGAGAAAAAACAGTCCTTTTTCCTGTTTCAAACATCTCTAAAAAGACGATTTCTTCTTTGTTTCCAAAAGAACAAAAAGCAGAGGTTGTGGTTTACGAAACACACATAACAGGTTGTAAAATAGACGATTGTGATACTTACGTTTTTAGCAGTCCTTCAAATGTTCGTGGTTTTTTATTGGAAAACACGCTTCCAGATGATGTAAAAGTCATCTCTTGGGGAGAATCGACGAGTGAAGAACTGAGAAGAGTTGGGATTTCTGATTTTGAAGAGATGGTTGATGCGAGTTTGGATACGATTTTTCTCGACGAAGCGTAACCTTACTTTCTCTGTTTATCGGTTATTTGTTCGTCTGTTGTTCGGTTAGGACAGAGAAACATTAAACCGATGAACGGATGAACAGAGAAAGTTTTAAGTTCACTAAAAAGCGCTTGGTTGCCGAAGTTTATCAAGGTACAAAACTCCATTTATTGTTTAACCCTTATTGAATAATGACTCGCCTCGTTAATTTAGCATGCTCGCTCTCAATTTGTATTAGGTAAACACCCTTACCATATTTTGCCATATCTAAGTCGATAATGTATTTATTCGTCTTTGACTTTTTAAAGACAATTGTTCCCGTAATATCAAAAACAGAAATGATAAGAGTCTCCGAGTTTTTATTTTCAAGATGAACAACTCCGTCAGATGGATTAGGATAAATCTCTAGGCTTAATTCTGAAAGCGTTTCCTCTTGAAGACCCAAGGTTCCTTGGACGCACAACGCTGTGTCCATTCCGCTGTCATAAAATAGTTGTACTTGATCAGCAACATCAAATAACCCTTGCACATTTTGTAAATAATCTCCTTCTCCTGCATAAATTATAGCGTAGGTTTGTCTAATTGTATCACCACTTATAAAATTTCCTTTATCTATAGCCATTAATCCTCTTCTGTCTCCAGAAAATGGGCCGTCATTCCAGTCAGTTGGTACGTTTGGGTCTCCTGAATAGATAAATTTCGTTGGGCTACCATTTTGATTTAATATTGGTAATCCATTTGGCTGGAGTCCGTTCAACTCATTCCATAAAACGGTTTGGTTAACTGAGTTCGACCTTTCAACAACACTTGACAAATCGTGCGACAAAGAAATAAAGCCAAATGCCGGAGGCTTTTCAGCATAAATTGAAGGGGAATCCAACGAATCTCCATTGTATATATACATTACGTTACGAACAGAATCACTTCCTATATAATCATCAAAAGGGCTTCCAATATCTATATCTCCCATAATACCGTAAGTGAAATTTGAAAGGTTCTCACTGCTTCTATTCACAATAAAAACATCAATAAACGTAACGTCATTTAAAAAATCCCACGTTTTGTATTGGTAAAATTGATAATGGGCTTCCACCCCAAGGGCTCCTGTTCCTGAGTAACCTTTAATTTCTGCTTCATCATTTTGAATTAAATAAACCGAACAACAACCTTTTATTATGGGAACATCTCCATCAAAAGGACTATATAAAAGGTCTTGACCCGAAGGTCCGTTAGGGTTATCGTAGAATGGAGCCATAAAGTATGCTTCCCCATTTAGGACATCTCCATTTCCTGGCCAAGAAATTAATTTATTACGTGTCGTCTGACTTGGTTGAGTGACTCCTATACAATCAGCGGGTTGTAATAAGCCATTGTCACAATTCCACCATCTTAAATAATCATCAATTTCTTCTTGACAAAATTTCCACATTGAAGTGTCCCATCTCGCTTGATAAGATGTATTCATGTATGAACTATTTGAAGAATATGGCCCGTTAAACAAATCCCGGCTTACATTTCCTGAAGTAAAATCATAAGAACCCCCTAGCACAAAATTTGTGTCTCCAAGGTTTGTAATTCCTGACATCCAAAATTGTGTAGTGTATAAAGAATTGAAACCTATGTTTTTAGGAGCTTCATATCCTAATTGGCCTGAATTGTTGAAATCATAAAAAAAATTCCCAACATCATAAATGAGTGCTGACGTATTATTTTGGTCTAGCAGCTCATTATTTAATTGACATATAACATCTCCTGAGTTGAAAAATAAAAAGGTAAGTAAAATTATTTTCATTGTGTAGTATTTACGTGTTAGTTGTTCAAGGATAAAACAATTATTTCACAAATACAGTTCGTTTGTCGAGCTATTGATTAATAGGTGCTTCTCCTTTATTAAACAGAGAAGCCTACCGACAGGCAGGGTTTCCGAAATTAATTCTGAATTCTGCATTTCTCGCGTTGAGCTTGTCGAAATGTTAATTTCCTCTACCTTTACCACCATGCCCGGCATCTACATCCATATCCCATTCTGCAAGCAAAAATGCACCTATTGTGATTTTCATTTTAGCACTACTTTTTCTACCTACAGAAAGGAGATGATTGACGCTATTTTGCAAGAAATTGAGCTTCGAAAAGGCTACTTAAAAGAACCTATCGGCACCATTTATTTTGGAGGAGGAACGCCCAGCTTATTGACAGAGAAAGAGCAGGTTGCCATTCTCAACAAAATCACAGCTTGCTTTGAAACCCTTGATGCAGTTGAGGTAACGCTCGAAGCAAACCCTGACGACATTGAGCAAAGGTCACTTTCTGCATGGAAAAACGCTGGAATTAACCGCTTGAGTATTGGTCTGCAATCGTTCAAGGCGGCGGATTTAGAATGGATGAACAGAGCGCACACCGTTGAGGAAGCAAATCAATGCATTTCTTTGGCGCAAAAGGCAGGATTTAACAACCTCACCGTCGATTTGATTTATGGTTTGCCCGACCTGACTTTGGACGAATGGAAGAACCATATTCAGCAACTGATAGATCAAGATGTTCCGCATATTTCTGCCTATTGTTTGACCGTAGAAAAGAAAACCGTGCTTGCGAATTGGGTTCTAAAAGGGAAGATCAAGATGGCATCAGAAGATGTGCAATCTGAACAGTTTCTTACCTTATTAGAACTCTTGGAAGCCAACAATTACGAACAATACGAAATCTCCAACTTCTGCAAAAAAGGGTTTGAGTCGAAACACAATTCTAACTACTGGAAAGGAGAACATTACATCGGTATTGGTCCATCGGCTCACTCTTTTAATGGAACTTCTCGAAGCTGGAACGTCGCCAACAACACGCTTTATATAAAAGCGATTAAAAACGGTCTTTCATTCTCCGAAAAAGAAGAGCTTTCTGATGAAAACAGGTTCAATGAATTGCTTTTAACAGGACTTAGAACAAAATACGGTGTCAATTTAGACAACCTAAAAAAAATAGTTGCGTTAACTAAACAGTTCAATGATGCAAAAAAGTCTTTTGTCAACAAAAACTGGATGGAAGAAAGGGAAAACACTCTTTTTCTAACAAAAGAAGGTAAATTAATGGCAGATTTCATTGCGTCGGAGTTGTTTATCGATTAAAAAACGTGCTATGTTTCTAAGAATCACCTTGATTCTCATTCTTCTTGGAATTCTCTACTTGAGTCTAACCCCTACTGAAACGTTAGTGGTCGGCAATGACAAAATCAGTCATTTTATTGCTTATTCGGTCTTGATGTTGAATGTTGGTTTGCTGACTTACTCTTCTCGTAAGAAGTTCATTTTTGGCATTCTGTTGAGCATTCTCTTCGGGGTGATGATAGAAGTCGCGCAACATTTTGTTCCCGGACGATTTATGTCTTTTTATGATGTTCTAGCTAATGCTGCAGGGGTTGGAATTGGGGTTGTTTTAACCGTTTTTCTGTTCAAAAGAGTAAACAAAATTTTGCAAAGACTCAGACTTCGTTAATTTTCTTTTTCTTCGAAAAAACAATAATAAATTTCTCTTGGCGTTATAGCCATAATATAAAACTTAGCATCCTATGAAATTTATTCTTCCCTTTTTAGCTTTTCTTCTTATCTTTTCTTCCTGCAAAAAAGAAGATATCAATTCGGCTGGTTCATCAACACAACTTGGCTATTTTCAATCTCAACCAGGGACATATTGGATATATGAATGGTATTCTATTGACAGCAATAATGTCGAAAGTTCTTTAGGGATAGTTGACAGTGTGTTTATTTCAGGAGATACTATTATAGATGGTGAAATCTATGCGGTTTACAATGGTGGGTTCCATGGAAACCTTTCTCCTGAGAGCTATAAAAGAGATTCAAGTGGGTATATCGTTGAACCGAGTGGCAATATTCTATATTCTTATGTGAGTTTTTCAGACACTTTAAACACCTATTCTGAACCCGGTTTCTGGGACACCTATTCTTACATGACAAAAACGCCAAATATTACAACCGTTCCTGCTGGAGTCTTCTCAACCATAAAATATGAAACTCTGTATTACGACCCTGCTGGTGGTGCAATAAATAATTGCGGAGACCTAACGTTTGTTATGGGTTCTTCATATTCAAGCACAGTTGGAGAGGTGAAAACAAGAACAGGGTACTTTGGAGAGATTCAGACGCTCTGTAAATTCAGGGAAAGAAGATTGACCAGCTATTATATTCCATAGATTCAATTCAAAATCGATAGCAACTATATTTTTCTTCTTACTTTTACTCCATGGAGAAATTACGCAACTTTATCAACGGAGAATATTGTGACCCAACAACGGGAGAATACATCGATAATTATGAACCTGCAACAGGAAAAGTTTATAGTTTAATTCCTAATTCTGGTACAGAAGATGTTCAGAAAGCAGTAGATGCGGCAGAAAAAGCCTTCCCTATTTGGTCAAAAATGAGCATTGATGAGCGAAGTAAGATTCTTGTCAAACTTTCTGAAGGCATCGCAGCAAGAATGGACGAGTTTACCAAAGCAGAATCTCGCGACAATGGAAAACCCCTTTCTTTAGCCACACATGTTGACATTCCACGAGCCGTTTCAAACTTTCACTTTTTTGCCACTGCTATTTTGCATTTTGCCTCAGAATCACACAATATGGAAGGCGTTGGCGTTAATTACACCTTGCGAAAACCCATCGGAATTGTAGGTTGTATTTCTCCATGGAACTTGCCTTTGTATTTGTTTTCTTGGAAAATTGCACCAGCCCTCGCTGCTGGAAATTGCATCATTGCAAAACCTTCTGAGGTAACTCCTTATACGGCTTATCTTTTGGGTCAAGTTGCCAAAGACGCCGGGATGCCTGATGGTGTTCTCAATATTCTACACGGAGAAGGTCATACCGTTGGTGATGCCATTGTAAAACATCCAAAAATCAAAGCAATTTCCTTCACTGGAGGAACAAAAACGGGAGAATACATCGCCAGAACGGCTGCTCCCGTGTTTAAAAAGCTGTCTTTAGAATTAGGAGGCAAAAACCCCAATATTATCTTCGACGATTGTGATTTTAAAGAAATGTTGAGTACAACTTTACGTTCTTCTTTTGCCAATCAAGGACAGATTTGCCTTTGCGGATCAAGAATTTTCGTTCAAAGAGGTATTTATGATAAATTCAAGGCAGAATTTGTCAAAAGAGTCAGTGAAACAGTTGTTGCAGAACCAAATGACCCAAAAGCAAAGTTAGGCGCTCTTGTTTCTAAATCACATTTAGAGAAAGTGCTTTCTTACGTTAAAATTGCCCAAGAAGAGGGCGGAACTGTTCTCACAGGAGGAGAAAGAGTCCTTTTAGACGCTCCTTTTGACAATGGTTATTACATGCGTCCGACAGTCATTGAAGGACTTTCTTATGATTGCAGAACCAACCAAGAAGAAATTTTCGGTCCTGTGGTGACAATTACGCCATTTGACACGGAAGAAGAGGCTTTGATGATGGCAAATTCAACAGTTTATGGTTTGAGTGCCACTTTATGGACCTCTGATTTAAAACGAGCACACAGAATGGCCAATGAAATTCACGCAGGAATTGTTTGGATAAACGCTTGGTTGGTTCGTGATTTACGCACCCCTTTTGGAGGTGTAAAAGCATCAGGTGTTGGTCGAGAAGGAGGTTGGGAAGCTTTGCGCTTTTTTACCGAACCTAAGAATGTTTTTGTGAAGTATTAATTTTTTTTCACACAGAATTTGATTCTTCACTCCTGTCTGCCGATAGGTATAACTGGGAGGCGGCTCTTAAGTTAGGCTGCCCTAACTTAATATCTTAGACTACTCTAACTTTTCTCTGCTTAACCTGAAAAATTGATAAATTCTTCTACCTCACAACCATTCTTTTCGTAACCTTCGACTTGCCATCTGATACAATTATGAAAAATACTCCTGGGCTTACGTTTAATTGAATCTTTTCTTTTACAATAGAATTGTTTGCTGTTATTTTTTGCTCGTGCACTATTCTCCCAAAAACATCTACAATGTTTAAGGTTAAATTTTTACCTTGGACTCCAACCATTTCAACCGTAAACAAGCCCTTGGAAGGATTCGGAAAAACGTTAAGTTGGTCGTTTTCTAAGCTGAATTCATTCAAATTGGTGTAATCTACGACCTGTATTGCTGAAGAATAAACGCAACCGTTATAGGATGTTAATTCTACCCAATAATTTCCATCATTGCTTGCTGTTATAACTTGCCCCGTTTCGCCCGCCATAGGGTTTCCATTGAAAAACCATTGAAAGCTATAACTAGAAGTGTCTGTGTATAATAAATATCCATTTTGTGTAACAAGAGGTGTAAAAGTCGTGTCGCAAATTGTTATTGTTATTGTATCACTGCTTGCGTAGCATCCAGAAGGAGAGGTTGCAACGACAAAATAATCCCCCGAAGTTGTTGCTAAGAATGAAGCACTATCCGCTCCTCCAACAGAATTTCCGTTTTGAAACCATTGCAAACTTAGGTTGACAGAGTCTGTCCAAAGTAATAATCCCGTTGAGTCAATGTTTGGCGTGTTCGGGTAACCAAAAACACGAACCGTATCTGTTGAGCTAATCGCTGGAAATGGTCCTACAGCTGAAATTGCATACGAAATAGAGGTCGAGCCATTGCTACTACTCCCACTAGGTCCGTTTCCTGCAAAAGTGGATGTTCCTAAGTCGTCATCTGCGCCAAACAATCCTCCATCTTCATCCCAAACATGCACGGTGTATGTCTCGTTCGCTAATAAAATATTCGGCATAGGAAAAGTAATCGGAGGAAGAGTATTGTCCACAACTGGAGAAGTATAGACAAGGTTCATACTTCCGTCATATAGTAGAATGTATATGTCGGGGTTTAGGTCTCCTGGATAGCCCCAACTGTTGGGTATCCCAAGCACTTGTATTTCTGTCAAGTAATAATCTGGAACCGTATTGCTGTATGCTTCGTAGGTAACGGTATAATTGCCGGGTGTATTGTAAATTTGATCTGTTGGGTTTTCTTGCGTCGTTGTTGTTCCGTTACCAAAATCCCAGAAATAGGCAGAATAACCAGGGTTATTATTCGTGAAGGAAACGGTTAATGGCAAACATCCATAAGCTCCCGATAAAGAAAAACCATTGTTTGAGGTTGTATCAGGCAAAATGGTTATCTGCGTATAAAAATTAGTGGGCACATCGCCAATTACATTGAGAGTTGCAATTAAAGAAACGTCTAAAGGATATACACCTGGTTGAATTGGTGTGCCGCTAATATTTAAACATCCATATTGACTAACTTGTGGGTCATAATTACAACCGTTTGCAGCAGCGTTGCAGGTCCAACTTAGTCCAAACGGGAGTCCTGAAATCGCCAAAATTTTAAAATTGGTGAAATCAAAACCCGAAGTATCCAGCGGCATTACAAAAGTAATGTCCTCAGAATACGGAGTGCCAACCATACCGTCAGGTAGTGTGTCTGGGTATATGCCTGGCTGTGTAGGACTATAATTTACTGTACATTGGGTATAGCTGTTAAAAGAAAATCCAATGATGATCGATAGAAGAATTAATGCGCTTGTTTTCATAGTTTATTGATTCATAGATACCGCAAGTTAATAAAACATCTTCTAGGAGCAAAAAAAGGCATCAGCGAGTGCCGATGCCTTTTACATATATGAGGTAAAAAACTTTCCTAGTTTTTAATTACTATTCTTTTCGTGATAGAAGAATAGTCATTTGAAATTTGCAAGATGTAGGTTCCGCTAGATGCATTCGTCAGGTTCAGCTCAAATTCAATACCGCTGTTATTAACTGTTTCTAACACAACTCTCCCTGATAAATCAAGTACTTTTGTTTTAACAATCCCTTCAAATCCACTCAATAATTGAACAGTAATCATTCCATTACTAGGGTTTGGATATACATTTACCGTTGAGGATGACAACTCTTCAATTCCAACATAGGAATTTACCGTATAACTATTAGATGTTGTACAATTGTTAGAATCTGTCACAGAAACGTTGTAAGTCCCACCTACGAGTCCTGAAATGTCTTCTGATGATGATGCAAAACCATTGGGTCCTGTCCAAGAAACAACAAAAGGAGGTGTTCCGCCGATAATTGAAAGGTTAATTGAACCTGAGTTAGGTGTTAATTCTGACCCTGTTGCTGCACCAGTTGTTAGTGTTGATGGTCCTCCGAGAGTCACATTAACAGTTGTTGCACATGCATCACCGTCAATAACAATAATCGAGTAACTTCCTTGCGGTAAGTTGGTAAAAATTCCTGAAGCTTGCGGTCCATTTCCTATGTCGTATGTTGCTCCACTAGTATTTCCCGTTAAAAAACTTACATCAATCGTACCTGTGCTGTCTCCATAACAGTTTTCCGTTACCATTGAGTTCGCATAGGTTGAATTACAATAAGTAATTGGATCAAAACCATCTAAAACTGCCACTCCAGAATTTCCTGGGTCTAACCAGAACTTTAGTTGATTCGTCGAATTACTTCCGCTTGGGTTCCATGAATAAGAAACCTTTCCATAGTAATCTGGTGCAGATAGGTTAAAGCAAGACGCTCCACCTCCCCATAATTGACCAATAATTCTCCCAACTTGGTCAAATAAAGGAGACCCCGAAGATCCTTGCTCAGTTGTTGTATTTCTATCCCAACTCACCTGCCATTGACTATTTGCTTCTGAAGAACCCATTCCGTTCGCAGAAGAAGCGGGGTTATCATCAAAAGCTAATTTCTTAATGTCTCCAGATGGATGATGCACACAATGTGAAGTTGTCGGAATATTATCTGTGTTGTCCCAGCCAGGGAAGTATGTATTGTATGTGTCGGGGACGGTTCCATTAATCAAACCTCCTGTAATTTCTACTAAACAAAAATCAGAAGGAGTTCTTCTGGCTCGTAAAACTGCTCCAGAAAGAGATTCGAATGAGGGTGAGCTGCCTGGGTTAGAACAAGTCGCTGATGCCCAATTAAATCTAAAAATCCAAGTTGCAGGGTTACTATAACAATGATTGGCTGTTAAAACGTAAGGCTTTTTGTCATTTAATGTATTGTTAATCATCGAACCCGTGCAAAACCCATTACTTCCTGAAACCAGCATAATGGTTGCTCTAATTTCATTTCTTATCGGGTCTCCATCTGGGCAAATTGAATTCATGTTGCAAGAACCAGATGATCCAAATGCTTTCAAAACAAATTCTCCAGCAGTTCTATAACCATGAGTAACTGTTGTTATCGTTAAACTTTTAGCCTTTGAGATATTTTCTGGAGCAACATAGTACTCTACGATTACATCTTCTCCTGGAACCAATTCTGTTCCCAATTGACCTTCGTACAGGTGGTTTTCAGTGAATTTTCCTAAAATAAAGGTTTTTTCAGGATTAAACACATATAATTCATTTCCTGCAGGTATTTTTAGATTTTCAAAAGTCAAGTTAACTGTTAAGGCATTCTCACAGCTTACTTGAAGCTGCCACAATTGTCCACCGTTTGAAAGGTTCATCCATGTTCCTGAGTTTGTGAAGTTTAAATCTGTATCGTTGTTGAATCCAAACCTCCAAGGGCCCGTTTTTTGTATATCTGTGACAAGGTCTTCTGCCTTTAGCACTTGAATATCAGGGGTTGAAAACAGTCGGTGGTCAACTTGATTCGAAATAGAATTAGACCTTGGTATGCCTCCGTCTCCTTGCTGAGAAAAAGAAGAAAAAGCAATGCTTAAAGCACAAAATAAGTAAAGAGTTTTTTTCATAATTTTTGAGTATAGTTCGACAATTAAAACGAAGATACCACTTTTATTTACAACGTAAAAGGTAAACTGTTATAATTCTAGGAATCCTAATAATTCTTTGTCTAAACATTTATTTCTATATATTTAGACGAAATTATCGTAGAAATAGTTGGTTGATGAACTTTAGCACGATGATTGTATTAAGTAAATATAAAAAAGGTTATGAAGTATTTATCCTCCCTTATTTTATTAGTGTTCGTGGGTTCTTTAAATGCCCAAACCATTACGATTGAAGAAGCGAAACACCCTTACTATGACATTATAGAATGGAAAGGAATGGGTGCTCTTTTGTTGAGCAAAGACCCTGCGGAAGTGTCTAAACAAGTCAATATTACCCTTGTTGGAAACAAAACAACAAGTATTTGGGATCAAAAATTCACCCCAAAAGGAGAAGAATATTACTTCATTTCAAGTGAAAACGCCCGTTATGTGTACTTTTTGAATAATTTAAACCTCAACAACGGAAAAGTATCCTTGAGTCAACTAAATTCTGCCGGAAATGTAAAAGCAACCTCTGTTTCTATTGGAAATGCTGTAAAAAAGCTGGGGGCTTATGACTACAATAAACTGGAATTAATTAATGTTGTTGTGACCGACAAAGCATTGATTCATCACTTTCGTTATATCGATAAAAAAAACAAAAGTATTGTAGAAATAGCCACCTTTATTACGCATCACAATTTTATCTGCTACGCAGTTGAACTAGGAACGATTCCCTTCGCAACTTTAAAAGACGAAAGGTTTGGAAATTGGGAATATGTCGGTTTTTCCGATGATAGAATTTTCTTTGCGGCAAGAGATTATCAAGACAAGAAGAGAGGTTGGAGTGTGAAAGAATTTTCTTCAAAAG
The DNA here is from genome assembly GCA_002734065.2 of Fluviicola sp. Lineage (GTDB taxonomy): Bacteria > Bacteroidota > Bacteroidia > Flavobacteriales_D > Crocinitomicaceae > UBA4466. The sequence goes on from NVXU02000025.1 coordinate 269,230, forward strand.
GGAAGCAAAAAGTAGGCTTGCATTTAAATTCTCCCGAGAATTTAATCCCCATTGAGAACATTGGCTTTGGAACAACTGGAAGTTACTATTTAGAAGACAAAGCAACCATCGAATCCGGTTTATTGACGTTTATCAACGCAAAATTTTACTTGGTGGGCGGTCAACGAAAAGATGCGGGTGCGGAAATAACTCTCTATGAATTGGTTGATAACGAATGGGAAGAATTAAGCAACATGCACTTAAATTATTTCATTGAAAAGAAAAATTTAAAGCTCGGTATTTATCCCTTGAATGAAGGTGTTGCTTATCATCTTAATCACAATGGTTACAACAAAACAAGCATTCTTTATTTTGAAAAAAATAAAGAAGCTCCGCACAATGATTTCACCAAAAGAACCATTTTTAATCCAAGTAGTGTCTTCGACCGTAAAAATAAAGAAGAATTTAATGTAATTTTGCCAGAAGGTCTTTTGAAATTTGACACCCAACAATTGGGAAAAAAAGGCAGTGTTAAATTTGAATTAATTAAGAAATGATTGTAGGAATTTGTGGCGGAAGTGGCTCTGGAAAAACGACTCTACTAAAGAGATTGCAAACACATTTTGCAGAATTGAGTCCGAGCATTTTCATCATGGACAACTATTATCATCCTATTGAAATGCAAGTCAAGGATAAGAATGGCGAGTACAACTTTGACTTACCAACAGCCCTTGATGAGAATAAATTAGCTGCTGACCTGGAACAATTAAAGGGTGGTGGAGAAATTCTTGTGAAAGAATACCACTTTAATTCTCCCCCTCACAAACACGTATTGCTGACAATTTCTCCCTCTCCGTTAATTATCATTGAAGGGCTTTTTCTATTTCATTACCCAGGAGTTAGCAAACAGTTGGATTATTCTATCTTCGTAGATGTTGCTCCTAAAATTCAATTAGACAGACGCCTCTACCGAGATCAAGAAACAAGAGGTTACTCCCGAGAGGCTATTTTATATCAGTGGGAAAACCATGTAAAGCCTTGCTACGAAAATTACTTACTCCCTTACCAGAATGAAGCAGATTTTATCTTCAGGAATGATTCAAATGCTGATGACGACTTCAAAAAATTAGTGCTGGAGATTGAAGCAAAACTAAAAGTCGTTTCTTCCGTATAGAATAAGAAAGAAAAATTTCACGTGTTTAAGAAAATAAAGAAATACTACATTCTATTAGTGTCTGTTGCATTTACTGTTGCATTTCTACTTCTTTATTTAAAAACATTCTCAACCAATTACACGCGCTCTGTTAAATCATTTAAATCTGAGTTCCTTACTCTAGAAAACAAGCTAGACGAAACCCTTAAATACCGTACGGATGAGCTAAAATATGGTTCAATAAAAGAACAGTGGGAGCGTTCTGAAACAAGCAGTTCTATTAACGTTCACGTTTACAGAAAGGACTCTTTGGTTTATTGGAATACGAATCAATTACCAATATTGCGCTTTGCAGATTTACACTTCCCTTCTGATGGTATTATTCACCTTCAAAATGGTTGGTATTATGCAAAAATGAAAACCGTTCGTGATTTTCAAGTCTGTGTATCTTTTCTCATTAAGCAAGATTATTCTTACAACAACAAAGAACTTATTAATGATTTCACAACTCCCTTAGATTTGTCGTTTAATTCTTCCATCTCCCTGGATGAAGACAGTGATTTCCCCATCTTTTCGAAAGAAAAGAAATTTGTTTTTTCTATTGTGCCCAACAATTATCAAAGCGCAAGCAGAACAGAATCTATTCTTCTAATGCTCTCTCTTCTCATCGCTATTTCAAGTTGGTTATACTGGTTGAGTTTTGTTAAAAAACAATTGCGAAAAAACCTTCAATGGTTACTGCCATCCTCCGTTGTGATTTTTAGAATTCTTTCTGTAAAATTTAGCTGGTTTGGGTTTTTACACGGAACAACATCTTTTGAATCAAGCCTTTACGGAGTCAGTCAGTGGTTTCCTAACTTTTTTGAATACGTTGTGAATATCATTGTTTTCATCTACTTGCTCAACGAGTTGAGCATCTATCTGAAAAGTGAAAAGAGAAGTAGGATTAAAGCATATATCGGGGTTTTATTTTTTATTGCTTCTTTTTTAATTTGGGCATTCATCCTCGATTTAACAAAAGGATTAATTGAAAGTTCTTCTATTTCTTTGGTTATTGACGAACTCTTTTCTCTCGATATTTTTTCTTTTTTAGCCATTGCAAGTTTAGGCGTTTTCTTTTACGCTTATTTTAAATTTGTTCAAGCGACTGTTCAAGCATGCAAAAATCAACTGATTACAGGGGCACAAATGGCCGTTTTAAGCTTTATCCTGAGTTTCTTGTTCTTTTTATTTGAAATCAATTATGGAAATCAACTTCTATTGGCCGCTCTTTTCCCCGTCGTGTTCTATGAACTTGTTCTTTACCTCATTTACCGCAATAAAAAGTCGAACCCATTAGGCGCAGGTATTTTACTGCTCTTGTTGTTTTCTGTTGTATTGGCCTCTGTAATCGGAACCTTTAATGACCACAAGGAAAAAGGAGAAAGAGAATTATATGCCCGTCAATTGATCACAGAAAAAAATATCGTAACGGAGGTAGAATATAGCAATGTTGTTTCAAAACTAAAGAACGATAAGTTTTTACAACGTTTCATTTCTTACCCCCGCCCAATAAATATTTCTTCGTTTCAAGAAGGTTTAGAAAGGCGCGTGTTTAATGACTATTGGGAAAGATATGAACTTGATTTTCATTTATTCGATGCTCAACACCTTCCGTTGATTGATAAAATCAAGAATAATAGCTCTCATTTTGATGAACTGAATGCGCTCATCACTATTTCGGGAACCCCTTCAGAAATTGACTCAAACATCTTTTTTATTGATGACTTTACACAAAAATACAACTACGTTATTCGGCAAGAATTGTATGGAAAAGACTCCACAAAAGCCATTTTCTTTTGCACTCTGAAATCAAAAAAAATTCCTGAAGAAATTGGCTTTCCAAGATTGCTTATTTCTTCAAAGTCTAATGTTTTAGAGTCTTTAGAGTCTTATTCTATTGCAAGGTTTCACAACAAAAGATTGGTCACCAAGTACGGAGGGTTCAACTACCCATCATCTCCTGGAGTTATGTTGCCAAATAATAAAGGAAACGCCTTTTTTGACTTCAACGGGTTCAATCATTATGCCTTGGTAAAATCGGAAAACCACATTGTTGTTTTGTCTGTAAAAAACGACACTTTTTTAGACTTCATCACTTCATTTTCCTACCTTTTTAGTCTCTACGGTCTCCTTTTGATGCCTTTCCTATTCAGAATGAACTCGAAAGGTGGCTTTAACAAAACCTTGAGTTTGGCAATGAAAATTCAGGTCGTTTTGATTGGCTTGGTCTTTATTTCTCTCCTTGCCTTTGGATGGGGAAGTGGTTTGTTTGTTACTTCGCAATACAACCAGCTGACCAATGATGTTATTGGAGAGAAATTAAATTCTGTAGAGACAGAAGTCAAAGCAAAACTTGGAGAATATGAGACCTTAGATATCGTAGAAAATGGAAACTACATGCAGTACATTCTCCAAAAATTTGCACGTGTATTTTTTACAGACATTAATCTTTACGACACAGAAGGGTATCTTCTTGCCAGTTCTCGACCAAAAGTTTTTAATGTTGGCTTGCTCAGTGAGCAGATGAATCCAGAGGCTGTAAAACACCTAAAATATTTAAAAGAAAGCGAGTTTGTTCACAAAGAAAATATTGGAGAACTCGATTACTCTTCTGCATACAAGCCCTTTTATAATTCTTCCAATAAGTTGATGGGCTACATCAATCTACAGCATTTTGGACAACAACGAGAGTTTGAAAATCAAATTCAAAAATTTTTAGTGGCTATTATTAATGTCTTTATTCTGCTTCTCGCCATTTCTATTATTCTCGCCATTTTTATTTCTAATTGGTTAACTTCTCCTTTGAGAATCTTACAAGAAAACTTTTCGAATGTTGAGTTTGGAAAACAAAATCAACAAATTTTATACGACAAAGAAGATGAGATTGGTTCTTTGGTAAAAGACTACAATCGCAAGTTGGAAGAACTTGAATTTACTGCTCAACAATTGGCTAAAAGCGAACGTGAAATGGCATGGAGAGAGATGGCAAAACAAGTTGCACATGAAATTAAAAACCCTCTCACTCCAATGAAGTTAAGTGTGCAACAATTGCTCCGAACTTTTGATCCTAATGACCCTAAAAGTGAAGAAAAACTCAAAAAAGTCGCCAATTCCATTGTTGAACAAATTGACGCGTTGACGAAGATAGCCAATGAGTTTTCTAACTTCGCTAAAATGCCTAATCCAAGTGAAGAAAAGGTTGATTTAGTCGCCTTAGCAAACGGCGTGGTAGAAGTTTTTACGACCAGTGATTCTATTGAAATTAATTTAGAGGCAAATAAGGAGCAAATCTTTTTACTGGCGGATAAAGATCAATTCGTAAGGGTGTTTAACAACTTGATTAAGAATGCAATACAGGCAATTCCACAAGGAGAAAAAGGGCTAATAAAAATCTCACTGGAGGCAAAAAGCGGGGAGGTAAAGGTTGCCGTTTCTGACAATGGAATTGGTATCGAAGAATCGAAGCAAGGTAAAATTTTTGTTCCTTACTTCACCACTAAGAGCACAGGTACAGGCCTGGGGCTAGCAATGGTCAAACAAATCATCGAAAACCACAAAGGCAGCATTGATTTTGAATCAGAAGTAGGTAGAGGAACAACATTTACTTTCGTTCTTCCGATTTAACTCTTTCTTATTGAATGAACATATAATAAGCAAGCAGTATCGCATCAACTGATAGTGCAACAATTGCTGCGGTAAAAATATATTTCATTGGTGCCACAGCAAGTAGCAAACTGAGCGTTACCATTGTTGTAATGACCACCATTGAAAGTGCAAATAAATTATCTATTGCGCCTAGTCCAACTGTGATTCCTCCTAAACAACCTACAATTAAAAGGATAACTGAAATTAACCCAAAACGGTTATGTTCTGCGTTTGCAATGATTCCGTCTGAGTATTCTATTTGTTCTGTCATAGTATATTTGTTTTATACTACGAAATAAGAGCAAAAATCTCTTTCATTAAATGACCTAGATCAGTTTTAAAGATGACTTATGTCTTGTTGTTGATTTTGACAGCCACAATTAATTCTGAATAATGGAAGATGTAAGAAAAAAAAGGATTTACTATTCTCTCAATAAGCGACCGATATCAACCATCATCGAGTCAACAGATTCAGGTTTTGTTCCGTCATAATAACCTCTAATTCTGCGCAATTTATCTATCAGAACAAAGTTGTTGGTGTGAATAAAATCGCTATTAGCATCTCCCATGTTCTCCGCTTCTGCTGGTTTTAAAACAAAGAAAGATTTTCTTGCTAAAGCATATAACCTATCTTTGTTTCCCGTTAAAAAATGCCATCGAGAGCCTGCTTCGTGTTCTTTTGCGTAGGCATTCATTGCCTCAACGGAATCGACTTCTGGATTAACCGTGAAACTCAAAATTCTAAAATCATCTTGTGACTTATACTTTGCATAAACTCGTTGCATTTGCCTATTCATTTTTGGACAAATACTGGTACAAGTTGTGAAAAAATATTCGGCAACAAAAACCTTGTCTCTGATTTCGTCTTCTGTTATAAGTTCGCCATTCTGGTTCACAAACGAAAAATCTCCAATTGTATGTCCAAAACCTTTCCTTTCCATTAAAACATCGGCATCGACCATTTCTGGCAATAAATCTGTTGGATTAATAACAGGTAATACTTCCGTTTTTGGTTGGTTTTGGAGGAAATAGACCAACGAAACACCGCCAACCACGAGCAATACAAGAAATAGTTTGTTTTTCATACAACAAAGATATGGATGATTAAGTGAAAAAAGGGGGCGGGAAGAGAAAAATACAGGCGTTAAGAAGACAAAAGATTAAAGACTGAGAGATAAAAGAGAGTTCTGCGAAAGTCTGCGTGAGAAAAAGGAGAAGTTAAGAATACTAAATCTATCAACAATTCTGCGTGAGAAATAAAAAAGGATTTTTATCTTTAGCCTACTTTAAAATTCAAAAAATGTCTATCAATACGAAATTACTCAATAAAATCTGCACAACACCTGGGGCTCCTGGATTCGAACAAGAAATACGAACGCTTATTCTTTCGGAAATAAAAGACCTTGCTGATGAAGTTGAAATTGACAACATGGGCAATGTTTATGCAATCAAAAGAGGAACCGGCGACAAAAGAATTATGGTTGGCGCACACATGGATGAAATAGGGTTTATCGTCACGCACATTGATGACAATGGCTTTATTCGCTTTCATACTTTGGGTGGGTTTGATCCAAAAACACTGACCGCACAACGTGTTATTATTCACGGTAAAAAAGATGTAATTGGAGTAATGGCATCAAAACCTATTCACGTGATGACTGCCGAAGAGAGGAACAAGGTTGCCAAACTGAAAGACTATTTTATCGATACTGGATTAACAGTAGAAGAAGTTAAAAAGCAAGTAACCATTGGCGATTCTATCACAAGAGAACGGGAGTTTATTGAAATGGGCAACTGTGTGAATGGAAAATCATTGGACAACCGACTTGCAGTATTCATTCTTATTGAGACTTTAAAGAACTTGAAAGGGAAAAAAATACCTTATGATTTATACGGGGTTTTTACCGTGCAAGAAGAGGTGGGAATTAGAGGAGCAAACGTTTCTTCTATGAGAATAAATCCTGATTTTGGATTTGGATTAGATACAACCATTGCTTTTGATTTGCCCGGAGCAAGTGCCCACGAGATGATTACAAAATTGGGAGAAGGAACAGCAATTAAACTTATGGACGCTTCAACTATCTGCGATTTTAGAATGGTAAAGTACATGAAACAGACTGCTGATAAGCATAAAATTAAGTGGCAACCAGAAATCCTAACAGCAGGAGGTACTGATACCGCTGGGATACAGAGGATGACAGAGGGAGGTTCCATTGCTGGAGCGGTTTCCATTCCAACGCGACATTTGCACCAGGTTATTGAAATGGCACACAAAGACGACATTCAAGGAAGCATCGACTTATTGACAGCTTGTATTACTGAAATTGATAGTTTTGATTGGAGTTTTTAAAGTTGGAAAACGCCATTCACACAAAATAAAGATAAACTAAAATAAAATATGATGAACGTTGAGGATATATTAAAGAACGATACTATAAAAGGACTTTTGGATAAGTTTGGAGTCTCTGGAGATCAAGCAAAATCAGTTGCTAACCAAGCAATGAATTCAGTAAAATCTAAATTTGACAAGAACCCTAAACAAATGTCAAGCCTATTGTCGGAGAATGACAATACAGATGATGATAAAAAATTAGCGACAGAAGTAGAAGATGATTTTGTGAGCGGATTGATAAGTAAAGTAGGCCTGCCTGAAAATATCGCAGGTCAATTAAAGAGTGCTATACCAGGTATTCTAAGTCAATTTACAGGAAAACTTTCTGCGGATGGCAAAAATGATGAAGGAGGAATAGCAGGTATGTTCTCAAGCGTTGTAGACATGTTTGATGGCGACGACAACACTAAAGGCGGTTCTAAAAAATCTGGAGCAAGTGGACTAATGGGACTCTTTGGGAAGTTTTTTGGGAAGAAATGAAAGCGTCCAGAAAATGTTGCAAATGTGACAGCAAAGAGATTTATTCCAACTCTAACCAGCCCAGCAGGGGAGACAGGTCGTCTATTGCCGGAGCTAATGGGAGAGTGAGCTCTAGTTTGTGGCTTCATGTTTATGTTTGCTTAGGGTGCGGCTTCGTAGAAGAATATGTAAGACCCGACGTTCTTTTGGACGACTCAAAAATTGCAAAACTTAAATCCGAATGGGAAAGTGTTAATTGATTTTATCACCATTACTGACCACTAATGAAGACTTCCTTTATTGCCTTGTTTAGCTTTGCCTTGTTACTCAGTTGCGAGTGGGCAGAAAACATTGCAAACAATAAACTCAATGAAGAAAACATGAAATCTACTCAATCGACCAGCAGTTTCAAGGGGCGATCTATTGTTTTTTACAATGTCGAAAACTTGTTTGACACCGAAAACAACCCACGAACCAATGACGATGATTTTACACCTTTTGGAGAATATCGCTGGGACGAAGAACGTTATGAAAAGAAACTCAACCGTCTTTCTGAAGCAATCAACCTCATCAAAGAGAAACCTATTTTAATAGGTCTTTCTGAAGTAGAAAATTACAAAGTAATTGAGGACTTGATTGAGACCTCTGAAATGACGGATGTAAACTATAAATACGTTCATTTTGATTCTCCCGACAGACGAGGAATTGACGTTGCCTTGCTCTATGACCAAGATGCTTTTGAGGTTCTTGAATCTAAAAAAATTCCTGTTACACTTAAAAACAACCGCAATTTTAAAACCCGAGACATTCTATACGTTCATGGAAAACTTAGCAATGAGATTGAGGCGCATGTTTTTGTTAATCATTGGTCGTCACGAAGGGAAGGGCAGAAAGAATCTGAACACAAGCGAGTAAGAGCCGCATCTATTCTCCGAGAGAAAATAGATGCTATTCTTGCTAAGAATGAAGACGCTAACATTATTATTCTCGGTGATTTTAACGATTACCCCACCAATAAAAGTTTGCAAACTGTTCTTCGAGCAAAAGAAGCCGGCTATGAAAAGGAGGGCGATTTAATCAACCTGCTTTTTGACGAACATCAAAACGATGAAGGAACGGCTGTGCACCAAAGAGAATGGTCAGTTTTGGACCAAATTATCATTTCTCAAGCCATTTATGACCATAAATCTGGATTAGGAATTAAGAACCAAGACGCTGAAATTCTTCGAGAAAACAAATTGATTTTCACTTACAAAGACGGAGGGCAAAAACCAAGTGCAACCTACGGAGGGCGCAAATACTACGGTGGCTACTCGGATCACTTGCCCGTCTATATCGTACTAAAATAGGAGCATGGGAGAATTAGCAAAGAATAATCCGAAAGGAAATCCAGACTGGAACAAAATCACTATCAAGGAGGATACTGTTTTTCTCTTGGAAGAAATTTACGGATACATCAATAAATTATATGCCGAAAAAAAGCAAAGTATCTTACTCATTTTTCAAGGAATGGATGCTTCTGGAAAAGATGGGTTGACGCGCCATCTTTTTAAAATGGTAAGTCCTGCTTGGGTCAATGTTCACTCATTTAAAAAACCAACGGAGCACGAGTTTTCGCATGACTTCTTGTGGAGAATTCACCCGAAAACACCTGCAAAAGGGATGATTACAGTTTTTAATCGCTCTCATTATGAAGACGTTTTGGTTCCTTCGGTGTATGGCTCTTTAGACGACGCAACAATTGAACAACGCTATGAGCAAATCAATCAATTTGAAAAACATCTCGAAGAAAACGGAACGCGAATCATAAAATGCTACCTCAATGTTAGTTTTGAAAAGCAAGGGGTAAAATTACAAGAGCGGATTGACACACCTTCAAAAAACTGGAAACACAGCGATGGAGATTGGGAAACGAGAAAGCATTGGAACGAGTTTATGGAGGTTTACGAAACACTTTTTGTAAAATGCAATGACGTTCCATGGCACATCATTCCTTCTGATAAAAACTGGACGAAGTTATATGCCGTTGCACAAATTTTATTAAAAACATTAAAAGAAATGAATCCGCAATTTCCGCGGTTAGAGGAGCGATGATTTAAGTATTCAATGTTCTAATGTTTCAAGGATTTAAGGATTTAAGGATTTAAGGATTTAAGGATTTAAGGATTTAATCTAACTCGAACAACTACTTCATGTGTGTAACCTACAATGGGATTCATTGAATCATTAGAACATTGAAACATTAATTCATTGAAACCCTACTTAATCAACACCTTTGGAATTCTGAAATAATCTGAGTCTCTCTTTGGCGCATTTTTAAGTGCTTGCTCTTGCGTAACAGTTACTTTTGCCACGTCTTCTCTCAAGCGATTGATTTCATTGGTCATGAATACAAGTGGCTCCACATTCTCCGTGTCAACTTCTTGCAACTTGTCCATAAAAGAAATGATGCGTTCTAAATCTTCGCCGATTTCCACTTTTTTATCTCCTTCAAACTCTAAACGAGCAAGGTGAGCAATGTGATCTATGGTGCTTTCTTCTATTTTCATTGAAGCAAAAGTAAGCAATTAGTAATTATAAATTCGGAAAATGCTCAATTATTGGCCCGTTCACAATGTCAAAACATTTTTTGTTTAATTCTTCTTTGCCTATAGTTGTAACTTCTTCTGCCGAAATAAACGGATGAATATACACCTTACAAATTCCGGGTCCAGCAGGTCCCGTAACTTCTTCTGGGTCAGAAAAACGCTTGTAATTATTCAAAAACGTAATTGGAACGATTGGAACCTTTGCATTCTTGGCTAGTTGAAAAGCTCCGTCCATAAAGGGAATCATCTTCGGATGCTCTATTTTAGGTATTTCTCCTTCTGGAAAAATAACCAAAGACCATCCTTTTTTTATTTCATTTGACGCACTAATTAAAGCTTTCGCAGCTTTGATGCCTCCCCCTCTATAAACAGGGATGTTTAATCGTTTAAAATAGGTCTTAATCAATGGATATCTGAGAATTTCGCTTTTCCCCAAGAATAAAAACGGATGTTTTGACATGATAGAAGGCAATAGAAAAATGTCCAAATAAGAAGTGTGGTTAGCAACGATAACAAATGGGCCCTTTGGAAATTCACTGTCAATTACTTTTTTAACAGGGTAAAAACCAAAAAATCGTACGCACCAACTCCATGCGACAAATAGTTTAAATGATTTTTTTTTGTTTTTCTCGGAAAACAGGAAAGGGAGAATAATCGGATAGAAAATGAGTGTTGAAATCAAAAAACAGATTCCAAAGTACAACTTCCAAAGCCAGGAGAGAAATATGCGGAGAATTCTCATGAGGTCAAAACTAATCAATTCTTATGTTGTACAAGTCCCTTGTTTAAAAATCATTGTAAAATGAGTAAATTTGTTAAAAACAAAATTAATGGCAAGGATATTAACCGGCATACAAAGTACAGGAACGCCACATCTCGGGAACATTTTAGGCGCAATTTCCCCTGCAATAGATTTGGCGAATGATTCTAAAAATGAATCCTTTTTGTTTATTGCTGACATGCATTCACTAACGCAAATTAAGGACGGTAAAGAATTACGAGAGAACACCCTTTCTACTGCTGCTGTTTGGCTGGCTTTTGGTCTTGACACTGAAAAGACAATTTTTTATCGGCAGAGTGACATCCCAGAAGTCGCAGAATTGGCGTGGTATTTAATGTGCTTTTATCCCTACTCTCGACTTGCATTGGCGACGAGTTTTAAGGATAAGTCTGACCGCTTAGAGGATGTAAACGCAGGTTTATTTACTTACCCTATTTTAATGGCTGCAGATATTTTATTGTATGATGCAGAAGTTGTTCCTGTGGGTAAAGACCAATTGCAGCATTTAGAAATGAGTCGTGATGTAGCTGCTCGTTTTAACAATAAAATGGGTGAAACTCTCGTGCTTCCTCAGGCAAAAATCCAAAAAGACACCATGCTTATTCCTGGAACTGATGGAGAAAAAATGAGCAAGTCTAGAAATAACTTTATCAATATTTTCTTGCCAGAAAAGAAGTTGCGCAAACAAATAATGTCCATTGCAACGGACTCAAAAGGCCTCGAAGACAAAAAGGACCCAGATACTTGTAATATTTTTGCGTTATATAAACTTCTTGCCAATGAGGAGCAGGTTCTTTCTATGCGAAACAAGTATGAAGCAGGAGGCTTTGGCTATGGTCATGCGAAACAAGAATTATTTGAATTTATTCTAAATAAATTCTCTATTCAAAGAGAAAAGTACGCTTATTTACTCGAAAACACCACTGAAATTGAAGATGCTTTGTCTTCTGGCGCAAAAAAAGCGCGGGTAATTGCTAGAGATGTATTGGATAGAGTTCGAGAGAAAGTCGGATTTTAGGCTCAATAAAGGAAGATTTTTCTATCTTTATACTTTATTTGATATCAAAGCTATGAGATTACCAATAATTATCATTTCCCTAATCGTGGGAGCCGTTTTCACTTCTTGCACCGAGAAATCCGTGGATGTTGACAATTTAACTGCAATTGGAGGCAAAAAATACGGAGGAGATTTCCGATTTATGTCCGCTGAAAAAGTTAACTCTTTGGCAACAATTTCGTCTGTAGATCATTATTCGTCCAGGCTTGTGTCGCAAATTTATGAGCCACTTTTAAAAATAGATGTTAACTCGATGGGTATTACTCCAGCTGTTGCTGAGAGCTACACGGTCAGTGATGATGCGACAGTCTATACTTTTAAGGTTCGAAAAGGCATTCTTTTTCATCAAGACGATGCGTTAGGCAAGAAAAGACATGAATTGACAGCAGAAGACGTTAAATTTTCTTTAGAAATGGCTTGCTCTAATCTTGAGCTAAACCAAATTAGTTATCTACTTGTTAAAAGAATCAAGGGAGCTAAGGAGTTTTTTGACAACTCTTCTGAATCTCTCCCAAAAGAAGGTGTTTCAGGAATAAAAATAATTAACGGAAACTCCGTAGAAATCACATTGGTTTCACCATTTGCTGGTTTTGAAAACATTCTTACACATTCAAGTCTTGGTATTTTTCCAAGAGAGGTTTATGAAAAATATGGGGACAAAATTGGAGAGCATCCTGTTGGTTCAGGACCTTTCGAGTTAGAGTCTATTACTGATGACAAAATCGTTTTGAAAAGGAATAGTGAATACTGGAGAAAAGATGATTTTGGCAACCAACTACCATACTTAGGACGTATTGTAATGACATATGCTGAAAATAAACGAAGTGAGTTATTGGCCTTTAGAAAATCTGAAGTTGATTTAGTGTTGGAAATTCCTGTAGAAGAGGTTGAACATATTTTAGGCACTCTTATAGAAGCACAAGAAGGGAAAAATATTAAACATAAAATAGAATCTGAATCTAGCATGAGCATTAGTTATATAGGTATGGCTGATGGTGAAGGTGTTTTTAATAACATCCAAGTTAGAAAGGCTTTTAATTTAGCGATCAATAGAGACGAAATAGTTGATGTTGCTCTTGAAGGAGAAGGCTGGGCATCGCACAATGGTTTTGTCCCAAAAATGATGAACTACCCAACAGAGAAAGTTGTTGGTTACACTTTTAATGTTCCTAAAGCTCAAAATTTGATGAAATTAGCCGGTTATCCTAACGGAAAAGGGTTTCCAGAGATTGATTTCTATGTAAATGCTGTTGAAGGTTCAAAAACACACAAGTACAGTTCTGCTATTGCGGCTCAATTGCAAAAGAACTTAGGCGTTAAATTGAACATTAAGCTGGTCACGATTGATGAAAGAAATAAAGCCATTCTCAGTGGAGAAGCAAAAATATGGGCCGAAGGTTGGTTAGCAGATTATCCAGACCCAGAAAACTTCCTTTTATTGCTTTATGGTGGTAATGTAAATGATCATTCTAGTTATTCGAATCGTTTCAAGTTTAACAATGCTAAATACGATGCTCTTTTTGAAAAGGCAATTGCAGAAACAAATCCTGAAAAAAGAACAGAACTATTATTGAAGTGTGACCAACTTATCATTGATGAAGCGGCAATAATGCCAATTTACACAGATGATAATACGGTAATGGTTAATGCACGAGTTCGTGACTTTAAAGTGAACGAGATGGAGAGCCTTAACTTGACACATGTTTTCATTAAGGAGCCTAAAAAGAAGTGATTTAACTCAGAACTTCTTTTAATATCTCATAAGAATCTAGTTTTTTAAGACTCGAAACGTGCGTTTTGAAGTAATTTATCATAATTTTCATTGACTCTGTCCTAGTCTTTTTGGGTGGTACTTCAATAATTTCTTCTTGATTAAGTAGGTTCTTGATTAACTCAACCTCATCGCCTGAAAATGTTCGTAGTTGGTCGCTTGAAGTATGCTGAAAAACACCAGAATCTATGTTGAAAAAACACATTTTGTTATCTTCTAACAGCGGACGAATTCCTAACTTATCACAGAATCCTATCAGAAATTCCAAAGGAAATAATTCCAATTGTTGGGCTTCTTCTAATCGAATGATTGTGTTTTCTAGAAAAAAGTATAAACGTTCATCACTATCTCCTTTTTGCAAACATTTATCAATCAATTCTACCACAAAAAAAGCGATAGTAGATTTTATTGGGTTAAATTGTAGCTCCTGTGGAAATTTGCTTTCAACATTGGTGAGGTTAAGTAAATCTTCATTTCTACCGTAATAGGTTATTTCAGAGATAGCCAAAGGAAAAATATTATGTGCCTTTTTCTTGCCTCCTTTAAAAATGAACTTCTGAAGACCGTGTTTTTTAGTAAAGAATGTTGTTAATAGGCTGGAACTTGAATAGGAACTTCTGTGAATAAAAATAGCATCATCTGTTGTTTTCATTCTTCGTTAATTCACAACCACAACTTTACCCACTTTTCTACCTTTGCCTTCGTTTGCTGCCGTCCAAATTAAATAAACACCCGTCGAAACGCGCTCTCCATCGAGGGTTTTACCGTCCCAAGTAGCTGTACCTCCATTTGAAGTCGTTTTATAAACCAATTTACCTGCAACATCTGTAATTTTCACGTCAGAATTGTAACGAATGCCCTGAATAGTAATAGGTCCGTCAAACTCAGGTCTCGCAGGGTTTGGAAACACGACCACGTCGCTATATTCTGGGTCTTCATAAGTCGCGTCAGTGCGGTATGAAACCAATCCTTTGTCAGTAATAATAAATAATTCTCCTGTTGACTGATCCAAGGCTAAATCTAACACATTGTTTGAAATAAGCGGTGAATTCTCCACAGTATGATGCTCTAAAATCTCTAAACCATCAGGAGAAAGCAAAATTATTCCTGAATTATCTGTTGCAAACCATTTCCTGTTGGCACCATCAACTTCGATGTCTGTTATTCTTGTTGCTCCGAGAACATACTCCACATTTCCTTCAAATTCTAATTTAATTCGCTGCGCATTGTATTCCCCTGGGGCAGCATCAAATGATCCTTCAGAATTATAAAGAACAGCAAAACCATTGTCTGTCCCAATCCATATTTCATTGTCAAAATCAACCGCAATTGCATTGACATTATTAGAAGGTAAAGCTCCGGAAAAATCTCCTGTGTTTAAATAAACGAATTTATCATCACTTGTATTGGTAATGGTTCCATTATCATTATATCCATAAAGACCTCCATCTCTCAGTGCAAACCATTTGTTTCCATTGTAATCAATGTTAATGTCATACATAAATTTATTCGTTACAGCACTACTTATAGGGAACTCTATCCACTGTTTATCTTTCGTGTAAACTTTTAAAGGATTCAGAGAGTACCCGTTTAGCATCCACAAATTTCCTTGCTCGTCGTACTTTAAATCAGATATAAGTGCTTCCTGAATAAGCGGGTTTGTTGGCTCTAAAATTGAGTTGTTTATAGTGAATGTGTCAGTAACAACTCCTGAAGTGTTAGTAATAGAAAGAGGAACTTCAGAGAATGTTCCCACTGCAATTTGACCTTCGTTTACTGGATTTATACTTATCGAAAGGTAGTCCCAAATGTTTGCTGTTGCCCATTTTGTTTGATTGTCTTGGTTAATTGCTGTCCATTTTTCGTCTTCAAAAACATAAATGCCTTTGTTGTTATATGTCTGGGAAACACCTGTAAGTCCACCTGCAGAAACGACTAACTGTCCCTTGCTCCAATACAGTTTAAACGCGTCTGAAACTGGAGGGCCTTCAATTAAAATAGCTTGGCTACTCCCGTCACTTTTGTATTCCACCAAGCCAATATCGTTGTCTGCCAGCCAATATGTCCCGTTTCGATAACTCAATGAGTTTAAGTTTGGGGCATCTCCTGACGAATAATTAGTAAGCACCGATAGTCCCAACAAGTCAGCATCATAAAGTAATGTTCCTGGGAAATAATTAATTGCCAGTTGGTTATTTACTTCTACTATAGAATTAATTTCGACTGTAAAGCCTTGATTTTGCGGCACTATTTGGTTGTTGAGAACTTGATAAAGCGTATCTAAACCATAACCATCAACTTTAAGCAGTAAAAAAAGGCTGTCGTTCACTGTTTCAACCTCTGCATAGTGAATAGAACTGCTTACAATCACAGGAACCCTTACGTCTTCATACCATTGTGCTGGGTCTGCTAGCGCAATGTTGTTTATTGCCCCCACATACATTCTTTGTTCTGTTATCGCATAAATCGAATCGTTTTTAAAGGCAACATCAAGGATGGCGCTATTACCATTTGTTGGGTAATAGGTATCTCTTACTTCATCTTTAATCGGGTCAATTTTCACAATAGCAAACCCAGTTGCGAAATACATGAATCCGCCGTACTCAACTATTTTGTTGATTCTTTTTGAACCTTGTACTTGCGCTAACTTAATTGCCGGAATGTTAGTCAGTTTATTGTTGCGTATTTTATCTACGTTTCCGTTGTCATATCCCACAAAAACAGAGTTTGTTGATGAAGAATAGCCTAAGCAAGAAATGGTGATGTCTGATAACGAATTAACCGCATCCCAAGTGTTTATCTCCTTGGAAGAATACTCATATTCACCTAGACCGGTTGGGTAGGCAACAAAAACCCTATCGCTTAAGGCAATCACATCGATGGCCAATTTTGACGGCATGTGAAAACGCCATTGTCCCATTCCGATTTGTGAAAAAGACGAGAAAGAAATGATAGTAAATAAAATAAGTAGTCGCATTTTAAATATTTTTACACTCTTATGAACGAGCAAAACAGCAAGATATTTGATTCCTTAATACATTCTTTCGAAAGATTCTTTCTCAAAAACTTTCTGCTCCGAAACATATAAAGACTCGTTTTGTCTTTTTATTTTAAATGGGTCTTCTTTTCTGAAAATTCTGTACAAAATAGAGATTGGGAAGAGGAAAAAGAAAAAGATTATCGTTAGAATGATGTTGGGAACGATAAAGCTGAGTACCCAACCAATTTTCATCCATAGCCAGTCAATCTTTTCACTTAAATAAGAAGAAAGAACACCGGTCAAGCCGATAACTGTAGCTATAGTCAAAGGCCACTTCATTTTTGTCAAAAAATAAACGCCTATAAATCCAACAACGATGGTTAGGACGGTTTTAGAAGGGTTGCTTTTTTTCATTCTTCTTGGATTAAAATAATGAATAAATAAATGGCGCAATCGCAGAACCACTACTAAAAACAACTAGCAACCCGATGAGTAGTAATACAATAATCACTGGTGCTAACCAAAATTTTTTTCTGTGCTTCAGAAATCGCCATAATTCGTTTAAAAAGCTCATTGTTTAATCATTTTTAAATCGTGTTTTCCAAGAATCTCTATCCTCAAAATTAATTTGTTTTTCCTTGATAAAAAGAAAATCATTGATGACTAACACGTCCATTTCTGTGCTCATAAAACATCTATAAGCATCATACGGTGAACAAACTATCGGCTCTCCCCTCACGTTAAAACTTGTGTTCAGTACCAGTCCGTTTTCAGTCTGTTTTTTAACCTCATTAATAAGCTCCCAATACCTTGGGTTGGTGTCTTTATGTACCGTTTGAATTCTCGCTGAAAAATCTAGGTGTGTTACTGCTTGAATATCGCTACGTTGGCAGTACAGCTTCTCTTTTAAATTCAATTCGTGGTAGTCCTCTGGAAGTTGCAACCTTCTGTGTTCCTTTACTGGAGCGACCAGTAGCATGTGCGGTGATTCTTCTTCAAGGTCAAAATACTTGCTTGCATCCTCAGCCAGTACAGACGGAGCAAAGGGCCTAAACCCTTCTCTGTATTTAATTTTAAGGTTGATTTTTTTCTGCATTTCAGGGTTGCTTGCATCTCCTAAAATACTTCTATTTCCTAAAGCGCGAGGACCAAATTCCATCCTTCCTTGAAACCAGCCAACTACCTTTCCTTCTGCAATTTTTTTTGCAACTTCTATCGCTAACAAACTAAAATCTTCCTGTTTGGAGAATGCTGCTTTTTGCTTCTTCGCCATTGCTATTATTTCCTTGTCAGAAAACTCTGGACCCAAATAAGAGCCCTTCATCGCATCAAAATCGTTGGTCAAGCTTCTTTCTTCTCCGTAATACATAAAACTAATCGAAAGAGCCGCTCCCAATGCCCCTCCAGCATCTCCGGAAGCCGTTTGAATGTAGATGTTTTTAAATATTTTCTCCCGAAGCAGTCTTCCATTTGCTACACAATTCAGAGCAACTCCACCTGCTAAGCAAAGGTTGTCTGACGGTGCAATTCTTTTCGCTTCACGGGCCATTTTAATCACAATTTCTTCTGTCACTTGCTGAATTGCATAGGCCATGTTACAATGACTTTGCTCCAACTCGCTTTCAGAATCACGTCTTGCTAAATCAAAAAGAGCTTCCCATTTCTTTTCCTTAATCATTCGAAGACCTGTGAGATAATTAAAGTAAGACTGGTCCATCCAAATAGAACCATCCTCCTTGATTTCAATCAACTTGGTTTTTATAAGTTCGATGAATTGCTTCGTTTGTTCAGAGTCTGGATTTCCGTATGGAGCGAGTCCCATGACCTTGTATTCGCCAGAGTTAACCGTAAAGCCGAGATAATATGTAAAAGCGCTGTAAAGAAGTCCAACAGAATGGGGGAAATGGAGTTCTTTTTCAAAAACGATGCTATTTTTTTCTCCCTTTCCAATCGCTGATGTGCACCATTCTCCAACGCCGTCTATGGTTAAAATAGCAGATTCTTTAAAATTAGAAGCAAAAAATGCACTTGCAGCATGAGAAAGGTGGTGTTCTGTGAAAAGGAGGTTAACTTTTTTCTTGTCAAATTTCTCTATTTCTTTTAGTCCATCAATAATCATTTTTCGCAAGAACAATTTCTCTTTAATCCAAACAGGAATTGCTTTTAAAAACGAGAAGATGCCTTTTGGAGAGAATGAATAATAGGTTTCTAAAAGGCGTTCGAATTTAATGAAAGGTTTGTCGTAAAAAACAATTGCGTCAAGTTCATCAATACTCAACCCTGCTTCTTCTAAACAATAGATTATTGCGTTTTCCGGAAAGTCAGGCGTGTGTTTTTTTCGTGTAAACCTCTCTTCTTGGGCCGCCGCAATAATTTCTCCCCCTACAACAATAGCAGCGGCAGAATCATGATAAAATGCAGATATTCCTAGAATTTTTTTCATTGTTGAATGGTAAAAGTACTAAATCACACGATTTTGCTCTTCTTTTTACAATTATTCGCTTTCTTATTTGTTTTTCTTGGCAAATATGGACAAGCTTGTTAGATTTGCATCAGTAAGGTCTTGTGATTCAGCTAATGCTAGAAATGTTTAGTTGCTTCATAGTCCAAAAAAGGCCCTGTGGCGCAACTGAATAGCGCACTGGATTTCGGCTCCAGCGGTTACAAGTTTGAATCTTGTCAGGGTCACCAAAGCGGCGATTTGCTCTAAATTGAGTGAATTGCCGTTTTTCATTTTCGCTACAAGCCTTGCTATTTCTGGGATTACAGTGAAAAACGAATTCACTTCAAAGGTTTGAACTCTACCCTTATCTCGATTATAGATAATTCCTTGCGGACAGCGTTCTCTACGAAATTCTAATACAAATCTTTCGTTATAACGAAAACTCTGACTAAGCAAGACTTACAAGACATCTTGGAAAAGGAACTCAAATGAGGCTTTCTTTTTTGTGGCTATCCATTAAGAAACAATAATTTTACTTGTATCAGTTAGCAAATTATAGTCATTCTCGGTTAACACACCCCACAATTACTGATTTTATTAACTTCTCGGCGTTTTTGTCTGGCAACAGCATACACTTCGGACAAAGAGATGTTAGGATCAGCTCCATAAAAGACCTCGTTAGGCGTATATATCTTATGAGCATAATGTGGTTTTACATTGTCATGATCTTCAAAAAAGAATTCTAGTTCTTTTAAGAGTTGATCTCCGTTATGAATCTGTTTGGTGTAGAGATACCTTGATTTTAACGTAAGATAAGAAGCTTCAACCATAGAGTTAGACTGTTCAATATCTTTTAAAGCAATTTGATGGTTAATATCAACCTGACAATTCTGACCTGCTTTTATTGTGAATTCTCTTATAGTTGCGTTTACATTTTCAGGACCACCATCTGTAATCAATCGAAGTGAACTTTGTGCTTTGCTGCCAAAAGTAAACTCAAGAGCATCTTTAATGGTTTCCATTCTAATATTAGCAGAAACTTTACTTGCAAGTTTCCAAGCCAAGGTTTTTCTGGAAAAGTTGTCTTTTACCGTATAGATAAAATGACGGATACCATCCAAGGTTTTAAACACGGTAATATCGGCATGCCAAATCTCATTCACGTAAGCGGCACGAAGTGGTGAGTAAGATGGTTTCTTACCTGTCTTGAACAAGCCTTTCCGAATCATTAACAACTTATTGTATTTATACCACGTAGAAACAGCAAAATAGCAAAGCTTATGTTTGATTGCATATCCTTGAATCGAGGCAATACTCCAATGTAATTTCAACGGATCCGTTAATAATTTCTTCATAATACCAACCTCTTGACTGGTCGCTTGAAGCGGATGTCTTTTCGGGCATAAATTCAAAACAGAAGAATGGCATTTAAACAAAACTTCATGTTTCCAGTTATGAAAAGTATTTACGGTAACACCAATAATTTTACAAATTGTCTTGAGTTTAAGTTCAGATTTATTAATCAGCCCATCAATTAAACCAACCACTTTATGCTTATTCTCTCGCAATGTTTTTTGAAGGTCTTTCTTAGAGAAAGTGTTGACAAAAAAATGCTTGACCAACAAACAAGATTTTATCATTTTTCGGTCACGCTGACTAGAATAATCGTAATACCATTGAATATCGGTTAAATTTTCATCTATGGTACGGGCAAACTCATGTCCAACTAAATGCTCATTTTTAAATCCTTTCCAACCATGAGTCGTTGAAGGAGCAATGGATTTGATAAAGTCAGCAGAAAGAAATTCATGTTCTAATTTTAGAGCAACCGCAAGCTTAACGGAAGGATGGTATTGTTTTCTTTTCATTTTACAAACATAGATAAAACAGGAAAAACAAATACTTAAACACAAACCTGAATAAATTAATTTTTAATAGGGGAATTGTAACTTCTTAAAAGGCAAACGTTAGAGCAGGCTGTGACCCAATATTGAGAATCTTTCATTTTCCACACACTTAAATTGTAATATTTGTCCAGTTTTAACTAGAATAAACTGGACAAATTGCTATATTTGCAAGACGAATGAATAATAATGAAAACTACTGATTACATACTATATACGATTAGTCGACTCCCAAAAGGATATGTATTCACCTATACTGACTTTGTTAGTAAGGTGAAGAATAAGGAAGCCATCATTAAAGCACTCAACCGGATGGCTGTCTCTGGAAGAATAACTAAGCTAGCTAAAGGTAAATTTTATAAACCTGAAACAAGTGTATTTGGAACATTACAACCTCAACAATATCAGATTGTAAAAGATTTATTAGAAGTTGATGGAAAAACAGTCGGATATCTAACTGGATATAGCTTATATAATCAACTAGGATTAACCAGACAAGTTAGTAATACCATACAAATTGGTAAAAATGAAGTTCGTACTGCTTTTAAAAGAAAGTATTTTACAATTTCTTTCATCAAGCAAAAAAACACCATTACGAAAGAAAATATTCCGTTATTACAGGTTTTAGATGCCATAAGATATATTAAAAAAATCCCTGATGCTTCCATCATCTCTTCTTGTACTCGATTTCTGGCTATCCTAGAAGAACTGTCAGACAAAGACAAATCAACCATAGTTCGATTAGCATTAAAATACCCTCCTTCTACAAGAGCGCTGTTAGGAGCGTTATTAGAAGAAATAAAAGAAACATCTTTTATTAATGTGTTACAAAATACATTAAACCCTATCACAAAATATAAAATATCAGGAGCAGACAAGGTTCTGTCTTCAGTAAGAAATTGGAATATAATATGAACCTACACGAGAATCCAGATTTATTTAAACAGGCCGTAAGGTTTACAGCACAAAAAATGGAAATTTCTGATATCTATATAGAAAAAGATTATTGGGTTACCTTGGCTTTGCACACAATCTTTCATCATGAAATAGGAAAAGAAACTGTTTTTAAAGGGGGGACTGCCCTTGCTAAATGCTTTGGCATTATTGAGCGTTTTTCGGAAGATATTGATTTAGTAGTTTTGCGAAAAGATGGTGAATCTGGGAATCAATTAAAAAATAAGCTAAAGAAAATCACCAAAGTTGTTGCTGCTAAAATAGAGGAGGTAGATGTTGATAATATTACCCATAAAATGGGAATGATTAGAAAAATAGCATACAATTACGATAAGCTATTCAAAGGCTCTTTCGGTCAAGTTAGAGATGTAATTATTGTGGAAACAACTTGGCTTGGGAGATATGAACCATATCACACACAAAACATAAACTCGTATATTTATGACATGCTGGAAGAAACAAACCAACTTGATACAGCAATAGAATATGACCTTCTACCCTTTGAAGTTCAAGTATTGGATGTAACACGGACTATTTGTGAGAAAATAATGAGTTTGGTTCGTTTTTCATATGGTGAGAATGCTGAAGAAGATTTAAAAAATAAAGTGCGACACACATACGATATTCACCAATTATTGAAAGAAGATTCAGTTAAAGATTTTTTCAATTCGACAGATTTTGAAGCAATGCTTTTAAAAGTAGCACAAGATGATGTTGAAAGTTTTAAAACTGATAACAGTTGGTTAGTTCATCACCCTTATGAATCATTAATATTTAATGATGTAGAAAGCATTTGGGAAATTTTAAAAGATAGTTATAATGGCTCGTTTAAAAATTTAGTGTTCGGAGAATTACCAAAAGATAGTGATGTACTTGATTCGTTACGTTTTGTAGCAGAGCGGATGAAGGATATTAATTGGGAGGTTAAATTATAATTACTCATTATATTTACTATGAAAAATCAAATTCTAATACTTTTGAAAAATCTTCCAAAAAGTTTGAATTTCTTCCTGTAGGGGTCACAAAAAGCTTTCTGTAAGGAAAGCTTTTTTGTTTCCCGACAATTCAAACTTGTTTGACCTGAAGCTTCTTCGAGGAAGAAGTGAAAGCACTGGAACGTAGTGGAAGCTAATCTTGACGGGGTCACAAGTAAAGCCAATCCGCTTAGGGTTGGCTTTTTCTCTTCAACAGCCTAGTATTTTCAAGGGTTTCTGGTTTTTAAAAAGTTTGAACTATACGTTTAGGGTTCGTTGGAAAAGTGCCTTTTTATAGAAATAATGTAACATTTACGTTGTAATTCGTTATACTACTATGTATGCTAAAGGTATTACTGATTTTTCTTTTTATTTCCATTTCAGGTGTTTCTGTTTCTCAAACGTTGCCTTGGTTTTTTAATACACATATCTTTCGAAATTGGGCAAAAGAGAAAGAGGTAAAAACATTACTGTTTAATTTATATGAGCCAATTGAAATTACAGGAATGGGTGGATATACTCATTTTTCGAGTATAAGAGAGAATAAAGAAATTGAATATGTTAAATTATCAGGGCATTTTAGAAAATACACATTAGATAGTCTAGGGTTTGTTGAAACTATGTCAATAATGTCTATTGGGATAACATATCCTAAAAAAGATCAGTCAGATGACAATACAGATTATTTTAAAAGTGTTATGATTAGAATGGCTTCAGAAGATTATAAACCTGAAAAGATTATCATAGAAGAAAACAATAATAAATTAGGGTCAATATACTATCGATTTAAGTCAATGATTAAAGACACTCTTATTCAAAGTCGTGGGTCAGGTATTAAAACCTCCAATGGAATTATCTACAGAGAGTCTGGGACTAATCACATTGATTCAAGTACTTCCATTATTTATAATTATGATATAAATCTAAATCAAGTAATTTCTTTTAATAAGAATGTACTATCTCAAGTAGATTATTATAGCTATTGGGGTGATTATTACGAACCCATTGTTACAACAAAAAAATATTTCAAATTAAATGATTCTTTGAATGTTCTAAAATTTGACGGGATATATACTGGATGTAATTATCATCCGTGTGGAAAAGATACATCCTTTTTTCTTCCCTACTATAAGTTTCATTCACTAATAGAATCTGTTAACTATAAACATGACAGTTTACTGAATGTTGAGTTACTCAATAATTCTGATGCAATTAACTATTATGGGTTTAGTGGCTTTAGTCAGAAATATCAAAAGAAGGAAGATTGTTCACCTATCATAGAAAGTTATTCAACCAAATCAGTTTATAAAAGAAAAACTATTTCTTATCACAGTTTGCGTCATAGTTTATTCTTAAGTTCAAATAGGTTTGATTATTCAATAGGTTATCCTTTTGAAATGTATTTTGAATTTAGGTATCATATAGGTTTAGTTGAAAACAAAGGTTATGGAAGAACTTGGAGTCCATTTGTCAACCTTAAAACAGAGAGTTCAAAACATAAAAATGGAGAACTAAAAAAAGTGGAGCATTATTGTTTCAATGCAGAGAAGGGAGATTGGATGCTTAGAAGTAAAGAAGAATATGATAAAAAAGGTCATTTACTATCACTAGAATTGTCTTGGAATAATTTGCTCGCCAATTACATAAGTTATTTTGGAGAAAGAAGTGATTTAGGCTTTTTTGAACGAAATAAACGATTAGAAAATTGTATTATAAAATATGACGACAATAGTAATATAATCATCAAGAATCAAAACAATGATATTTTAGTCGAAACAACTCAATCTGAATTAATTTTAACCGACTCTTATCGGAGTAATGATAATACCTGTAATTATGAATCAGATAACAATCAGTATTGTCAAGCGCATTATTTAATCATACGTTAATCAAATTTAGTGTTCAATCATCTTTTTACTGTAAATAAAATCCTCCAAAATTTGGTTTGATTTCTTACCGTTTTGCGTCACAAAAAGCTTTCCGGAAGGAAAGTTTTTTTGTTTTCTATCTAAGAGGTCACGCAGAAACTGTTCAATTATTAACTTTTGCCAATGTTGTCTTAATGACATATATTTGTGCCCATATTTAACGTAACCTTCCACAATCATGAAAAATATTATCTTAATCGCTTTTATTGGGCTAACTTCCTTTTTTCAATTGAACGCCCATGTTAACCTCAATAATCCTACTGGCGGAGAAGTCTATAACCCTGGTGACACGGTTATAATCGAATGGCAAATCGCGATTAGTCATTCATTGCTTAATTGGGATTTATCTTTTTCGGATAATGCTGGTTCCACTTGGAATACCATTCAATTAGACATTCCATCTACTGGGAATACGGCTGGTACAGTCGTTACCTATGAATGGATTGTTCCCTCTACCCCAACAACCCAAGCAAGAATTAAAATTGTAATGGACAATTCTGCTACGGACTATAATGACATTACTCCAAATTTCACAATTCAGTCGGGAGTTGGTCTTTCAGAAATATTGAGCAATTCTTTGGTGTTGTCTCCAAATCCAAGTTCAGGAACGTTTAAAATTGAATTTGAAACACCCGTTGAAGGCATTGTCCAAGTTCGAGACAATTTAGGAAGGCTAATCTTTACAGATGAAATCAAAAATTCTGCAATGACGATTAATCTAGACGCTACTCCTGGAATCTATTTCTTGTATTACTATGGTGCTGACAGTATTCTTTATTTAGAAAAAAGAATCGTTATTCAACCTGTGAAGTAATTCTTGGGGGTTCGAGTAATGTTGCTAAACACTAAGGTAAAATACATCCCTTTATGGAGTAAATAAAACAACTGCCTGTTTTTAAAAAAGATGTCAAAATGCCGATTTTTCGCAAAATTCAATTGAATTTTGCGAAAAGCCGGTACTTTTTGAGAAATTGACTCTTTTTGAGTGTTTGTCTTTCGGGTTAATTCGACACCTTTTTTTAATATCTATCAATGTCTTAAAAACGGTTTCCTAAAAGAGAAAAAATATCATCAGAAATTCTTCCCTATTTACAAACTATAATTTAGCAGTGCAAGATGAAAAAAAACGGCAAGCTAATTTATTGCAAATCAGCGAACAATAACGTATATTTGACGGTACTTATGAATCAAGGCTATTACAGAAATATAATTGCATCTCTTCTTTTGATGTGCTCAGCATTCTATTCTCATGCTGACATCATCCTTCAAGAATACTTTAACTCAGGGTCTATTCCTCCGGGTTGGACAACAAATGCAATTCAAGGTACTGCTGTTTGGTCAGTTAGAAATGCTCCAGCGTTTGGGTCCACAAGTGGAACATTTTACGGCGTCTTTGATGATGCTTTATTGGGTGCTGGTGTTACCCCGAATGAATCAACACTGAACACTCCTTCTTTGGATTGTAGTGGAAGAACAGCCGTTTACATGAACTACCAACATCATTGGTACGGAATTGAATCAACACATGGATATATTGAAATTTCAAATGACGGTGGTACCGTTTGGAATACTTTAATCGATTATGAAAAATTAACCCGAGGATCTTTGGCTATCCCACAAGATACAACGCTCAATATTACGGCATTTGCTGCCAATCAGGCAGATGTTCGGGTGCGGTTTCGATATTGGGACAATAGTTTAGCAGGCCAATATTGGTACATCGACGACATTACTATTTACAGTGACCCTGATGTTGGAGTGACGGCTCTCATTGATCCAGCATACAGGCTTTGTGCGAGTCCGACATTTTCAGCAACTGAACAGGTTACTGTTGAGATCACTAATTTTGGGTTCTTCCCTGTTTCAAACATCCCCATTGTATGTAATGTAAGTGGCGGTATTGTCGCCTCGCTTACTGGTACATTTCCTGGACCCTTGGCTCCTGGTGCATCCGCCAATTTCACTTTTGCTACAACAATCGACATGAGCGCTGAAGCCGTTTATGATTTTCTTTCCTATACAACCTTGGCAACTGATGAATATTTAGGGAATGACACATTATATAGTTCAAGGCAGCAACTTGTCATTACCTATCCCTATTCCATGAATTTTAACGGTACTGAAGGAGGCTGGCACGCAGAAGGACAAACACCCCCCAATAATAACGGTCGAAATTTTTATCATGGTGCTATTCCATACTTAAATGGCCCTCAAGGGGAAGGAGACTCTTGGTATGTTGAGACTTCTTTATCAAATAATGGCACCTATATTTGGGTGGAAAGTCCTCTCTTTGATTTCTCTGCACTGTCCAATCCTCATTTATTTGTTGACCTGAAACACTCATTGCATTCTTCTGATTTCTTTCGTGTAGAATATAGTTTAAACGGAGGGGCGACATGGACGCAACTAGGTAATGGCTCAACTCCTAACTGGTACAATGGAACGAATTGGTGGAGAAATAGTTATACGAATCCTGTTGACACTTGGACCAACTACCAAAGCGACCTTTGCGTTCTTGCTGGACAAGCTTGTGTTAAATTGAGGTTTTATGGCAGGCCTTATTATGGCAATCCTACTTATCCTGATTATTATAAATTTTCTTTCGATAATGTTGAAATAATAGATGGTCCTGACGCTGGAATCATTTCCTACATAGACCCTGTCAATATTGGATGTCTTTTTTCTGCCAATCAAGTAGTAACCGTTGAAGTTCACAATTACAGCTGCGGCCCTTTAACAAATATCCCCGTTACTTCTGAAATAACGGGAGCTGTCACGACAACTCTCACTGGCACTGTGCCTGGGCCAATCCCTGCTGGATCTTCTGTAAGCTATACCTTTCCTGGTACTTTTGACATGTCCACAATTGGGATTTACAATTTCAATTCCTACACCTCCTTAGTTGGAGATAGTTATTTACCAAATGATACGCTAGCTTCTTCCATTAATGTCAACCAACTTTTAGTCAACACCTTTCCCTATTCTGAGAGTTTTGATGCCGGAGCAGCCTATTGGATTGCTGGAGGAGGTGCAATGCCACTGAATAATGGCAGAAACTTCAACCTTGGCGCCTTGCCTTATTTAAATGGCCCTCAAGCACAAGGTGACTCGTGGTATGTGGACGCTACTGGAAATAATGGAACCTATATTTGGGTAGAAA